>CAZLKZ010000096.1:0-2159 GCA_964560235.1 uncultured Conexibacter sp. | reverse complement strand
AGCAGCCAGGCGCCGAACAGCGAGTCGAAGATCAGCAGGCCGATCGTCGGCAGCACGCCGATCGCTTGGCCGACCTGGATGATCACGTACAGCTCCGCGATCGGCACAACTACAAGGAGCAGGACGAGCAGCCACATTGCCCTGTCCAGGGTAGGACCCCGGGTTCGTACACTGGCGCCATGCCCACCGCTGACGACGTCGAGGCAGTCCTCACAAACGTGATCGACCCGGAGCTCGGGCTCGACTTCGTTGAGCTCGGCCTGATCTACACGATTGAGGTCTCGCCCGAGGGCGCAGTGCACGTCACGTTCTCCCTCACGAGCCCCGGCTGCCCGATCGGCCCGCAGGTCGCAGACCAGATCGACGAGTTCGTCTCAGAGCTCGAAGGCGTGACCGGAGTCTCCACCGAGCTCACGTTCACACCGCCGTGGACCCCGGACCGAATGTCCGAGGACGCGAAGTTCGCCCTCGGCTTCTAGCGCTTCGAGAGTTGGGGGTTGGCCCGGAGTCCGGGGCATCCCCTTCGCTGCTCGCTCCGCCTCCGGCTCCGCTCACATACCGCTCCGGGGACGCCCCGCACTCCGCGCCATCCACAGTCGCGGGGCTACAGCCGGGGCTTACGCGGAGCTTTCCGGACTAAGCCGGTGCCGCGGAGCGTTCGCGGGCTAGTTCGAGGAGCTCGGCGAGGGCTTCGCTGATGCCGTCGGCGATTGCGTCGATGTCCGGCACTACGTCGTAGTCGCCGAGCAGGCCGAAGTTGAGCTCGCCGTTGTAGGACATGATGCCCACGGCCAGGCCGTGGTTGCGAGGCAGGAACGCAATCGGGAACACGTGCTCCATCTTGCGGCCGACCACGTACAGCGGCACCTGGGGGCCGGGCACGTTGGTCACGATCATGTTGAAGAAGCGGGTCGAGAAGTTGAGCCGCGAGGCCTGAGCGAGCACCGTCGGGGGCGCGAACCCCTGCGCGTTCACGAGCACTTCGGCGCCGACCGCCTGCTTTGAGTCCTTGAGGTCGTTCATCGCCTCGTGCACGTGGCGTAGCCGCGCGACCGGATCGTCGATGTACACGGGGAGGGGGCCACGCATCGCGACGACCTTGTTGCCGACCTCGCCGCGGTTCTCGCGCGGCCTTGTCGACACGGGCACCAGCGCACGCAGCTCCAGCCCCTCGGTCTGCACGCCGCGGCTGTGGAGCCACTTGCGGATCGACGCAGTCACGAGCGCGAGCACGACGTCGTTGACGGTGCCGCCCAGCGTGTTCTTGATCTCCTTGACCTCGGCGAGGTCGGCGCGCACGACCGCGAAGCGGCGGTGCGGGCCGATCGGCTTGTTGAGCGGAGAAGCGGGAGCCGGGTTGAGGCCCGCAGCAACGAACTCGCTCACGCCGCCTGCGACTTCGCTCACCCCGCGCCAGGCCTGAGCAGGCCGGGTCGCTGCGCCGACGAGCGCACCGACGATGCCCGCCGTCGCCTTTGCGGCACTGATGGCACTGCCGGCAAGCATCTCTGAACCCGTCGGCTCCGATTGCGCGCGCCACGGGCGGTTCGGGTGGTCGTACTGCGCGGGGACGGGGTCGAGGTCGAACATCACGGTCGCGAGGTCGACACCGGCGATCCCGTCGATCAGCGCGTGGTGCGTCTTCGAGATCAGCGCGAAGCGGCCCTCGGACAGCCCCTCAATCAGCCACATCTCCCACAGCGGCTTTTGACGGTCGAGCTGCTGGGAGGCGATCCGGCCGGCGAGCGCGAGCAGCGCCTGTTCGTCGCCGGGAGCCGGCAGTGCCGTGCGGCGCACGTGGTACTCGAGGTTGAAGGTCGGGTCATCTGCCCAGAACCAGCGGCCGGACTCCAGCGGCGGCTGCATGATGCGCTGGCGGTAGCGCGGCACCAGGTGCAGCCGGGACCGCACGTGGTCGAGAAACTCCTCCGGGTCCGGTGCGGGCCCTTCGCAGATGACGAGGCCGCCGATATGCATGTGCGACTCGGCGTTTTCCTGCGCGATAAACGACGCGTCGAGGGCTGTCAGGCGGTCGAGATGCTGCTGGGGCACGCCCTCAGCCTAACCGCATGCTGCGGGCTCGCAACTGCGGCTCTCACACATCGCCCGCGATACGCTCAAACCGTGCTGTGGAGTGCAGAACGCGAGCGCGAGCGCGC
>CAZLKZ010000095.1:0-2213 GCA_964560235.1 uncultured Conexibacter sp. | reverse complement strand
GCTACCAGGCTGCGCCACGCCCCGAGGACGCGCGGAGTCTAGCGAGAACGGGGTCATGCCGGATCTCACCGAGGCGCGCACAGATACGCGCTCGACCCTGGCCGCCGGCCGCTGGTGGGCTCATCGCCCTCCAACTCGCTCGTCACATGGCGCCACGACGACCTACTGATCCAGCCCGGGCGCGCGCCGAGTCAGACTGCGGAAGCGACCGTAGGCCGCTTGAACCTCCTTAGTCCCTGGAGCCGCCGCCCAGGCCAGTTTCAGCAGGCGTTCAGTCTCGACGAGCACCTTCGAACCGCGAGTATCTTCGTAGCGGTCCATGAGCACCCCTGCGAGGCCCAGAGCCGCATGACCGCTTCGACCGTTCCGGCCCAGCACACTTCGAAGTAGTTCCTCTGCCTCATCTCGTTTCCCAATGTCGCGAAGCACCGCGGCGCGACCGACGTGTGCGGCCGAGTTGCTGACCAACCCGTCGTCGAGTGCGAGCGCCCGGTCGTAGGTCGCGAGCGCGGCAGCCACTTCGCCGTTATGGCGTTGCGCCGCTCCCAGCGCAACCAGGTCATGTGTGCTCGTCGGGTGCCGCTCGACAAGGAGCAGACGGGCCTCGACCTGGAACCCAAACGCACGCTCGGCGTCCTTTTCGGCATCCGCCTCTAAGCGCAGGTGCTGGGGCGACCTGTCCAACAGCGCGAACGCCCTGTCCCGATCTGCGCGCCGGGCTCTGACCTTTTCGAGCTGCTTTGCGGCAATGTCGGCCGAGGCGCCGACTCTGAACTTGCGCGCCGTCTCAAACGTTCGTTCGGCCTTATCAAACTCACCGAGCGAGAGGAGACAGCGGCCACGGGCAATAAACCAGCCTCTACGGCGTTCCGCATCAGGATCGTCCAAGATCAGGCGCTCGAACAATGCCAAGTTCTCCAGAGTCCAGGCTTCCGAATGAACAGCGTTGTCCGCCTCGCCAATGTCGTCCTCCAAAGAGATGTTGCGACATTAGTCGAACACAGCCGCACCAGCATCAAGAGGTAGCGTCCGCGTCATGTCTGCCAGCACCAGCGAGATCATCGAGTTCGTCGACGAGTTGCTCGCCGACTACGCCCTCCCCGACTTCGCCCCGAACGGGCTGCAAGTGCCCGGTCCTGCGCTGGTCGAGCGGGTCGCGACGGGCGTCAGCGCGCACGGGCCGCTGATCGACGCGGCGGCCCAGGCGGGCGCCGACCTGCTGATCGTGCATCACGGCCTGTTCTGGAAGGGACAGCCGCTGGAGATCACTCCGATCCAGTACAGACGGTTGCGGCCGTTGGTCGAATCGCAGATCGCGCTGGCGGCGTACCACCTGCCCCTCGACGCCCACCCTGCACACGGCAACAACGCGCTGCTCGCCAACGCACTGCGCGTCGAGCACCAGAGCCCTTTCGGCTCTTACGAGGGCGGCCACCTGGGTATCCAGGGCGTCTTCCCGGGCGGCATCAGCGCCAGTGAGCTGACCGACCGAGTGCGCGAAGCCACGGGCGGGCGCGAGCCGCTCGTCATCTCCCCCGACCCCGACAAGGCCGTCAACTCGATCGGAATCACTTCCGGCGCGGCGAGCGACTACATGCTTGAGGCGATCGAGCTCGGGCTCGACGCGTTCCTCACCGGGGAGCCGTCAGAGCGAGCGTTCGGCTTTGCTCTCGACGGTCCGATCACGTACGTGGCCGCAGGCCATCACGCGACCGAAACCTTCGGTGTCAAGCGCGTGGGCGAACTGGTTGCACAACGCTTCGGAATCGAGCACATCGCGCTCGACGTCGACAACCCGATCTGACCCTCATCTTCGTCGAGTGGTCGCTCGCATTCACCCGTTCGACTGCGACCGACCACTCGACGAACTGAGCACTTGCAGCGGGTCCGTGTGCGGGGGTACGGTTGGCTGACACCAGCCCCCAAGGAGGTATTGCCGTGGCAAATCACCTGACCCCGACCGAGCTTGCCCGTGAGGTCGGGCTTGAGCGACGCGACGTGATCGCCAAGTGCATGGAGCTAGGAATCCCGATCTTCCAGGGTCGTATCGACAAGACCCTGTTCATGGCAGGCGTCGAGGCCTCTTTGCCGGCTCACCGCCAGCAGCAGAGCACCTCCGCCGCCTAGCTCGAAGCAGCTGCGGCTACGCGCCCTGCCCGCGCCCTACCTGGCGCAGCAGGGTGCTGGTCGTCTGCCCGAGGATCCGCTCCCAA
>CAZLKZ010000094.1:0-2367 GCA_964560235.1 uncultured Conexibacter sp. | reverse complement strand
GCGGCGACGCTGCCGCCCGAGGCGAGGCTGTGTAGCTCTAGCGCGACGTCGGCTGGGTCGCGATCTGTTGCGAGGTCGCCCGCCTGCTGCGCGATCGAAGCCTCGTGTTCCAGCACGCCGAGCCAGCGCTCAACGGCAGCAGCTACGTCTTCGCGCAGTGGGCTGTCGGGCCGTGCGTCGTATTCGACCGATGCGGTGGTGACAAAGCAGCCGCCGGGGAATACGCCGTCGCGTAGGTGATCGATCCAGGCGTCGATGATGGCGTGCAGCCGGGGGAGGCCCGGCGGGGTCCCGCTGGCTGGCGTCCACACGGCTTCGGTGAAGCGGTCGATGGCGGCGACGAAGATTGCGCGCTGCATCTCGTGCTTTGAACCGAATCGGCCGATGAGCCCGCTCTTGCTCATCCCGAGGTCCTCGGCCAGCCGGCCGATCGTGATGCCCTCGAGACCCTCCACCGATGCCAGGTCCGTTGCGGCCTGCACGGTCGTCGCCCGGCTCTCGGCCACCGCCTCTTCTGATCGCCGTGGCACGATCAGAAATATACAAAACGAACGATCGTGCTGTATAACTGTCGCGCATGAAGATCACGTGGCTGGGATGGGCGGGAGTCGAGATCGAACACGCGGGGGCGTCGGTAGTAGTCGATCCCCTTCAGGACGCGCGGGCCGTGTTCGCTCCGCTCGGAGAGCACGCCGAGGGCACGCCCGCGCCCGAAGTCATCGCCGCGCAACCGGGGCAGGCGACCGCGGGGCTCGTCACGCACCTTCACCGCGACCACGCCGACGCTGCAGCACTGGCCAGTGCGCTTGCGCCGGGTGCCCCGATCTTCGAGCCGCCAGCGGGCGGTGGGGACACAGCGGAGGAGTTGTCGCTACTGCAGGCTGAGACCGAGCTCGCGGCTACCGGCATCACTAGGCACCGCACCGCCGCCTGGACCGAGGCTTCAGCAGGACCGTTCACCCTCACGGCGTTGCCGGCTGTCGACGCCACCGGCGATCCGCAGGTGTCGTGGCTGGTCGAGGCCGGCGGCGTGCGGGTGTTGCACCTGGGCGACACCATGTTCCACGGCTACTGGTGGCGCTTTGCGCACCGCTTTGGCCCCATCGATCTGGTCCTCACTCCGGTCAACGGAGCTGTGCTCAGCTTCCCGCACCGGCAGCCCGCGAGCCCGCTGCCGGCGGTCATGACACCCGAGCAGGCCGCGATCGCCTGCGAGATCCTCGGCGCTCGCAAGGCGATGCCAATCCACGCGGACGGCTACGACGTCGGCGGTATCTACACGCCTGTCAGCGGTGCGGCAGCGCTGTTTGCCGAGGCGGCCCGAGGGCGCGGCGTCGATGTCTCAGAACCACAGCTGGGGGAGGCCTTCGAGCTGGAAGCTGCAACGGCGTAGTCGCTGCCCGGATACGATCGGGCGGTGCTGCTGCTGTTCGACATCGACGGGACGCTCCTACAGCAGGCATCGCGCGAGCACGCAGAATCACTGCTGATTGCGCTCGAACGAGTGCACGGTGTGCGGCCTCCCGAGGGCAAGCTGGACGCCGCCGGCCGCACCGACCTCGACATCGCACGGATGTTGCTTCTCAACGCTGGGGTTTCTGCAGAGCGAATCGACGCGGGCGCCGACGACGTGCGTGCGATCACGATCGAGGAATACGCGCAGCGGTGCCCGAATGACCTGTCGGGCCACCTGGCCCCCGACGCAGCCGATGTCGTACACGCACTCTCTGAAGACGAGCGCTTCCTGCTCTCTCTAGTGACCGGCAACCTCGAGCCCGTCGCCAGGCTGAAGCTTCAGCGCGCTGGGATCGGCCACTACTTCGCGACAGGGCAGGGTGGCTTCGGATCGGACCACGAAGATCGCACCGAGCTCCCACCGATTGCGCGGGCACGAGCAGGTGGCTGGGCCAGAGAGCAGACGGTCGTGATCGGCGACACGCCACGCGACATCGCGTGCGCGAGGGCCGACGGAGTCGCCGTCATCGCAGTGCCAACAGGTCCGTACGACCGATTCGCGCTCCGCGAAGCGGACGCTGTGATCGATCGCCTCGGCGAGCTGCCAGAGGCGCTCGCGAGTCTCGCCTAGGCCGCCGACCAGAAGGCGTCGTTTGCGAGCTTGAGCTCCGTGGCACCTGCCGCGGTCAGCTCGTCACGCGCCTGATCGACCGTGATTCCCCGTACTGCTGCCACCTCTGCGGTGGCGAGCGCAAACGGCGCCCACGCGAGCACCTCGTCAACAGAGTCTGCGGCGGGGCGCTGCCTGGCCTCCGGCAGCACGTTGCCCATCAGCACCTCGTAGGCCTGCTTGGGTTGGAAGCCCGGCGCGGCGAGGTGAAGGCTGTCGCTTTCGCGAGTGATCTCGAGCGA
>CAZLKZ010000093.1:0-2395 GCA_964560235.1 uncultured Conexibacter sp. | reverse complement strand
TAAGCGCGAAAGAGCGTCATACGGGGTACTGCGAAGGCGGAACGCTAGCAGCGTGACTAGGCGGCGCGCGGCCCGATACCGGGCTCGTCTTGCGCAACGTGCTCGTCCGCGTGATAGCTA
The DNA here is from genome assembly GCA_964560235.1 of uncultured Conexibacter sp. Lineage (GTDB taxonomy): Bacteria > Actinomycetota > Thermoleophilia > Solirubrobacterales > Solirubrobacteraceae > Baekduia. Next base: position 2,275 of record CAZLKZ010000093.1, on the reverse strand, counting down.
GACCGCACGAGCGGGCCGGCCGCGACGTGGTCAAAGCCCATCTCCATACCGACGCGAGCGAGCTCGTCGAACTCTCCTGGCTCCCAGTAGCGCACGATCGGTAGGTGGCGCTCCGTGGGGCGCAGATACTGGCCGACCGTGATGATCTGGACGTCGTGTTCGCGCAGCTGCCCAAGCGCGTCGACCATCTCGTCGAACGACTCGCCGAGGCCAACCATCAGGCCGGACTTGGTGGCGACTCCGTCACCACCCATCTCCTTGGCGGTGCGCAGTACGCGCAGTGAGCGCTTCCAGGTAGATCCGCGCCGTGCGACGGGGTAGAGACGCGGCACGACCTCGCAGTTGTGGTTGAACACGTCTGGGCGTGCGTCGATCACCTTGGCGATCGGCATCTCCAGTCCCTGGAAGTCAGGGGTGAGCACCTCGACCTTGCAGCGGGGTGCCTGGGCGCGAATCTGGCGGATCACACCGACGAACGCGTGCGCTCCCTTGTCGGGCATGTCATCGCGGTCAACGCTCGTGATGACCGCGTGGCGCAGGTTCAGGCGTGCGACCTGTCGAGCGACACGTGCTGGCTCGAGCGGGTCGTTCCACGTCGGCTTACCGGTCTTGACGTTGCAGAATCCGCAGCGCCGCGTGCACGTGTCGCCGAGGATCATGAAGGTTGCGGTACCGCGCTCCCAGCACTCGCCGATGTTTGGGCAAGCGGCCTCCTGGCAGACGGTGTGCAGCTCGTCGTCGGCGATCGCGGCGCGCAGTTCGCGGTACGTCTCGCCGCCCGGCATCGGCACCTTGAACCACGCCGGTTTGCGGTGACGGAAAGGCAGCACCTCGGTGCCGATCACGTCGTGCACGTCCATGCCGCCAGGGTTGGCGCGGGAGCGTGTCTTGTGCTCGCGAACGTCGGTCATCAGGCGCCTCAGAGGCTAGCCGTCGTTATCGTCCCTCGCCTTGCTGGTCCCGCTTGCTCTCGCGTTGATCGTTGCTCTCGTCGTGCTGCCCGTGTGGCCGGGCGTGTTCACCGTGGATTCCCAGGTGATGTTCGAGTCCGCCGCGCACGACTCGATCAGCGACCAGTACTCGCCGCTTCTTCAGTGGATCTGGGGTGTCACGACCGACCTCGGGTTCGGCCCCTGGACAGCGCTTGTCGCCGGGGTGGCGTTGTGTGTGATCGGCCTGTACGGCGTCTACAGCCTGCAGCTAGGCCGATGGCCGTCGGTGCTCGCGACGCTACTCACGGTCCTATTCCCAGCGGTGTACGGCTTCCTCGGGTGGGTCGGCCGGGACATCTGGTTTGCGGGCCTGCTCCTCTGCGCGCTTGCGCTGGTCGGTCGTCTGCAACAGGGGCACCGAAAGGCCGCAGTAGCGGGCGCGCTGATCGTTGTCTCGATCCTTGCGGCCGATGCACGGCAGAACGGTCTGCCTGTACTCGTGATCGGTGTCGGCCTGGGGGTGTACTTCCTGCTAGGTAGCCGCTCGCGCAAGCAAGCCATCGTGGGGGCGGTGATTGCCGGGTTGGTCGCGGCTCCGCTGCTGCTCAAAGGAGGCCAGGAGCTCGTCGTAAGCCAGGACTTCCAGCCCCAGCAGCCGCTCCTCTACCAGGACCTCCTGGCCGTTTCGTTGCGGCTCGACGAGTCGCAGCTGTCGCGCGACGTGTTCCCAAGCCAGGACCTCGCCGAAGTGCGAAAGAGCTGGCAGCCCGGAAACGTGGGCGCCACGATCTTCCCGCCTGGCAGCCCGGTCAGGTTCAGCATGGGCCCGGACGGCGCAGAGATAACCGACGAGCTCACCGCGGATTGGAAGCGGATGGTCCGCGAGCATCCGATCACCTATCTCGGTCAGCGCCTGCGCCTGCAGAAGCTCGTGCTCGGTCTCAACGGCTCGACGTCGTATCCATATTTCGAGAGCAGCGCGGCCCTCGGCACGCAGTCGCCGAGGTTGCTTCAGGACCTTTCTGGCCTCAACGATGTGCGCACCGGTTATCTCGACGCTGCAGGAGTGGACCTGCCCACAAGCGGGTTCCCGTACCTGCCGTGGATCTACCTGCTGCTTGGCGTAGGCGCAGGCGTGTTGATCGCAGTCCGCTCGGCTCGCTTGCGGCTGTTTGCAGTCGTGGCCGTAGCGCTCCAGGTCTCACTGCAGGCGCTGCTGACGTTCACGGTCATTGGCGCCGAGTTCCGGTTCGAGGCCTTCCAGGTGATCCTCGGGATCGTGCTGCCGGTGATGCTCGGCTCGCTACTGCTCGCTGAGCGCCGCCAGCAGGCTCTGCCTGACT
>CAZLKZ010000092.1:0-2431 GCA_964560235.1 uncultured Conexibacter sp. | reverse complement strand
CCCGCGCCCTCGCCAAGGAGAACGGCTGCGACGTACGCGTCACCGAGGCCGACGGCGAGTCCTTCCCCGTCACCATGGATTTCCGCCCCGATCGCATCAACGTCGCGACCGAGGATGGCAAGGTCACCAGGGTGACCAGCATTGGCTGAGCCGGGCTAAACCGGCGCCACCCGCCCAGCCCACGGCTGCGCCTCTTCGAGCTGCGCAGCCAGGCGGATCAACAGTCCCTCGCTTCCGAGCGCGCCGACGAACTGCACGCCCAGCGGCAGCCCGGCCTCGGTCCAGTGCAGCGGCACGTTCGTCGCCGGCCGGCCCGTGATGTTGGCCAGCTGCGTGTACGGCACCCAGCCAAGGTTCTGCTCGATCATGTCTTTGACGACCGGCGTGTGCCGCAGCAGGCCGCCGGTTCGTGTCTTGGCCAGCACCTTTGCTCCTGTCTTGAGCGCCGGGGGCTGCTCGAACGCGCCGATCGTCGGCGGAGGTGTCGCGAGCGACGGTGTCATCAAGAGGTCGTAGTCGGCGTGGAAAGCAGACAGTGCGCGCACGTGGTCCTGCTTGCGTTCGACCGCTCCGACGAACGCCACCGCCCCGGCTCCGCGCCCGAGCGCGGCCATGATCTGCGTGTCGACTTCGAAGTCGGAGTTCTTCGCGCCGCCCAGCTTTTTGGCCTCCTCCATGCCCCACGCGCAGAACGCAAACCAGCCGAGCAGGAAGTCCTCGGCGAGCTGATGGTCGTCGAACGGCGCGGCGTGCAGCTGCGTGACCTCGTGGCCGAGTGACTCGAGCAGCTTGGCGGCGTTCTCGGTGGCCGCGTAAGCCTCCGCATGCGGCTGCGGGTTGATTGCCGTGGGGACGAAGTAGGCGATTTTGAGCTTGCCCGGGTCCTTGCCGACCTCGTTCGCATAGCCGCCCTCAGCGGGAGTCACGATGTACGGAGACTCGGGCGCGGGGCCCGCGAGTACGTCGAGCATCGCCGCCGAATCTCTGACGGTCCGCGACACCACACCGTCGGTCGCTGAACCGAGCAGGCCCTCGCCGGACGCCGGTCCGCTCGGGATCAGTCCACGCGATGCCTTCAGGCCGAAGAGGCCGCAGCACGCGGCGGGGATACGGATAGAGCCGCCGCCATCGCTGGCTCCAGCGGCAGGCACAACGCGAGCCGCGACCGCCGACGCCGAGCCGCCCGACGAGCCGCCGGGCGTGTGCCCAACATTCCACGGGTTGCGCGCCGGTCCGAGCGCCTCCGACTCCGTGATCGCCTTCGCGCCGAACTCGGGAGTGTTGGTGCGGCCGAACGGCACGAGGCCGGCGTTCAGCCAGCGCTGCACGGTCGTCGCGTGCTCGGGCATCGGCACGTTCAGCAGCGCGCGCGAGCCCATCGAGCTGGGCAGTCCTTTGTACTCCTGGCCAAGATCCTTGAGCAGGAATGGGACACCCGCGAACGGGCCTTCAAGCTTGCCCGCGGCCAACTCGTCGGCCTCGCGGTCCATCCAGCGCACGATCGCGTTGAGCTTCGGGTTCACGGCCTTCGCCCGCTCGCGCGCGAGCTCGAGCAGCTCGGCAGGGGTGACTTCCTTGCTCGCAACGAGACCCGCAAGCGCGGTCGCGTCGTGGCCCATGTACTCGTCGACGTTCATGGTTGGCAGTCTGACGGGCCGCCGCGCTGCGTGCAGGCATCTAGTCTGAGAGCCGAATGGAAACGGTGCTCGTAATCGCGATCGTGCTGATGGTCGCTGGCCCCTGCGCTTTCGCCCTGCTGCGGCGGCGCGGACGGCGGGCACCGGCGGCCGAGCCGCATCTGGCTGCGTTAGTGACCACAGAGGTCACTAACGCAGCCAGACAGGAGCCCGAACCCGAACGAGGGCCCGAGCCTCCGCCTCCGTCGGCGCCCGAAGGTCCGCTTGTCGCCGACCTCCTGCTCCCTGCCTCCGAAATCGTGTGGCTCGACGCGAGCGCTACCGCCGACGAGGCCCTCGACCGCATGATCGCTCAGCCCCACTCCGCCTACGTGATCGCCGACGGCGACCTGACGCGCCCGCGTGGGGTAGTCGGTATCCGCACGCTGGTCGACACCGCCAACAGCTCTCCGGAGACCAATCTAGGCGAGCTCGCCAAGCCCGCCTACGCAACACAGCCGACCGAACCCGTCGAGCGCCTCCTCGACGAGCTGCGCGAACGCGACGAGCAGCTCGCGGTAACCCTCGACGACCACGGCGTAGTCACCGGAGCGATCACCGTCGAAGACATCCTTGAAGAGCTCGTCGGCGAGCTGCACGACGACGACCTCATCGCCGAACTGGAACTCGACCAGTCGTGACGCCCCATATCCGTCAGGCCACCGCCGCCGACCGCGAGCATGTCGTCGACACGCTCGTTGAGGCGTTCATCGACGACCCCGTGCAGCGCTGGATCATGTCCACGCCCGAGCGCC
>CAZLKZ010000091.1:0-2468 GCA_964560235.1 uncultured Conexibacter sp. | reverse complement strand
GCGCGCACCGTTCGGGTCGGTGAGGTCGGAGGTTCAAATCCTCTCGCCCCGATTACTGAGTGGCACGAGGCGCGGCCGACCCGCGCGCCTCGGTTGTGTCCGGATCGCGACGGAGTCCGTCGTTATCCGGACACAACGCCGCTGCCCGGTTGCCTCAGCTTGCTGAGGCGGCCGCGCGGCCGGCGGCGCGACCGCTGAACAGGCAGCCGCCGAGGAACGTGCCCTCGAGCGCGCGGTAGCCGTGCACGCCGCCTCCACCGAAACCGGCGACCTCGCCGACCGCGTAAAGGCCGGGGACCGGCTCGCCCGCGCCGTCAAGCACACGGGCGTCCAGGTCCGTGTGCACACCGCCCAGCGTCTTGCGGGTCAGGATCGCGAGCTTCACCGCGATCATCGGCCCGTTCTCCGGGTCGGCGATGCGGTGCTGTGAGGCGACGCGGCCGATCTTGTCGAGCTTGTAGTTGCGTGCGGCGGACACGAACAGCGCCTGTGCGTCCTTGCCGTACGGGTTGTCGAACTGCGAATCGCGAGCTTCGATCTCGGCGCGCACCGTCTCCACGTCGAGCGGAGCCTCGGGCGCGATCGCGTTCATGCCTTCGACGAGCTTCTCGATCGTCGTGGCATGCACGAAGTCTGCGCCGTGCTCCTGGAACGCGGCCACAGGGCCCGGAGCGCCCTTGCCGAGGCGTGTCTTGGCCACGGCCTTGATCGACTTGCTCGTGATGTCTGGGTTCTGCTCTGAACCCGACAGCGCGAACTCCTTCTCGATGATCTTCTGCGAGAGCACGAACCACGAGTGGTCGTGCCCGGTCTTGCGCAGGTAGTCGAGCGTGCCGAGCGTGTCGTAGCCGGGGAACAGCGGCGCCGGCAGACGCTTGCCGTTGCCGTCGAGCCACAGCGACGAGGGCCCGGGAATGATCCGGATGCCGTGGTTGTCCCAAACGGGCGCCCAGTTGTGCAGACCCTCCACGTAGTGCCACATGCGGTCGGGGTTGATGACGGTCCCGCCCGCTGCCTCGGTGATCGCGATCATCCGGCCGTCGACGTGCTTGGGCACGCCGGCCACCATGTGCTCGGGCGGGGTGCCCAGGCGCTCAGGCCAGTTCTTCTTGACGAGCTCGAAGTTGTGGCCGATGCCGCCTGAAGCGACGATCACGGCGCCTGCTGTCAGTTCGAAGTCGCCGACCACGTCGCGGTTGGTGTCCTCGGAGCGGCTGACGTTGGCAGGCGCGAGCAGCGAGCCGCGCACACCGGTGACGGCGCCGCCTTCGGTGATCAGCGCGTCTACCTGGTGGCGGAAGAGCAGCTGCGCTTTGCCCTGGGCAACGCCCTCGCGCACGCGCTTCTCGAACGGCTCGACAAGGCCCGGGCCCGTGCCCCAGGTGATGTGGAAACGCGGTACCGAGTTGCCGTGGTCGCCCGCGTCGTAGCCGCCGCGCTCAGCCCAGCCGACGTTCGGCATCAGCTTGACGCCCTTGGAGCGCAGCCAGTCGCGCTTCTCGGTCGCGGCGAACTTCACGTAGGCCTCGGCCCACTTCCGCGGCCAGTGGTCCTCATCGCGGTCGAACGCGGCCGTGCCCATCCAGTCTCGGAGCGCGAGCTCGTAGGAGTCCTTGATGCCGCAGCGGCGCTGCTCGGGACTGTCGACGAGGAACAGGCCACCGAACGACCACCAAGCCTGGCCGCCGAGCGACGCCTCCGGCTCCTGATCGACGATCGTGACTCGCTTGCCGGCGTCGAGCAGCTCGGAGGCTGCGACGAGGCCCGACAGGCCTCCACCGACGACGATCACATCTGCCTGGAACGTGGAGTTGTTGCTCATGCTCGCCGGAACGGTATCGGTGAACGGATGTTCACGGCTTCTCCGTAGTCCGGCTCTGGCAAGATCAGCGGCATGGACTCGATCCCGCTCACACTGCACCTGCTCGGAATCATCTTCTTCGTCGGCGGCCAGATGGCCATGGTTGGAGCTGTCACCCCGGCACTCGGCGGCCGTGACGGTGGCAACCAGGAGCTGATGCGGGAGATCGCCAAGCGCTTCGGAATCGGTTCCGCGATCGCGCTGATCGTGATCATCACGACCGGTGTGTCCATGGCCAGCGACGACAACCGCTGGGGCAACGGGTACCTCACGGCCAAGCTGGTGATCCTGGCTGCCGTGTTCGTGCTTACCGCGCTGCACACCAAGGTGCCCTACACGCGAGCGCTGTCGCTCGCGATCTTCGTGCTGTCGCTGGTGCTCGTCGTGCTCGGCGTTCAGCTCGCCGAGAGCTAGCGCACGCCTTCGATCTCAGACACAGGGACCATCCCGCGCACTGCGTTGATCACGTAGACGGCGCTGGCGCGGGCCAGGTCGTCGAGCGTCAACGGGTATGGCTCGGGGCGAATCGCCTCGTGCAGCACCGCGACACCGAGCGACGGCAGGATCCGCCCGTCCGCGGGCGGAGTGACCAGTCTGCCGTCGAGCT
>CAZLKZ010000090.1:0-3109 GCA_964560235.1 uncultured Conexibacter sp. | reverse complement strand
CAGGGGCTGAACGTGGTCATTCTCGTCACGACCAACGAGCCGCTCGGCAAACTGCATGCGGCGGTCGCACGAGAGGGTCGCTGCTGGATGAAGACGGAGTTCCTGCCGCTGTCAGTCAACGAGGCCAACGTATGGCTGGACACTCACGGTTCAGACAAACGGGTCTCCACGCCGGCAACGATTGCCGATCTATACGCGATCCTGAATGGCCGGGCAGATCACGCCCGCTCAGACACCGGGTTCGGGTTCGCGGCTTGAGCCGGACGGAGTGTTGTCAGGCCGGTGCCGGATCAGTCAGCTGATCGAAGGATCCGACGATCCAGTCCGCTAGCTGAGCTGCCTGCACATCCAGCGGTTGGTCGTCGAGCAGCGATAGGTCCGCAACGCGCATCAGCCGGGGGATCTGGTCAAGGTCGTCTGTCCACGATGGATCGGCCTCGAGCAACGCGCGGGCTCGCGCGAGCCCGGCGGTGGTGTCGGAGATCGCGTCACCGCGCACGCCGGAAACGCCCGCTGCAAACAGGACTCCATCCTCTGAGGAGTCGATCGTCTTGAACTCGAGGATGCAGTTCGGCTTCCACAAGGTCTGGTCGAGGCCACTGAACAGCTGGTCGGCGCTCCGTCTCGACAATTTCTGCTCCCAGTGGCGGGCGTCTCCGGCCCGCCGGTACGGCGAGTGTGAGTGTGTATCCACCTTGTGGATGGCCAGGCGCCGTAACTCGTCGAGTGTGTCGTCGGCGGCGCGCGCGTGTTGCAGTGCGCGAATCTGATTGACGGTTAGCCGCTCGGAAGGCAACAGGTTCTCCTCCTTCAAACGCTTCAGGAACTCTTCCAGTAGCCACCTATGCACCGGCTCGTCGCACCGTTCGGCGAATAGGCGGATCGTCCCAGCAGTCTGCTGCCAGGTGACTGCTCGCACGTCGGGTTGTCCTTCTTGGGCGAGCTGGGCTTCTAGTGCTGCCTGCTCGGCTGCCGGCGCGAGCACGACCACATCGCTGCCGTCCTCTCTGTACCGCTCGACTTGGTTGTCGTGGAGCTTCGTTCCCAGCTTCGCCTCGATACGCAGCTTGGGCTGACCGGCGCCGAACTGCAGCTCCAGATCGACGAATCCCCGTGCTGCCCAGTCGTCTTCGGGCCGGTTGCAAACTACGAACTGCTGAGTGCGGAGTCGCGGTGCGTTGCACGGACCGATCTTGAGGTCGACTTGCCACTCGTCCAGCAACGCCGGGATCAGTTCGGGCACGTGCTCGAGTACCGCGGCAAAGTCCTCGGTGAGCTTGTTCTCCCGCGGGTCGGCCTTGCCTGACGGGCGGTATCTGCCGAGGCGCTTAAACAGGCTCGGGCGTCTGCGCTGGTCGGTGGTGGGCAACTAGCACGATCATTTCATGTCAGATGGCAGCGCCAGGATTCTCTGAAACCATCTCCCTCAACAACGCCCCAACCAACGCCTGCTCCGGCACATCCAACCCGTCGGTCAACGCATCGACCACACTGCGCTTCTCGTCGAGCAACCGCGCAATCCGCTCGTCGATCGTGTCGGCCGCCAGCAAGTACCAGGCCGTCACGCTCTGCTCCTGACCGATCCGGTGCACGCGGTCCTCGGCCTGGTCGTGTTTGGCCGGCGTCCATGCCAGCTCCAGGAACGCGACGTCGCTCGCTGCGGTCAGCGTGAATCCGTGTGACGCGGCCTCCATCGAGCACACGCACAGCAGCGGGCCGTCCTCTGCCTGGAACCGGCGCACGTTCTGCTCGCGCGCTTCCACCGAATGGCTACCCAAGATCCGTGAGCTCTCAGGGAACCTGTCGACCACCGCGCCCTGGATCGAGCGGTGGTGCGCGAACACCACGAGCCGCTCGTCGGACTGCACGAAGTCGTCGATCCAGCTGAGCGCCGCGGCCAGCTTGCCCACAGCCGCCAGCTTGCGCAGTGCGGTCAGTTTCACGATCGCTTCGGCGCGCGCTGACGGCGGCAGCGCGTCGATGCCGTCGACGTCCACCGCCTGCTCACGCAGCCACTCCACGAAGGATCGCTCGGCCTTCCGATACGCCGCCTCGTTGTCGAGCGGCACGGTCACGATCGCGCGCCGCTTCTCCGGCAGCTGCGTCAGCACCTCCGACTTCAGTCGCCGCACGTAACAAGACGACCTCAGGCGCTCGTGCAGCTCGCGCCGCGTGCGCGTGGTCGAATAGCGGCGCTCGAAGCTCGCTACCGATCCGAACTCGCTCAGCCGCCCGATCGCGGCCAGCTGTGGAGCGAGCTCGCCCGGGTGGTTCACGATCGGTGTGCCCGTCAGCGCAATCCGCATCGTGCCCGGTGGTAGCCGCTCGCACAGTTCCAGCACCGCCTTGGTGCGTGCGGCTTTCGGGCTCTTCATGTAGTGCGCTTCGTCGAGCACGAGCGCACCGGGCTCGATCGCGGCCAGCGCGTCGATGTGGCTCCCGACGATCTCGTAGTTGAGCACCACTACGTCGGCGCCGCCGAGGTCCTGCCGGCGCCCGCCGCTCACCGCGACGGCAGGGCGTTGAGGCAGCCACTGGCGCGCCTCGCGCAGCCAGTTGAGTTTCAGCGAAGCGGGACAGATCACCACGAGCGGGAACGCATCAGCCGCCTGCGTGCTGGCGAGCGCCTGCACCGTTTTGCCGAGGCCCTGCTCGTCGGCCAAGAAGGTGCGCCCGCGCTCGAGCACGTAGGCGACACCCGCGCGCTGGAACGGCATCAGGTCGCCGTGCAGCCCGGGTACATCGATCTCTGCGTCGTGCGCACGCGACATCTCGGCAATCCGCTCGCGCTCACCTGCGCCGCGCATCACGTCGGCGAGTCGCTCGGCCGCCTCGGCACCGACCGCGAGGTTCTGCGCGCGCATCACTGTCTCCAGTGACTCGGGCGTCCACGTGTCGACCGGCAGCACGGTCGCGTTCGGGTCGTCGTGCTTGTGCAGCCGCAGCCTCTGCGCGGTGTAGGCGTGGAACTGGCTGGTGGCGAGCGGGTTCCATAGTGGCTCGGCGACGAGAGTCGACACGCCGCGCTTGACCTCGATCGTCAGCTCGGCGCCCGGGATCTGATCGGCGTGGGGGAACTCCTCGAGCCACGCGCGCGTGGGGATGGCCT
>CAZLKZ010000089.1:0-3459 GCA_964560235.1 uncultured Conexibacter sp. | reverse complement strand
GACCCACTGTGCGGCGTCGGTGTCCTCCGAGCGGAAGAACACTTGCCCGTGAGCTGCTGCCGGCGGCCCGGGGACGAGCAACGCGCGGTCGACGGCAAGCACCGAGGCGAGCCCGTCGAGCAGCCGTGACGACAAGCGCCCGGTGTCGAGCTCGTCGCCTTCGAGCGCAACCAAGTAGTTCTCGGCTCTATCCACATCGGCGAAACCGAGCTTCGATGAGAGCCGCTCGGCCACGTCGCGCACCGCGAGGCCTGCACGCTCGCGCATCGTTGGTAGGCGCGCAGCCAACGGCGACCGCAAGATCGCCGCCTGTTCGAACGCGGCCACCAGCGCGGGCTCGCGCGAGATCGCCGCACGCGCCTCATCGGAGTAATCGGGCGTTGGCGCAACCTCGAGCCACATCCCAAGCTGCGCGGTCAGCTCGTCGCGGTCGCCGTCGTCGGCACGCGATATGTACGCGTCGACGTCAGGCCGCTGGCCAGCCGTCCACGCGTCCATGAACTCGGTGAGGAGCTGCTGCACACTGCTCATGAGACAGCCTCCCCGCGTAGCCGGACCAAATCCTTGATCGCGCGCGCCTTGTCCTGGTAGACGACGTCGCGCGAGTTGCCGGTGATCTCCTGGATCTCTGGAACGGTATGGCCTGCGATCAGCAACTCGAGCACTTGCCGGCGTTTCTCACTGAGTTGCGGAAGCGCCCAAGCTAGGAACGTCTTGCCCTCGGCGAGCACCTCCTCGTCCTCGGCTGCGCTCTCGATCACGTCCCGCTCGCGGTCCATCGCTTTGTAGACCTGCTTGCTGTACTCGGGCGCCTCGTCGTCCTCGCTCGGGGAGTAGCGAAGCGCGCCCTCGCGCTTGCTGACCTTCTCGGACTTCTTCATCCGGTCGATGCACGCGAAGTGGACGAGCTTCTTGGTCATCTCAACCCACTCGCCCATCGTGTGGCCGCGGAACGTGTTGACCGCGTTAGTGAGCAAGCGAAGCAGCGCGTCCTGCGTTGCGTCTTCGAGCTCTTGCGCGTTGAGCCGCCCCTTGGCCTCGATCCTGACGAGGCCCGCCACACGGTCGAAGTTGTTGGACACGTGCTCGTCCCACACCGTTTGGGCAGCGGCCATGTCTCCGCGATCTCTCGCGGAGGCAAAGCGCCTGACCAGAAGTTCGTCGTGCGGATGCACCGACTTTGAGTCGACCCCTGACACCGGCGTCTGACACTCTCACATTTCGCGGTCATTGCTCCGGCTCGCTTTGAGGTAACGCAGCTCTGTGCGGACCTTACGGTCGGCGACCCGGCCCGCGGCCTCGCCGCCCGGCACCACGTTCACGTGCACCGGGATGCGCACGGTCTGCTCGGTGAGCTCCGGTGCGACCACGTAGCGCAGCTGCAGCGTCGCGACCTCGGTGAGCCCGAGTGTCTGCAGCGCCGGGATCGCGAACGTGAGCACGAGCTTCACGCTTTCGCCCGACCACAGGTCGCCGAGCTCGGCCATGACCCCACCGGGAATCGGGTTGCTGGGGAGGTCGTTCCAGATCGTCACTTGGCCGACGTGAGCAGCGGGACTTACAACCAGGCTCGCTGCCTGCACCGATTTGGGCAGTAGGCCCTTGACCTGCGAAGCCACGGCGCCGGCAGCTTCGTCGGCGCCGCGTGCGTGCACGAAGTTGCCGCCTGCGGTGGCAGCGAGCTCGGTCAGCAGTGCGCGATCGCAGCCCGGACCGATGGCGACGGTCGAGAGCGTGATGCCTTGCTGGCGCGAGTGGCCTGCAATCGAGGCGAGCCGGCGCGGTTCGAGCTCGCCGAACTGGGTGTGGCCGTCGGAGATCAGGATCACCGTCGTCTCACCCCCGTCAGAGGTGACTCGCCGCGCCTCCTGAATGCCGCGCAGCAGGCCGGCCGAGAGGTTCGTCGACCCACCGGCCTGCAGCCGGGTGACCGCCCGCCGGGCCCGTGCCTTGTCGGCGAGGGGCCCGGCGGGAATCACCACTTCGGCCTCGTCGCCAAAAGCGACCACGCCGAACGTGTCCCCGATGCGCAGACGATCGACAAGACGCACCAGCGCCTGTTTTGCCCCGACCAGCTGTCCGCGCTTGGCCGACCCGCTGCGGTCGACGATCACCTGAACGGAGATCGCCTGTCTGCCCGGATCGATCAGCTCGGGGGCCACTAGCTCGAGCATCACCGTCAGATCGTCCTCCTGTTCGATCGCAACGACGTCAACGTCGGCGATCGCCTTGACGGAGATCTGTGGATGCTCTGCGCTGCTCATTGGTGGCGGGTCGCTCCGCGCGGCCGTGTCTGACGGTCAGCGCCGGACGGTGACGGTCCGCACCGTGCTGGCGCTGCCGCCCGGGGTCGTGATCGTCACCGTGAGTCGTGCTTTCAGCGACTTCTTCGAGCGCAGCGACTTGCGGAGCGCGCGCAGGTTCGCGCTCGACAGCTTCAGCGACATCGTGGTGACGCCGCCAGCTGCGGCCGAACCGGTTGCGGTCCGGAAGCTGCGACCACCGATCGTGCCTCGGGCGCGGATCGTGCAGGCTTCGACGCAACGCACACCGACCTTCAGCGTCCCCGTGCCAAGGCGCACCGCAGTGCTGCCCGACAGCTGTGGCGCCGACGGGGTGGGGCAGCCGCTGGGCGCGGGCCCGGCTGCGTTCGGGCACCGGTCCACATTGTCGGCGACGGTGTCACGATCGATGTCGACCGGGCATCCGGTGAAGGAGCCTGCAGCGGCGACGTCGGGACAGGTGTCGCTGGCGTCCGGGACCCCGTCGCCGTCGCGATCCGGCGGAGGCGGCGGCGGCTGCACGGTCACAAGAGTTGTTGCGAGCGCCCGAGGTGCACGGGCGTCCTCGTCGTCGAGCAGGTAGTACAGGTAGGCACAGAGCCGGTAGGTCGCAGCGCGCGTGAACGTCGTCTGCGGCTTGAAGGTGAACGAGCCCGGCGGCGGGAAGCGGTAGTTGATCAGCGACGTGTTCACTCGCGAGCGATGGTCGCCTTCGTTCGGTGCGCAGTCCGCACCGTTCTCTTCCTGGTAGACCGCGACGTCTCCGTCGTCGAACACCGTTCCAGTGACAGTCAGGTTCACGATGTCGTCGACGCGCGGTGAAGCGGGATCGATCGACACCGCGATTGAATTCGCGCTCGCGTTCTGGGCGATTGCAAGTAGCGCCAGCACGGACGCGGCGGCGGCAAGGCCGGTTCTCATTTCAGTTCTCCAGTCGTTGTGGACCCGCGCTAGAGCACGGGGCAACTCAGGTGGTCGTGGAGAACACCGACACCTGACACCCACCCTTCGCTACGCCCCGGCAGGGGCGTCCCTTACCGCCTAATGCCCAGACGCCGGCGGTGGTCCCACGACCGGCGTGCTGATCTTGTCGATCCACGCCAACCCCAGCGCGGACGCAATGAACGCCATGTGGATCAGCGTCTGCCACATCATGACTTCAGGCTCGATGTTCTCG
>CAZLKZ010000088.1:0-3497 GCA_964560235.1 uncultured Conexibacter sp. | reverse complement strand
GCTGCCCAGCGGGCGACGGCGAGGGCGCTGGGGTCGTCTGAGTTCTTGAGCTTGACCTTGATGACGCCGCTGCCGGTCTCCTTGACCTTGATGGCGGGTACTGCTTGGTCGCGGGAGCGTTCGAGGCCCTCGGCGAGGCGCAGGAACAGTGAGCAGCGCTTGAGCATCTGGTCGTCACCGGATCGAGCCAGCGGAGCGAACGAGCCGAGCGTCGGTGTGCCTTTGCGGTGGTAGCGAGCCATCTGCGCGATCAGCGCTACCTCGCGCTGGCTGAAGCCGGGGAGCCCCGACTGCAGGATCAGGTAGCGCGAGTGCTTGTGGTGGTCGTCGTAGTCGACGGCCATCCCGATGTCGTGCAGCACACAGGCCGACCACAGCAGCTCACGCTCCAGCGCGTCGCCGGGGTGGAGCCCGCGCTCCGCCAGCTCATCGAACAGTCCGAGTGCGAGCTCGGCCACGTGGGCTGTGTGGGCCTCGTCAACCTCGTACTGGGAAGCGAGGTTGAGCACAGAGCTGCGGCGCACGTCGTCAAACAGGGGAGGGTCGCCGTCGAGCAGGTGCGAGAAGAACACCCCTTCGCGTAGTCCCGCCTCCGTGACCTCGAGCTGCGGGAAGCCGCCGAGCTCCATGACCGTTTGCACGACGATCGCTCCCGCGAGGATCAGGTCCGAACGGGCTGGCTTGATCCCAGGGACAGTCATGCGCTCGGAAGCCGGCAGCGCCGCGAGCCGATCGATCAGCTCGTCGAGAGCCTCTCGCTCAACCGAGTAGCCCTGCACGCCGAGGTCGACCCAGCCGTCCTGGCGTTCGGCCGCTGCTGCGAGCGTGCGCACTGTGCCGCCGATACCGACGATCCGTTCGCCCGCCTTGCTCAGCCACTCGGCGCTTTCGAGCTGCTCGGTCGCATGCTCGCGCAGCTTGCGCATCTGCTTGGCCGTGGCGGGCTCGTTCGCGCCGAGCCCGAAACGCTCGCTCATGCGCACCGCGCCGAGCGGCCACGATGCGTGCTCGGTGTCGTGGCGAGAGGTAACTCGCACGAGCTGCATCGAGCCGCCGCCGAGGTCGAGCACCGCGCCGTCGCTCAGGGTCGTGGAGTTGATCGCCGCGAGGTAGCCGTAGCGCGCCTCCTCGTCTGGGCTTGCGACTCGAACCTCCAGGGCTGAGCGCTCCAGAAAGTCCTTGGCGTTCTTCGCGTCGCGGATCGCACTGGTCGCGACTGCGTCGATCTTGTCCACGCCGGCCGCTTTGCAGAAGTGCGCAAACACCTCGACCGTGGCAAGGCCGCGAGCGATGCCATCGTCGCTCAGCTCACCTGTCTCCGCCATCCCGGCGCCGATGCGCACGGGCTCGTAGATCTCATCGGTGCGGCGCCAGCGTTGCCCCAACGAGCTGAAGACCACCAAGCGGAACGAGTTCGATCCCAGGTCGCAGACGGCTATCCGCTGCTCGCCGGGCTTGCTCATTGATCGAGCTGGTCGATCGTGCACTCGGCCGCGGGCTTGTCGCTGCGCCACGCAACGAGCTTCGCGCCGTGTCTGATGCGGCCGTCCGACACCTGGTCGTAGGCGATCTCAAGCACTAGCTCGGGCCGCAGTCCGACCCAGGAGAGGTCCTTGTCGCCGGTCCACCTCGATACGTCACCGCTACCGCGCTCGCCGGACTCGAACGGCGCGAGGATCTCCGGGAGCTCCCGCTTCTCTTTGGCCTTAAGGCCCGAGCAGTGCCCGACCACGCGCAGGTTTCCGCTCGGTTCGTACATGCCAAGGATCAGCGCACCGACAGTGCCTTCGGCCTTGCCTGGTCGCCAACCAACGAGCACCGCGTCCGCGGTGCGCAGGCGCTTGATCTTCGCCATGCCCGACCTGTCACCCGGGCGGTAGGGAGCGTTCACGTCCTTGGCTACAACACCCTCTTCGGTCTCTAGCCAGCCCTCGGCACCCTCGGTCGTATCGGCCACGGGGGTGAGCTCGACCTTCTTGAGCCGCTTCGACAGCGATTCGAGTCTCGCTCGGCGCGCGCTGTATGGCTCGTCCATGAGCACCTCGTCGCCGTCGGCCAGCAGGTCGAACGCTACGAACCTCACGGGCATCTCGACCGATAGGCGCTTGATCCGCGACTCGGCTGGGTGGATGCGCTGACTGAGCGTGCCGAACGTCTCGCCGACGAGCTCGCCGTCGACCACGTACCGGCCCTCCGGGAAAGACACCTCGGGGAAGTACTTCGTGAGGTCCTTGCCACCGCGGGACTGGATGTATGCGTCGTCGCCGTCCACGAACACGATCGCTCGGAACCCGTCCCACTTCGGCTCGTATGACCAGCTGCCGTCCTGCTCGGGCAGCGCCGTGCGTGCGCGGGCCAGCTGAGGCGCGATCGGCGGCTTCAGCGGCAGGGCCATGTGATGGAAGCTACCCGTTAGCGGCGGCGGCAACCGCGTCGGCTAGGCGCGAGACGCCCTCGTCGATCTGGTCTTCTGTGACGCCCGAGTAGGCGAGCCGCAGCGTGTTCTTCCCGCCTTCGAGCAGGAAGTCCGTGCCCCTGACGATCGCGACACCGCGCTCGTTGGCCGCAGCGAAGACCTTGTCGATGTCGGTGCCCTCGGGCAGCTCTACCCACATGAAGTAGCCGCCCTCGGGCGCCTGGAACTTCGCTTGAGGAAGGTCACGCTCAAGAGCGGCGGTAAGGCGGGCGACGCGCTTGGCCAGCGCTGTCTTCACCGTCTCCACAGCACCGCTCATCGCGCCCGAGCTGCAGAACTCGTACACGATCGACTGAGCGACCATGTTCGGCGAGATGTACGTGTTGGTGGCGAGCTTCTGGATGTCGGCGATTCGCTCCTTGGGGCCGACGAGGTAGCCGACGCGGATGCCGGGACACACCGTCTTGGAGAACGAGGACGCGTAGATGACCTGTCCGCTCGTGTCCTGTTCGAGCATCGTCGGCAGCGGCTCACCGCTGAACCGGATGTCGATGTACGGGTCGTCCTCGAACAGGACGAAGCCGAACTCGGCAGCGAGCTCCACAAGGCGTGTGCGCTTGGCTGCGCTCAGCGTGTAGCCGGCCGGGTTCTGGAAGTTGGGGATGATGTGCGCGAGCGTGGGACGCACGCCTGAATGCAGCAGCTGCTCGAGCGCGTCGGTCGAGATGCCATTGGTCTCCAGCTCCACGGCGTGGATGTCTGCGCCGCGCGCACGGAGGTTCAGCAGCGTGCGGTCGTAGGTCGGCTTCTCGACGATCACGGCATCGCCGGGCTGCACGAGCGTTTCGAACAGGAAGGCGTCGGCCTGCATCGAGCCGTTGGTGACCAGTACCTGGTCCTCGTCGACACCGTGCTTTTCGGCCAGCCAGCGGCGCAGCGGCACGTAACCGACGGATGTGCCGTAAGCGGTGGTGCCAGCAGGGTCGTTCTCGAACGCGCGGATCGCGGCGGCCTTCAGGCCGTCGACGTCGACGATGTCGAGAGACGGGGCTCCACGGGCGAACGAGATCGTGTCAGGCAT
>CAZLKZ010000087.1:299-3513 GCA_964560235.1 uncultured Conexibacter sp. | reverse complement strand
GTCGAGTGTGTTGTGGGCCATTCCGCGCACGAAGCTGCGGTCGATCTTCAGCTCGTTGGCGGGCAGCGAACGCAGCTGCGAGAGCGACGACTGGCCGGTGCCGAAGTCGTCGATCGCGATCTCCACGCCTAGCTCGGAGATCCGTTCGAGCACGTCCAGGCAGCGCGCCGGGTCGCTCATCACTGCGTCCTCGGTGACCTCGATCACGAGTCGCTCTGGAGCGACGCCGTGGCGGGCTAGAGCCTCTTCGATGCGGTGGGGGAGGCCGACGTCTACGAGCGTCGCTGCAGAGATGTTCAGTGCCATCCGCATCGCGCCGTGCGCGGTGTCGAGGCGAGCGAGTGTCGCCACAACCTGCTCGAGCATCCAGTCGGTTAGCGCCGTGAGCTGGCCGCTGCGCTCGGCGATCGGCAGCATCGTCGCCGGGCTGACGGGGCCGCGCTCCGGGTGCTCCCAGCGCACGAGCGCCTCTGCCCCGAAGTATTCGCCGCTCGACAGGTCGAGCTGCGGCTGAAAGCCGACCCACAGGCTGCCGTCGCTCGTGTCGAGCGCGACGCGCAGGTCGTCGGCGAGCGCGAGGTGGGCGACCGAGTACCAGTCACTGCCGGAGTGGTAGGAGGCGATCCCAACGCGGCGGCGCTTGGCGTCGGTCATCGCGACCTCGGTGCGCCGCGCTAGCTCGCGGCCATCCAGGGCGTCGTCGGGGAAGGTGGCGAGCCCGATGCTGGCGCCAACAGTCACGTTGATCGATTCAACCTCGAACACATTGTCGAACGAATGCAGCAGGCGGGTAGCGACGAGCTCAGGGTCGATCGGGTGCTCCAGCACCGCGGCGAACTCGTCGCCGCCCATCCTCACGAGCTGCCCGTCTTCGCCGAGTGCCTTGCTCAGCCGCTGAGAGATCGACCACAGCAGCGAGTCGCCAGCATGATGGCCGAGCGTCTCGTTGAGTGACCGGAACCCGTCAAGGCCCAGCATCAGCAGCGTTACGTGCTTGCCGTCCGCGCCCTTGGAGTGCGTGAGCAGCGTCAGGTCGTGGAACAGGGCGTGCCTGTTCGGCAGGCCGGTGAGCTCGTCGGTGAGCGACCGGTGGCGCCGCAGCACAGTGCGGCCGACCTCGCGCACGGTGTAGGTAAACCGCGCGACAGCGAGCGCGATCGCCAGCGCGGCTGCGACCGTCATCTTGTCGCCGACCTGGCTCAGGTCTCCTGAGCTGCCCCAAACAAGGGCGCTTACGCCGACCGCCGTCCAGCAGGCCGGGGGCACCCACTCCCACCAGGTGCCCAGCTGCTTGCTGCCCGACTCGCAAGGTCGGGTGCTCGCTGCGACCGCGAGTAGCGGAAGCTGCAGCTCTGCGAACGCGAGCCCCCATTGAGTCAGGTTGAGATCGCGGCGCAGCGACAGCGTCATCAGCAGCATGCCCACCATCGCGGAGGCGAACGCCGCGGTGAGCCAGCGGTCACGGCCGCCGAAGCGCGTGCGGCTGATGCTCGCGAGGATCGCGGGCGACGCCGTGATCATGATCGTCGTGCACAGCGCGACCGTGTAGAGCAGTTCGGAGTCGTCTCGGAAACGGCCCACCCCGACAACGGCGATCGTCGTCGCGATGATCGAGATGCTGACGAGGCTCCCGATTGCGTCGAGCACGAACTCGAGCTGGCCGCCGCGGACGCGCTGCTCGCGGTACAGCCAAATGCCCGCCCACGAGAGCAGGTAGCCCAGCGTCGAAACGAGCACGCCGAGCGTGAAGACCTCGTTGTAGTGCGCGCCGTCGGTTGAGAGGCCCGTGACGAAGGCGCCCGAACCCAGGGCGATCCAGGTCCAAGAGAGCGTGCGGTTCTTGCCGATCGCGACCACTGCCAAGAGGCCGAGCCCGGCCAACATCGCGACCGTGTGCGCGACGCCTGCCGTTTCAGGTGCGCTCAGGAGCCCAGCGACCATCGCAACCACAAGCAGCATTGTGAGCGCGGCGGCGATCCAGCGATGCGCAGGCAGGCGCAACGTGTAGCCGGCAGGGGTCATGGTCAGGTTGTCGGCAGATCGGGGTGCAATCTGCACCCGATGTCGTGTTCAGCAGGGGATACGCTGCGCGCATGGCCCTGCCCGACAACCTCCGCACGCTGCTGACCGCGACCGGGCCTTCGGGCTATGAAACGGCACCGGCAAACGCATTCGCCGAGCTGTGCCGCACCTTCTCGAGCGACGTTGAGATCGACGTAATGGGCTCAGTAACGGCGAGAGTGCCTGGTACAGGGGGCGGCCGCTCGCTCGCCCTCGTAGGCCACATCGACGAGATCGGGCTGATCGTCACCCACATCTCCGATGAGGGCTTCCTGCACTTCATCGGGGTCGGCGGATGGGACCCGATCATCCTCGTCGGTCAGCGCGTGACGGTTTCCACCAAGGGCGGAGAGGTCGCCGGCATCGTCGGCCGCAAGCCAATCCACCTGCTTAGCCCGGACGAGCGCAAGAAAGTCCCGGAGATGAAGGACCTGCACATCGATATCGGTGCCGCTGACGGCGACGACGCGCGCAGCGTGGTCAGGGTCGGCGATGTGGCGGTGATCAGCGGGGAGCCGCTCGAGGTCCGCTCGGGGCGCGTCGCGTCGCGGTCGATGGACAACAGGCTGGGCTGCTACGTGGCGATGGAAGCCGCGCGCCTGGTCGCGGAGGCCGGTGGCGCCGCGGGCGACGTGATCGCCGTGGCGGCAGTCCAGGAGGAGATCACCTTCGGCGGTGCGCGCACGATCGCGCACCGGTTGCAGCCCGACGCGGCGATCGTCATCGACGTCACCCACGCCACAGACGCCCCCGGCATCGACGAAAAGGAGCTCGGGAAGCACCACATGGGTTCCGGTCCCGTGATCGAGCGCGGCTCGGTGCTGCACCCGCGGATCTCGGAGCTGCTCCTCGACACCGCGGCCGGCAAGGACATCCCGCACACCGTCGCGGCATCTGCAGGGCGCACAGGCACCGACGCCGACGCCATCCACTTCTCACGCGACGGCGTACCGACCGGCGTGGTCTCGCTACCGCTGCGCTACATGCACTCGCCCGTGGAGCTCGTCCAGATCGAGGACGTCGAGAACGCCGCCAAGCTCCTCGCGGAGTTCGCACTCGGCCTCGCGGCAGACGAGCCGCTGTCGCGCGGCTGACCCAGTCGCCGCCGGCGGAGGGACGGGAGGCTGGGCAGACCCGTTCACTAAACGCCGTG
>CAZLKZ010000087.1:0-289 GCA_964560235.1 uncultured Conexibacter sp. | reverse complement strand
GTGCGGGAGGTATCTTTCTACTACAGATCACGTCTCAATATGCCTCCGTCTTCTTGAAGGGCTTAGTAGGCCATCGGCCGACTTTGACGACGGCGCTCGCTTCGCTCGCTGAATCGTTCACGGGCCCGCCCTGCCTCCCGCCCCTCCGAGCGGCGCGCCGGTCAGCGCGCGTCAACCACGCGGTGCATCGCGGCCCGTACGGCCTCTAGGCGGTGTGGGCTGTCGGTGACCCGTGCGGCGACGCTGCCGCCCGAGGCGAGGCTGTGTAGCTCTAGCGCGACGTCGGCTG
>CAZLKZ010000086.1:0-3591 GCA_964560235.1 uncultured Conexibacter sp. | reverse complement strand
CTCTTAGGCCCTACGCGGCCCGAGCCTGCCCGCCGGCCCCGAGCGCACCAGCGTTGTAATCCTCGAACAGCGCCGCGACCGTGTCTTGGGCGCATCCGCGGTTGGTGCCGATGAACCCGCGCGGGCCGCGCTTGATCCATCCGACCACGTAGATCCCTGGGCTGACGCGCCCCTCGTCGTTCGGCACGGTGCCGCGCTCGTCGTCGAACGGAAGGCCTGCGACCGGCAGGCCGCGGTATCCGATCGACGTCACCAGCAGGCCGGTGTCGAGCACCTCGCCATTCTCGAACCCGACGCCGCTCACAGCCTCGTCACCACGCACCTCCGCTGGGCTGAGCCCGTAGCGCAGCGTGATCAGCTTGTCGCCCTCGCGCACCGGCGGCAGCGAGCGCAGCATGTCGAGCTTCGGATCGCCTTCAGGCAGTCCGTCGAGTGCACCCGGCTCGACTCGCACCGACACTCCGGGCACGCCGGTCAGGCCGACCAGCTCCGGCAGAGTGAACGCCGAGCGCTCGGCGCCGCCGCGTGCGGCCACCACGACCTCCTCGACAGCGCTGCCGCGCAGCGCCTCAAGCGCGGGCGTCGAGATGTCGGTGTCCGCGAGCAACTCGGGGTCGGTGGTGAGGATGCGTGCCACGTCGAGCGCGACGTTGCCGTTGCCGATCACCACCGCGCGCTTGTGCGTCAGGTCGACCGTGTGCTCCGAGTGATCGGGATGGCCGTTGTACCAGCCGACGATCTGCGTGGCAGACAGCGCGCCGGGCAACTCGGCGCCAGGCACCTGCAGCTTGCGGTCGGCTGCAGCACCAACCCCGAACACGACCGCGTGGTGACTCGCAAGCAACTCGTCGACCGTGACGTCACGCCCGACCTCCACGCCGAGGTGCATCGTGAGCCCCTTGCTCGCGCGGATCCGGTCGAGCTGGCGCGTGATGCGCCGCGTGCGCCGGTGGTCGGGAGCCACGCCCGCCTTGACCAGCCCGTAAGGAGTCTCGAGCCGCTCGTACATCGACACCTGTGCACCGGGCACGGTCAGCACCTCCTCGGCCGCGTACATCGCGGCCGGCCCCGAGCCGACGATCGCGACCCGCAGCGGCTCGCCTCGATCACGCACGACAAGCCGCGGACGCACGGGTGCAAGCAGCGCCCGCTTGCGCGGCTGCTCGTGGTAGCGGGCGTTGATCAGCTCGAAAGCCACCTCTTCGGCGGCGAGCTTGTGGTGCGGCTTGATCGCCTCGACCGGGCACGCCTTCACGCATGCGCCGCAGTCCACGCATGTCGCGGGATCGATGTGCAGCATCTCCGCCAGCTCGAAGGCGGGATCGTCCGGCGTCGGCTGGATGCAGTTGACAGGACAGGCGTAGACGCACGACCCGTCGCCAACGCACGACTGCGTGACGACGTGAGGCATTACGCGACCAGCTGTGCCGTGCGGTCGGGCTCGCCGCGGTAGTTCGACGGCTCACCGTCGATGCCGCACCACTTCCAAACGCGGCGGCTCACCGAGTTCATCAGGCCGGTGTCGGTAGCCAGGCGGCGCATGTCACCGAAATACGAGGCCATGATCTCGCGCGAGCGGTCGCTGCCCCAAAACGCCTCGCGGCGCACCTTGCGCGGGATCTTCAGCTTGCGCTGCACCGAGGTGGGGGTGGTCATGATCTCGCCGGCGAGCCAGCGCATCGTGATCGGGAACGCGACCGACACGATCGCGCGCTCTACGCGGTTCAGCTTCGGCAGCCGCAGCCGCAGGAACTCGTCGGCGAACGAGATGTGGCGTGCCTCCTCAGCGATGTGGATCTCCATCGTGCGGAGCACCGCGGTGGGCATCTCGATGCCCTCCCGCATGATCGACTTTTGGTAGTGGTCGATCGGCTCTTCCCCGGCCAGGATGCCGATCATCAGGATCACTGGGAAGAAGCCGCCGAGGAAGCCGGTGAGCGGCGCGCTGCGGCGGAACATCGGGCGCATGCCGGGTACGTCTGTCTGGGAGCGGTTCACGAGCTCCTGGAACATCTGGATGTGGTTGCACTCCTCGGTCATCTCGTGGATGCAGTACCGGAACTCGGGCGAACCGTTGGGCAGCTTGATCGCGTAGTGCATCAGCGCCCGGATCAGGATGCTCTCGAACGCGGCGCCAACGCGGATGGCGTTCAGTGTGCGCCAGCGGCCGATCTCGATCTGCCGATCGAGTGGCAGCGACTGGTACCAGTCGGTTGCACCGAGCGGGTCGATCTTCGGCGACAGCACCCAGCGCGGGTCGTTCACGTCGACGGCGAACTCAGGGGAGTCCCATTCGATGTCCTCGTACGGGTCGAAGTGCACGTGCACCGAGCCCTCGGAGAGCGTGTGGAGCATCGATGCGTACCCGTCGTCGAACGGGCGCGTGTTGGGAAAACCTTCGTAGGTCGTCATGGTGTCAAACAATACGTCGGCAGCCGAGATTTGTCACACAACTGTAGGTATCGTCACACTCGGGTTTGTCTTTAGCCCCGATCGGGCAGGCGTATCTGTATGGAAACGGACATCGCCGCAGGCCGCGGGCTGCTTACACGCGCACAGCTGCACGTCGAGGACACCGGGGGTGACGGACGCCCAGTGGTGCTCATCCACGGCTGGCCGCTCTCCGGCGAGTCGTGGTCGGCACAGGTACCGGTGCTGCAGGAGGCCGGCTACCGCGTAGTTACATACGACCGACGCGGCTTCGGACGCAGCGAGAAGCCGATGACCGGCTACGGCTACAACACGCTCGCCGACGACCTCCACAATCTCCTCGTCGAGCTCGAACTGACCGACGTCACCCTCGTCGGCTTTTCGATGGGGGGCGGCGAGGTGGCCCGCTACTGCGCCGTCCACGGCGCCGACCGGCTGCGCAGCGTTGTGTTCGCCGCCGCGGTTACGCCCTTCATGCTCCAGACCGAGGGCAACCCCGACGGGCCACTCTCCAAGACCGACGCCGCAGCCATGGCCGGACAGCTAACCGCAGACCCCGGCACCTTCTACGACGCCTTCACCACCGAGTTCTTCTCCGCGAACGGTGAGCTGAAGGTGACCGAGGCCCAGCGCCAGGAAGCGCTCGCTCAGTGTGAACAGGCGAGCAAGACGGCCGCGCTCGCGTGCATGACATCGTTCGGCACGACCGACCTGCGCGACGACCTCGAGTCGGTCACGGTGCCGACCCTCGTGCTCCACGGTGACAGCGACGCAACCGTGCCGTTCGAGGGCTCAGGCAAGCGCACGCACGAAGCGATCGCCGGCAGCGAGCTGCATGTGATCGAGGGCGGTCCGCACGGCTGCAACGTCAGCCACGCAGACGAGTTCAACCGCGTCCTGCTCGACTTCTTGGCCTAGAGCGTCGCGCTGCTGCGCGGATCCACGAGGATCTTCGCGTGGTCGGTCGGGCCGTCCGCACCTGCAAGAGCGTCGAACGCACCCTCGACGCCATCGAGCCCCACGGTGCCGGTGATGAGCGGACGTGGGTCGAGCTTGCCGTCGGCGAGCATGTGCAGCGTCTGCCGGAACTCAGGCGGCGTGTAGGCGAACACGAACCGCAGATCGATCTCCTTGTTGATCGCCATCGCGGGCGTGATCTGG
>CAZLKZ010000085.1:0-3725 GCA_964560235.1 uncultured Conexibacter sp. | reverse complement strand
CAGCTTGTCCTTGCCACCCCAGATCAGCACGACCGGGCAAGTGATCTGCTCGGCGCGGAGCACGTTCGGGTCGGCGAGCTCGGAGATGAGGCCTCGGGCGATCAGCATCAGGCGTGCCGGATCACCGCGGCCGACATGCGAGGCAAAGTCCGCTACCGCTCCTGCGTCCACCGCACCGCTCGACGCGAGCCTGCGGTACAGCTCGCCGGCAGCTCGCTGAAGCACACCGATCGGGACCGGGGCTCGCGCGGCCGTGTGGAGCGCGGCACCTGCACGGTGCACGACCCCGAGCCACGGCTGCAGTCCAAGACCGGCGGGCCCGATCGGCGCGATTCCGCGCACCGGTAGGTCGGGCCGCGAAGCCGCACGCATCGAGAGCAGCCCGCCGAGGGAGTTGCCGACGATCAGCACCTCCCCGTCGGTGCCCAGCTCGTCGATGAGCCCTTCGACGAACCCGTCGAGCGTCTTGAGGATCTCGACCGGGGCGGGCCGCTCGGCCTTACCGAACATCGGCAGGTCGGCGGCGACAACACGCCTGCCGTCGCGCTCCATCGTCCGCATCAGAGGACGCCAGGTGTCGGCCGAGTCGGCGAAGCCGTGGAGCAGCAGGATCGGCGGCCCGTCACCCTCGTTCTCAAGGAGCCGGGTCCGGTAGCCGCCGACTGTCGCCGCGCGTTCAACAAGAGTCGCTGGCACCGCGCGAGCCTACGGGAGGGTCCGGGCGTCTCTTCGAGTTCGACATCGGGCATGCTTGCGAGCGATGGCTGCCCAGCAAACCTGGACCAACTTTGCGGGCGACCAGCGCTGCACGCCGCGACGGTTCGAGCGGCCCACGACGACAGGCGAGCTCGCCGAGCTCGTCTCCTCGGCATCGGCGGCCGGCGAGACGGTGCGCGTCGCGGCCGGCGGCCATTCGTTCAACGACTCCGTGCTGACCGACGGGACGCTCATCTCGCTGGAGCGGCTCGACTCAGTCATCGACGTCGACAGCGATTCGGGCCTCGTCCGATGCCAGGCCGGAGCGACGCTCGGGCAGCTCAGCGACGCGATGCACGCCCACGGGCTCGCGTTCGCGAACATGGGCGACATCGACGTGCAGTCGATCGCGGGCGCGACCGCGACCGGCACCCACGGCACCGGGCTCTCGCTGCCGAACCTCTCTGCCTCCCTGCACTCGATCGAGCTGACGCTTGCCGACGGGTCCGTGAGCGAGGTGAGCGAGCAGTCAGACCCGGAGGCGTGGCGCGCCGCACGCGTCAGCCTCGGCGCGCTCGGTGTGGTGAGCGCCGTGACGATCCAGGCCGTTCCGGCTTACACGCTGAGCGCGGTAGACACGACCGCGGCGCTGAGCGACGTGCTCGGCAACCTCGACGAGCTCAACGCCCGCAACAGGCACTTCGGCTTCTTTGCGTTCCCGCACTCAGATCAGGTGCTGACGAAGACCTGGAACCCGACGGACGAGGCTGCCGAACCCCGCAGCGCAGTCGGCGAGTGGTGGCACGACATCGTGCTGACCAACTACGCGTACTGGGCGGTGTGCCGCGTCGGGCGAGCGCGCCGCAAGTGGATCCCCGCGCTCAACCGTCTCTCGACCAGGGCATCGGGCACGAGCCGCTATCGCGATCGCTCGAACCGAGTGTTTGCGACGCCGCGCCGCGTACCGATCACGGAGATGGAGTACGCGATCCCGATCGAGCACGCACCGGATGCCGTGCGCGACGTGCTCGCGACCGCCGAACAGGATCGTTACGACGTGCCGTGCCCACTGGAGGTGCGGTTCGTCGCACCCGATGACGCGTATCTCTCCCCAGCGGGCGGCCGCGCCACCTGTTACATCGCCGTCCATCAGTTCGAGCGGATCCCGTTCGAGGACTACTTCGACGAGGTCGAGACCCTGCTCGCCCACACCTATGACGGGCGGCCGCATTGGGGCAAACGCCACACGCGCAGCGCGGCAGACCTCAAGACGCACTACCCGCAATGGGACACGTTCCAAGCCGTACGCGCACGGCTTGACCCGACGGGCACATTCACGAACCCGCACGTGGCGCGCGTGCTCGGAGAGGTGCAATGAGCGGACCGGTCCTCCACGAACGCTTCCCGGAGCTGCGCGAGTCGCTGCCTTACCTGCGGCTCGGCACCGGCCCGAGCCCGGTATCCCAGCTGCCGAGCGAGATGCGCTCGGGCGGCGAGCTGTGGCTCAAGGACGAGGCCCCGTACGGTGACGGCGGCTGGGGCGGCAACAAGGTGCGCAAGCTTGAGTGGCTGATCCCCGACGCTCAGCGCAAGGGATCCAAGACGATTTTCACCGTCGGCGCGCTCGGCACGAACTGGGGCCTCGCGACCGCTCGCTACGGCAAAGAGCACGGGATGGAGGTCGCGCTCGCACTGGTGGACCAGCCGATCGACGACCACGTGCGTGCCCAGCTCGAGCGCCTCAAGGAGTCCGGCGCGGCGCTGCACTTCACCCACAACAAGGCGCGTACCGTTGCGATGGCGCCACTGCTGCTCGCACGTCACACGAGCGGACTCACGCCGCCGTACTACCTGCCTGCGGGTGGCTCCTCACCGGTCGGGACGATCGGCTACGTGGAGGCGTCACTGGAGCTCGCGGCCCAGGTCGAGCGCGGTGAGCTGCCTGAGCCCGAGCGCGTCGTGTGCGCGGTCGGGTCCGGCGGCACGATCGCCGGCCTGACGCTCGGACTCAAGCTCGCGGGGCTCAATAGCCGCCCGGTCGGCGTCGTGGTCAACGATGCGCTGAAGCTCGACCCTGCCACGCTGCTCAAGCTCGCGCATAAGACCGAGCAGGTGCTGCGCGACCGCGGGGCTCGGCTCCCGGAACTCGGCCTGACAACGGCCGACTTCGACGCTCCGCTCGATTGGTTGGGCGCCGGTTACGGACACGCCACGCCCGAGGGAGAGCAGGCGCTGGCATCAGCGCGAGAGCTCGCGGGCTTGCAGCTCGAACCGGTGTACACGGCCAAAGCACTCGCCGGCGCGATGGCCCAGGAGTGCGACGGGCCCGTGCTGTTCATCAACACAAACGGCCCGCGCCCGTGACCGCCGAACATCGGCGGTGGGTGTGGATCAACGCGGTCGCCGTCACCGCACTCCTGAACGTGATCGTCAACGGCCTGATCGCGTGGCTCGGCGCGCTGGGCATGGATGAGGTGCCGGTCTGGGGCTTGCCGCTGATCGACGGCACCACGATCGCGACCGACACCGCAGGCACGTTCTTCGTGCTGCCGTTCGTCACGACCGTGCTCTTGTCGCTGAGCGTGCGAGTGGAGATCGCGCGCGGCAAGGTTGTTCCGATGGCGCCAGGTGACGGCCCGTACAGCTGGCTCGATCGCCTGCCCCAGCCGATCTTCAAGCGAGCGCTCGTCACGGGAGCGATCGTGTTTGCGCTCTGCGGGCCGCTGTCGCTGCTGGCGGTCGCCCTGGTCGACCCAGCCCCGATGACCGTCGCCGCGTTCGTCACCTACAAGGCCATCCTCGGCACGGTGCTCGGCCTCGTCGTAACTCCGCTGATCGCTCTGCGAGCGATGACGGCGCCACTGCGCTGATCTGGTATTTGGCGCATCGGCTCGCTACCTTCCGCGTCCACATGAGGACCGTCGTACTCACTTGCCTGCTGGGGCTCCTCATCGCCGCCCCTGTCGCACAGGCCGCAAAGACGCACAAAGTCGATGCGCGCGGAAAGATCACGCTGAACAGCTCCGGCG
>CAZLKZ010000084.1:0-3842 GCA_964560235.1 uncultured Conexibacter sp. | reverse complement strand
GTCGTCGAAGAGCCGGGGCAGAGCCCGATCGCGTGGCAAGGCGGGCAGCTCTCTCGCGTGATCTCTGCACTAACACAGGAGGCCTACGGCGGATGACCGATGACCAGCGTTCCCCCGAACTCGCGGGCATGCGCCGCAACTACGGCCAGCAGCCGCTGAGAAAGGCCGACCTCGCGCCCACGTGGCATGGGCAGCTCCGCGCGTGGCTGGACGATGCGGAGTCCGCGGGGCTGAGGGAGCCAAACGCGATGGTGCTGGCAACAGCCGACCGGGAGGGCAGGCCTCACACCCGCACGGTGCTGCTCAAGGACCTTTCGCCGGACGGCCTGACCTTCTACACGAACTACAACTCGTCCAAGGGCAAGGACCTCGCGGCGAACAAGTTCTGCTCGGTGACGTTCCCCTGGATCGACATGAGCAGGCAGGTGACTGTCGTGGGCCACGCCAAACGGGGCACCGACGAGGCTGCCGACGCCTACTTCAGCTCCCGTCCGTACGGGTCTCAGATCGGAGCACTCGCGAGCGAACAGTCCTCGAGAATCGAGTCCAGAGAAGCACTCGACAGGCGCGCTTCGGAACTCCGCGAGCAGTACCCCGAGGGCTCGGTGATCCCGCGACCGTGGAACTGGGGCGGTTTCGAGCTCACGCCTACCAGCGTCGAGTTCTGGCAGGGGCGCGCGGACCGGCTGCACGACAGGCTCCGGTACACGCGCACCGCAGACGGAGCCTGGATCATCGAGCGCCTGTCGCCGTAGATCTCCGGTCCGTACAGGCAACCCGTTAGATTGGCGCTGTGAGCGAGGGAGAGAACCGGTACGGCGAGATGGTCAATGCAGCGCGGCTCGAGCTCGAGGCTGCCGGCAATCCCGCCTTTGGCCTGATCATCGAGTCCGAGGGCGAGCTGATCGTTGAGCCGATGATCTATGCGGCGCTGCGCCCCGCGATGAGCCACGCCGACCGGTCCGTGGCGAACGCCGATCCGGGGGAGAAGGTCTACATCATCAGCCGGGCCAACGACGGCTCCAAGATCGCCTACACGATCATGGACGACCGTACGCGCAAGCTGCACCAGCAGTACGAGGTCGTCGAGAAGTCGATCTCCGAGGAAGACAGCCCGATCTAGCCACCGTGCCGGAGACCGTCGAGATTCGAGGCGACACCATCCGCCTCGGGCAGATGCTCAAGCTGGCGGGCGTTGCCGACTCTGGTGCGGACGCCAAGCTGCTGCTCGCGGACGAGCTTGTCGCCGTGAACGGCGAGCTGGAGCAGCGGCGTGGCCGCCAACTTCACCCTGGCGACGTTGTCGCCGTCGGCGAAGACAGTTTCGTCATCGCCTAGGCGCGGTCGCCGAACAGCTCTTCGGGGTCGTACTCGGCGCGGCCTGCGAGGGCGAGCCTGCGGCGGTGCAGGATCCATGCGACGAGGCCCGCGGGCAGCATGAGTCCGTAGTTGAAGAGCCGATAGGCCAGGGTTGCCACAAGGGCGGCACCCGCTGACAGCCCGGCGAGACCGAGCGCACTCACAAGCCCTGCCTCCACGACCCCGATGCCGCCAGGAGTAATCGAAATCTGCTGAAGCAGCTGAGCGGTGAAGAACGCGAGCAGGAGCAGGGAGACACTGGGCTTGCCGCCGACTGCCAAGACGGCGAGGAGCATCGTCAAAAAGTCGAAGATCCATCGGCCAAACGTTGCGAACGCAGCCTCGGGAAGTTTGCTGCCGAGCCGTTCCCTTGCGTCGTCACGGGCGGCGACCAGCCTGTTGGGCAGGTTCACCGGTGGCGTGGCCCGGGGAACCTTCTCGACAACTCGGGTGATCACCGAGCCGATGCCGCGCAGGATCGCCTCGGAACGGTTTACTGCCCAGCCGATAGCGGCCATGCCGAAGAAGATCGCCAGTCCGAGCATCGCGGTGTGCTCAAGCGTTGGGTGGATGCGAAGGCCTAGGAGCACCGCCGGCAACGCGAGCAGCGGCAGAGCACACAGCCCGGCTACCTGGAGCGCGGTCGCCATGGCAAGCCCTGACGCGACCGATGATTTGCGGACCTCGTCGTCGGTCGACGCGGCGAACATGCCGTACTGAGCTGCCGTGGCTACCGCGGCTCCTCCGGGGATGATTCGCCCGAGCGCACCGCCCGCTAGCTGTGAGGTGGCGACGGCGAAGTGGTCGTCAGTTCCGATCGCAACTGCCTGCAGCCGCCAGAGACACCAGATTGATGCCGACTGCGTGACCGCCATGCCTGCTAGCCACCACGGGGCCAGTGAGCTGACCTCCGGCCATTTGCCCAGCACCTTGAGCGCGGCCGGTGCGAACACGTATAAGACCACTGCGGTCAGCGCAGCGAATAGCCCGCGCCTCGCCAGGCGGCCCAGATGCTTCCTGCGGTGGCCTTCGCGCCGCTCGGTCATCGGTCCGCGCACGGTTGAACCGTACAGCTTGGCCTGTCGATAACCGGAGCTAGATGGCTGCGAGCGCTCAGCTGCGATGGATCCTGCCGCTGGCCGCGGTTGCGGTGCTGCTCGCGGTGCTGACACCGCGGCTCCGCGCGGACCCGCCAGTTGAGGGCAGCTACGCACTCGACAGCGGACCGTTGACGTACGGCCCCTCTGCGAGCGGGCCTGACCGTGCATTGATCGAGGGCGCCATTGCCCGGTCGCGTCCCGAGGCGCGCGAGGTCGCCGACCAGGTACTGGGGCTGACAAAGGTGGAGATCGGCGACCCAGGGCAGGGCGTTGCAGGAGAGACGAGCTGGGAGAACGGCAGGTTCACGATGGTGCTGAACCTCGGTCTCGTGGACCGGCTGCTGGGCAGGCGAGGCACCGACAGGCTTGTCATGCACGAGCTCGGCCACGTCGTAGACCTGGCGCTGACCGGTCCCGAGCTCGACAAGAAGCTCGATCTTCAAACGCCTCGCGGCTTCGGATGCGCAAACGGCACTAACGGAGCCTGCGCGGCCCCGCGCGAACGCTTCGCCGAAGGATTCTCGAAGTGGTCGACCGGCGACATCGGCGCACAGGCCGGCGCGGTACTCGGCTATCAAATCCCGCCGCCGTCAGATCTCGAGCGCTGGGGCCGTGACTTGGTCAGCGGCGTCCAGAACCGGTGAGCTGGGGCAGTCGGCGCGCCGGCGCCTGAAGGCCGGTAGATGGCAGTCGGCTCTGACCGACCTCGCAGTCTCTCGCGGCCTACCCGCTCCCAACCGGACTGGGCGGGCTCGCCGGCCGCAATCACCGCGGCCTCAGACGCGAGAATGCGCGCCTGTTCGCGCTTTGCCAGGTCGGTGAGCCGCGCAGCCTCGTTGACCGCATCACCGATCACCGTGTACTCAAACCGGACTGCACTACCGACGTTGCCCGCGACCACCGTGCCGGCCGACACTCCGGTACCGGCGTCGTAGCCCGGGAGCTCGGCGAGCATGCGCCGCCGAATCTCACACGCCGCGTCGAGCGCCGCGGCCGCTGCGTTGTCGTGGGGTAGGGGCGCGCCGAAGACGCACAGGCCGGCGTCTCCGAGGAACTTGTTGACCGTGCCGCCTCGATCGGTGACGACCTCGATCACGATCCCGAAGAAGCGGTTGAGCAGCTCAACAACCTCGTGCGGCGGCCGCTGCTGGGCGAGTTGTGTGGATCCGACCAGATCGCAGAACAGAACTGCCACGTCGAGCTCTTCACCCCCGAGCTCCGGGCCTCTCTCCAGAGCCTTCTCGGCGACCTCTGGACCTACCTGACGTCCGAACAGGTCGCGGAGCTGCTCTCTTTCGGCGAGGCCCGCGACCATGTCGTTGAACCCGGCCTGGAGCAGCCCGACCTCGCTGCCGTCGTACACGTCGACCCGTACGTCGTAGG
>CAZLKZ010000083.1:2262-3852 GCA_964560235.1 uncultured Conexibacter sp. | reverse complement strand
GGTGCCGAGCACCGTCGTGTGTTCCTGTAGCGAGGCGTAGCCGGTGAACTCGGTCTCCTCTTCGGAGATCGCTTGCACCAGCTCGCGGGTCGCGCCTACACGGCCGCTGCTGCCAGCACCCGCAGAAGATCGCGCACGCTGGGCGTCCATCTCCACGTCGAACGCTGCACGATCGATCGGCACACCACGCTCTGCAGCGATCTCCTCAGTGAGGTCGATCGGGAAGCCAAAGGTGTCGTGGAGCTTGAAGGCCTCCTCGCCGGTCACCTCACCGCGGGCGAGCACCTCCTCGAGCATCTCGAGTCCGTTCTCCAGGGTGTGACCAAAGCTCTCTTCCTCACTCGTGACCCAGCGGAGGATCGCGTCTCGCTCGCTCGTCAGCTCGGGGTAGGTCGCGCCCATCGTCTCGGTGACAACGTCGACGTACTGCGGCAGGAAGCCTGGCTCAAAGCCAAGGCGCTGGCCCTGAGCGATCGCGCGACGCATGAGGCGGCGCAGCACGTAGCCGCGCTCTTCGTTTGACGGGACTACGCCGTCGGCAATCAGGAAGGTCGCGCCCCGAAGGTGGTCGGCCAAAATCCGCAGTGCACGGAGGTCGGGGTCGGGCACGTTCGCAAGCGACCGGCCCAGGTCCATGAGCGGCACGAACTGGTCGGTGTCGAAGACCGTGTCGACGCCCTGCTGGATCACGGCCATGCGGTTGAGGCCCAGGCCCGTGTCGATGTTCTGGTTGGGCAGCGGTGTCAGCACGCCGTCGACCGACTGGTCGTACTGCATGAACACGAGGTTCCAGTACTCCAGGAAGCGTTCGTTCTCGCCGCCGGGCAGGTCGTCTTCGTTGCCCCATTCAAGGCCGCGGTCCAGATACAGCTCCGAGCAGGGACCGCAGGGACCGGTCGGCCCTGCCTGCCAGAAGTTCTCAGAGCGCGGGCAGAGCACGATGCGCTCGCGCGGAACGCCGAGGGCCTCCCACGCAGCGATCGCCTCTTCGTCGGGGCCGAGGCCAAGCTCGTCGTCGCCCTCGAAGACCGTTACCCAGACGTCTTCCTTTGCGAACTTGAAGCCCTCCAGCGAGAGCTGCCACGCGAACTCAGCGGCGCCTTCCTTGAAGTAGTCGCCCATCGAGAAGTTGCCGAGCATCTCGAAGAACGTGAGGTGCCTAGCTGTGACGCCTACGTTCTCGATGTCAGGCGTGCGGAAGCACTTCTGACAGCTGGTGAGCCGGTTGTGTGGCGGCGTCTCAAGGCCCTGGAAGTAAGGCTTGAGGGGGTGCATGCCCGCCGTCGTGAGCAGCACCGACGGGTCGTACGAGGCCGGAACAAGCGAGCCCGAGGCCAGGCGCTTGTGGCCGTGCCCTTCGAAGAAGGACAGGAATGTTTCGCGGATCTCGTCGCTTGTCACGGCGCGATCGTCGCAGATCCGACAACGACATCCCCGGCCAGCAGCACCGCGGTCTGCCCCGCGGACACGCCAACGAACGCCTCTTCAAGCTCAACTGCAGAGCCTTCGAGGCGGCAACGGACGGGCTGCGAGCGATAGCGGAGCTTCACAGCATCGACCGTAGCCGAGTCGCGGTGGAGCTTGAGATCC
>CAZLKZ010000083.1:0-2162 GCA_964560235.1 uncultured Conexibacter sp. | reverse complement strand
GACTCATCCGCTTCGGCAACGGGCACGTCGTGCTTACGCGCGAGCTCCCTCACCTCAGGCTTGGTCAGCTCACCGAGCGGGAACTCGAGTCGGGCGATCGTGTCCGGCTGTAGCCCGGCGAGCATGTAGCTCTGGTCCTTGGCTTCGTCGACGGCGGCGCGCAGCAGGCCGTCGGACGAGACACGCGCGTAGTGGCCGGTTGCGAGTGCCCGCGCGCCAAGCCGTGTCGCAAGATCGGCCATCGCGTCGATCCGTACCGACCCGTTGCAGCGCACGCACGGGTTGGGCGTGACGCCGGCCTCATGCCCTGCGATCCACGGGTCTACGACCCCGGCACGGAACGCGTCGCGCAGGTCCATGGTGATGTGCGGCATCCCGCGCTCGTGGGCGAGCTGACGGGCAAGCCGCACCGCGCTCGCAGAACAGCAAGATCCGGCCGGATCGCCCTCGACGTCACGCCACAGCTCGACCGTTACCCCTACGGCCCCTTCGCCCGCGAGCAGTGCGGCGACGGCGCTGTCGACGCCGCCAGACATCGCGACAACGACCCGGCCTTCGTCGCGCGCAAGCTCCGCGCCCTCTGCGACCGCGGCACCGAGCGCCCGGTGGAAGGCGTCTGCTGTCAGCTCTGCTGCGTGGAACTTGCCCGCGGAGAGCCCGCCTAGAGCATCCGCCACAACCCACGGGCTCACTTTCGCGGCCTCAAGCACGCCGACGCCGTCAATGTGATCGCAGATCGCTGACGCCGCAGCAGTTAACGCTCCGCAGCCCTCTGCTTCAAAGCCCGCCTGCACCGAATCGCCCACGACCGCGACCGTGAAAGTGATCAGATCCCCGCACACAGCGCCGCCCGCAGCGCCGACGAATCCGCCCTCGGGCGCTGCTCCCCTACCCACGGGGTGCAGCAAATGCTCTTCAAAGCGCTCGTCGGGCACCGGAAAGCAGTCTAGAACCGGCGCTGGGCAACTAATCCCACCACTAAACTCCCGCCGCCCTCCGGCCGACCAAACGAAAAGATGAGCCAGATCAGCAAGCCCATGCAGATTGCCCTCGCCGCGGTTGTTGTCTTCGCGGTCGCGTGGTTCCTGTTCCTGCGTCCTTCCGATGACGCTGACACGACCGCCGAGACCCCAACTACCCAGCAGGCGCCAGGCGTCACCGGCCTGACAAACGCGGTCAAGCAGGCCGAGAAGGCAAAGACCGTCTCTGAGGCCCGTAATACGACAGCTGAGAAGGCGACGGGTGAGCAGACGACTGCCACCACGCCGACCACCGGCTCAACCAAGACTCCGACCACCGGCGGCAAGAAGACCGTGACGCCGGCCGGCCCCCCTGTGAAGGACCCCGCGCGTGATTCGGGTGATCCGTCCGACGGCATCCTCGATCAGCTCAAGGGCCAGCGCGTTGCAGTGCTTCTCTTCTCCGGCGACGGCTCGGACGACCGCGCTGCGATCCGCGCGGTACGTGCGGTCGGCCGTGAGGATGGCAAGACGATCGTGCGCGTCACCTCGATCCGCAACGTCGGCAAGTACGCCACGATCACCGACAAGCTCGGGATCCAGCAGGCGCCGTCGACCATCATCATCGGCAGCGACCTCGTGGCCCAGCGCCTCGACGGACTGATCGACGTGAAGGTCGTCAAGCAGTACATCGGCGACGCACGCCGCCGTGCCGCCAAGGCCGGCTAACCCTCTTCCCTACTTGATTTCACTGTCGGGCCGCGAAAGCGGCCCGACTTCGTTGTGCGGTTAGTTCTCGGGGGCCGCTTGTGGCGGCGGAGCCGTTGAGGCGACGAAGAGCTCGGCGAGCTGCGGCGCGTCGACCGGTGCGGGCGCCCCGGTGAGCGGGTCTCCCCCGGACGCTGTCTTGGGGAAGGCGATCACGTCACGGATCGACTGGCGACCGGCGAGGATCGCGACGATGCGGTCGATGCCCATCGCGATACCGCCGTGCGGCGGTGCTCCCTGGTCGAGCGCTTTGAGCAGGAAGCCGAAGCGAGCTTCGGCTTCTGCGGCATCGATCCCGAGCAGCTCGAGCACCTTGCTCTGGACCTTGGGGTCGTGGATACGGATCGAGCCGCCACCGATCTCTACACCGTCGAGCACGAGGTCGTACCCGCGTGAGGAAAGGTCGCCGGGGTTGCCGTCGAGGTCGCCGATCGG
>CAZLKZ010000082.1:0-3944 GCA_964560235.1 uncultured Conexibacter sp. | reverse complement strand
CAAAGGGCGCCGACCGGTCGTAGCTGAACCGCGCTTGAGGTTCGCCGGACACCGGAGCACTCCATAGCTCGCGGGCGTGCGCGGGCGTGGCGAGCAGGAGCAAGGTGAGCAGCAGAAGCACCCCTCGCAAGCTAAGAGCGCCGGCCGATTGGCGGGCGCCCTCGCGTAGATCCGCAGCACGGGCGTAGCTGAATCGCCGCGCCCGTCAGCAGGAAATCAGGAAACGCCGCCGGTGCGCTCGCGGTAGAGGTCGTTGGCCGACACTCCGGTGAGGTCGGCGACCACCGCCGCAGCGGGCCGCAGCTTCGCTCCGGCGTCCACGAGCCGATCGAGTGCGTCGAGCGCGGCAGCGAGGTCGGCGGTCGCCGGGTCAGCCCCGCCGATCACCACGACGATCTCTCCCTTGACGTCCTTGCCAGCGAAATGCTGCGCGACTTCGGTTGCCGTACCTCGCACGACCTCTTCGTGGAGCTTCGTCAGCTCGCGGCACACGGCGACCGGACGCTCCGGGTCGATCTCGACAAGGGCAGCGAGCGACTTGCCGATCCGGTTCGGCGACTCGAACGCGACCAGCGTCTCAGTCGTCCCCTTGAGCGCATCGGCCAGCTCCCCCGCCTTGCGTGGGAGGAACCCACCGAAGCGCCAGCTGTCTGACGGCAGGTCGCTCGCGACGAGCGCGGTCAGCACCGACGAGGGCCCGGGCAGCACCTCGACCTCAGCGCCCGCGGCGATCGCGGCGTGCACGACGGCAAAGCCAGGGTCGCTGACGAGCGGCATGCCGGCGTCACTCACGAGCGCGACCACTTCGCCGGCCTCGATCCGCTTGACAAGCTCGCCGGCGCGGGCCGTCTCGTTGTGCTCGTGGTAGCTGACGGTCGGGACCGACACTCCGTAACGCTCCAGCAACACCTTCGTGCGCCTGGTGTCCTCGCACGCGACGACGTCCGCCTCACGCAAGACCGCGAGCGTGCGCAGGGTGATGTCCTCCAAGTTCCCGATCGGTGTCGGGCATACGACCAGCCTGCCGCTCATCCCTGCTCCTTGAGTTTGTCGGCCGCGAGCATCGCGGCGCCGATCATGCCTGCGGCATCACCGAAGTGCGTCGCCACAATCCTCACGTCGTCGCGCGACGGCGACAGCGCCCGCTCAGCAACGATCTGCCGGGCAGGCTCGAGCAGCAGCTCGCCCGCCCCCATCGCGCCGCCTCCGACTGCCACGACCTCGGGGTTGAGCATGTTCACGAGGTTCACGATGCCTGCGC
Source organism: uncultured Conexibacter sp. (assembly GCA_964560235.1). GTDB lineage: Bacteria > Actinomycetota > Thermoleophilia > Solirubrobacterales > Solirubrobacteraceae > Baekduia. The sequence continues at coordinate 2,683 of CAZLKZ010000082.1, read as the reverse complement.
CGAGCAGACGACCCATGCTCTCGATCAGCTCTCGTGCGATTGGGTCGCCGTCATGCGCGAGCTCTGTTGCGAGCGCTCCGTCAAGCGTGCGCCCTTCGGCTGCGGCCCGCGCCAGGGCCGAGCTCGGGTCACTCTCAGCGGCGGCGACAACTGCTTTGCGCAGGGCGGTGCCCGATACGTACTGCTCCCAGCAGCCCCTGTTCGGGCAATCGCCGCTGCAGGCGGCTCCATTTGGATCGATCGACATGTGGCCGATCTCCCCGGCGGCACCGGAAGCGCCATGCAGTACCTGTCCGTTGGTAACGATGCCTCCGCCGATGCCGGTGCCGACCGTGATCAGCAGCGCCGTCTGCGAGCCCGCGGCAGCACCGGCCCGGTGTTCGGCAACCATCGCGCACGTCGCATCGTTGTCGACGGCGACCGGCACGCCGAGCCGTTCGGAGAGCAGATCGCGCACGGGAACGCCTCCGAGCGGAAGGTGCATGGTCGCTCCCGCTCTACCTGTGTGCTGGTCGACGAGCGAAGGAATGCCGACTCCGACCGCTACCGCCTGCGCGCCAAACGCGGCTTCTGCGTCGCGCACCGACTCGCAGAGCAACTCGATGACTGCGTCGGTGTTAGCTCCCCGAGGGACCAATCTGAACCCGCGATGAAGCACCGCTCCGCCAGCGTCAACAACGCCCGAGAGCGCCTTGGTACCACCGAGATCGATGCCGATGACGCAGTTATCGGGCACGGTTCGTCACCCTACTGACCGGATGAGCAGCCGAAGCGACAACGGCGAGGGCACCCCGCCGTACAAGAAGTACCGCGCGCGCAAGCGGCTGCGCAAGCCGCAGATGCTCGAGCCGGCCTCCCCGGCGCGCCAGCATTCGCCCGGCCGCCGCGGGCCGACAGGCACGGAGGTGCAGCCGTCCCCCGGGCAGCCGCGGCCCCGCCAGCGCCCACAGCAGCCGCGTGAACCCCATCAGCCTGCTGCGACGCCTCAGCGACGAGATTCGTCGCCGCAGCGTCACGGCAAGCGCCGCCGCGTCAGGGTCCCCGGCGCGAGCCGTGCGACCCGGTGGACGGTCGGCCGCGTGATCAGGCTCGCTCTCAAGCTCGCGTTCTGGTGGATCGCGATCTCGCTGGTCGTGTTCCTCGTAAGCGCGCAGATCCACCAGACCAAGCTCGACGGCGACCTGCTGGGCGGCGCCGGCTTCCCGCTCACGAGCCCCAACAACGTGTTGGTGCTCGGTTCCGATGCGCGGCCCAAGGGCTCGAAGGAGCCCGGGGCTTCCAGCAGCGGCAGCCGCTCGGACACGATCATGCTGCTGCGCGTCGGTGGCGGTGCGAACTCGAAGCTTTCGATCCCGCGCGACACCCTGGTGAACATCCCCGGGCACGGGCTCGACAAGATCAACGCCGCCTACGCCTACGGCGGTGCGGAGCTGTCGGTGCAGACTGTTGAGCAGTACCTCGGGATCGAGGTCAACCACGTAATGGAGGTCAACTTCGACAGCTTCCCGAAGCTGATCGATTCGATGGGCGGGGTCACCTACAAAGGCTCGTGCGTCGTCTCGAAGATCAACGGCGGCTACAAGAACGGTGGCTACACGCTCCGGCTGAAGTCCGGACGCACGCACATCGACGGCAAGCAGGCGCTCGCGCTCGCACGTACGCGTAAGAACCTCTGCAACCCGCGCGAGAACGACCTGGCCCGTGTACAGCGCCAGCAGAAGATCCTGAACGCGATGAAGTGGCGGATGCTGTCGCCGGGCGCCTTCGTGCGGCTGCCCTGGATCGCCTGGCAGGCGCCTCAGACCCTGCGCACCGACATGAGCGGGCCGACCCAGCTGGGGCTCTTCGGCGGAATGATGATCGGCGGCGGATCGAGCACCCACGTGCTCAAGCCCGACGGTGTCGCGACGAGTCCGGGCGGTGGTGCCGCGCTGACCGTCTCTCCGGCTCGTAAGCAGGCCGCGGTGCGGCGCTTCATGCGCGGGTAGGATCGCGGCCGATGCGCCTTCCGATCCTCGTCGTGTCCTGCTGTCTGCTTCTCGCGAGCTCCGCTGAGGCTGTCGAGTCCGGCAGCGAGACCGCAGCCAGCGGCAAGGTCAGCGCAACGCTCACCTACACCGCGAAGGGCGGCGCGGTCAGCAGCACACTCACCGTGAGCCGCGACGGAAAGCAGGTGCTTGAGCGGCAGGCGGGCGTGCGCGCGTGCGGCAAGCAGCCCGCCGAGTTCTGCGGTCCGCCCAGTGCCCTGTACGGACCGCCAGCGAAGTCGCTGACGGTGCGAGACGTCGACGGTGACGGCGAGCCGGAAGTGATTGTCGACTTCTTCACCGGCGGAGCGCACTGCTGCACTTCGACTGACATCACCTACTGGACGAGCTCCGGTTACAGGACTCGATGGCGCGACTGGGGCAACGGCGGTTACGTGCTCAAGCAGCTCGACGGACGGGGACCGCTCGAGTGGGTGGCGCGAGACGATCGGTTTGCCTACCTGTTTGAGGCTTACGCGTTCAGCGGGCTGCCGGTAAAGGTCGCACGTTTCTCCGGCGGGCGCTTCCTGTTCGTGACGGATCGCTTCAAGAGCACGCTCCGCGCCGACGCGGCCGAGCAATGGAAGTCCTACCTACGTGTCCGCAAGGAAGGCCACGGACGCGGGTTTGCTGCCGCATGGGCCGCCGATCAGTAC
>CAZLKZ010000081.1:0-3982 GCA_964560235.1 uncultured Conexibacter sp. | reverse complement strand
CCAGCGCTCCGACGGTGAAGATCGTCTTGGAGCCCTTGCGCTGCGCGTCGGGGATCAGCCACTCGAGCTTGCGCACCTTGTTGCCGCCCCAGCCTCCGTCGCCGTACGGGGCCTCGTCCTTGAGCCATAGCTCGCCTGCGGAGCGCATCTCGCTCGGCAGCTTCGACACCGGGCTGGGAGCCGTGCCAAGGCGCAGGTAGGGCAGTGACTCGCGAAGCTCTGGGAAGCGCTCGTGCAGGTGTGGGCTCATGAGACCTCTCCCAAGACGCGCGCCACGTGAGGGTTCGTGAACGTGCCGGTGGGGTCGAGGCGACTGCGGACCGCCTGGAACGCGTCCCATTGCGGGTAGTGCGTCTTGAGGTCCTCGGCGGTGCGGGTATGGCGCTTGCCCCAGTGCGGCCGCCCGTCGTACTCGTTTGCCAGCAACGTCTCGACCTCTCCGAAGTAGTCCTCGAACGCCATCCGCTCGAACTGGTGCACAGCTATGTAACAGGTCGTTCTCCCACCGGCGGGCGAGAGGTAGGCGTCGTCGGGAGCGACGAACCGCACCTCGAGCGGGCACGGCACGTCGTACCGGTCCTGCTCGGCGATGGCGAGCACCTCTCGGACGGCGTCGGCCGCACGCTCGATCGGGATCGCGTACTCCATCTCCGTGATCGGAACGCGCCGCGGAGTGGCAAAGACCTTGTTCGAGCGGTCTCGGAAGCGGCTCGTGCCGGAGGCCTTGGCCGAGAGGCGATTGAGCGCCGGGATCCAGGATCGTCGTGCCCGGCCGAGCCGGCACACCGCCCAGTACGCGTAGTTGGTGAGGACGATGTCGTGCCACCACTCGCCGGCCCTGCTGCGCGGTTTGGGCGGCTCATCGGTCACGTTCCACGTCTTCGTCATCACCAGCGGGGCGTGGGGGAAGGCGAAGAACCCGAAGTGCCGGTTGGAGTCGTTGAGCGTGTCGAGGCTGCCCAGCACCTCGTCGAGCGGTGCTGTGGTGTCGACCGCGCTGAGCGTGTACGCGGGCACGGCCTGGATCGTCACCGCGCTCACAACCCCGAGCGCGCCGAGGCTGACCCGTGCGGCGCGCCATGCGTCGGGGTCGCTGTCCGCGCTGACTTCGACCGCACTGCCGTCGGCGAGCGTCAGCTCGATCGAGTGCAGCGACGCCGACAGGTTCGGCAGCTCGACGCCGGTGCCGTGCGTGCCCGTGGCGGTCGCGCCAGCGATCGTCTGTACGTCGATGTCGCCCATGTTGGCGAAGGCGAGCCCGTGCTCGTGCATCGCGTCGCTGAGCTGGCCGAGGGTCGCTCCGGCCTCGCAACGGACCAGTCCGGACTCGCGGTCCACATCGATCACGCGCCGCAGCCGCTCTAGCGAGATCAGCGTGCCGCTCGTAAGTACCGAGTCGTTGAACGAGTGACCGCCGGCCGCGACTCGCACCGTCTCGCCCGCCGCGCTCGCCTCCGATACGACCCGAGCTAGCTCGTCGCGCGTGGCCGGCCGCTGGAACCGGCGCGGGGTGCAGGTTTGGTCGCCTGCGAAGTTGGTCCATGTTGGCTGTGCAGCCATCGGTTGCAAGCATGCCCGATACTCGCTGCATGAAGGCGCTCGCCCTGCTCTTGGCATCACTGATCGGCGGCGCGGTGTGGTGGCGCCGCAACCCTTCTGCGTGCCCGTACGGTCAGCGCTTCTGGCTGCAGCCGCCGCGTCCGGTCATCACTCGCGACCGGCTACGCGAGGTGCTGGAGCCGCACGCGCACGAACGCGTGCTCGAGGTCGGCCCCGGCACCGGTCACTACGCGATCCCGATGGCGGGCTGGCTCTCTGACGGCGGCCGGCTCGACGTGTTCGACATCCAGCAGAAGATGCTCGACCACACCACGGCTCAGGCGGCAGAGCTCGGATATGACCACGTGCACCCCAAGCGCGGCGACGCTCAGCAGCTGCCGTACGAGGACGGCACGTTCGACGCTGCGTACCTCGTCACCGTGCTCGGGGAGATCCCGGATCCGGCGCTCGGGGTCAGCGAGCTTGCGCGGGTGCTGAAGCCCGGAGGCCGGCTCGTCGTCGGCGAGCTGTTCCCTGACCCGCACTTCGTGCGGCGGTCGCAGCTCGAGCGGTTCGCTGCCGACGCCGGGCTCAAGCCCGCGCGCTTCGAAGGTGGGGCCCTCGGCTATTTCGCTCGCTTCGATCGCTGACCGCCCGACCGCTCCCGTAGGCTCGCGCGGTGCCAGCGACTCTGGTTGAGCGGACCGCCAAGGTCGGCGGGTTCCGAACACGACTGCTTGAACACGAGGGCGACGGCCCGCCGATCCTGCTGTTGCACGGATTCGCGGACTCGGCCGACACGTGGCGGCCGCTGATGCGCACGATGGAACGCGACGGCCGCCGGGTGGTGGCCGCCGACCTGCCGATGTTCGGCAAGGCCGACCGGCCAGCCCCGTCGGAGGTGCTCAAGACGCTCGACGGATTCGTTGAAGGCCTGCTCGACGAACTCGGCACAGGTGGCGAGGTGCTGATCGTCGGCAACTCGCTCGGAGGGCTGCTGTCGATGCGCGCCGCGTCGCGGCCCGACCTGCCGGTGCGCGGGATCGCTCCGATCGGCCCCGCCGGGCTCGGGCTACAACCGTGGCTCGGAGCAGTGCACCGCGCCGGGGCGGTGCTGCACACCGCCGCAAAGGCGCCGGTACCGATCGGGGTCCTGCAGCGAGCAGCCGGAGAGCTCTACCGGCGCCTGGCATCGAGCGGGGCGGTCGACGCCGGCGCAGTCGCCGACTTCGCATCTCACGTCGGCCGTGGCGATCCGGCGCGGCTGATGCTCATTGCACGGCACCTGATCACCGAGCTCGCCGATCCCGACGTGCTGCGAGCCGAGCAGATCACATGCCCGGTGGTGCTGATCTGGGGCGGTAAGGACAAGCTGTGCCCTGCCTCGGGCGCGCAGATCTTCGTCGGCGCTGTGCCTCACACGCGCCTCGAGCTGCTGCCCGCGCGAGGTCACTGCGTGCAGATCGAGGACCCCCACCACGTGCGCAAGCTGGTGATGGAACTAGACGCGCGCAGCTCAGGCGCGGGCGACGTACGCCCAGACCGTGCGGCCTGAGCGTGCGGGCACAGCGACGCGCTCGTAGTCGTCGACCTCGTAGCTGTCTGCGGCAGCGAGCTCGTCGGGGCTGATCTCGAACACCGTGCCGTCGACCTCCGCGCCATCGCCTGCCGCCACGAGCACCGGGTGCTCGGCTACCCCGCTCGTTTCGAGCACGTCTGGATCGGTGATCGTGAGCATCTCGACGCGGTAGCCGACGATCGCGTCCTCCTCGCCCTCAAGCAGGCGGCCGAAGGTGGCCTGCTGCACGGCAGGCATGCGGAGCGTGCCGTAGCTGAAGAGCAGCTCGGTGCGCTCGGCCATGTCAGTTGCGCGCGTCGAGATCGCGCACGAGTTCGCGCGAGAGCTTGTTCGAACGCATGGCGCGGTCGAGCAGCGGATTGAACACACCGCGGAAGGTGGACACGAACGCCCAGCGCTTCGGGTGGATGATGCGCGGCGCGCGCTTCTCGATTCCGACGACGATGCCCTCGCCGGCCTGCGCGGGCTTGAGCCGCTTGCGCAGCGGCATCGGCACGAGCTTGCGGATCTTCTCGGCTTGTGGATCGTTGTCGAGCGCGTCGTGCACCATCTGCGTGTCGATGAAGCCGAAGTAGGCGACGCTCGCGCTCGCGCCGTGCGGCTCGAGCTCCGCTCGCAGTGCTCGCCCGAACTGTTCGACACCCGCCTTCGCGATCGCGTAGGGGGTCGAGCCGACGCCGTTGACGAACGCGTAGACCGAGGAGACGACGACCACGTGCCCCTTGTTCTCGACGATCTGCGGCAGCGCGGCGCGCACCGTGTGGATCACGCCGTAGAGGTCCACGTTGAGCACTCGCTCGAACGTCTCGGTCGGCATCATGCGGAAGGTCTGGCCGCGGTTGGCGATGCCGGCGTTGGCGATGA
>CAZLKZ010000080.1:0-4134 GCA_964560235.1 uncultured Conexibacter sp. | reverse complement strand
GGTCCGACCGCGCGGATAGGTTCGCGGGATGTCGTCTGCGGCCGATCCACACGCCCTGCTGCCTGCTTTCGTTGGCGGTTACTGGGGCCAGAGCGCCGGCGCCGCCGTGCGCGACGCCGGCGGCGGCTCTGAGGCGCTAGCTGAGGCCCGCGGGGCGCTGGCCCTCGCGGCAGGGCGGGGCAACGCGCCCGCAGCCGTGCGGGCCTTCACTCCGAACAGGGACGGGCACGGCTACGAGTCCCCAGGCTCGGCACTCGAGACCAACACCCTGGATCTTCCGTTCCTTGTCGATTCTGTCTCGGCGGAGATCACGACGCGCGGCATCGGGATCGTGCGCGTCGTACATCCGATCGTTTCGATCCTCCGCGACGAGTCGGGGCAGATCCTCGCGCTCGGTGACGAGGACAACGGCACTCGCGAGTCGATCATGCACTTCGAGCTCGACCGCCGGCTCGACCCGCAGGAGCTCGCTGACCTGGAGACGGGCGTACGCGATGTGCTCGCAAGCGTGGCGGTCGTGGTCGAGGACTTCCCGAAGCTCGTCGCGAGCATAGGAAGACTCAAGGAGGTAGCCGCCCACGGGGCTGAGGTACGCGGCACTCTCGAGGACGACCCCGCCGAGATCCAGGCGTTCCTGCAGTGGCTGGCCGATGACAACCTCGTGTTCCTGGGATATCGCGAGGAGACGGGAACCGACGAATCAGCCGCGCCCGTACCCGGCACGGAGCTAGGCCTGCTGCGCGCCCGCACCGAAGGCGGTATCGGGACAGACGCCGAGCTGCACATCGGCAGCGTCGGTGACGACCGCCGGCTGCTGCGCGTGATGCGCAGCCAGGCTCTGTCGCCCGTGCACAGGCACGAGCCGATGCTCACCGTGCTGGTGCGGAAGATCAGCGAAGACGGCAGCCCCGACGGCGTGTGCAGGCTGCTTGGCCTGATGACCTCAAGGGCAGCCGCGGAGCCCGCAAGCCGCACTCCGCTCCTGCGATCGAAGCTCGAGCACATCGTCAACGCCGAGCAGCTCGTGCATGGATCGCACGACTACAAGGCCGCGGTTGCGCTCTTCGATCACTTCCCGAAGGGTGAGCTGCTCGCATCGCCGGTCAGCGACCTGCGGCAGGAGATCGCAACGCTGATCGGCACTCCTCCGGGCGAAGTGCGCGTAGTGGGTCGTATGGCACCGCACAGGCACGCAGCAAGCCTCGTGGCGCTGCTGCCGCGGCAACGCGTGACCCCGGAGCTGCGTGTGAAGGTGCGCGGGATAGTCGCGGACGCCTACCGCACCACGATCGTCGAGATCCACGAGTCGCTGGGCGAGGACGACCGGGCGCTGCTGCATATCCGTGCGCGCTCCAAGGACGCGCTGCCCGACGTTGACGTGCAGGCGATCGAGCAGCAGATCCGCGAGCAGTCGCGGACTTGGGTCGATCGTGTGCGCGACCGCCTCGAGGAAGATCACGGCCCCGAAGCCGGTCGCGTGCTCGCGGCGCGCTGGGCCGAGCGCCTCCCAGACTCCTACAAGGCAAACACCGAGCCGCCGATGGCCGCGGCGGATATCGCTGGGCTCGAGCGCCTCACCTCTAGCCGCACCAAGCTCCAGGTCGGTTTCGACAACGCCGAGCACACCGACGGGCGAAACGTCACCCGTGTCGTGCTCTACAAGAGCGGCCCCAAGATCGAACTCACCGACGCAGCCCCGCTGCTGGAGGCACACGGGCTGCGGGTCATCGACGAGAACCCGACGCGCGTTGCAGACCAAGGTGACGAAACGTGGATCCAGGCGTTCGCGGTCGTCGACAGCGACGGCGCGCCGATCGACCTGGACGAGGTCGCCGGGCGCCTGGCAGCCTCGATCGAGGCCGCGTGGGCGGGGAGGACCGAGCTCGACTCGCTCGGCAGGCTCGTCCTCGTCGCCGGCCTGCGGTGGGACGAGGTGCAGATCCTTCGGGCGCTGCAGCGCTACCGGCAGCGAATCGGCTCTCGCTACGCCGAGGAGTTCCGCAACGATGTGTTCGTCGCGCACCCGAAGATCACCGGCAAGCTGGTGGCGTACTTCGAAGCGCGGTTTGCACTAGAGGACGACGACGGTCCGGGCGAGCAGCATCTCCACGACGAGGTGATCGCGATGCTCGACGGCGTCGAGCTACTCGATCACGACCGCGTGCTTCGCAACCACCTCGAGCTGGTCGGCGCGATCGTGCGCACCAACGTCTACAAGCCGGGCCGCGACGTCATGTCGTTCAAGATCAGGTCCGCCGAGGTGCCCGGCATGCCCGGGCCGGCGCCGCTGTTTGAGATCTTCATCTACGACCCAGATCTCGAAGGCATCCACATCCGCGGCGGCATGATCGCGCGTGGTGGGCTCCGTTGGTCAGACCGGATGGACTACCGCACGGAGGTCTTCGGCCTTATGCGTGCGCAGATGACCAAGAACGCCGTGATCGTGCCCGCGGGCGCAAAGGGCGGCTTCTACCTCAAGCGGCCTCCGGCCGATCCAGCCGACCTGCGCGACGCCGTCAAGGCCAGCTACATCCGGTTTATCGAAGGCCTGCTCGACGTGACGGACAACCTCGACCCGTCGGGTGCGGTCCTGCATCCCGAGGCGGTACGGATCCGTGACGGCGAGGACAGCTACTTCGTCGTCGCGGCCGACAAAGGCACGGCGACGTTCTCCGACACGGCGAACGAAATCGCAGTGCGTCGCGGGTTCTGGCTCGGAGACGCGTTCGCTTCAGGTGGCTCGGTCGGCTACGACCACAAGAAGCTCGGCATCACAGCACGCGGCGCGTGGGAGTCGGTCAAGCGCCACTTCCGTGAGCTTGGCCTAGACCCCGAGTCAGACTCGATCACCGCCGTCGGCATCGGCGATATGTCGGGCGACGTGTTCGGCAACGGGATGCTGCTCAGCCGGAGCATGCGACTGATCGCCGCATACGACCACCGGCACATCTTCATCGACCCGAACCCAGAAGACGCAGAGCGGTCCTGGCAGGAGCGCAAGCGACTGTTCGAGCTGCCGGGATCGTCCTGGGCCGACTACGACGAGTCGGTGATCTCTGCCGGAGGCGCGGTATTTCCGCGCACGCTCAAGAGCTTGACGCTCACTCCCGAGATCCAAGCCGCGCTTGGGATCGAGGCGACCGAGCTAGCGCCCACCGACCTGATCAAGGCGATCCTTGCCGCACCGGTAGACCTGCTTTGGAACGGCGGCATCGGCACAGTCGTAAAGGCCTCGTTCCAGACCGACGCGGACGCTCGCGACCGTGCCAGCGACGCGATCCGTATCGACGCGACCGGTCTGCGATGCCGCGTCGTGGGCGAAGGCGGCAACCTGGGATTCACCCACAGGGCGCGCATCGAGGCTGCACAGCGTGGCGTCCTGATCTTCGCCGACTTCATCGACAACTCCGGCGGCGTCGACAGCTCCGATCACGAGGTCAACCTGAAGATCCTGCTCGACCTCGCGGTGAGGCGTGAGCTGATGACTGTGGAGGAACGCAACCAGCTGCTCGCCGACGTGACCGAGGACGTGGTGCAGCACGTCCTCTACAACTCGTTCCTGCAGGCCCAGATTCTCAGCCAGGAGGTCGCTCTGTCGCGCGGCCGGATGTTCGCCTACGAGGACCTGATGGACGAGCTGGCAGTCGCTGGCATCGCGGGCGGGGCCGACGACGCGCTACCGACCGACGACGAGATGGCCGATCGGCGCAGGGCGGGGGAGGGCATGGTGCGCCCGGAGCTGGCGGTGCTGCTCGCGGGTGCCAAGCGCATGCTGACCGAGCAGCTACTTGACTCGGACCTTCCGTCCGATCCCGCGTTCGACGCTGAGGTCGCCGGTTACTTCCCTCCCGCGGTCGTCGATCGCGTGGGCGAGCTGTTGGGCGACCATCCGCTGCGGCGCGAACTGATCGCGACGCTGGTCGCCAACGACGTTGTCAACTCCATGGGGCCGACGTTCGTATGCGACCTCTCACGCGAGCTTGGAGTCGACGGTGCGACGGTGGTCCGCTGCTACCGGATCGCCCGCGACGTGACACGCGCAGAGGAGCACTGGCAGCGCGTGGAGGACTACGAGGGTGACGGTCAGGACGCGATGGCCGAGGTGATGGACGGCATCGACGCGCTGGTTGGCGC
>CAZLKZ010000079.1:0-4256 GCA_964560235.1 uncultured Conexibacter sp. | reverse complement strand
GCTGCCACCTCTGCAAGGGCGAGGGCTGGATCGAGATCCTCGGTGCCGGTGAGGTGGACCCCAACGTGTTCGCGGCGGTTGGCGACGACGCCTACGCGCCCGACAAGGTGCAGGGCTTCGCGTGGGGTATGGGCGTCGAACGGATCGCGTTCCTCAAGCACGGCGTCTCCGACCTGCGGCTGTTCTACGAAAACGACGTGCGTTTCCTGGAGCAGTTCGGATGAGAGTCCCGCTCAGCTGGCTTAACGAATACAGCGACTCGGGACTCGACCTCGATCGGCTCGAACACGTGCTCACCTCCAGCGGCACGAAGGTGGAGGCGATCCACCACCACGGCGTTGCCGGTGCTGAGCACGTCGTCATCGGCAAGGTGCTTACGTGCGAGAAGCATCCCGATGCCGACCGCCTGAACGTCACCACTGTCGATGTCGCCGAAGACGAGCCGGTCACGATCGTCTGCGGGGCACCGAACGTCGCCGCCGGGCAGACCGTTGTAGTCGCGCGCCCCGGGGCCGTGATGCCGAACGGCATGACGATCGCCAAGGCCAAGCTCCGCGGTGTCGTCAGCAACGGAATGATCTGCTCAGAGTCCGAGCTCGGTATCGGCGGGGACTCAGACGGGATCCTGGCGCTGGAGGACGACTCGCTCGCAGCCGGCACGCCTGCTTCCGAGGTTGTGCCGATCTCCGACGAGGTGATCGAGTTCGAGATCACGCCGAACCGGCCGGACTGTCTCGGCGTCTACGGCATCGCACGTGAGGTCCACGCCGCCACCGGTGCCGAGCTGAAGCCCGCTCCGTGGGGTGAGGATCTAGGGTCGCTGGGTGCTGGCGATGCCGGGGCATTGATCGACATCGAAGTCGCGTGCCCAGAGCTTTGTCCCCGCTTCACGGCAAGGGTTTTCGAGAACGTCACGATCGGCCCGTCTCCGCGCTGGCTGCGTGCGCGGCTGACCGCTGCCGGCCAGCGGCCGATCAACAACGTCGTCGACATCACCAACTACGCGATGCTCCTCAGCGGGCACCCGCTGCACGCGTTCGATCTAGACAAGATCGCGGGCGGCAAGCTCACGGTGCGTGTGGCGGCCGACGGCGAGCAGGTGCAGACGCTCGACGATCAGACCCGCACACTCGACTCACAGATGGTGCTGATCGAGGACGCAGAAGGCCCGACTTCAATCGCTGGCGTCATGGGCGGTGCGCGGTCCGAGGTGTCGGAGAGCACTACCCGGGTGCTGATGGAGGTCGCGAGCTGGAACGGCCCCAACATCCACCGCACCGCACAGAAGCTCGCGCTGCGCTCCGAAGCCTCCAGCCGGTTCGCCAAGGGCCTCGCACCCGAGCAGGCGCTCGACGCGCAGGCGATTGCGACCGCACTAATGCTCGAGCTCACGGGCGCGAAGCTCGTGTCAGGCACCGTCGATGCTGGCCCGTTCTCGGCTGCGCCGAGCCCCGATGCGACCGTCACGCTCCGTGGCGGCAGCGTCGAGCGGATCCTCGGCATGGCGATCGACATATCGGTGCAGCGTGAGCGACTCGAAGCCCTCGGTTTTGGCGTCGACGCGGACGGCGATGACCTCGTCGTCACCGTGCCGCCGTATCGGCGCGGCGACGTGACCCGGGAAGCAGATCTCGTCGAGGAGGTCGGCCGGTTCTCGCTCGACGAGCTGCCCGCGACGCTTCCCAAGCGGCGGGGTGTCTCCGGCAAGCTGCCTGCAGACCTGCGTCTGCGGCGCCGCGCGCTCGACGCGCTGGTCGACCGCGGCGCAAGCGAGATCGTCGGCTGGTCGTTCACGACCCCTGACGTCGCCGATCGGCTGCGGCTCGAGGAAGGAAGCCTCGGGCGGCGGTTCGTGCACCTCGAAAACCCGATGAGCGACGACCACGCGGTGCTGCGCACGACGCTGCTCGGCTCGCTGCTCGACGCCGCAGCACACAACATTGCCCATGGCACCGCTGACCTCACGCTCACCGAGCAGGGTTCGGTGTATCTGGCCGCCGACGATCGGGCGGAACTCCCCGACGAGCATCGAGCTCTCGGCCTGCTCCAAGTAGGCAACACGGCTCCCGCAGGCTGGGGGCAGGGCGCCAAGCCTGTCAAAGCCGGCTTCTTCACTGCCAAGGCGCTGCTCGAGGCCGTGCTGGAGGTACTGCGCGTTGACGTGACCTTCGAGCAGACGACTGCGCCGTTCCTGCATCCCGGCCGGACCGCCAAGGTCCTGCACGGAGACACCGTGCTGGGCTGGATCGGAGAAGTGCATCCGCTCGTCGCAAAGAACTGGGACATCGATGAGCCGGTCGCCGCGTTCGAGCTCGACCTCGACCAAGTGGTCGCGATCGCCGACCAGGTACCGCGTTACAAAGACCTCACGAGCTTCCCTGCGGTCCGCCAGGACCTGGCCGTCGTCGTGCCAGTCGCAAACACTGCGGCATCGGTTCAGGCCACGATTTCGGCAGCTGGCGGCGAGCTGCTGTCCGAGGTTCACCTCTTCGATGTCTACGAAGGTCAGCAGCTGGGGGAGGGCAAGCGGTCGCTCGCTTTCTCGCTCGCCTTCCAGGCCCCGGACCGCACACTCACAGGCGATGAGATCGCCCCGTCCGTCGAGGCGATCGTCGCGGCACTGAAGGAGGCCGGTGGTGAGCTCCGGCAGTAGTCCACGAGTCCTCGTCGCAGGCGCCAGCGGCTTCGCCGGTGCCATCGCAGCACGGCTGCTAGACACCCATCCGCAGTTCGAGCTGGCGGCGGTCACGTCACGGTCTGATGCCGGGCGCAGGCTTTCGGAGGTCTACCCGCACCACCGGGTCGATCTCGTGCTCGAACCGCTCGACATCGAGGGCGTACATGGTGATGTCGACGCCGCGATCGTCGGGTACCCGCATGCTGCGTCAGCACCGGTTGTGGCCCAGTTGCACGAGCGCGGTGTGCGCGTCGTGGACCTGTCGGCCGACTTCCGCCTCAAAGATCTACCGACGTACAACGAGTACTACGGCGAGCACCCGCACCCCGAGCTGATCGCAGATGCTGTCTACGGACTGCCTGAGCTCAACCGGGAAGCGATCGCCGCTGCCGACCTCGTGGCGGCACCCGGCTGCTACCCGACTGCGGCGATCTTGGCGCTCGCGCCGCTCGCGCGTGCGGACGTTCTGAGCGACGTCGTGATCGACGCCAAGTCCGGTGTGTCTGGGGCTGGGCGCAGCGCGACCGCCACGACGCACTTCGTGTCGGTTGCCGAGAATGTCAAGCCGTACAAGGTCGGCAGCCATCGGCACGCTCCCGAGATCGACCAAGAGCTCAGCGGCCTCGCCGGTACCGAGCTGCGCGCCACGTTCACACCTCACCTCGTGCCGGTCGACCAGGGCGAGCTCGTGTCCTGCTACCTCCAAGCCGACGTCGGCGCCGAGCAGGCCCTCGCGCTGCTCGACGAGGCCTACCGAGGCGAGCGCTTTATCGAGGTCAGCGCCGAGCCGCCAGGCGTCCGCGACGTGCGCGAGACCAACATGTGCCGGATCCATGTCGCCGAGGACCCGCGCACCGGCAGGCTCCTCGTGTTCGCCGTGATCGACAACCTTTGGAAGGGCACTGCCTCGCAGGCCGTGCAGTCGCTGAACCTGATGTTCGGCTTCGAGGAGGGGGCAGGACTGTGAGTGACTTCTTCACCTCACGCTGGGTCGACGTGCCCGAAGGCGTGCGCTCGGTCGGCGGCGACCATCTCGCCGCCGGGTTCATCGCGGGCGGCGCGGCAGCCGGGATCAAGGCCGACGGCTCTCCGGACATCGGCCTGATCGCCGGGCCTGCGGAGACCGTGAGCGCGATTCGGATGACCGCCAGCTCGGCACCGGCCGCGCCGGTACTCTTAACACGCGAGCGCTGCAAGGCCGACGCGATCCAAGCGGTCGTCGTCAACTCAGGCAACGCGAACGCAGGCACAGGACGCCCCGGCCTAGACGAGGCGGCGCGGATGCAGGGTGCCGCGGCGATCGCATGTGGCGTGAGCGAGGATCGGGTAGCGGTCTGCTCGACCGGTGTGATCGGCGTGCAGCTCGACGGCAGCACAACCACGCGCGGCATCTTGCTGGCCAAGGGCGAACTCAAGCGCGACGGCGCGGCCGGATTCCAGCAGGCGATCATGACCACCGACCGCACCGAGAAGCGCTGCGTGGTCGAGGTCGACCTCTCGGGCGGCACCGTCACCATCACGGCACAGTGCAAGGGCGCCGGGATGATCCAGCCGAACTTCGCGACGATGCTCTGCTTCG
>CAZLKZ010000078.1:2713-4290 GCA_964560235.1 uncultured Conexibacter sp. | reverse complement strand
GGCGACCCGTACCTCGTGTTCGCCACCAACGCCTTCGCGCTACTCGGACTGCGCGCGCTCTACTTCGTGCTCGAAGGGGCGCTCAGCCGCCTCGTGCACCTCGGCTACGGACTGGCGCTGATCCTCGCGTTCATCGCCACCAAGCTCGTGCTGCACTGGGCTCACGGTGAGTGGGCGAGCGTGCCCGAGATCCCCACGCTGTGGTCGCTCGGCGTGATCGTCGCGATCCTCGGCACCGTGACGGTGACGAGCCTGCGCGCAACTCGCGAGCCGTCTGCCTCAGGCTGACGGCTCAGCTAGCGGCAGGCCGAGCGTGACCCAGTCGTGGATGCCACCGCGATAGAAGCGCAGCATCTCGCCCGGGTGGCCGAGCGACAGCAAAGTCTCGATCGCCTGGGGTGTTGCGGGACACTGCGGGCCGTTGCAGAAAAGGACGGCGACCCGGGTCCGGTCAACCTCGCCTGCGCGCTGCTCGATCTCGGTGTGTGCGATGGCGCGAGCCGATTCGAGCGTCCCCTGCTCGACGTACTCGGGAAGACGCGTGTCGATCAGCTGGTCTCCGGCCGCGATGTGCGCGATCACCTCGAGCTCGCCCACGGTCTGCACCCCGCGCCCGAGATCGAGCGGGGCGATGATGCCCCAGGAGCCGTCGACCACGAACAGTCCTGGCTCACCCTCCACGGCCCGTGGCAGCCGCTGCGGCTCGGCGCGCTTTGGAATGCGGTCTGCGAGCGAAACGGTCACAGCGCGGCTACGTGATCGAACTCGTGGGCATCGTGCGCGCTGAACACCGTCACTTCGGAGCCGTGGTCGCGCGCCAGCTCAGACAGCCGGTCTGCGTTCTCGCGGCGCAGCTTCGGATCGGCTGAGTTGATCGCGTGGTACGCGCGCAGCCCTCGCCCCACGCGGGGCGGACTCTCCACCTCGCAGCGCTGCAGGTACGCGTCGCCGCAGTGGAGGATCCAGCCGTTGCCGGTGTTGATGGCGTAGCCGCTGTGCCCTAGCGAGTGCCCGTGCAGCGGAATCATCGCGATCTCGACACCCGAGTCCTCGATCACTCGTGCGCGCTTGAAGCCGAACCAGTCTTCGCCGTCGGTGGTGTGCGTGTGCCACTTTGGGTTGTGGGTGAAGTGTGCTGGCCGGTAGCGCAGCTTGCTGTCTAGCTTCCGTGCCTGCATCGTCTCGAGCTCGGTCTGGTGGACGTGCACTTCGGCGTTGGGGAAGTCGGGCAGCCCGCCCGCGTGATCGAGGTCGAGGTGCGTGACGAGGATCTGGCGCACGTCGGCTGGGTCGTGGCCGAGCGCCTTGACCTGCTCGAGCGCTGTCTCTTTGACGTCGAACTTCGCTCCCAACAAGAAGCGCGCCGGTCCGATGCGCTTGTGGTCGGCACAGTCGCCGGTGCCGTAACCCGTATCGACGAGCACGAGCCCGTTCGCGCCCTCGATCAGCAGGCAGTGGGCCACGAGGTGTCCGGGGTCGCGGTCAACGATCCCCAGTGGACCGGCCGCGTTGGGGCACATCGTGCCGCAGTTCAGCGAGTGGATTACTGGCGCGCTCATCGTGCGGGCATCATCGCG
>CAZLKZ010000078.1:0-2613 GCA_964560235.1 uncultured Conexibacter sp. | reverse complement strand
AGCCCGCCCGGTGTAGCCTGAGCCGACCTCGGCCCGACCCAAACCTCTAGGAGAGACACGTGGGACTCATCAAGGCAGCGATCGACGCAGCAGGCGGCACATTCGCCGACCAGTGGAAGGACTTCTATACCGTCCCCGAAGGCCTAGAGCCAACCGCCGCGATCTTCGCCGCGGTCCCGCGCGGCACCAACGCAGGCCGCGGATCAAACACCAAGGGCTCAGAAGACATCATCACCAACGGCACGAAGATCGTCGTGCCCGAGGGCTACGGACTGATCCTGCTCGAGGACGGCGCGGTAACCGGCTTCACCTCTGAGCCGGGCGGCTACGAGTGGAACAGCGAAGACCCAAACTCACAGTCTCTGTTTGCCGGTAACGGGATCGTTGCGCCCACCATCAAGATGTCGTGGGAGCGCTTCAAGTTCGGCGGCCAGCCGGGCTCGCAGCAGCGCGCGTACTTCGTCACGCTCAAGGAGCTCCCGAACAATCGGTTCGGCACCCAGTCGGAGATCTACTGGGACGACGCGTACCTCAACGCGCAGGTCGGTGCCGTAACTCGCGGCACCTACACGCTGCGCATCACCGACCCGATCCTGTTCGTCAAGAACTTCCTGCCTGCTACCTACCTGCAGCCGGGCTCGGTCTTCGACTTCACCGACATCGAGAACGACGCCGCCTCGCAGCTGTTCAACGAGGTTGTCGGGTCGCTCGCGCCCGCCTTCTCGCTCTACACCAACGACCCCGCCAAGGGGAACCGGATGGCGAAGATCCAGCAGGACTCGATCGGCTTCGCCCAGTCACTGTCGGCGGCCGTTGAGCAGAACTACCAGTGGCAGTCGGGTCGCGGCCTGCAGATCATCGCTACCGCGATCGTCTCGATCGAATACGACGAGGCGACACGCGAGCTGCTCAAGACCGTCCAGCGTGCGGACGCTCTCTCGGGCGCACGCGGCAACTCCAACTTGCAGGCATCCGTTGCCGCAGGCTTCGAGGGCGCGGGCGAGAACGCCGGCGCCGCGGGCCTCGTCGGTCTCGGAATGGCCGCTGGGGCGACCGGCCTCGGCGGACTGCAGCAGCCGGTCCCCGGCGTCGGCGGCGCGCCTGCCGCTCCGGCGGCGCCCGCCGCTCCGGCAGCGCCGGCTGCCCCTGCAGCGCCGGCTGCTGAGGACCCAATGGCCGCTCTGACAAAGGCCAAGGAGATGCTCGACGCCGGCCTGATCACCCAGGAGGACTACGACGCCGCGAAGGCGAAGGCACTCGGCCTGTGACCGAGGAAGCCCCTCGCGACACCTCGTCGTCAGTACCCCCACCGACCGGCCCAGGCTCCCCTCAGGACGTACCGCCTGAGGGGCTGCCGATCGACCCGCAGACGCTGCCCGACCCATTCCGCGAGGAGCTCGAGGCACCGGACCCTGCGGTCATCGACACCGAGAGCAAAGAGCTCAGCGACGGCGTAAACCGGTGCCCGAAGTGCGGGTCGACCGACGTGCAGCTCCGCACGGAGACAGGCATGCTCGTGTGCCTGTTCTGCCGCAACGAGTGGTCGGGCGTGAAGGTCGAGGACGAGTACGGCCTCGGCGAGGGGCTGAAGGACCTCACAGGCACCGTCATCGCGTCGGGCGCGCAGAACATCGACGACGCGCTGAGCGCCGTCATGACTCTGAAGTGCGGGGCCTGCGGAGCGGAGGTCGTTGTCAACACGACAACGGAGCTGTCGGCACGCTGCCACTGGTGCAGGCATGTGCTCACGATCAACGAGCAGATCCCGAACGGTGCCGTGCCCGATGCCGTGCTGCCGTTCCACATCTCCCGCGAGGACGCGATTGCACGCATCAGGCAGTTCGTCGACAAGCGCCGGCTGTTCGCGCTCAAGAAGTTCAAGCAGGAGTTCACGCCAGAGAACGTGCTCGGCGTGTACATGCCCTACATGGTGGTCGACGGCAACGTGTCCTCTGAGTACTGGGGCCAAGGCGAGGTCGAGACGCGCCAGTACACGCGTGGATCCGGTGACGACAGGGAGACCTACTACGACGCAGACGTCTACAGCGTGCGGCGCAAGGTGTCGTTCACCGTCGACGACCTCACGATCGAGTCATCCGCTGAGCGCGGGCGGCTCGACACGAGGGTCAACACGAACAACATCATCAACACGATCCTGCCGTTCGACACCAAGAACGCCGTCAAATGGAACGCCTCCTACCTGCACGGCTACACGTCCGAGAAGCGCGACCAGGACGTGCAGGAGCTGATGCCCACGGTCGAGCACCAGATGCTGTCGATAGGACGCTCGCAGGTTGTGCCCTCGATCGAGGCCTACGACCGCGGCGTGCGCTGGACACAGGAGAAGCTCGACGTATACGGCACCCGGTGGGTGTCGATGTACCTGCCGGTGTGGCTGTACTCGTACTTCGAGCCGGGCAGGAAGGGCGGCATGGTGCACTACATCGCGGTGAACGCGCGCACAGGCGAGACGATGGGCTCAGTGCCCGTCCAGCAGTGGAAGCTGCTGCTTGCCGCGATCACGACCGGCACGTTCCTTGAAGCGATTGCAATCGGTGTCCTCGGGGTGACGGCATGATCGCTCAGATCCTCGGCATGCTCGCCAGCTCCGAC
>CAZLKZ010000077.1:0-4359 GCA_964560235.1 uncultured Conexibacter sp. | reverse complement strand
GCGCGTTGCGCCGTAGACCATCGGCAGCGCGATCAGCGACATCATCGCCCCGGCTGTCAAGAACGACCGGCCGAACACCGCCCCGCCTTCGGCTGTGAACGACATCCAGCTGAAGATCGAGCCCTGGAAGATCGCGAGGCCGAAGATTGCGAGCACGATGTCGGGGGTGCCGGCAATGATCTCGATCGCGGCCTCCACCGCACGCGCGAGCCCGCGCGGGCGGCCGAACTCAACGACCCAGATCGCGATACCGACACCGAGCGGAGCAGCGATCGCGATACCGACCGCGGTCAGGATCAGCGTGCCGAGCAGCGGGTCGAGGAACCCTCCGCTCTTGGATTGGTCAACCTCGCCGCTGGGCTGAGTCCAGAGCAGGGAGGGGCTGAGGTACTGGATGCCCTTGTAGCCCATGTAGCCCACGATCGACGCAGCGATGAGGCAAAGTGCGAGCCCCGCTGCCCAGCACAGTCCGAGTGCGATGCGGTCGATCAGCGGCCAGTCGCTTGAGGACTGCTGCGGCTTGCGCACCTCCCGGTTCGATGACGGGGTCTTGGCGGGCGAGCCGCCGAACCCTCCGTAAGGCAGGTCGTCGAGTGTCTGTGGCTGAGCGCTCATGATCCGATTCCGTACTTCTTGAGCGGGCGCCGCGCGAGATAGCCGACGACCGAGAGGGTCAAGCTGGAGAAGAGGAGGAGCAGCGCCAGCGCGTAAACCGATGAGCGGATCGCGGGCGCTTCAAGCGACTCGGCGTTCTCGACGATCGTCGATGCGACAGGTCGCAGCGGTTCGAGCAGCATCAGCATGCCGTCGAGGGGGTTCGGCGCGAATCCGCGCGAGCCCGCAACCATCGAAAGCATGATCGCCTCGCCGAGTGCCCTGGCACACGCCAGCACGGCTCCAGCAATGATCGCTGGGCGTGCCGCGCGCACACTGACAGTCCAGAGCGCGCGCCACCGGTTGGCACCGAGTGCCAGCGCGCCCTCGTGCCAACCGCGCGGCACCGAGTACAGGGCGTCGACGCAGATGGCGATCATGATCGGCACGATCATCACCGTCAGCACGAGCACTGCCACGAGCAGTCCGGTGCCTGTGATCTGCACGACCTGTTCCACGGACTGCTTCATGTCCGCGGTCACGATGTGGCCGCTCACGAACGGGACCAGCACCAGGATTCCGATCAGCCCGTAGATCACAGACGGCACTGCAGCGAGCAGCCGCACTGCCGGAACCACCGCGCGGCGTACGCGGTCGGGCGCGAACTCGACGATGAAGATCGCAGAGAAGAGAGAGAAGATCAGGCCGAAGAACACGGCCAGGCCGGTGGTGAGGACGGTGCCCCAGATCAGCGGCCACGCACGGAACTCGTACTCGGCTGCGCTCGGGTTTGCACCGGTGTTGACCATCTCGCCGATCTGCTGATCGACGTCGCCGCCCGGTCCGAGCCAGCGCAGGCCGTTGTGCTGGAACGTCGGCCAGGCTTCGCGGGCCACGTAGAGCACCATCAGCACGACGGTCAGCAGGACGACCGCACCGAGCGCGCCGAGCAAAAGCCCGGCGCGCCGGTCGGTCCACGGCTGTGTAAGCCGCTCGCGCATTAGCTCAGCGGCACCCAGTGCTTGCTGATGATCGTGCGGGCCTTGCTGTTCTGCTGGGTCCACTTGATGAAGCTCGCGGCCTGTCCGGTCGCGGCTCCGCGTGTGACGAGCCAGAAGTTGCGCACGCCGCCGTACTCGCCGGACTTTGCGTTGCGCAGGTTGCAGGCGACACCGTTGTACCCAGCTGGGCTGGTTCCGCTGATGAAGTCGAGCGACACGTAGCCGATCGCGCTCTTGTCGGTCTGCACCGCCTGCTGCACGAGCCCGTTAGAGGCCTTGGCGGCAAGCGAGGAGGTCACGGACGAGCTGCCCATGAAGATCTTCTGGAAGGCGTCCTGAGTACCGGACGCGGCGGTGCGGCCAACGAGGTCGATCGTGCCGCTCTGGTTAGAGCCCGGTACGTCGCTCCAGTCCTTGATCTTGCCGGAGAAGATGCCTTGGATCGACTCCTGCGAGAGGTTGGCGACCGGGTTGGCCGGGTTTGTGACGATGCAGATCGCGTCCTTGGCGACCTTGTTGAACACGATGCCGCCAACGTCGCTGGACTTGGGGTCGCGGGACGACATGCCGATCGTGACGCGTCCAGCGCCTACGTCAGCGATACCGACGTCCGAACCACCCTGCGCGAGCTTGAAGCGGACCTTGCCGCGCTTCGTCTTCAGATACTCGCGGGCGAGCATGGTCATCAGCGGAGCGACCGAAGTCGAGCCGCTGACCGTCACCACGGGAACCTTCTTGGCCTCGGCTGCGCCCGGCACTGCGGCCGAGGCGATGCCGATCACGGCGACACCGGCGATCAGCCGGCGCGGTGCGAAATTCATTTCGAGTTTGCTCCTCGTACTTGAGAACACTTCATGTCGAACAGGAGCCTGCTGGGAGCGGCAACGGCCCTTGTGAAGTCCTCGTAGCCGGGATGTGACCTTCTTGTGACCGAGGCAGGCGTCACAGCTTTTTGACATCACGCGGGCGCGTGCGCGCGAACTTGGCCGACATGGAATGCCCGCTATGCGCTCAAGAAGTGGCCCGCGACCAGCGCTACTGCCTCTCGTGTGGCGGTCCGTGCGCGCCGTCCGCCGTCGACTGGCGCGCCGTGCTCGGCCTCGCCCACGCTCCGGTGCCGTACGCACCTGTCGAGCCCGGACTCGAGGCCCTGCCAGTCCAGCTGTGGACATGGCCGAGCCCGCGCACGTCCGCGGCGCTGGTGCTCGGGATGTTGGCGTTTGGGGTTGCGGTCGGCGGAGCCAGTGGCGTCTCGGACGCTGTGGCCGACAGCCCGCGTTACGTGATCGTGCAGAACGCACCTCCGGCGGTACCGGAGGCGGTCGCCGAGGCCCCGGAGGTACCGGAAGAGAGCCTCGTAGCTGATCTAGCTGGCACTGAGGAGCCCGCCACTGAGTCGAGTGCACCTGTCCAAGACACGGCCCCGGCTACCGAACAGGCTCCATCGGCAAGCAAGAAGAAGGAAGTCGATACGAGCGTCGACACCGAGAGGCCGGCGCTGCCGCCGGTGACCAACGCCTGGATCGTGGTGCTCGGTGGGCCCGACCCTCAGTCGCCATACCTCTCGCAGACGCTGTCTGACGCGGCGCTACCGCTTGCCGGCTACGCACAGTCCGCTCCCGGCTCGCAGCTCGGGTCGGCACTAATCGGGGGCCGCAAGGATGACGTTCAGTCATACGCCGCTGCCGACCACACTTTGGTCGACAGGCTGATAGAGCGCGGCCGGTCGTGGAAGGCCTACATCGATCCGCCAGCCGGGCAAGTCGATCCCGCTGGCCGCTGCTCCGGTGCTGCCGCGAGCGATCCGCTCAATCCGTTCCTGCGGTTTGCGTCGGTCACCACTCTGCCTGGCTGCGCTGAGTCGATCGTCCCGCTCGCGCAGCTGACAACCGATCTCGCTGCCAAGGAAGCGGTGCCGACGCTCTCCTACCTGGCCCTCGGCACGGACGCGACGGGCGCACCGGTTGCTCCCGAGCCGACGATCTCGGCCATCACGGGCTCGGCGGCTTTCAAACAGAGCGGGCTGCTGGTTGTTGTCGAGCCGGCCGCGGAGGGGAGCCCTGGGAGGGCGTGGATCAAGACCCCGTACACCGACACCGCTGCCGCAACCGCGGAGAAGGTCAGCGAGTTCACGCTGACGCGGACGATCGAAGAGCTGTTTGGGCTCGAGCCGCTCAACACCGAGGCCACCGCGAAGGTCGAGCCGCTCGCGACCGAGACCCTCGGCACGTGGCCGGACTCCACGGCCAAGCAGTGAATGTTCACCACTTGGTCACCTGCCAGCTACGGCACGGTTACATCAGGCGAGCGGTCACCGGTGAGCATGGCTGCATTCCTGTAATGCATGCTCAACGGAGGATTCCGTGTTCGAATCACTGTCGCTGACTCGCAAGCTAGGCCTTGCGTTCGCAGCACTTTTCGCATCCCTCGCCGTCGCCGGTCCGGCGTCTGCGCAGGAGGCTGCGGAGAACCCCAACAACCAAACCTGTGTCGGCTCGATCACCAAGGGCGAGGCACCCGCAGACGAACCGACCCTCGGCACCGTCGACTACCAGGTCGGCTGCTCGGGCAAGATCACCGGCTACATCCTCGTTTCCAGCCACGCGATCGTGGAGTTCGAGACAGAGGTGTTCGGGGTCGACTTCGCCAAGCGCGAGGTCGTCGGCTCTGACTTCTTCTCATGTTCTGGCGACATCCCCGGCTTCGGTATCAACTGTGTCGGGTCGACCTCCTGGGGCTGGCGCCTGATGAACGGCAAGTTCAA
>CAZLKZ010000076.1:2091-4406 GCA_964560235.1 uncultured Conexibacter sp. | reverse complement strand
CTCTCGAGCTCGGTGCGTGCGTCGTCGAGCGGCTGGCCGACCACGTTGGGCACCGCCACGCGTGCCCGCCCGCTGGACAACACCACCGTCACAGTGGTGCCGCGCTCTAGCTCCTGGCCGGCGGCGGGACGCGTCTCGATCACCCGGTTGTCGCCGATCGAGTTACTCGACTGGCGCTCCTCGGATACTTCGAACCCGAGCTTGTCGAGCTCTTCAAGCGCTTCGCTCCGTGGCCTCCCGGTCAGGTCCGGCACGCGTGCCGTCCCGGGCCCGGCGGACACGGTGATTGTGACCGTGCTGCCCTTGTCGGCCTGGTCGCCGCCCTCTGGGTCCTGGCCGATCACGGTTCCTGCGGGCACGGTGAGGCTGTTCTTGGTCTGCGCGTCAGTTGCAAAGCCCGCGCGCTTGAGCTGCAGCTGAGCCTCGGCCTGCGGAGCACCAACAACCGAGGGCACAGTCACCTGATCCTTCGCGCCCCACGCGACCCATGCGGTGAGGGCGAGCAGCACGAGCACGCCGGCTGCGACCACGTACCACCAGCGCGACAGCCGCGACTCCTCCTCGAACTCCTCGACGACGACCGGCGCGGGCGGTGCCGTCACCGGCGGCGCCGGAGGTGCCTGCTGAGGCCGGGCGACCGCCGAGTTCAATGCGTCGAGGAAGGCGTCGGCCGTCTGGTACCGGTCCTCGGGCTGCTTGCGCATCGCGGTGAGCACAACCGCCTCAAGCGCCGGAGAGATACCAGCGGCCACGCGGGTCGGCGGCACCGGCTCCTCCTGCATGTGCTTGAGCGCGACCGCTACCGAGGTCTCGCCGCCGAACGGCACCCGGCCGGTCAGCATCTCGTAGAGAATCACACCGATCGCGTAGAGGTCAGAGGGCGCGCTTACCGACTTACCCTCGGCCTGCTCGGGTGACACGTACTGCGCCGTGCCCATCATCGAGCCGGTCTCGGTGATCTCGGCGCTGCCCGCCTTCGCGATACCGAAGTCGGTGACGCGGGCACGGCCGTCGGGCCCAACGATCACGTTCTGCGGCTTGAGGTCGCGGTGAATGATCGAGCGCGAGTGCGCGAACCGGGCCGCCTTCAGGATCTGCTCGGCGTAGTCGACCGCACGCTCGGGGGCCAGCGGACCTTCCTGCTCGATGATCTCCTTGAGGGTCTTGCCCTCCAGGTACTCCATCGCGATGTAGTAGGTGCCGTCCCAGCTGCCGCGGTCGTAGATCGAGACGATGTTCGGGTGCGACAGCCCCGCGGCAGATGATGCCTCCAAGCGGAACCGCTCGACGAACGAGGCGTCCTCGGCAAAGCGGCGGTGCAGCACCTTGACCGCGACCTTGCGGCCAAGCTGGAGGTCCTCGGCGCAGAACACGTCGGCCATGCCGCCGGACCCGACTCGCTCGAGTACGCGGTACCGCCCGTCGATGATGACGTCGCTCACTTGATGCCTGCCGTTCGTGCCTTGGTTGCGTTGTTGGTCACTGCCCGAGTAGCTCCTGCATGATCTGTTTGGCGATCGGGGCTGCGAAATCGCCGCCGAACCCGACCACGCCCTTGATCGTCACTGCGACCGCGACCCGTGGGTTCTTCGCCGGCGCGAAGCCTATGAACCACACGTCGTTGATCGTGTCGCTCTTTTCGGTTTCGGCGGTGCCGGTCTTGCCGGCGACCTCGATCCCTGGGATCTGCGCCTTCGTTCCGGTACCGCGCTGCACCACCTGAACCATCATCGCGCCGACGCTGTCCGCTGTGGCCTTGCTCATTACGGTGGCCTGGCGTTCGGGCTTGACCCGATCGAGTGTGCGTCCATCGCGATCGACGACCCTGCCCGTGATGTGCGGCTTCATCAGCTCGCCGCCGTTGGCAACCGCCGCTGCCACCTGTGCCATCTGCATCGGCGTCGCTTCAAGTCCGCCCTGCCCGATCGACAACCGCGCGAGGTCGACGAACCGCGACGTGGCAGGAACCGGCCTGCCCGGCGGGCTTGGCCGCACAACCGACGCCGACATTGCGTCGCGCGGGTAGTCGAGCTGCGGCTTTGAGCCGAACCCGAAGCGGGTCATGTACTTCTGCATCGCAGGCTTGCCGACGTCCTCGCCGAGGTTGGCGAACGCCGTGTTTACGGAGTTCACGAGGGCGTTCGTGAGGGTGACCTGCCCGAAGTCCTGGTTGTAGTCGTTGGCGAGCGGCGTACCGGAGAACTCCTGGCCGCTCTTGCCGTCGAGCGTTGTGTCGGGAGTCGCTTTGCCGGTGTCGACCCCCGCGACCGACGTGACGACCTTGAACGTCGAACCCGGCGCGTAGCCGAACTGCA
>CAZLKZ010000076.1:0-1991 GCA_964560235.1 uncultured Conexibacter sp. | reverse complement strand
GTCGTCTGCAGGCTGCTGCGCTCGCCCATGAGCGTCGCGTTCTGCGCCGCCTCGAAGCCCGACTGGTTGATGCCAACGAACGAGTAGCCGATCGGATGGGAGAACAGCGAGCCGAGCGGGTACGTGCGCCTGTAGATACCGCTCGTGCCCTTCACCGACCGGGCGATCACGCTGCCGTCGGCTGCCCTGATCGTGCCGCGCCGCACCTTCAGCGACCGTACGAGCGAGCGCTGGTTGAGCGTGTCGTTGCTCAGCTCGTCAGCGCGAACGACGGTCCACCAGGTGGTGCTGACGAGCAAGACACCGAACATAAGCATCACGAACACGTAGAGCCTGGAGATCGGCTTGTTCACTTGCCGAGCCTCCGAGCGCGATCGGATACGAGCAGCAGCAGCGCGATCAGCACGAAGTTCGCCAGCACCGACGAGCCTCCGTAGGAGACGAACGGCAGCGTCACGCCAGTCAGCGGGATCACCTTCGTCACGCCGCCAACGATCACGAACACTTGCAGCGCAAACACAGCGGTGAGTCCCGTCGCGAGCAGCTTGGAGAACGAATCCCGAGCGAGCATCGCGATCTTGAAGCCGCGCTGCACGATCATCAGGTAGATCGCGATCAGCCCGGCGGCCCCGACGAGGCCCGTCTCGTTGACGATCACGGCGTAGATCAGGTCGGTGTGTGGCGCGGGCAGCATCGAGCAGTTGATGAGCGACGAGCAGTTGCCGCTCACGAACGCGCTGATGTCGAGCACCGCATTGCCGAAGCCGCGACCGGTCAGCCCGCCGTCGGCCTGCGCGAAGAGGCCTTGAGCAAGCTGCTGGCTACCACCGACCGCGTTGTAGAGGTCGGGGTCGAATGGGTCGCGCCACGCATGGATGCGGTCCTGGATGTGGCTCACGTGGGTACCCACGAACCAAGCGCCGGCCGCGAACAGCCCGCCGCCCACCACCACGAAAGAGGCGCGCGAAGTGGCGACGTAGAGCATCGCCAGGAAGGCGCCGAAGAACATCAGCGACGAGCCGATGTCGCGGATGAAGAACAGCAGCACCATCGATGCGCCCCAGATGACGAGCATCGGACCGAAGTGCTTGAGCGGCGGGATCGTCACCCCGAGGATCCGCCGGCCCGACGTGACGAGCAGCTGCCTGGTCTCGCGCAGGTAACTGGCGAGGAAGATGACCATCGCGATCTTGGCGAACTCCGCCGTCTGCATCGTGAGCGGACCGACGCTGATCGCCAGGTAGGCGCCGTTGGTCTGCGCACCGATGCCGGGTACGCGCGGCAGCATCAGCGCCACAAGCCCCGCGGTAACAATCACGTACCGGTAGCGCTCGAGCCTGCGGATGTCTCTGACCGCGATGATCGTGCCCGCGAACAGCACGAGCCCGAGCACGAACCACTCGGCCTGCTGGCGTGCCAGCGGCACGTCGATCCGGTACAGCTCGACGAGCCCGAAGCAGGCCAGCACCGCCACGAGCGGGAACAGGTACGGGTCGGCATCCGGAAGCGTGAAGCGCAGCACTACGTGGGCGGCGATGCACAGCCCGAGGAACATCGCGCCGTAGGTCAGCGAGATCGTCGAGACCTCGTTGGTGCCGCTGAGCCCGCCTGTCAGATCACCTCTGGCCACGAACACGGCCGAGAACCCGATGACGATCAGTAGCGCCGCGGGGATCAGGGCGAGCAGCTCTCTGTTGCGCGCGCTCATGCGATCACGACTGGTCGTCGACGGTGCCCTGCTCGAGCTGGCGCACGAGGTCTACCGCGTCGTCTTGGGTCCGCAGCTCGTGGTCGGTGAGCAGGTCTTGGTTCTGGGTACCGACTTCGGAGGCAGGCAGCCCGCTCACGTACTGCTCTTGGTAAAGCGGCAGCAACGGCAGGTCGTACGGCAGCCCCTTGTACAGAGTGACGAAGCCCTCGTCGTTGACCCCGAGGAACGACACCGACCGGCTCGCGATCCATCCCGCGCTGATCAGCAGCGCGCACACGGC
>CAZLKZ010000075.1:0-4786 GCA_964560235.1 uncultured Conexibacter sp. | reverse complement strand
AGCGAGTTGGCGTGGATGAGGCCCTTGACCTTGTCGCGGTTGTCGTCTTCGGTGACGAGCAGGCGCGTGTGACCGGACTCGACGCACCGGCGCAGCGCCTGCTCGACGTTGTCGGACACGTCGATCGTGACGACCGCTGGGATCGGGGTCATCACCTGGCGCGCCTCCTGCTCGTGCAGGTGGAAAACGCCGCTCAACATGCCGGCCTCACCTGCATCCAGTGTGCCGCCAGCCCGTGCCTGGGCGATCAGCACGCGGAGCTCTTCAGGTGTCGCGTCATCCTCGGCGATTGCGTCGGGGTTGACGCCGACCACGCGGAGCATCCCGTTCGAGACGCTGTTGAGGATCGACACGAACGGGCTCATCAGCAGCGTGAACCAGCGCAGCGGGCGTGCGACGAGCATCGTCGTGCGCTCGGGGTGAATGATCGACGCGATCTTCGGCACCTGTTCGCCGACTGTGATGTGCGCCGAGGTGGCGATCAGATACGCAGAGAGAAAGGCGAGCACTGTCGCGACGCCGTGCGAGAGAGAACCGAACAGCGGCTCCACGAGCCGCGCGATCGCGGGCTCGCCGAGAAAGCCGATACCCAGTGATGCGAGGGTGATGCCGACCTGGCAGGAGGACAGGTACTGGTTCATGTCCTCGTGCAGAGCGACCGCGCGTCCTGCCGAGGCGGACCCGCCCTTGGCGAGATCTTCAAGCTTGGACCGGCTCGAGCGGACGAGCGCGAACTCAGCGGCAACGAAAAAGCCGTTGACGAAGATCAGCGCGATCATCGCGAGCAGCAGCAGCGCCGATGTCATGCGCGAGCCGCCGCCTGCGGCAACGGAATGCCCACCAGGGGGCTAGGACTTCGAGGTCGATCGTCGCTCATGGAACGCGCGACGGAACCGTAGCAGCGACGGCGGGCAACAACTAACCAGCCAGGGCGTCGATCCTGCGAGCCAGGGCTATGTCGGCTTCGGTGATGCCTCCTGCGCTGTGCGTGCTGAGCCGCACTTGGAGGCCGTTCCAGCCGTGGAGCATCAGGTCGGGATGGTGGTCTGCCTGCTCTGCGAGCTCGGCGATCTCGTTGAGCCGCGCTAGCGCTGCTGCGAAGTCCGCGTGCGTCTGGTCGAGCACGATCATGGCGCCGTCGCGTCGCCAGCCGCTCAGTCGATCGAGCTCGTTGTCTACCTGATCGGGTTCCAGCAGCTCTGACATATCCTCGCCTCCGATGAGAATCGTGAGCCTGGTACCCCATGCGACCGAGCTGCTGTTCGAACTCGGCCTCGGAGACCAGGTGGTTGGTGTCACTCACGAGTGTGACTACCCAGAAGAGGCCGCGTCGCTACGACACGTCACGCGCGACCTGCTGCCGGCTGGGCTCGGGCACGCCGAGATCGATGAAGCGGTGCGTGAGCGAATGGACCGCGGTGAGGCGATATATGCCCTCGACGAGGACCTGCTCGCCGACCTCGAACCCGACCTCATCGTGACCCAGGCACTCTGCGCGGTGTGCGCGGTCAGCTACGACGACGTGCGGGCGATCGCGGAGCGCCTCGACCCGTCGCCAAAGGTGATCAGCCTCGACCCGAAGACTCTCGGCGAGACCATGGGCGACATCCGCACCATCGCGCAGGCCACGGACTCGCGCGACGCTGCACTCGATCTGGTTGCTCGCCAGCGAGCCCGGATCGACAAGGTCAAGGTCGCGGTGCGCAAGGCGCACCGCAAGAGCGTTGTGGCTATCGAGTGGTTCGAGCCGGTCTTCATCGCCGGCCATTGGACCCCCCAGCTGATCGAGTTGGCGGGCGGCATCGACCTGCTCGGATTTGCTGGCGAGAAGTCAGAACAACTCGACTGGGCCACGGTCGCGGCGGCGAAGCCCGAGGTGGTGCTTTGCATCCCCTGTGGTTACAACGCCCAGCAGTCGCTGGGGCACGCCGAGCTCTATGCCGACCAGCTGCGGGCCACCGGTGCACGCGAGATCATCGCGCTTGACGCGAGCGGCTACTTTTCCCGGCCCGGGCCGCGGCTCGTGGACGGCCTGGAGACCCTGGCGCACGCACTGCATCCAGACGCAGTGCCAGAGGCCCCCGGCGAAGTGCTGCGGTTGTCTCTGCGTTAGCCGTAGTTGTGCAGTGAGCCTGTAGCCACGTAGGCGCCCAGCGCCGCTACGACGAGGAGCAAGGCCGCGGCGAGGTAGCCCGCGTACGGAGGCAAGCGGCGCTTGGCGGCCTCGTGGAATGCGAGTCCCGCGAGCACGCCGCCGATAAGGCCTCCGAGATGGCCGCCCCAGGCCACGTTCGGGATCACGAAACCGAGCACGAGGTTGATCAGGAGCAATGCTCCGAGCCCGCCGGCAAACGGGTCGAGACCACGGTGCCGAAGCTCGACCATCGTCGCCCCAACGACGCCGAACACGGCGCCTGATGCACCGACAACCTGGGCTTCTGTGGTCTGAGCGAGTGCGCCCATCGAGCCCCAAAGCAGCGCGACGGCGTAGATCGCGGCAAAGCGCCGAGACCCGACAGCGAGCTCTAGCTCACGACCGATCATGTACAGCAGGTACATGTTGAACCCGATGTGCAGGAACCCGCTGTGCACGAACGCGCTGGTGACGAGCCGGTAGTACTCACCACCAGGGTTCACCTCCGGGATGCCGCGCAGCGCGAGGTTGCCCCAAAGTGATCCGCCGTCTGGCGCGGCGAAGAACACGATCACGCAGATGGCGATGATCGCGACCACGACGCGCGGCTCGTCAGTGCCGAACGATGCGGCTGTGCGCACCTTGGTCTTCTGACGCGCACAGTCGGGGCAACGCATCCCGACCGGCGTGGTCGTCATGCAGTCAGGGCAGATCGGGTTGCCGCAGTTAGAACACGACACTCCGGTCTCGACATCGGGGTGCCGGTAGCAGGTGGCCATCGCCGGGCGACCCTAGCAGCGGCGGATAAGGGCTAGTTATCGAGCATGCGGCGCGCTTCGGCCATCATCGCCTTCAGCGTCTCTTCAGCGAGCTCGCTCGTAGACGAGGCCTCAGCTACTCGCGTGCGGTGGTTGCGTCGCACGCGTAGCGCGATCAGTCCAGCGCCAGCGCCGGCGCCGATCGCTGCCGCGGCTACCGGGCGTACCCAGTTGCGCGGGTCCTTCATCGAGCGGAGTTCCCAGTTTTCGAGCTCGTCAGCCGCGAGATCCGCGAGTTCGTTGAGCGTCGTCTCGAACCGCTCGATCAGGCGCTCCGGGGGCTCGACGGGGGTCAGTGCGGCACGCAGCATGCCTTCGATGTCGCCAGTAAACGCGTCGCTCATCGTCCTACACCCCTCCCTGTTCGGCCATCATCTCTTCGAGCTGCTTGATCGCGCGGTGCAGCAAGACCTTTGTGGCTCCATCGGTCTTGCCCATCGCGCGCGCGATCTCGCGATTGTCCATCCCGAGTGCGAACCGCATGATCAGCGCCTCGCGCCTGTCGTCCGGAAGTTCCTTGATCGACTCGAGGATTCGTGAAAGCTCGTCGCGATCCTCGACGAGGTCCTCGGTCGTGTGAGTCGTGCGCAGCGAGTCCGAATCGTCCAGATGGGTCTGCGGCTTGCGCGACCGGTCGCGGTACAAGTTCGCCGCAAGGTTGTGCGCGATGCGGATCAGCCACGGACGCAGTGGCCGCCCGTCGGACTCGGCGATCGCACGCTCGAGATGCCGGTAGGCCTGAAGGAACGTCTGCTCGGTCAGGTCCTCGGCGTCGTGGTGATTGCCCACCCGGTAGTACGCGTACGAGTAGACGTCCCGCAGATGGGCTTTGTACAGCTCGGTGAAGGCTGCATCCAGCTGCGGCTTGTCCACTCACGGCAATCTACCCGCCGCGGACGAAGCGACGCTCGCGCTCGGCGTCTGCGCCGGTCGAGATCGGCAGCTGCGGAGCGGGCTCGCCGCCCAGCCACTGCCACTGCAGCTCCACGCAGGGCCATACGCGGTCGGTGACCGCGCCGGCCAGATCGGCCGACGGAGCGCCGACCTGCGGGAAGGTGAGCGGGGCGCCTGCGCGTGTGCGCACCTTGCGTGGGCGAATACGCCAGCCCTTACGTACGTCTTCGGTGCCGATGATCGCGACGGGCACGACCGGGGCACCGGTTTCGAGCGCGAGCCTGCCGACGCCGCGCTTGGGGTCGGCCAGCCCACCCTTACGGATGCGGGTGCCCTCGGGGAAGATCAGCAGGATGTCGCCGCGTTCGAGTACCTCGCGTGCGGTCGCCATCGCGTCTGCGTCGCCAGCTCCACGGTCGACCGGGAACGCGCCGAGGCTGTTGAGGATCCAACCGACGAAGCGGTTGCCAAACAGCTCTTTCTTCGCGACGTAGTACATCGGGCGCCGGGCCATCATTCCGATGACGAACGGGTCGAGAAACGAGCGGTGGTTGGCCGCCACGATTACGCCGCCCTCTTGAGGAATGTGCTCGCGGCCGATCCGCGACATGCGGAAGTAGATGTGGAAGACCGGCTGGAGGATCGCGCGGGCGAACCAATACATCAGCGGGTTGACGCCGCGATTGCGCGTGGCCTTGTGGAGCGCGGTGCGCTCTTCGGCCTTCACCGGCAGGTTCTCACCGGTCATGGGTGCCAGAGTCTCGGCCGGAGCGGACGGACCTGACTCCTCGGTGGTGGACTGCGGGCGCAGATCGGCGGGCGGCATCACTTCAGATACACGTTGCGTCCCTGTTGGTTACAAGCGCCTAGAATCAGCCACCGCCTGCCCGAGTAGCTCAGCTGGCCAGAGCACCTGTCTTGTAAACAGGGGGTCAGGGGT
>CAZLKZ010000074.1:0-4861 GCA_964560235.1 uncultured Conexibacter sp. | reverse complement strand
AGGGTCCCAGGACGGCTCAGTTTCGCTCACTTTGGACCCCGTTTTGGACCCCGTCAGAGCTGCGTCCTGGTCCCCGCTCAGTCTCGTGCCCGAGCACACGTAACCGTTCCGGCTTGACCTATAGGCGGTACAAGAAGTCGAGGCCGAGGCCGTTGAGGAACTGCTGCGCGTCGGAGTTGAGTCGGGTCAGCTCGCCAGTGACGATCATCAAGCCCATCGCGATCAGGATCAGCCCGGAGATCGCCGTGATCGTCTGGTGGTGACGACGGATCCAGCCGAACGCCGCCGTGGCGCGTTCGAACGCGACGGCCGTCAACAGGAACGGGACCGCAAGGCCGGCGGAGTAGACAGCGAGCAGCACGCCACCCTGGCCGACAGTGTCGGACGTCGATGCTGCCGCCAGAATGGAGCCGAGCGTTGGACCCACGCAGGGGGTCCAGGCGATCGCAAACGCCAGGCCAGCGACAACTGGCCCCCCGCTGCCGGCGCGCCGGATCAGCGTTTCGGGGCGAATGTCGCGGTTCAAGCGCAGCGCGAACAGCGTCGCGATCATGAAGATGCCGAGCGCCACAATCGTCCAGCCGGCAATCAGGTTCAGGGTCGCCTGGTGATTTCTGAGCACGGACCCGATGCTGGTCGCGGACATGCCGAGCGCAACGAACACCAGCGTGAAGGACAGGCAAAAGATCGACGCGGGGCCGAGCACCTTCGCACGCTGGCCAGGCGCTCGCTCACCCAACGCGTCGATGCTGACACCAGAGACCGCAGATAGATAGCCGGGTACGAGCGGCAGTACGCACGGGGAGATGAACGACACGAAACCGACCGCGAACGCCGCGAATACCGTGGTGTCAACGCTGGAGGCTGCGATCATCGCTCGTCGTCCTCGAAATCGGTGTCCACACAGGCTGCTGCCTCGGCGGCCGGGAGAGCCTGGATCATCCGGCAGCCGCCGTGATTGCGCGGTTGAGAAACTGCCAGCTGATCTCGCCGCGCGAGATCGCAACGACGCGGCCTTGGCGGTCGAGCACGAAGGTCTCCGGCAGCTTGTTCGTGCCGAACTCCTTTGCAAGCTTGGTCCCGACGTCGCTGATCGAGGGAAACGTCAGGCGGTAGCGGCGCTGGAACGCCCTGGCATCCGCCGGCGGATCGTCGTATGTGGCACCCAACACCGTGCCGAGCCGCTCGCGCATCAGCCGGGCTTGGGCGCGGTTGAGGACCGGAGCCTCGGCACGGCACGGATCACACCAATGGGCCCAGAAGTTCAGCACCACCACCTGGCCGCGCAGGTCGCTGAGACTGGTCGACCCGCTGCCGTCGAGGTTGGGCCGCTGCATTTTGGCTCCCGGGGCGATTGGCAGGTCACCACGCTTGACGGCGTCGTCCAGCGTCGTGTTGGTGCCGCCGGCCAACATTCCGTACCCGAGCAGCACGACCAGCGCCGTCGTCAGCGCGATGGCAACGGCAGGAACGATCGAGCGGCGCGGACTCTTCGGCACGAAGACGACAGGGTAAAGCGGCAACGCGAGCCTCTCCAAGTTATTCAGACCCGCAACGCAGCGCCGGCGCTGCGAGCGATCTCGGCGGAGGCTCATGCTGCCCGGCGAGTCCCACCGCCAAGCTCATAGCGCGGACAGGCCATCACCCGATCCCCGGTCACGGCGAGAACCCGGTCAACGTCCTCGAGCAGGTCGACTATTCCAGCCACGAGGCGGTAATGAATCTCTCGGCCGCGACGCTCGCGCTCCACCAAACCGCAGTCCCACAGGCACGCCAAGTGCTTCGACACGTTGGACTGGGTCAGCCCGGTGGCGTCGATCAAATCCGCAACGCGGCGCGGGCCGCCAACCAGCGCCTCGACAAGCGACAGGCGCGATGCGTCCGACAAGCCATGAAAGAGGGTCGCACGCGCAACAGTGTCCACACACATGACTATACAGACATATGAGGGTATGGTAAACCTTTAGATATGACCAAGCACTCATACGTTATGTCGGCCATCGGCCTCGGCGTTCTCTCAGCCGCCTATTGGTGGCGGAAGAACCCGTCCGCCTGTCCCTACGGACAGCGCTTCTGGGTCCAGCCACCACACCCGTTCATCACCCGCGCTCGACTCAAAGAAGCGCTCGCCCCAAAACCCGGCGAGCGAATCCTCGAAGTCGGACCCGGCACCGGCTACTACTCCTTGGACGCAGCCAGCTGGATCGAACCAAACGGACAGCTCGACATCTTCGACCTCCAGCAGAAGATGCTCGACCACACCATGCGCCGCGCCGGCAAGCGCCGAATCACCAACATCACGCCGACACAAGGTGACGCCCGCACACTCCCCTACGCCAACGACACCTTCGACGCCGCCTACCTCATCACCGTCCTCGGAGAGATCCCCGACCAAGATGCGGCCGTCCGCGAACTCGCCCGCGTACTCCGACCAGGCGGACGACTCGTCGTCGGCGAGCTGTTCGGCGACCCCCACTGGGTGTCACCCAGCGCGCTGCGCCATCGCGGCCAGCAAGCCGGTCTTCGTGAGGTCGGCCGCCTCGGCCGTCTACTAGGCCACTACATGGCCTTCGAAAAGACGACGCAATAACGCCGCAGAACACCTGATCACCGCCGAGCTTCAGCGCCGATCACCGCGAGCGAGGTACCTGCAGATACCGCTCCGGTGCCCACGCGAACTTGCCGGCGCACGTGGCCGAGCAGAAGTACGACTTGCTGCCCTCGAACTCAACCGACGTGAATGCATGCTCCGCGTCGAGCCGCATGTGACATACCGGGTCAATGACCCAATGCCCGTCCCGCTGCGCGAGGGTGGCGCCACGGGCACGGAACACGCGCACCGGACGGGCGATGTGTCGCAGCTCGTGCATGCCGTGATCGTCGAAGACCACGTCTGCGCACGCTGTCGCGGCCTCGCGCGTCACGGATGTCAGCAGCACATCGCCCGGGCCGGCGAGTGCTGCAATCCGAGCGGCCATGTTGATCGTCGAGCCGAACCAGTCCGTGCCCCTGCGTGCCGCGGTACCGGTGTGCATACCGACCCGGACGTCGGGGAAGCCGTGGCGGCGGGCGAGCTCCCCAGTGATTCGTAGGCCATGCTCGATCGCCTCGCCGGCGTCGCCGAAACGCAACAGGCAGGCGTCCCCGAGCATCTTGAGGTCCTCGGCGTCCCCGGGCAGGCGGGCGTTCAGCGAAGACGAACGTGTGCCGGTCCGCCGTCATCCCGAGTCGTCCTGCTCGCGGGACTCTCGCCACGCCTCACGTCCCCCCTTGAGCGCGATGCCGGCCACAAGCAAGGCGACAACGGGATCCGCCCACCACAGCCCGAACGCGGCATTGAGCCCGAGGCCGACGAGCAGACTGATCGACAAGTAGTTCGAGATCCACGTCTCGTTCGACTGCGCCACGAGCACGGGGTTCTCGAGAGTCCGGCCGGTCCGGCGTTGCGCGACCGCGACCGGCACCATGACAGCGGTCGCGACGATGCTGAGGATCACGCCGACGATCGACTCGCCCGCCTTGTCTTGGCCGACGAGGTCCCGAACCGATTCGAAAGCGACGTACGCGGCGAGAACGAAGAACGAGATCGCGATCAGCCGCAGCGCGGTGCGGGTCCGTGCGTGAGCTCCGCCGCGCAACTGCCAGATCACCACGGAAGCCGCGAAGACCTCGATCGTCGAATCGACGCCGAAACCGATGAGCGCGATCGAGCCCGCTGCAAGTCCGGCCGTAACGGCCACGACGCCCTCGATGACGTCCCAGACGACGATGAACCAGGCCAGGCGCAGGCCGCGGCGACGCAGCCGCTCAGTGTCTGCACCGTGAGACTCCATGAGTGAGGCGCTCACGCGGACGCCGGGGCGGGAGCCATGTCCGCCGGCCGCTTCGCGGCGCGGACCCCGTTCCCGACCGCGAGCAGCTCGGATGCCTCGTGGACCGCGACGGCGACGACGACGGTGAGCAGACCCATCACCGCGCCGGGAATGAGAATGGCGAGCAGGATGACGCTGAAGATCAGGTTCTGGCGTGAGATCCTGCTGGCGCGCCTTCCCAGTCGCAGGGCTTCGGAGACCTTTCTGATGTCGTCGGCCATCAGTGCGACGTCGGCGGCCTCGATGGCCGCATCGCTGCCGCCGGTACCCATAGCCATGCCGAGGTCCGCGCTGGCGAGCGCGGGCGCGTCGTTGATGCCGTCGCCGACCATGGCGATGGCGCCGTGTTGTTCACGCAGTCGCTCGATCGCTGCGACCTTGTCCTCCGGCTTGAGCTCGGCGAGAACCTCGTCGATACCCAGCTGTCCGGCAATGGCCTCCGCCGTGCGCTGGTTGTCACCGCTGAGCATCACGATGTGCTTGACCCCGATCCGTCGCAACCGCTTAATTGCCTCGACGGCCTCCGGTCTGGCCTCGTCGCGCAGCGCGATCAGCGCCAGGAGCCGGTCACCTTCGCCGACGAAGACCACGGTCTTACCATCGCTCTGGAGGCGCTCGACATCCTCCGGAAGGACCGCGCCCGGGACCCGCTGTGTGACGAGCTTCGGGCTGCCGACCCAGATGCTGCGCCCTTCGACGCGCGCGTCCGCGCCGTGACCGATGACCGCAGCAAAGTCCTGCGCCGCGGGCACGTCGAGGCCACGGTCGCGAGCCGCGGTCACGATCGCCGCGGCAAGGGGGTGCTCAGATCGTGCCTCGACAGCGGCGCCGAGCCGCAACGCCTCCTGCTCGTCTCCGGCGAGAGCGACGACGTCAGTGACCTGCGGACTTCCCTTCGTCAGCGTGCCGGTCTTGTCGAAGGCGATTGCCTGGATGCGACCGAGCGCCTCGAGCTGAAGCCCGCCCTTGATCAGGATGCCCTCTCGGCC
>CAZLKZ010000073.1:0-4971 GCA_964560235.1 uncultured Conexibacter sp. | reverse complement strand
TCAAGCTCAGCGGCAAGCAGGTCAAGACCCGCTCGCTCAGCACCAAGCGCGGGTAGTGCCGCGAGCCCTGCGGTAGCGGGAGTACCGGACCCGAATCCGGAGTACGCTCACGCGCATGCGCGACCGCCGATCCCTGGGGCGCTTGCTGAATTTGCGATCAGCGTTACTCGCTGAGGGTCAACAGCTCGCCCGGAGTGCACTCGAGCACTTCGCAGATCGCGATCAGCGTGGAGTAGCGGATCGCTTTTGCGCGGTTGTTTTTGAGGATCGAGAGGTTCACGGTCGTGACCCCCACGCGCTCCGACAGCTCAGTGAGGGTCATCCCGCGCTGCTGGAGCAGAGAGTCGAGGTGACAGACGACCTCGGACATCAAACGAGACCCTCGGTCTCCTCGCGCAGGACCACGCCTTGCCGGAACACCCCGGCTATGACCAGCAGCACCCCAGCGGCCGCGAGCGGAGCAAGGCTGAAGGTTGAGTGTGCTGCCAGGTCCCATGGGCCCTGATCGGTCAGATAGCCACGGCCGAGCGCGTCGACGAGCATCCACAACGAGCCGCCCACGAGGGCGATCAGTGCCGCCCGTGTCAGTGCGGTGGCGTTGTGCCGTGTAAACGGATCACCCTCCTGCGTGCGCCGCACCACGCCTATGAGCAGCCAAGCCGCCAGCGTGATCGTGATGCCGAGCACTAACGCCGGCACAGACACCGCGAGCCGCTCGGTGAAAGTTGAGTGCTCGAACGTCAGCTGCCCCTTCGTCGCCTCAAGCAGCACGTCGCCTGAGCGCTCGGTGTGGAACGAGCCGGCGCCCTGCATCAGCCCGACGTCGTCGACGACCACGGTCGCGTCGGTGAGCCACACGATCCCGCCTGCGGCCTGCGCAAGTCCGCCGACGAGAACTATCGCCAGGAAGATTTTGGAGATTTGCTGTCCGAGACGAGCCTGCTTATCGATTATCGTTGCCATCGATTTTCATTGTGGCTAACGAAAGTCGATATGTCAAGGTTCGGGCCGTAAATCAGGGCTGAGCGATCAACTCTGCGATCTGCACCGTGTTCAGCGCCGCGCCCTTGAGCAGGTTGTCGCCGACCACAAACAGGTTGAGCGTGTTCGGGTCGTTCAGGTCCTTGCGGACGCGCCCGACCACGACCTCGTTGCGGCCCGCCCACTCCAGCGGTGTCGGCACGTCGTCGAGCTCCACGCCCTGATGCGCGCCCATGACGTCGAGCGCACGCTGCACGTCGACCTCGCTGGCAAAAGTGGCACGCACCTGCACCGCGTGACCAACGACGACCGGTACGCGCACGCAGGTCGGCGTCACCTCGAGATCCGGGATGCCCAGGATCTTCCGCGACTCGTTCTGCAGCTTCATCTCTTCGTCGGTGTAGCCGTTTTCGTCGAGCGTGCCGAGGAGCGGCACGACGTTGAACGCGATCGGCTTGACGAACGTCTTTGGAGTGACCTTGGCCGCAGCATCGGCTCCGCGGTCGGCGAGCTGCTCGGGGTCGGCGACAAGGGTCGGGGTCTGCTCGATCAGCTCGTCGATGCCTTGCTGACCGGCTCCGCCGGCCGCCTGGTAGCTCGTGGCAACCATCGCTCGCAGGCCGTACTCGTCATGCAGCGCCTTGAGCGGCGGCATGATTGCCATCGTCGTGCAGTTGGGGTTGGCCACGATGCCCTTGGGGATGCTGCTCAGTGCCTCGGGGTTGACCTCCGAGACGACGAGCGGCACTTCGTCGTCCATGCGGAACGCACTGGAGTTGTCGACGATGATCGCACCGCGCGCGGCGAATTTCGGCGCCCACTCACGAGACACGCCGCCACCGGCGGAAAAGATCGCGATGTCGAAGCCGTCGAGCCGCGCGTCGTCGACCAGCCCCTGCACGACGAGGCCGTCATCGAGGGTCTTGCCGGCCGAGCGCTCTGAAGCGAACGGGACGATCTCGCTAGCGGGGAAGTTGCGCTCGCGCAGCAGGTGGCGCATACGGGAGCCGACCGCGCCGGTCGCTCCAACAACGGCTACGCGCTTCATGATGCGAACGGATCCTCTACCTGGATGGTGTCCTCACCGCTCAGCTCGAACGCGCTGTGCAAAGCCTTGACCGCATCGTCGACGCGGTCCTTGGCGACCACACAAGAGATGCGGATCGGCGAGGTGGAGATCATCTCGATGTTGATGCCGGCCTCGCCGAGCACGGTGAACACGGTTGCCGCAACGCCCGGGTGCGACTTCATGCCGGCGCCGACGATCGACACCTTGCCCATCTCGGCGTCGGTCTCGACGGTGATGCCGAGCTCCTGTGCGATCGGCGCGAGGGCAGAGTCGGCGGCCTGCGCGTCTTCCTGCGGCACGGTGAACGACAGCTCCGCGAGCGCGCCCTCTGAGCGCGGCTCGTTCTGGATGACCATGTCGATGTTGACGCCGGCGTCGGCGAGCGCGGTCGTCACGCGACCGGCGATGCCGGGGCTGTCGGGCACACCCACGAGCGTGACGCGGGCCTCCGAGCGCGAGTGGGTGACGGCGGTGATCAGCGGGTTTTCCATCGGATATTCCTTTGCCTCTTCGCTTGAGACGACGCGGGTGCCATCTCGTTCATCGAAGCTCGACCTGCAGTGAACGCGAACGCCGTGCGTTCGCGCGTACTCAACGCTGCGCAGCTGCAGCACGCCCGCGCCGGAGGCCGACATCTCGAGCATCTCGTCGAAGGTGACGTAGTCGAGCTTTTGGGCGTCGGGAACGATGCGCGGGTCGGCGCTGAAGACGCCGGGCACGTCGGTGTAGATCTCGCACTCCTCGGCGCCGATCGCGGCAGCGAGCGCGACAGCGGTGGTGTCCGAACCGCCGCGGCCGAGCGTGGTGACGTCTTTGGCGGTCGAGACTCCCTGGAAGCCGGCGACCAGCACGATCTTGTCCTCGGTGAGCGCGTCGCGGATGCGGTCGGCCTTCACGTCGAGGATGCGTGCCTTGGTGTGGCTCGTGTCGGTGACGATGCCGGCCTGCGAGCCGGTGAGGCTGATCGCTTTGTGGCCGAGGTCGTTGATCGCCATCGCTGCGAGCGCGCACGACACCCGCTCGCCCGTGGAGAGCAGCATGTCCATCTCGCGCGGATCGGGCACCGCGGAGACCTCGAACGCGTCGGCGATCAGCCGGTCGGTCTCCTTGCCACGCGCGCTGAGCACGGCAACAACGCCGTAGCCCTGCTCGCGCTTGTGCACGATGCGGCGCGCCGCGCGCTTGATGCGCTCGGCGTCGGCAACAGAGGTGCCACCGAATTTCATGACAATCGTGCGCTCCATCGAGTGGGCCATGGTATCTGGCGCGCTCGTTCGGGCCGGGCTCATCGGTGCGGTGTGGGTTTCTTACCGCCGGTTGCCGAAACCTGCACCGCACGGGCGATCCGCGCCACCTGGGAGGCCGCGTCGGCGTCGAAGTCCCGGGTGCGGACCCGGAGCACCCGCCAGCCGAGGGCCTGAAGGTCCGCATCACGCACCTCATCCTTCGCCTTCTGCAGCGGTAGCTCGTGCTGCGGACCGTCCACCTCAACGATCAAGCGCAGGTCTGACCAGCACAGATCCACAAACACCCGGCCCGCGCGGGGCAAGTCAAACCGTTGCTGAAGCACCGGGCGTTCCACGCCGACCCTCAACAACGCACGGAGCACCCGCCGCTCGGTTTTGCTGCCAGCCTCGCTTGTACCAAGCGACGTTGCGCCGAGGGCTGACCGCAGCCGCCGCGAGCCACGTGGAGCACCGAGTCGCCGGATCATCGCCTCGATGGCTTCGACGTCGAGCAAGCCCATGAACTCCGCCTGCTCGCAGAGCCGCTCCAGGTTTGTGCACTCCTTCCTGGCCGCGAGGTCCACGAGGGTGCGAGCAGCGGTGGTGCTTCGCAGCCCGTCAACAACGGTGAGATCCGCCGGGCGGAGCGATCGCATGTGGTGCACACGGATACCGGGGCGATTCAGCAGGCGCCCTGACGGGACCGCGACGTGGACCACCTCCGGGACCCGGCGAGTCAGGCCCAGATGGGCGGCCGCCGTCCAGAGGCACAGAGCGGCGTCCGGTCGCACGGCGAGCAGGGCCGCGTGGCGACGAGCGGTCACCGTGAGCGCCGTGTGGCCGACGGCGTAGACGCCTCTGTGGATGCGGTGCAGTACGCCGCGCGCTACCCAGGATGCAGCTGTGCGGTCGTTCACCCCGATCGCACGGAGCTGCGCGACGGTGATGAGGCCGCCCTGCGAGCTGGCCAGTCGTGCCACCGCGTGGTGCGGTGTGGGTTTCTTACCGCCGGTTGCCGAAACCTGCACCGCACCAAGCAGACCACCGCGCTCGCGCAGCGCGAGCGCCTGTTCCGCGCGGAACTCAGGTGATTTGGCGGCGGCCGGCCAGCGCGCGGCCGAGAGTGAGCTCGTCTGCGTACTCGAGGTCGCCGCCGACCGGCAAGCCGGACGCGAGGCGGCTGACGGTCACGCCGGGGGCACGGTCGGACAGCACGCGGGCTATGTGCAGCGCTGTGGCCTCGCCGGTCGTGGTTGGGTTGGTGGCAACGACCACCTCGCGAACCTCTCCACCCACCACGCGGGAGTACAGCTCCTCAAGGTGGAGATCCTCGGGATCGACACCGTCGATCGGCGAGAGCGCGCCACCGAGCACGTGGTAGCGGCCGTGGAACTCGTGCGTGCGCTCTACCGGGAGCACGTCGCCGAACTCCTCGACCACGCAGATCTCAGCGTCCGAGCGCCGGGCGTCGGCGCAGATGCCGCACACCGCCGTCCCGCCCTCGCGGGGAATCTCGGCCAGGTTGAAACAGATCGAGCAGAGACCGATCCGCTCCTTGATCTCCAGCAGCGACGCGGACAACGCCTGCGCCTGCTCGGCGTCGGCTCGCAGAAGGTGAAATGCCAGCCGCTGCGCGGTGCGCTGGCCGATCCCCGGTAGCCGGGACAGCTCGCTGATCAGCCTGTCTACCGGGGG
>CAZLKZ010000072.1:3681-5207 GCA_964560235.1 uncultured Conexibacter sp. | reverse complement strand
TCGATCGCGATCTTGGCCGTCTCCTGGTCGCGGATCTCGCCGACCATGATGATGTCGGGGTCGGCGCGCATCATCGCCCGCAGGCCGTTCGCGAAGGTGAGGCCTGCCTTGTTGTTGGTCTGCACCTGCGTGATGCCGGGAATCTGGAACTCGACCGGGTCCTCAACGGTGATGATGTTCTTCTCCATCGTGTTGAGCTCGGACACCGCTGTGTAGAGCGAGGTCGACTTACCGGAGCCGGTCGGCCCTGTTACGAGCACCGCGCCGTAGGCCTGGTTGAAAGCCTTCTTGAACCGCGCCTCGTTCTCTTCGCTCATGCCGAGCTTGGCGAGATTGAACGACACGTTGGACTTGTCGAGGATGCGGATGACCATGTTCTCGCCATGCGCCGAAGGCAGCGTGACCAGACGCAGGTCGATGTGGCGACCGTCGAGGTTGAGGCCGACGCGACCGTCCTGCGGCACGCGGCGCTCTGCGATGTCGAGGTCGGCGATGATCTTTACACGCGAAGTGAGGCCCGACACCATCTTGCGCGGCACCGTCATGGCCTCGATCAGCACACCGTCGATGCGGTAGCGGATCCGCATGCCGGATTCTTCGGGCTCGAAGTGGATGTCGGAAGCGCCCTGGTCGGCGGCCTGCGCGAGGATCTGGTTGACGAGCTTGATCGTCGGCGCGTCATCGGCGGACTCGCGCAGGTCGACGATCTCGACCGGCGTGTAGGTGTCCTCGGCCTCGACCTCGATCTGCGCCGAGTCGGCCAGCATGTCGAGCCGGCTCTGCCGCGCGGTCAGCGCGAGGATGTCTTCGCGTGACGCGACCGCGACCTTGATGTCGTAGCCCGTCATCAAGGCGATGTCGTCGATCGCCAGCACGTTTGCCGGGTCTGCCATCGCAAGGAGCAGGCCCCGCTCCCCCACGAGCTGCACTGGGATCGCC
This sequence comes from uncultured Conexibacter sp., assembly GCA_964560235.1. Taxonomy (GTDB): domain Bacteria; phylum Actinomycetota; class Thermoleophilia; order Solirubrobacterales; family Solirubrobacteraceae; genus Baekduia. The sequence continues at coordinate 4,268 of CAZLKZ010000072.1, read as the reverse complement.
TCGTAGCGCTTTGCTGCCCCGGGCGTGATCAGGTTCGCGGCGGCGAGATCGACGTTGTACGTGGACAGGTCGAGGTGGTCGACGCCGTGGCGTTCTGCGACCGCCTTAGAAAGCTGCTCCTGGTTGATCGTGCCCTTGTCGAGCAGCACGTAGTCAGCTGTACGCCCTACCTGCCGTCCGGTCTCGATCGCGTCGTCAGCGACCTCACGAGAGATCAGCTCGAGCAGCACCATGATGTCGACAAGCGATGAAGTCGCGCTGGCAACGCCGCGCGGAGGCGTAACACCCGTCTGCTCTTCGGGTGCGTCAGGAACCGCCGCAAGCGAACGCTCAGCGGTCGGGTCAGGTGGCGCCGATTGCGCCGTCAAGTGAGGAACGGGTTCTGTGGACATTGCGGTCGGCTGACGGGCCTACCGAACGGACTTTGTGTCCGCATGACGTTCGGTTCGGCGCGTCGCGCCAGGAACTTGACCGTTGTGGACCGCGGGCAGACACCCGTCCCTGGACGGATGACCGATCAGCTACCGGAGTAGTCACGTGCGGCAGCACGCATGACGTCGAGCGGCGGCTCAACGCCTGTCCAACGC
>CAZLKZ010000072.1:0-3581 GCA_964560235.1 uncultured Conexibacter sp. | reverse complement strand
CCTGCACCGAGGTCTCGGGCGAGGGCGATAGCTCGCTCGGGGGTGCGGTTCCAGACGTGCACGTCTGTGGCCCCTGCTTGGACTAGCGCCCACACCACGGCCCGGGCGCTGCCTCCGGCGCCGAGCACGAGCGCGGAGGCGCCCGCGACCTCACGATCGAGAGCGGCGAGCAGCCCCGGCGCATCGGTGTTGTCTGCTTCGATGCGCCCGTCATCCAAGAAGGTCAGCGTGTTTGCCGCACCGATCGCTTCGGCCGCGTCAGTGGCGGTGTCGGCGAGCTCGAGGGCCGCTTCTTTGTGCGGGATCGTGACGTTGATTCCAGCGAAGCCCTGCTCGGGCAGAGCCTCGACCGTCTCGGCAAAGGCCTCGGGCGGGATCGGCAGCAGCTGGTAGCTCCAGCTGTCTGCGAGCCCGAGCGCCTGCAGTGCCGCCGTGTGCATCGCGGGCGAGCGGCTGTGGGCGACCGGCCACCCCGCCACGCCCAACCGATTAGCAGGTAGAGGGGTCACGGCCCAGCTCGTCGCGCTTCTTGTTGTAAGCAGCGACGTCCTTCTGGAACTCAGCGTCGGAGGTCGAGAAGTTGTGCGCTCCGTTGCCGCACGGCTTGACCACGTAGTAAAGGAACTTGGTCTTGGCCGGCTTGAGCGCCGCTTCCAGCGACGCGACGCCGGGCGAACCGATTGGCGTCGGTGGCAGGCCCTTGCGCGTGCGCGTGTTGTAGTCAGAGTCGACCGCGAGCTGAGACTTGGTAAGCGGCTGCGACCAGTTACGGACCTTGTAACGGATGGTTGCGTCGATCCCCAGCGGCATGCCGAGCTTGAGCCGGTTGCAGATCACGCTGGCGACCTTGGCCCGCTCGTCGGCCTTGCTCGTTTCCCGCTCGACCATCGACGCGATGATCACGAGGTCGTAGATCGTGTCCTTGCCGGTGCAGGCTCTGCGCGCCTGTGCCTTGCTGGGCGAGAAGTTCTGCGTGAATGCCTCGGTCTGTTTGCGCACCAGCTGGGTCGCGGTGCCTGTCACGGGCATCTCGTAGGTCGCCGGGAAGAGCAGGCCTTCGAGGCTGCGCAGCTTCGAGGGTGCGTCGACGTCGTCGAGGATCGCCCGGCGCTTTGCGGGGATCGCGGCACGGCGGTACGGGCCGCGCACCCCAGAGTCCCGCACGATCGGCCTCGCTTCGCGGATGGACAGTCCTTCTGGGATCACGACGCGCAGCACCTTGGGCACGATCGGGTCTCCGGTCAGTGCGGCGATTGCGTCACCGTTGCTCATGTCCTTGCGGAGAAAGAACGCACCGGCCTTGATGTCGCCGCGCTGACCTGACAGCCACGCACGCGCTTCGAAGAATCCTGGTGAAGAGATGACGCCACGCTTCTCGAGTAGCTCGCCGATGTCCGACACGGTTGCACCCTGCGGGATCGTCACGCGGATCGTCTGACCGTCGCTGCTGTGGAAGGGCTGGAAGGTCTTGAACATCGCCCAGACCATCACCGCGAGCACGATCGCTGGAATCACGAGGCCGATCCTTCGGCACCAGCGGGGGCGCTTCGGCGGGCGCGAGATCACCGAGGGCCTGCCGCCTCCTAGCGCCGCGATCTCCGAGAGGTCTGAGCTCGCGGTTACCACCGGCGCCTGTGTTGCGCGGCGCACTCCGGAGGGCGTGTCTTGCTCGTGACTGGCTGCGTTAGGTACCTCGGTGGTCACTTTCGCAGCCAGATGCGCGGGCTCGGGCTCCGGCTCGGGCTTGACCTCGGGCTCGGGCTCCGGTTCGGGCTCCGGGCCGTCGGCTTCCAGGTCGAGCCGGTTGAACGCCGCCTCCTGCGGGATCGCGTCGATCTCCCCCGTGCGGCGCCGCAGCCGCTCCTGGTAGGCGGCTTCGCGCTCCTCAGGGGTGCGGGGCCGGCTCGGGTCCGCAGGCTCCCCTTTGCCCTTGCCGAACCAGCTAGCCACCGTGCACCGCCAGCCAGTCGTCGAGCAGCACAGCTGCAGCGCGCGAATGCTCGCTGCTGGTGGCCTCGCGCGAACCGCGTGCAGCGATGGCCGTCGTGAAGCGCTCGTCGTAGAGCTCGACCGGCACCGGACGCACTCGCTCGGCGAGCCGGTCTGCCCACTCGCGAGTCTCTGTGGTCTGCGCCGTGTCCTCTCCGCTCAGAGAGAGAGGCAATCCCACGACCACGTGCTCGGCACCGGTGTCCCGCACCAGATCAGCCACGCGCGCGAAGCCGCGACGTGTGGCCGGGCGCTCGATGTCGTCGATCGGGGTCGCGAGCGTGCCGGTCGGGTCACTGATCGCGCAGCCACAACGTCCCGAGCCGTAGTCGAGGGCCAACACGCGCATTATCTAACCGTCCGAAGCGGCGGATCCCGCGAGGATCTCAGCCACCGTGGCCTTAGCTGCCTGTACGGCGTCGCCGAGCTTGGCGAGCTCTTTGCCGCCGGCCTGCGCCATCGTCGACCGGCCTCCCCCGCCGCCGCCCATGACGGGCGCGGCCTGCTTGACGATGTCGCCCGCAGAGAGGCCACGATCGGTCAGTGGCTTGGCCACGGATACGAGCAGCGCGGCCTTGCCCTCGGCAGCCCCTCCGAGCACCACCACGCCGTCACCGATCTTGCCCCGCACGCGATCGGCAATGTCAGGCAGCGCCTTGCCGTCGGCTGAATCGATGACCGCTGCCACGACGGGCACGCCTGAGATCTCCTCCGCCTGTCCGGCGAGCGCGTCGACGTCCACGTCGGCGCCGCCCGAACCGGGCTTCGCCTTGCTCGACTGCTCCTTGAGTGCGGCGATGCGCGCCGGCACGTCGTCGGGACGTGTCTTGAGCAGATCGGCTGACTCGAGGAGGATCGCATCGTGGCCGCGCAGCAAGCCGATCGCTTCAGGGCCGGTCACGGCCTCGATGCGGCGCACGTTCGAGGCGCTCGACCCCTCAGAGGTGATGCGGAACACGCCGATCTCGGCCGTTGAGCGCACGTGGGTACCGCCGCAGAGCTCGCGTGAGTAGTCGCCGTCGCCGATCTGCACCATCCTCACGACGTCGCCGTACTTCTCGCCGAACAGCGCCATCGCGCCGAGCGCCTTCGCCTCGTCCAGCGTGGTCGTGATCGGACGCACCGGATCGGCCTGCAAAATCCAGCCGTTAACGCGGTCTTCAACGTCCTTGAGCTCCTCCGGCGTGAGCCGCTGGCCGTGTGTGAAGTCGAACCGCAGCTTGTCGGGACCGACGTAGGAGCCAGCCTGCCGCACGTGTGTGCCGAGTCGCTCGCGCAGTGCCGCGTGGAGCAGGTGTGTCGCTGTGTGGTTGGCCTGCGTGGCAACGCGGGCGCTGCGATCGACGGTCGCGGTGACCTCTGCGCCGACCTCCGGGGCCGGCCCGTCGATCACGAGTGCCTGGTCCTCGTTGTTGGCGCGCAGCACCTCCAGCACCGGGGCGTCACCGAGAGTGCCGGTGTCGGACACCTGGCCGCCACCCTGCGCGTAGAAGGGAGAGGTCGCGAGCTTGACGATCGTGCGGCCGTCGTCGGTCGTGGTGCCGAGCACCGTCGTGTGTTCCTGTAGCGAGGCGTAGCCGGTGAACTCGGTC
>CAZLKZ010000071.1:0-5281 GCA_964560235.1 uncultured Conexibacter sp. | reverse complement strand
GTGCGCGATCACGGGCCCGGTCTCCCGGTCGAGGACACAGGAGAGCTGTTCGAGCGGTTTTGGCGCGCAGCGCCTGGCCGCGAGCGCGGCCCTGCAGGCGCTGGGCTCGGACTGTCGATCGTGTCCGCGATCGTGGAGGCGCACGGCGGCAGCGTGCGGGCCGAGAGTCCTGCGGACGGCGGAGCGCGGTTCGTGATCGAGCTCCCGCTGGCGAAACTCGCCGGCGACGACTCTTAGGTTCTCGCGGCCAACGCTCAGCCTCCTGTGAGGTTCAGCGCCGATTCTCTGCACATGGAAATGAACCGCACACGTGCAACTGCTCTAGCTGCCGCCGCGCTCGCCGCGGCAGGCTCCGCCGGAATCGCCGGGGTCATGTCGGCTTCGAGCAAGGACAAGAGCAAGCAGACCCAATCGAGCGCCCAGGGGTACGGGTACGGAATGCAGGGCAGGCCGGGCGACGGTCGTGGCCCGCAGGGCGGCCCGGGCCGCGGAGGCCGTCACGGCGAGCGACTGTCGAGCTCGCAGCTCAGCGCGATCGCCAAGAAGCTAGGCGTGACCAGCGCGCAGCTGAAGGCAGCGATCACCGCCGCCCACGAGGCGAACAAGCCGAAGAACGGCGAGAAGCCGGACGACCACAGAGGCCCCGGCAAGGGCGACATCGCCGAGGAGCTCGCGACCGCGCTAGGTGTCAGCGAGGACGACGTCGAGAAGGTGCTGGAGGCCAACCGTCCTGACCGCAGCGAGGGTCGGCCGAAGCCGGGCGAGCGGCCCGACTCGAGCGCGCTCGTGTCCGCGCTGGCCAAGGGACTCGGCAAGGACGAGGCGACCGTGAAGGCCGCGCTCGACAAGGTCTTCGCTGCCAAGCAGGCCGATCGCACCGATCATCGCGATGCGGAGTTCGCCGCAATCGCCAAGAAACTTGGACTGGAGGCCGCCGACGTGAAGGCCGCGTTCGAAGCCGTCCTCCCCAAGCGAGTGGCTCCCTCCCCGTAGCCCCTCCCTGGCACGACACGCCAGTGACTCCTGAGCCCGGGTGCTTTGCGCCCGGGCTCAGCGCGTTCTACACCGAGCGCAGCGCGCCGCCGTCGATTCGCACAACAGAGCCTGTGATGAACGCTGCGCGCTCAGATGCCAGGAACGCAGCGAGGTCTCCGAACTCGGCGGGCGTTCCCATCCGGCCCGCAGGCATGTGGGCCCTTGCGAACTCCTCAGCGGCCTCAACCGAACCGTGCATCTCAACCTGCCTGTCGGTGAGGAAGCTGCCGGTGGCAATCGTGTTGACCGTTACACCAGATGCGGCGACCTCGGTAGCGAGCGTCTTGAAGAGCCCAACGGTCGCCATGCGGTGAATGTTCGACAGCGCGAGGCCGGCGATCGGCTCGATCGTTGACTGGCTCCCGACGTTGACGATCCTCCCCCAGCCCTGTTGCTTCATAGCTGGCAGGCAGCGTTCGATCAGGGTCCGCGGAGCGAGCACTAGCGATCGATAAGCGCGCTGCCACTCGTCTTCGTCAGCGGACAGCGCCGAGCCGCGCGGAGGCCCTCCTGTGTTGGTGATCAGGATGTCGACCTGCCCGAGAGCGGCCTCCACCGAATCGACCAGAGCGGGCAACTCGCCTGGCTCTGAGGCGTCGGCTGCCGCGCCGAAGGCGATGGCGGGCACCGATGCGCGCGCAGCCTCGACCCGCCCGGCGTTCCGGGATGCGATCGCGACGCGTGCGCCCTCGCGAGCCAACGCCTCGGCGATGCCGAGCCCGATCCCGGCGCTGCCGCCCATCACCAGTGCTACACGGCCTTCAATTCCGAGGTCCATGCCGCGACCCTAGCCGCGGATCTCACGCGACGGCTGCGCGCGCCGTCCTGTTTGCTGTGCAACAGATGCCCGCTCGCCGTGGCCAACTGCCGCCCTTCGAGGCGGTGATCACAGAACACGCCCACGTGGTGATGCGCGTGTGCGTAGCTCAGGCCGGGCGCGATCACGCTGAGGAGGTCTTCCAAGAGTCGATGATCGCGGCACTCCGTGCGTACCCGGAGCTGCGCGACCCGGGTGCCGTGCGGGGTTGGCTCTGCGCGATCGCCGTGCGCAAGGCCATAGACGCCCACCGTGCCCGCGCGGCACGACCTGCGACCACCGAGCTGACCGAGCACCTCCCCGCCGCGCCCTCAGCCGAGGCTGAATCCGGAGAGGCCTGGGCGGCAGTCCGCGAGCTGCCCGACAAACAGCGCACTGCCGTGACGCTCAGGTACATGGCTGAGTTGACCAACGCCGAGATCGCACAGGTGATGGGCACGAGCACCGACGCCGCGAGGCGTAGCGTCTACGAGGCGCTGGAGAAGCTCCGCGCACAGATCGGCGACGACCTCACAACTCTGGGCGCGGCCGCGTCCCAATAGCTATGACAGACCTTCACGAGCAGGTCGAAGATTTCAGGCGCCGCGCCGCCAGCGAGGGGCTTGTCGACGTCTCCTATGAAACCCACGAGAGCCCTCTCGGCGACCTAGTGGCCTGCGCGACAGACGCGGGCCTCGTCGCCGTCGCGCTGCCAGAGGACGACCCCGATGAGCTACTCAGCAGGATCGCCGTGAAGGTTTCACCGCGCGTGCTGCGCGGCCCGAGCAACACACTCACTCAAGCACGCCGGGCACTGGACGCCTACTTCGAGTCTGGAGATGGCAACTTCGCGCTCCCGCTCGACTGGCGGCTTACCAGCGAGTTTCAGCAGCAGGTGCTGACTGCACTGACCGGAGTGCAAAGCGGCAGCACCGTCTCGTACTCCCAGCTCGCGGCGCTTGCGGGGCGTCCGACGGCGATCAGAGCAGCGGGGACCGCGCTCGCGCGCAACCCAATCCCGATCGTGGTGCCGTGTCACCGCGTGCTCCAGACCGGAGGCTCTGTAGGCAACTACCGAGGCGGCCCCGAGATGAAGCGCACGCTGCTCGCGCTGGAAGGCGCGCTGTGACGGCTACTCTCAGGACATGGCTACCGCCCCGGAGCGCGGCACCTTCGACGTCTTCCTAGACGAGCTGAAGTCTGAGCGCCAACGCTACGGCTTCCCCACGCAGCTCCACGAGCGGATCCGGCACTTCGGAAACCTCACGCTCGAGCTCCTGTTTCCGCATTACGCCGCCGACGTCGGCGATGTGCGGGAGTCGGACCTGGCGGTCGAGGTCGAGGCCCTGCGCGACCACCTGTGCACGATCGTCGGCCAGGCAGGCACGTCGTGTGACGCCCCGGACTCGACCGCACAGCAGTTCATCGAACGGCTTCCGAAGATCAGGCGCGCGCTCGATCTCGACGCGCAGGCGATGTACGACGGTGATCCAGCGGCGATCTCGACCGACGAGATAATCCTCGCCTACCCCGGCTTCCATGCGATCGCCTGCTACCGGATCGCGCACGAGCTGCACGACTTGGGAGCTGAGCTCGCTGCCCGGATGGTCACCGAGTCGGCGCATCGCCGTACCGGCATCGACATCCACCCCGGCGCGCAGATCGGGCCGTCGTTCGCGATCGACCACGGCACCGGCATCGTCGTCGGCGGCACCGCGGTGATCGGCGCTCACGTCAAGCTCTACCAAGGCGTCACGCTGGGCGCGCTGTCTGTCGACAAGCGGATGGCGAGCTCAAAGCGCCACCCGACCCTCGATGACCGCGTGGTCGTCTACGCGAACGCGACGATCCTCGGTGGTGACACCGTCATCGGTGCCGGCAGCGTGATCGGCGGCAACGTGTGGCTCACCCAGAGCGTGCCGGTCAACTCGATCGTCACCCCAACTGCGCGCGTAGACCGTGCCAAGCGGGACGCGCAAAGCGAAGAACCCCTCGACTTCAACATCTGAAAGGCATCGCCATGAAGGCCGAAACAATCCTCGACACCATCGGGAACACCCCGCACATCCGTGTCAACAACCTGTTCTCCGGCCACGACGCCGAGGTGTGGGTGAAGGCCGAGCGCGCCAACCCGGGCGGTTCGATCAAGGACCGGATCGGCTTCGCCATGATCGAGGACGCCCGGCGCCGCGGTGTGCTTACCGAGGGCACCACGATCATCGAGCCGACGTCCGGCAACACCGGTGTCGGGCTCGCGATGGCCGCAGCCGTGCTCGGTTACGAGCTGATCCTCGTGATGCCTGAGTCGATGTCGCTGGAGCGCCGCAGGCTGATGGCCGCCTATGGGGCCAAGCTGGAGCTGACCCCGCGCGAGGGCGGCATGAAGGCTGCGATCGCTCGTGCCGGTGAACTCGCCGAGCAGATCAAGCCCTCCTGGATCCCGCAGCAGTTCGAGAACCCTGCCAACGTCGCGATCCACGAGTGGACGACCGCGAAGGAGATTCTCGCCGACTTCCCCGAAGGCGTAGACGTGCTGATCACCGGTGTCGGCACCGGCGGCCACATCACTGCGGTCGGTAAGGCCCTCAAGGAGGTCAACCCGGACACGAAGGTGTTCGCGGTCGAGCCCGAGAAGTCGCCCGTGATCTCCGGCGGAGACCCTGGCCCGCACAAGATCCAGGGCATCGGCGCTGGGTTCCTGCCGGCCAACCTCGACACGGACGTGCTCGACGGCACGATCCAAATCTCCGAAGAGGACGCGTTTGCTTACGCAGTCCGGGCGGCTCGCGAAGAAGGTCTGCTCGTAGGCCCATCGTCGGGGGCGTCGCTGGCCGCCGTGGCCAAGAAGCTGCCCGAGCTGCCCGCTGGCAGCCGCGTGCTGACTTTCAGCTACGACACCGGTGAGCGGTACTTCTCTGTCGAAGGCCTTTTCGCCGCCGACGGCACCGCAATCCAGGTCGGGGCTTAGCCACAACGACTGAGCGTGGTGGCCGGCGCGCGGAGAGTCTGACGCCGGCCACCACTGACTCAGGGTGAGGGCCGCCGCGGTCAGGCGGCCCTCCGGCAGCGGTGGTTACCGCTTAACTCGAGCGTTGCGCGCGCTCTTGCTTGCCGTCTTCTTGGCCGCCTTCTTGGCGGACTTCTTCGCCTTCTTGGCGGCCTTGGTCTTGGCCTGCGCCTTCTTGACCGCAGACGCAATCGTCATGCGTGAGCCGGGCTCCGGGTCGTCGGGGATCAGGGTCTTGCCGCCGTTGGCCGACTTCGGGCAGCCGCGCGGGCGTCCGAGGTTCCAAGGCCCGGTGATCGCCTGGCTGACCTTGCCGCTGGCAACGGTCGCGGTCGTGGCGTAGAGCAGCACGTTCGGACGCGGCTCCTCGCACACGTCACCCTCGATGTTGAACTTGCCGTTCATCAGGCGCCAGCCCCAGGAGGTCGACCCGACACAGTTGA
>CAZLKZ010000070.1:0-5530 GCA_964560235.1 uncultured Conexibacter sp. | reverse complement strand
GTTCAAGAAGACCACGTTCACCACCGGCTGCCCCGGCTGGTACACGACCGATTCCGGCAAAGTCGTCTCGCCATGGGTCGGCTCGCACGTGGAGTACGGCCGCCGCACCCGGCATTTCGACCCGTCGGTGTTCGAGCACCAGGTGCGAGAACGCGAGCTAGTACTAGACTCAAAAGTGTGAGCGAACGAACGGTAGTTATTATCGACGCAGCGAGGACTCCTGTCGGTAAGTACGGCGGAGTTCTGAGCTCAGTGCGGCCCGACGACCTTGCTGCGCTGGCCGTCGGTGCGGTCGTCGCGAGGTCCGGCATCAATCCGTCTGACATCGAGGACGTGGTCCTCGGCTGCGTCAACCAGGCGGGCGAAGACAACCGCGACGTCGCTCGCATGGCTGTACTGCTGTCCGGGCTGCCTGAGGAGATCGGTGGCACGACGATCAACCGGCTTTGCGGCTCGGGCATGGACGCCGTGCACTACGCAACGCGCGCGATCCTCACGGGTGACGGCGACCTCTTCGTGGCGGGCGGCGTTGAGTCGATGAGCCGCGCACCGTGGGTCGTACAGAAGCCCGACCGCGGCTTCCCGACCGGTCCGAGGACGATGTGGGACACGAGCCTCGGCTGGCGCATGACCAACCCGCGGCTCGACGAGATGGGTCACACGGACTCGCTCGGCATGACCGCTGAGAACCTGGCCGCCGAGCGCTACGCAGGCGTCGCCGACCAGGAGCGCCCGTACGACATCTCGCGCGAGCGCCAGGACGAGTTTGCGCTCGCGAGCCACCAGAAGGCGCTGGCCGCGCAGGAGCAGGGCAGGTTCGACGCCGAGATGGTTCCGGTGACCGTGAAGACCCGCAAGGGTGAGCACGTTGTCGACACCGACGAAGGCCCCCGGCCTGACTCCTCGCTGGAGACACTCGCCAAGCTGCGCCCTGCCTTCCTTGAAGGCGGCTCGGTGACCGCTGGTAACTCCAGCTCACTCAACGACGGCGCGTCGGCGATCGTGCTCGCGAGCAAGGACTACGCCGAAGCCAACGGACTACCCGTGCTCGCGACGATCAAGAGCCGCGCGGTTGCCGGTGTGCCGCCGCGTGTCATGGGCATCGGCCCGGTGCCCGCAACCGCCAAGGCTCTGGAGCGTGCAGGCCTGCAGCTCAGCGACATCGACCTGATCGAGCTCAACGAGGCGTTCGCAGCGCAGGCACTCGCCGTGCTCGACGGCCTGGAGATTGCAGCCGACGATGACCGCGTGAACGTCAACGGCGGCGCGATCGCGCTCGGTCACCCGCTCGGTAGCTCGGGCTCGCGGATCATCACAACGCTCGTGCACGAGATGGCACGGCGTGACGCGCGCTACGGCCTGGCGACGATGTGCATCGGTGTCGGCCAGGGCATCGCCACTGTGATCGAGCGCTAGCGCGCGGGTACCAGCGCCAGCAGGCCCCACGTTCCCGTGAGTACGCGCTCGGGCGGGAAGTCGGGCTCGTGCAGTGCGAGGCGTGCAAGTTCTTCGCCGGCCGTGAGGATCATGCGGGAGAGCAGTTCGACGTCGATGTCCTCGGTCGGCGCGTCCACTCCCGCAAGACCGAGCTCGACGAGCGGGCGGAGGCGCTTGGCGATCGAAGCTCGGCGCGAGTTGACGATCTTGCGCAGGGTGGGGGGCAGACTCTCTGGGCGCCGCAGCGCGACGCGGTAGGTGAGCGGCTTGGAGAGCACCTCTTCGAGCAGGCCGGCGACCGCGCTGCCGAGGATCTCGGCCGGAGTACCGGGCACCGGCTTCGCGGGAACGATCGCGTCGACCAAGCCGCGCGTGCGCTGCTCTTCGCGCGCCAGCAGGGCGAGCACCAGCAGCTCGAGCCGGCCGAAGCTGCGGTAGACGACCACGCGGTCAACGCCCGCGGCCTTGGCGATCGCGTCGACCGACAGCGCGTCCCAGTCACCCTCGTCGATTATCTCGAGCGCAACGTCCATCAGCTGCTCGCGGCGCTCGGCGCGAGCCATGCGCTTCTTGGACGGCGCCTCCGGCTTCTTCGGGGCGGCCGCAGGGACTGACAGGCTGGGTGGCTCGGGCAAACGCGAGCGCCCGCCAGCGGGTTTGCCCGGCCCGGGCATCAACGCGAGCGCTGAGGTTGCGCCGAGCACGAGCCGCTCTGGCTTGTAGCGCCGCGGGTTGAGAAGCGTGAGCCGGGCGGCATCCTCGCCCTCGGCGACGACGAGCCTGCCGAGCAGCTCCCAGTCGAGATCGCTGGGACCGCCTCGGCTCTCAAAACCCCAGCGCACGAGTTGCGCAAGGCGCGCCGCGAGCAGCTCACGCGAGTCGTGGAACCTGCGCCGAATCGGCTCTGAGACTCGCTGGGGCGGCATCAGCACGAGCTGCCAGGTCTGCTTGTTCTCGTGCACCGCCTCCAGGAAGCCTGTGAGCGCGAGCTCGAGGAACTCCTCGAGTGTGGACACGTCGGGGTCGCCGTGGCCGACGAGGTTGAGCAGCGGCGCGAGTGCGATCTGCTGCTCGCGGTCGATCAGCGCGGTAACGAGTCCGTCGAGGTCGCCGAACAGGTCGTAGACGACCGGGCGAGTGACGCCTGCAGTGCGGGCGACCGCTTCGACGGTGAGCGCGTCGAAGCCGTCTGAGTTGACGAGGTCGCGGGACACGTCGAGCAGCTGCCGGCGCCTGTCCTGCGCGGCCATGCGTGGAGCTCTCTTTGGTTGACGTGCCACAGCAGCGCAGAGCCTTGCAGGTTCTGGCTGGGAGCTATGTCACACTCATGTAGCTACAGCACTGTGACACTCCTGCCGATCCAGGAGAGGACGGTCCAATTCTCATGACTCTGCACGCGCTCATCCCGACCATCGCTGCTGCCGCAGCTCCGGCCGAAGCCGGCGGTGCCCCGGCCCGCGACGTGGTGATCCTCGGGGTTGGCATCAACGTGGTGATCCTGCTGTGGGTGTGGCTCATCGGCGCGTACCGATCAGGTGGCGCGCGCTGGCTCAGGTGGCTCAGTGCAAAGGCTGACGCGATCACCGGCCTGCCTGGTTGGGCCGTGTTGCCGGGCATCGGCGCTATCGGCGGCGCGCTCGTCGCGCTGATCGGCGCCACGTGGGACATCGGACTGCACATCGACATTGGGCGCGACGACGGCCCGCTCGGCACGCTCGCGCATTGGCCGATGCTGCTCGGGCTGGAATGGATCTTCCTGATGGGCGTGCTGGCGATCGTCATGGCACCGACCAAGAACGAAGAGCGCAGCCCCGCATCGCTGACGATCCTCGGTTGGACCGCACCTGCGGGCGCGATCCTGCTGATGGCCGGCGGCGCGTTCTCGCTGCTCGGCTTCCCGCTCGACGACCTCTGGCACCGGACCTTTGGGCAGGACGTGACGCTCTGGGGCCCGACCCACACGATGTTCATCGGCGGTATTGCCGCAGCCGGGTCCGGCGCGCTGCTGCTGATGGTCGAAGGTGCGCGCACCCGCGACATCAACCCGTTCAGCGGCGCCTTCTCCTACTACCTGCCGATCGGCTCGGTGCTGGCCGGGCTGTTCCTCTACCTCTTCACGGCGATCCTTCACGAGTTCAACTGGGGCGTGCCTCAGTACCGCGCCGTCTGGATGCCGTACTTCCTCGCCATCGGCGGCGCGTTCGCCATGGTGCTCGCCTACCAGCTCAACGGCCGGCTCGGCCCGGTCCGCGCGCTGCTCGTGTGGCTGCCTGTGCAGCTGTTCATGACGCTGTTCGTAGGTGAGATCACGAACACCACTCCGCCCGCGATGCCGCTGTTCATCGCGCAGGCCGCGATCGTGACAGCGCTCGGTTGGCGCGGCCGCTGGGACAGCCCGATGAAGTTCGCGCTCGTCGCCGGAGCCCTGTGCGGCGTCGGCGGATTTGCAGCTGACTACGCCTGGACGCAGGTCGCCTACCCGCTGCCGTGGCAGCCTGGCCTGATCACCGAGGGTCTGCCGACCGCTCTGTTCGTCGGCCTTGCCGGTGCTGTGCTCGGCTCCTTGATGGCAGCTGCGCTGCGCAACGAGCTCAGCAAGTTCAGCCGCCCGCTTGCGGCCGCTGTGGTGTCGGCGCTCGTGATCCTCGGCTTCGCGTTCAACAACGCCTACGTCACAGTCCCCACGGACCTGACGGCGACGATCAAGGTTGACAACGTGCGCCAGCAGGCGATCGGCCATCGCGGGGAGACCAGCACTGTCGGTGACGTCACCGTGCGACTCAGCGACCCGAGCCTCGCCCGTGACGGCAACTGGGCGTACGCCCTTGCTTGGCAGGGCCGCGGACGAGTCGTTTCCAAGCTGATCGAGCAGGCCGATGGCAGCTTCCGCTCAGAAGGGCCGATGCCTCTCAGCGGCAACTGGAAGTCGTTCGTGCGGATCCACAAGGGCCACACGGAGGTCGCGGCGCCGATCCGCATGGCTGCCGATCCCGCGATCAACTTCGCGGGCTACGCGGCACCGGTCGATGGCGCGCAGACCCGTGCGATGATCCGCGACACGACGCTGCTCCAGATCGAGCGCAAGCCCGACGGCCCTTACTGGGCCTGGAAGCCAGCGTTCCTGTTCGTGATCGGCTTCGACCTATCGCTGTTCGTGCTGATGGGGATCATCTGCGTCCGGGTCGGCCGCTCCATGCCCAGCGGCGCGCCAACCGTCGCATCTGGCGACGATCCGTCGCTCGGCACTTCGGTCACGACCAAGGGGTCGCTCCCTCGTGCCTCGCTCGGCTCCCCGCCACCTGCTCGGCTGGCCCACCGCTCCAGCGAGTGAACTACTTGGCCTTGCGGGCGGTGGCCAAGAGCTCCTTGGCCGCCTTCTGCATACCGTCGATCATCACCTGCACGTCGGGCGTCTGCTCGCGGTCGCCTGTGATGCCGATGTCGATCGAGTCGCGATAGCTCATCACCGTCACGTTGATCGCGGCGCGGTCGAGGATGATCGACAGCGGGTAGAGCGCCTCGAGCTTGGCGCCCGCGCTGTAGATGTCGATCGGCGGCCCGGGCACGTTGGAGATGACGATGTTGTACGGCGGGCTGATCCCGAGGCGCGCAAGCCCGAACATCGCCCGTGAGGCTCGCTGGTGGAGAGCCGGGGGGATGAACTGGGTGACGTCGCGCAGCGCCTTTGCGGGCAGCGCGTGGTGGCGCTCCTTCGCATCCGATAGCTCGTCGACAGCGGCGTACAGCTGGTCGACGACGCTGTCGAGGTGCGTCGGGATCGGCACGAACATCAGCGAGATCTCGTTGCCGAAAGTGCCGAACTCGTCGTCTGAGCGCACCGACACCGGCACCTGGGCGATCAGCGGCCGGTCGGGCAGCATGTCGTGCAGCAGCATGTGCTCACGCAACGTGGCGGCCACGAGGGTCACGACCACGTCGTTGACCTTGACGCCGAAGTGGTCCTTGATCTCCTTGACGTCGTTCAGCGAGATCGAGCCGAACCCAAAGATGCGATGCGGCGAGAGCAGGTCGTCGTACGCGCCGCGGGGCGGGCTGAACTTCGGCCGCACGAGCACGTCGGCTCGGTCCTCGA
>CAZLKZ010000069.1:1334-5744 GCA_964560235.1 uncultured Conexibacter sp. | reverse complement strand
GACGCGATCGACATCGAGGACGTCGTCTCGCGCGCGGGCATCGACAAGATCGTCGCCGAGGCATCAACGGGCGTTGTTGCCCACACGCTCGACCTAGTCAGGCGGCAGCTCGTAGGCGTCGACCTGGTGCTCTTCACGCTCATCGACCGCGTGCTGCGCCGCGAGCGCGAGGAGGCACCCGCGGGCCCGCTCAGCGCGTCGCAGCGCCCTGCCGGACCGGTGTCGCGGCTGCTCGCCTTCCTCGCTGACAGCGCGCTGGTGTCGGCGCTGTTCGGGCTGGGGGTCTCGCTCGGGCTCGCCGCAATGAACCTGTTCGTCGGCAACCCCTCCGTTGGCGACGGCGAGCGCGGCTGGATATGGCTCTCGAGCCTCGCGGTCTGGTGGTTCTTGTACCTGTGGGCCAGCGTGGCGATCGCGGGGCGCACCCCGGGTAAGGCGCTGCTCGGGCTGCGCGTGATCGATCGTGACGGCACCCCGCTGAGCGGCCGCCGGTCGGCGGTTCGCGCCCTGGCCTTCCCTGTGAGCTTCCTGCTCGGCATCGGGTTCGCAGTCGGTCTCGTGCGCCGCGACCGCCGCAGCCTCCACGACCTCGTGGCCGGCTCCCAGGAGATCATCGACTGGGGCGACCGGGAAGCACGGATGCCCACGGCGCTCGAACGGTGGGTGCAGAGGCACGACACCGGTGAGGTCGAGCCCGAAAAGACCGAGTGGGCTAAGCCGGCAGCCGGCTCATGAACGCGCGCGCGACACGCAGCGCGTGAACCTTGGCGGCGTTAGCTCGCTCGCCTGCGAACAGCTCGTCGACGGTTCCGAACCAGAGCTGCAGCCAGCGCTCGAAGTGGCCCTCGCGCAGCTGCACCTTCTCGCTGAGCGCTAGGTGCGGACCGAACGCGCTGCCGGAGTAGGACTTGACGCCGAGCAGCACCGTCTCCCAGAACGAGGTGATCTGCGGAACGTGCGCCTCGAGGTCGAGCTCGGCGATGTCGGTGAAGATGAAGCCGATTAGCGGGTCGGTCATCGCCTTGCCGTAGAAGGCGCGCACTAGCCGCTCGCAGTCCTGGCGGGTTTCGATGTCAGACAGCGCCGGCAACGTGAGTCGACGCTAGCGGGGTAGATGTCGCAGAGCGGCTTTCGACGCGTCACAATGTGCACCGATGCGGCGCCCTCCGACAGTCACTCTCGCCCGCCTGTTTGGCGTGCGAATCGGTGCTGCGCCGAGCTGGTTTCTGTTCCTCGGGATCGCGGTCGTGTTCCTCACCTCGAGCTTCGGCACGTGGATCCCGAGCGCTAGCAACGGCGAACTGTTCGTGATGGCGGTGGTTGCCGCCCTCGCGTTCTCTCTCGCGATCGCGCTGCACGAGCTGGGCCACGCACTCGTTGCGCGGCGCTTTGGCATCGACGTGATCGGGATCGACCTTTGGGTGCTCGGCGGGTTCACACACCTCTCCCGTGAACCCCAGCGGCCTCGCGAGGAACTGCTGATCGCCATCGCTGGCCCGCTCGTCAATCTCGTGCTGACCGGGATGGCCCTGGGCCTCACGGCGCTCGCTCTGCCCTCGGACCTGACGCTCGGTGACGCGCTCACCGGCACCGAGACGACCGAGCCGCTCGTGGTCCTCGGTGCGTGGTTGGCACTCATCAACGCGGGCCTGCTGCTGTTCAACCTGCTGCCCGGTTACCCGCTCGACGGTGGCCGCATCGCCCAGGCGCTGATTTGGGGCGCGACCGGCGACAAGGCCCGCGCCACAGTCCTTGCGGGGCGTGCCGGGCGCCTGTTCGGCGGGCTGATCGTGGGCAGCGGCGTGCTGCTGCTCTGGTACGACGACACGGTCGCGGGCCTGTCACTGATCGTGCTCGGTTGGTTCCTGAGCCAGGGTGCGCGCGGTGCGACGATGGTCGGCGAGTTCCAGCAGCGACTGAGCGGGGTAACCGCCGCCGACGTGATGGACCCATCGCCGAAAACCATCACCGGCACCACCACTGCAACTGAGGCGCTCGACTCCTACCCCGCGATCGCGAGCGCCCCGATCGCCGTGCCCGTGATCGACACCGCGGGCAAGCTGCTCGGCGTGCTCACACGCGAGCGGCTCGAGCATGCGCTTTCGCAGGGTCGCCCCCTCCTGACCGCCGCCGACCTGATCGCCGATCACGGCCCGGGGCCCGAGGAGATCCTCGGCGACGCCTCGCTCGAGCAGTTGCTGAAGTCAGAGCGGCTGCAGCAGTGGGGAGTGATCCCCGTGGTCGACGCGACGGGATCGCTACGCGGCCTCGTCACGGCAGACCGCGTGCGCCGGGTTCTGCAGCGCTGAGACACCCTAGGCGCCGGTGGCGCACTTACGTGCGCTCAGGAGCGGTAACTGCGCCACCGGCGACTAGGGCCGCGACGTTCCTCCTGCAACTGCCCACAATTAGGTTGCCCTACGTAATTCCCACCGCAGAAGTAGGCGTTTTGCGGCAACTTCTTCCGCGGCGACGCACGTATAGAGTGGCATACAAGTGGCGTTCGCCACCACGATTTCAGCTGGAGTTCAATGCCTCAACATGACGTCCTGATCCTCGGTGCCGGCCTCGCTGGCCAGCGTGCCGCAACCGCCGCCGCAGACGCTGGCGCGACCGTCGCGATCATGAGCAAGGTCCACCCCGTCCGCTCGCACTCGGTTGCGGCCGCTGGTGGCATCAACGCTGCGGTCAATCCGGCCGACGACTGGCGCTCGCACGCGTACGACACCGTCAAGGGCTCCGATTTCATCGGCGACCAGGACGCGATCGAGGTCATGTGCTCCGAGGCGCCCGGGGAGATCATGCACCTCGAGCACATCGGGGTCACCTTCCACCGCAACGAGACAGGTCACCTGGACCTCCGTGCGTTCGGCGGCGCCTCGATGAAGCGCACCGCCTACGTCGCAGACATCACCGGCCAGGCGATTCTGCACGTGCTCTACGAGCAGCTCATGAAGTACCACGAGCGCGTCGACCGCTACGAAGAGTGGTTCACCACCTCGCTGCTGCAGGACGAGACCGGCGCGTGCACCGGCTGCATCGCCCGCAACATCCGCACCGGCGACATGGAGGTCTTCACGGCCAAGAACGTGATCCTCGCCACCGGCGGTGCCGGTCAGTGCTTCAAGCCGACGACCAACGGCCTCATCTGTACTGCCGACGGCATGGCGCAGGCCTACCGCCTGGGCGCGCCGCTGATGGACATGGAGATGATCCAGTACCACCCGACCTGCCTGGTCGAGAACGGTGTGCTGATCACCGAGGGTGCACGCGGCGAAGGCGCGCACCTGATCAACGGTGAGGGCGAGCGCTTCATGCACAAGTACGCGCCCAACAAGCTCGAGCTCGCATCGCGTGACGTCGTGTCTCGCGCAGAGCAGACCGAGATCAACGAAGGTCGCGGTGCCGGTCCGAACAAGGAAGGCATCTACCTCGACATCACCGTCGTCCCGAAGAAGCGCACGCTCGAAGCGCTGCGCGAGATCGTCAACATCGGCAAGGACTTCGCCGGTACCGACATCACCCGCGAGCCGATCCTGATCCGCCCGGGCCAGCACTACATCATGGGCGGCGTCAAGACCGACGTCGACGGAGCGACCCCCGTTGAAGGTCTGTACGCCGCTGGCGAGGTTGCATGCGTTTCGGTGCACGGCGGTAACCGCCTGGGCGCCAACTCGCTGCTCGACACGCTGATCTTCGGACGCCGCGCAGGCGCCCACGCTGCAGCCCGTGCGCTCAGCATGGACATGCCCGACGCTCCGTCGGCTGGCCGCGTCGACGATGAGCACGCATGGATCAAGTCCCTGATCGACAAGCCGAAGACCGGTAAGCGCGTGTCGAAGATCAAGGACGAACTGGGCACCGAGATGAACCGCAACGTGGCGGTCTACCGCAACGAGCAAGGTCTCGGCGAGGCACTGGAGAAAGTCCAGACCCTCAAGGAAGAGTCCAAGGACGCCTGGATCGACGACCAGGGCACGATCTTCAACCAGGACGTACTGGGCGCGATCGAGCTCGGCTTCATGCTCGACGCAGCGGAGTGCATCGTCACCGCGGCGATGGAGCGCAAGGAATCTCGAGGTGCGCAGTTCCGTGTCGATTACCCGGAGCGCAACGACGAGGAGTGGATGAAGCACATCACCCTCACCAAGGATGGCGACCGGCCGAAGCTCGGCGAGGCACCCGTCACCGTCACCCAGTGGCAGCCCGAAGAGAGGAAGTACTGATGGCCGTAGATGTGACTACACCCCCGGCTCGCAAAGAGCGTGCCGCCGAAGAGTTCACGCTCCGAATCCGCCGGTACAACCCCGAGTCGGGCGAGCCCGCCTACTGGGAAGAGCACACCGTCTCGCTAGAGCCTCACCGCTCGGTGCTCGAAGGCCTGCTGCAGGCCAAGAACGACCAGGACGG
>CAZLKZ010000069.1:0-1234 GCA_964560235.1 uncultured Conexibacter sp. | reverse complement strand
CTGCCGTTCCTGACCAAGGCGCTGCTGCGGCGCAAGGTCACGCCGAGGACCGCGCTGATCCCGCACAAGCTCGACTCCAAGGACCTCAAAGAGGTCCGCGGGATCTACGACAAGGTCAACAGTCGCGAAGAGCGCTACGAGTTCAACATCTACATCTCCGGCACCGACAAGGACAACGCCGAGACTGCTGAATCGGCGGAGCCGATTCAGTCGGAGAAACCTGGGGTTTCTCCAGCCGGGGACAACACGGACGCTCAGAAGGAGCAGGCATGAAAGTCGCTTACTGGCCCGGCTGCGTGAGCCGCGGATTCACCCCTGAGCTGCACGGCTCGATGGCCAAGGTCGCGCCGCTGCTCGACATCGAGCTTGTACCGCTTGACCGTGCCTGCTGCTCGGGCGCCGGCGTCATCGCCGAGCACAACCAAGAGCTCGCCGACACGCTCAACGCCCGCACGTTCGCACTTGCCCAGCAGGTCGAGGGCGCCGACGTGATGATGAACATCTGCTCCACCTGCCAGGGCGCGCAGGGCGAGTCTCAGGAGCGCCTCGACGCAAGCGCCGAGTACCGCTCGGTCATCAACGAGACGCTGTCCGAGTACGACCTGAACTATGAGTCAGGTGCGCTCGCCAACAAGAACTTCCTCTGGGTACTCGTCGAGGAGTTCGGGCTCGAGGAGCTGAAGAAGCGCGTCAAGCGTCCGCTGACGAACCTGCGCGTTGGCCCGTTCTACGGCTGCTACATCGTGCGGCCCACCGACCGCCTTGGCATCAACGACGACAACCCGCGCGACCAGTACCTCGGTCAGGTCATCGAGGCGCTCGGCGGCACGGTCATCGACTACGCCGGATCGCACAAGTGCTGCGGCTTCCCGATCATCACGATGAACAAGGAAGCGTCGCTCACCCAGGCCGGGATGCACCTCAACGACGCACAGAACGCCGAGGCCGACTGCCTCGTAACTCCGTGCCCGCTGTGCCACCTGAACCTGGACATGCAGCAGCCTGTAGCCAAGACCTACACGAACAACCCGGACCTCAACATGCCGGTGCTGCACCTGCCGCAGCTCGTCGGGCTGGCCCTCGGCCTCTCGCCCAAGGAGCTCGGCTTCGGCAAGCACGTCGTGCAGCCGAAGTCGGTCATCGACTGGTCGACATCAGTCGTTGGCGCAGTTGCCTGATTGGCCGTTGGCGCAGTTCCTGAGTGTCTTTGGCCCCAGTGGCCTAAACGTCTAGT
>CAZLKZ010000068.1:0-5795 GCA_964560235.1 uncultured Conexibacter sp. | reverse complement strand
CACGAGCCCCGTCGGCAGGACGCTGCCGAGATGGCCCGTCGCGTCGAGCGCATCGCGCACTCCTGCTACGAGATCGCGTTCCTCCTCGTACGTGATGCCGAGGCTCTGCCCGACCTCGAGCGCGAGGTCTGCCAGCGCTCTCGGGTCCTCGCCGGGCGAGGTGATCCGCTCCAGGAACGCGCGGTAGACGGGGTTGTCCTCGAACTCCGGGAGATCGTTCATCTGCTTCCTCCATCGCCTGGCTGTGGCACCGTGCCCGAAGGTCGGTTGCCGCGGCGTCGTCGGTCCAGGTCCCTCTGCCGCTCTTGATGGTGTCTGCAGGTGGGTCGACGCAGGTCCGCGCGTCTGACACCTGTCAGGTTCACCTCGGTAGCTCGACTCACCGATGACCCGACCGACAGGAGTCCGATGACCGCGCTCACCGCCCGCTACGACGCCGCCCTCGCCTACGCACGCGAGCACCACGCTCAACAGCTGCGCAAGGGCACGAACATTCCGTACATCGCCCACCTGCTCGGGGTCAGTTCGCTGGTGCTCGACATGGAAGCTTCGGAGGACGAGGCGATCGGTGCGCTGCTGCACGACGTGGTCGAGGACGGGGGCGGACAGGTAGCCGCAGCCGAGATCCGAGAGCGGTTCGGTCATGAGGTCGTCGAGATCGTGCTCGCCTGCTCTGACACCGATGTCGAGCCCAAGCCTCCTTGGCGCGCTCGTAAGGAGGAGTACCTCGCCGGCATCGCGACCAAGTCGCCCGGCGCGCTCCGGGTCTCCCTCGCAGACAAGCTCCACAACGCGCGGGCGATCCTGCTCGACCTGAGTACTCACGGCGATGCGGTCTGGGATCGCTTCACTGCTGACGCCGGGCAGCAGGCTTGGTACTACGGCGCGCTCGCCGACTCGTTCCTCGCTCGCGAGGCTGATCTCGGGGAGACCGCCGCGCCGCTGGCTCACGAGCTGCGGCGGGTCGTGGACGAGATCCTGGCGCGCGTCTAAACCCCGCCGTCAAACTCGCTCCGGACTGTGGGCCGTTCGACGCCGTCTGTCAGACCCTGCGGCGCCCGCCGACCGCTCCTGGATGGAACCAACCCCGACCGTCCACCTCCGCGCCTACTCCGAGTACTCCCTGCGCGAAGGGGTCGCGAGCCCCACAGCGCTCGCCAAGCGCGCCGCGGACCTCGGGCAGCCGGCGCTCGCGCTGACCGACCGCGGAGTGATGAGCGGCGTCATCGAGCACTACACGGCGTGCCGCGCAGAAGGAATCAAGCCGGTCATCGGCTGTGAGCTCACGATCGCACCCGACATGCACGCGGTGACGCTGCTCGCCGCTACGGACAACGGCTACCGCAACCTCGTCAAGCTGTCGTCGGTCGGCTTCCTGGACGGAAAGCGCGACGGCACCACATCGCTGACGATCGATCAGCTCGACCGGCACAGCGGCGGACTGATCGCGCTGACAACAGGCCCACACGCGGCGGATCTGCGGCGGATCTTCGGCACGGACAATCTGTATCTCGCGCTGAGGCCGCCCGGACTGCCCGAGCACGACCAGGCCAACGAGCAGGCGGTCGAGACCGCGGAGTCGCTCGGCATCCGGCTCGTGGCCTCGGGTGAGGTGCGCTACCTGGACCGCGAAGACCATCGCACCTACTTGGCGCTGGAATGCCTGCGGTCTGGCTCGACGCTGGCGGACCCCAACCCATCGCTCCCCGAGGTCGGATACCACCTACGCACCACCGACGAGATGGCGCAGGCGTTCGCACGTTGGCCGGAGGCACTCGCCGCCACACGCGAGATCGCGGACCGCTGCGACGTAGAGCTGGAGTTCGGCGCCAGCCTGGAGCCGCGGTTCTTGCTGGGCGGGCAGAAGGCCGACGCCGATCGCTACCTCCGCGACCGTGTCGACGAAGGCCTTCGTTCGCGCTTCGGCGACTCGGTTCCGGCAAGCGCGATCGAGCGGATCGAGCATGAACTTGGTGTCATCGCAGACCTCGGTGCCGCTGACATCTTCCTGATCGTCTGGGACATCGTCTGCTGGGCCAAGGAGCAGGACATCGCGGTCGGGCCCGGCCGCGGCTCGATGGGAGGCTCGCTTGTGTGCTTCGCACTCGCCATCACCGATGTCGACCCGCTGGCGCACGACCTCCTGTTCGAGCGATTCATCGATCCGAAGGGAACTGCGCTGCCCTGCATCGACATCGACTTCAGCGTCGGTGGCCGGCGGCCAGTCTTGGAGTACATGCGCAGGCGCTACGGAGCAGACTCGGTGGCGCAGGCTGTCACGTTCACTCGTGCCAACCCGCGGGACGCGATCTGCGACGCAGCGCGTGTGCTCGGGAAGGACGAGGCCGACGGCAACCGGCTGGCTCTACTGGTTCCCGATCCGGAATTCGGCCACGGGCTGCCGTTGCTGTGGCAGTTGTTGGAAGGGGAGCCGTTGCGAGATGCCTGCGAGGAAGACGATGAGGCCCGCCAGATTGTCGAACTCGCGCTGGAGCTCGAGGGCATCCGGCGCAATCGTTCGATACACGCCTCCACCGTTGTCGTGGCGGACAGACCCCTGACCGATTTCGTCCCGCTGCAAGTGGTGGAAGCGTCCGAACCGGATGCCGAAGGGAATCCCGCGTACCGGTTGGTCGCTCAGTACCCGACGCGGACGCTCGAAGAGATCGGGCTGCTCCAGCTCAACCTGCTCGGGCTGCGCAGCCTCGACACGATCGAGGACACGCTCAACACCATCGAGCGCACCTCCGGCAGTCGCCCGGACCTCGCCGCGATCCCCGACGATGACGCTGCCGCATACGAGCTGCTTGTCGGCGACGACACTCTCGGTGTCTTCCAGTTTGAGAGCCAGGGAATGCGCGAGTGCCTCCGGCAGGTCGCGCCGATCGAGTTTGGGGATCTCGTTGCGCTGACCTCGATGTACCGGCCAGGGGCGATGCACCTCATCGCTGAGTACGCGCAGCGCAAGCACGATCCGGACAGCATCGAGTTCGCCGACGAGCGGCTGCGCCCGATCCTCGCACCCACATACGGACTGGTGCTCTACCAAGAGCAGGCGATGCAGATATCCAAGGAGCTGGCCGGTTTCACGGAGGCGCAGGCCTCCGACCTTCGCAAGGCGCTCGGCAAGAAGAACCGCCATGCGATGGGCAAGCTCGAGCCACTGTTTCGCGAGGGTTGCTCGCGCCGCGGAGTCGCGACGAACATCGTCGACTGGTTGTGGGCGACGAACGAGAAGTCCGCCGAGTACTCGTTCAACAAGTCGCACGCGGTCGCCTACGCGCTGATCTCCTACAGGAGCGCGTGGCTGAAGGCCAACTATCCCGTCGAGTTCATGGCCGTACTGCTGAACTCGGTGAGCGACAGCGAGGACAAGCTCAACCACTTCGTCCTGCGCTGCGAGGGGACGGGTATCGGGATTCTCCTGCCGGACGGTGGCGAGGAGGATGCGTTCACAGTGGAGTCCGGCGCGATCCGGCTGCCCGCGACCGTCCCGCCCTCGGTGATCCACGCGGTTGAGGTTCGGCGCAGATTCCGCGAGGTCCGGGATGCGCTGTGGCAACGCGCAGAACACCGGCTCGCTGGTCTGCCGCAGGTCAGCGACGGCAGCTCGGTGCTCGTCGGTGGGCTCCTCACGCGGGCGCGCAAGATCAAGACGCGGGCCGGCGCCACGCTGATGTTCGCGGAGCTCGATGACTTCGAGGGGCAGGTCGAGCTGATCTTCTTCGACAACGAGCGCGAGGCGTATGAGCGTGTGGCGGTGGTCGACGAGACCGTTCTGGTCCGCGGGCGGCTCTCCAACGACGAGCGCGGCGTCACGGTCAAAGTGCAGACCTGCGAGCGGTTCGCGCCGTGAAGGCACGCATCCATCGCGGCGCGCGCGAGATCGGCGGGTCGTGCGTGGAACTCGAAGCCGCCGGCAGCAGGCTCGTGCTCGACCTCGGCCTGCCGCTCGAAAGCGCGCATGACAACGACGCACCACTCCCTGCGGTCTCAGGGCTGGAGAACCCCGACCCGTCGCTGCTCGGGGTGATCGTCTCGCATCCACATCCCGACCACTACGGCCTCGTTGCGCGCACACATCCGTCTGTTCCCGTGTACATGGGAGAGGCGGCGCAGCGCATCCTCTCCGAGGCGGCGTTCTTCGGTCCCGTCGGATCGGCGCTCAATGTCGCCAGCCACCTCCGCGATCGCACGACGTTCGAGCTTGGTCCGTTCCGCATCACCCCTTACCTGATGGACCACAGCGCGTTCGACGCCTACTCACTGTTGATCGAAGCCGGTGGCCGGCGCCTCCTGTACTCGGGAGACATCCGTGGCCACGGCCGAAAGCGCACGCTGTTCGAGCGCATGCTGGCCGACCCGCCAACGGACATCAACGCACTGTTACTGGAAGGCACGCACGTACGTGATGTCGAGGAGCAGTCAGAGGGCGGAATCAGCGAGCAGGATCTCGAAGGCGAGCTGGCCGGGCTGATGGATCGCACAGGCGGGATGGTGCTCGCCTGCTACTCGGCGCAGAACATCGACCGGCTGGTGACGCTGTATCGGGCGGCGCGCCGATCGGGTCGCACGCTTGTCCTCGATCTCTACGGAGCATCGCTGGCGCAGGCCACCGGCATCGACTCGATTCCGCGGCCGGGCTGGGCTGGCGTGAAGGTGTTCGTTCCACGGTCACAACGGGTGCGCGTCAAGGAGGCTCGAGCGTTCGAGCGGACGGCGTGGGTGAAGCCGTGCCGCCTGTTCCCCGAGGACCTGGCCAGCCGGTCCGGTGATCTGGTGATGACCTTCCGCGGGTCGATGGCGCGTGAGCTGCAGACCGCCGATTGCCTGGACGGCGCCGCCGCAGCGTGGTCGATGTGGCACGGGTATCTCGATCGGCCAAGCGGCCAGCGGACGCGGCGTTGGTTCGACGACCATGACATCCCCGTGGCCTTGCTTCATAGCTCTGGACATGCGAGCGTCGGCGACCTGCAGCTGTTCGCAACGGCGGTTGGGGCAGATCAGGTGGTTCCGATTCACACCAGTGCGCCGGGAAGGTTCGGGGAGTTGTTCGACAACGTTTGGCAACGAAGAGACGGGGAGTGGTGGTCCGTGTGAGCAGTGCAGTACCAACGACGTACGTTTCGTGGGCCAAGAAGTGGCTTGAGTTGGCCTCGTTCGACGGCACGGAATGTGACGAAGAGGACGTCGATGCCCGCAATGCGCAGCTGGTCGCCCTTTGGAACTCGCGGGTGCCGAAGGACTACGTTCCGCGCCCTGCCGGCGAGACGCTCCTACACGGCCCGCGCTACCGCAGGACGCACAAGCACGGCCGGCCGCGGCCGGGAAGTGAGCACGAGGTGGAGAAGCACGTCCTCGACCGAATCGGCGAGAAGTCGGATGTTCGGTGCTTCGGCCGTCCGATCCTCGACGGCGTCAACGCTCCTCCGCTGGCTAGGGACCCGAAAGGGGGAAGAGAGGCAAACGTTGAGGGAGACCTCTTGCTTCTGACGAAGAAAGGTCGTGGCTATGAGCAAGTCCTGATCGAGGTGAAGGTCGACTCGAACCAGGCGTGGTACGCGCTCGCGGAGAACCTTCGGCAGCTCAAGCTTTTCGAGGAGAGCAAGACCACGGCCGACCGGATCTTCCAGGGGCGCGACAACGACTTGCTCCTACCGGAGTCGATACCTGTGACGGCAGCCGTGCTGGCACCGGCGGCCTTCTACGACAAGCGCAGCGCCTCAGGCAAACCCACCCAGAAGAGCAACGCGACGCTGTACGCCGAGAAGCTGCTGGAGAAGCTCAGTGCTCAG
>CAZLKZ010000067.1:0-6101 GCA_964560235.1 uncultured Conexibacter sp. | reverse complement strand
CCGCCGTTGACGTTGACCTTGTCCTCGTCGATGCCGAGGTCGCGGATCGACTGCAGGGTCACGGAAGCGAACGCCTCGTTGATCTCCCAGAGGTCGACGTCGTCGGGCGTGAGGCCGGCCTTCTCGAGCGCCTTCTTGGAGGCGGCACCGGGAGTGCTGGCGAGGTCGGGGAAGTCGTTGGCGAACTGTGCGTGCCCGACGATCTCGCCGAGCGGCGTCTTGCCGTTGGCCTGGGCCCACTCGTCGGAGGCGAGCACGATCGCGCCGCCGCCGTCGTTGACGCCGGGCGCGTTGCCGGCGGTGTGTGAGCCTTCCTTGCCGACGAGGCCCGGGAGCGCGGCGAGCGCTTCGAGGGTGGTGCCGCGGCGCGGCCCCTCGTCGGTGTCGACGACGGTGTCGCCCTTACGGGACTTGACCGTGACCGGCACGATCTCCTCGGCCATCGTGCCCTCGTCGATCGCCTTGATCGCGAGCTCCTGGCTGCGCAGCGCCCAACGGTCGAGGTCGGGACGGGTCAGCTCCTTGGCGTCGCCGACCTCCGTTGCCTCGTCGAACATCTGGCGGCCGCTGAAGGGGTTGGTGAGGCCGTCATGCACCATCGCGTCGAGTGCCTTGGCATCGCCCATGCGGTAGCCGAAGCGGGCCTTGGGCAGCAGGTACGGCGCCTGGCTCATCGACTCCATGCCGCCCGCAACGCCGACCTCGACGTCACCGGCACGAATCGCCTGGTCGATGATCACCGCGGCACGCACGCCCGAGGCGCACACCTTGTTGATCGTCTCCGAAGAGACCTCCTTCGGGATGCCGCCCTTGATCTGTGCCTGGCGCGAAGGGATCTGACCCTGGCCGGCCTGGAGCACCTGGCCCATCACGACGTGATCGACCTGCTCCGGGGCGACGTCGGCGCGCTCGAGCGCAGCCTGGATCGCGATGCCGCCGAGGTCCGTGGCGTCAAGGGTTGAGAGGCCGCCGCCGAGCTTGCCGATCGGGGTGCGGGCCGTTCCGAGGATCACTGTCTTGGGCATGAGGCGGGGAACGGTACCGCCCAGAGGGACAGATAGGGTCGCCGCATGGCCCCCACAGTCACCGCTGGTACCCCGGAGATCGTCGACACGCAGGTGCTCTGGCTGACGGGTGATGAGGCTGGCGACCCGAGCACCGGCGCAAAGTCCAAGCGCGGCAACGTCGCGGTCGCGTTCCCGACGGGCGACACGCGAGAGGTGATCGTCGGACTCGGGGACCCAGCCACAGCAACACGCGCTGACATCCACGAAGGGGTGGCGGCTGCGCTCGGGCGATGCAAGGGGCTTGACGCCCGCCATGTAGCCATCGAACTGCCCAGGGGCGTGAACACTGAGCTGGCGGCCAGCGCGATCGCTGAGGCAGCGGTGCTCTCCTCCTACGAGCTCGGGCGCTTCAAGAAGCAGCAGGACGACGGACCGGCCGGCCTAGACACCGTGTCGGTGGACGGAGACCCGAAGGTGATCGCCCGAGCGATCACCCTGGCGCATGCCGTCAACCGCGCTCGCGATCTGCAGAACGCACCGCCGAACGTGCTCACCCCCACGGCGCTCGCTGAGCACGCGCAAGCGATCGCGGCCGCCTACCCAGCGGTGAGCTGCGAAGTCGGCGGCCGAGAACGCCTCGCCGAGCTCGGGATGGGAGCGTTTCTCGGAGTCGCGCAGGGCTCTGACAACGAACCCGCGCTCATAGTGCTCCGCTACGAGCCCGAGGGCGCCAGCGGCCCCGTGCTCGGCCTCGTCGGCAAAGGCGTGACGTTCGACTCGGGCGGGCTGTCGATCAAGCCGGCCGGCGGAATGGTCGCGATGAAGTCCGACATGTCCGGCGCCGCTGCGGTGATCGAGGCGACGGCGGCGATCGCCGAGCTCGGACTACCCGTGCGCCTACTTACGGTGGTCGGTGCGACGGAGAACTCGATCAACGGCAATGCCATGCGGCCCGGCGACGTGCTGGCCGCCGCGAACGGGACGACGATCGAGATCGACAACACCGATGCGGAAGGCAGGCTTGTGCTCGCCGACTGCCTGCACCACGCCGTGCAGTTGGGCGCTGAGCGACTGATCGACGTTGCGACGCTGACGGGGGCGATGAAGGTCGCCCTCGGCTCTGAGTACTGCGGCTATTTCGCGACCGACGACGCGACGGCCGCCGACCTCGAGCGGGCGTCCGAGATCGCCGGTGAGCCGATCTGGCGGATGCCGCTCGACTCTCGCTACGGCGACTACATGAAGGGGCGCGTCGCTGACCTGACAAACGCCGCGCTGGGCAAGGGCGGCGGCGCGTGCAGTGCCGCCGGGTTCCTGCACAAGTTCACCGGTGAGGTGCCGTGGGCGCACTTCGATTTCTCCACAGCGTTCGACGCCGGGCTGCCGTATGCAGCCAAGGGCGGCAGCGGAGGGTTGGTGCGGACGCTCGTGACTTACGCGGAGCTGTCGGCTACCTAGGCAGGCTCGCGCTGCGCACGACCGACAGGCCGTTGGCGCGAAGCTGCCAGCGAGTAAGCGTCTTGCGGAAGCGCTCACGCAGGGCAATCGCGTAGGCCGGCCGCGCCGTCCCGTCTGCGGCGATGAGGCCTGAGTCCCACTGCGCCAGCGGATCGGGAGACCCGTCCCACTCGTACCAGTACAGGCGCTGGACGCGGGCGCGCGCGGCGATCGCCTGCCTGAACACGAGTGGTGTCGTGCGGGCCTGCTGGCTGAGATTGAAAGGGAAGTCCGGCAGGTAACGGGCGAGTGCCGACGCCTCGGTGATCCACACCCTCCCGCGCGGGAATGCGTTGAGGAACCTGACGAGCGCGGTGCTCTGCATGTTGTTGGTGTCCGAGTAGGTGTGGAGCCCGAACCGGATGCGGCGGCGCTCGCTGCGGGGCAACGCCTCGATCAAGGACTTGGCGTAGCGGGCAGACCCACCGGTGTCGAGCACGATCGACACCTGCACGAGCGTGCAGCGTGGGCATACCGAGCGAGCCGAGCGCACGAGCTGCGCGGCGTACCAGGGCGAGGACCAGCTCGGCTGGGTGCTGTGGTTCGCCTCGTTTACCGGCTCCCATTCGGTCGCCTGCGGATAACGCGCCTTGAAGGCCCTGAGCCCAGCGCGATATTTCGACGGTGTCGGGCCGTCCCGCATGAACGAGCCGAACGCGACGAGCATCCGTGCCCGGTTGCGGACCGCCGCTGCGTACCAGCGGTCGACGCGGTCGCGCTCCTCGCCGGGACGCAACGCTACATCCCACTCGGCGATGTAGCGGCTCAGTGTTGGCTTGAGTGCTTTGGCGCGGGGATCGCTGAAAGCCGCGGCCGGGTTGTCCTGATCGCCTAGGCCGAAGCTCTGCCCTGGCGCGAGCGCAGAAGCACCTGTCGCCGCCAACGCCAGCGCCGCGAGCAGCAAGGCTGCGCACGCGCTGACGCGCGCCGCTGCGTGGGCCATCGAGAGAGTCACTGCGCTTAACAACGCCCCCGACAACCTCAGGTTGCGCACGCCGCTGGTTCCGTAGGCTCCCGCGCATGGAATTCGCTCTTGACGACGCCACAACAGAACTGCGGAAAACCGTTCGTGAGTTCGCCGAAGGCGAGGTCGCGCCGGTCGCAGAGCATCTGGACCGGACTAAATCGTTCCCCTACGAGATCGTCAAGAAGATGGCCGACCTCGGATGGATGGGCATCCCGTTCCCCGAGGAGGTCGGTGGCGCAGGCGGCACGTCGCTGCAATACGCGATCGCTGTCGAGGAACTGACGCGCATCGACAGCTCGGTCG
Organism: uncultured Conexibacter sp.; assembly: GCA_964560235.1. Lineage (GTDB taxonomy): Bacteria > Actinomycetota > Thermoleophilia > Solirubrobacterales > Solirubrobacteraceae > Baekduia. The sequence continues at coordinate 2,327 of CAZLKZ010000067.1, read as the reverse complement.
CGATCACGCTGTGCGCGCACACATCGCTCGGCACCCAGCCGATTTACCTGTTCGGGTCTGATCAGCAGAAGGCGGACTACCTGCCCGACCTGTGCGCCGGCAAGAAGCTCGGCGCGTTCGGCCTAACCGAGCCCGAGGCCGGTAGTGACGCGGGGAACGTGCGCACACAGGCACGTGAGACATCGGACGGTTTCGTGATCGACGGCGCCAAGCAGTTCATCACCAACGCGGGCACTGAGATCTCGGGCCACGTGGCAATCACCGCCCGTGACGAGGACGGCGGGATCTCCAACTACATCGTCGATCGCGGTAACCCGGGCTACGAGCAGGGCGAGCCGTACCGCAAGATGGGCTGGAACGCCTCGGACACTCGCCCGCTCACATTCACCGACTGCCAGATCGGGCGCGACGCACGGCTCGGACCGAAGGGCGCTGGCTTCAAGCAGTTCCTGCGTGTGCTCGACATCGGCCGCATCGGTGTTGCGGCGATGGGTGTTGGGCTCGCCCAGGGCGCCCTGGACGAGGCGCTCAAGTACGCCAACGAGCGTGTGGCGTTCGGTAAGCCGATCGGCAAGTTCCAGACGATCCAGGCGAAGCTCGCCGACCTCGCCACCGAGATCGAGGCCGCCCGCCTGCTGACCTACAAGTCCGCGTGGCTCAAGGATCAGGGAGCCGACTTCTCCCTGACTGCCGCACAGGCGAAGCTCAAGACCGGCCGGCTCGCGGTGCGTGCGACCGAAGAGGCCGTTCAGATCCACGGCGGATACGGCTTCATCGAGGAGTACCCGGTATGCCGCTTCTACCGCGACGCGAAGATCCTCACGATCGGCGAGGGCACCGACGAGGTGCAGCAGATGGTGATCGCGAGGGCGATCGGAGCATGAGCGGCACCGCGGTCATCACCGGGGCTTCGAGCGGCATCGGCGCGGCAACTGCGCGCCACCTCCACGCCGCCGGATTCGAGGTGGTGCTGACCGCGCGCCGCGCAGACAGGATCGAGGCGCGCTGCACGGAGCTCGGCGAACGCGCTCGGGCGATCGTGTGCGACGTGACCGACCCGGCGCAGGTCGAAGCGCTCGCGGCCGCAGTGCCCGAGTGCAGCGTGCTGGTCGGCAATGCCGGTGGCGCACACGGCCTGGCCGAACTCGCTGAGCTCAACGAGGATCACTGGCGCACGATGTGGGAGTCGAACGTGCTCGGGCTTGCCCGCACGATCAAAGCGTTCCTGCCCGCGCTCGAGGCCTCCGGCGACGGCCGGATCGTGACCGTGACATCGGTCGCCGGACACCAGACCTACCCGGGCGGTTCTGGCTACACGTCCGCCAAGCACGCAGCCGCGGCGCTCACCGACACGGTGCGAGTCGAGCTGCTCGGCAAGCCGGTCCGCGTAATAGAGGTAGCCCCGGGAATCGTCGAGACCGAGTTCTCGGTTGTCCGCTTCGATGGAGACACGGACCGCGCAGACCAGGTCTACGAGGGACTAACCCCCCTTGTGGCCGATGACGTGGCGGACGCGATCACCTGGGCGGTGACGAGACCGGCCCACGTGACCATCCAGCGCCTCGACATCTTCCCGCGCGACCAAGCCACGGCCCGCGACTACAACCGCGGCTGAGCCGGTCCGCCGTCCCTGGAAAGTGACGGCATAACTGCCGCGGTGGGCGCGCACCGGACCTATGATCGCCGCGATGCGCAAGTCAGCAGTGGTCCTGTCGCTCGTGTGCCTCGCCGGCTGCGGTAGCGACGACTCGGCAAGCCCGAACGCAGACGCACCGTCAGTGCCTGAGACAGCACCGTCCCCGGCACCCACAACCGTGACGACGACGCGCAGTGTGCGGCCCAGCACCACGACGACCAAACCCGCCCCGGTCGCGACAGATACGACGCCTGCTCCCCCGCTACCGGTTCAGCGCAAGCCAACGACGTCGAAGAAGTCCAAGATCGACCGCTCCAAGCTGCCCACTACACCTTCGAAGGTTCCGTCGCCGTCGGGACGGCCGGGCACGTCAATCACCGTGACCGCCGCTGAGCTGCTCGGAGCCGATCCGGTGTTTCTCGTCAAGAACGCCCGGGGCGACGCGTACCGCGTCGTGGACGGCAACCGCGCGGCCGCGAAGGTCTACGCAGGCATGACGGTCGGCGGCCGCTACACGTGCCGCGTAGTGAAGGAGCAGCAGAACACGGGCACCCCCGAGTTCAAGCCAGCTGAGGTGGCGGACTGCGCGCCCGCCACCAACTGACAGCTAGCTAGAACAGAGAGGCGAGGAGCTCTTTGTTGTTCTCCTCAACCACGTTGCGCTTGACCTTCATCGACGGCGTGAGCTCAC
>CAZLKZ010000066.1:1952-6421 GCA_964560235.1 uncultured Conexibacter sp. | reverse complement strand
GCGTCCTCTGCCGCACGCCCGATCAGCGCCGGGTCATCGAGGTAGCCCTCGGAGAAGAAGCGAACCCGCAGCGCCCTGAGCAGAGCGAACGACTTGTCGGGGGCGTGCAGCTGTGCGGCTACGACAGCGATGCAGGCCGGACCGGTGGCGCCGACGCGGTCCCGCGGCTCCTGGTCGATCGGCATGTCGTGGTTCTCGCCGAAGTCCTTCCACCCGGCGTTCATGAGCTCGGGTGTGAAGCCCTTCGCTGCGTAAACCTCGGGCGTGTCAGCGAGGCCCACCATCACGTGTTCCCAGCTGAGCTGGTCGCCGTAGCGCCATTCGAGCAGGCGCAGCAGCGGCTCGGCGTTCCAGGCGAACGGGCAGCCGGGGTCGGTGTAGTGGACGACGTGCGCGAGCGGGGCCATGTGTTCACGGTAGCCCGGTGGTGGGGATATCCCCACCACGCAGACACCGGTTGGCAGCGCGGCGAAACGCCGAGCTGCCCCGGCGACACGGGCCTGCGGCACGGCGATGGTTCAGACATGTCTTCAAACACGCATGTCTCCACCTCTCACAGCTGGCTCGCAGGTGCTGTGGGTGCCATCTCCGGCTGGTCGGCGCGGCACCGCAAGACGGTGCTGGCCGGGTGGTTCGCATTCGTCGCGTTGTGCCTGGTCGCGGGGTCGCTGACCGGCACTCGGGGGCTTACCTCCAGTGAGTCGGGGATCGGCGAATCGGGACGAGCAGACAAGGTCATCGAGGACGCAGGGCTGCGGACGCCTGCCACCGAGTCGATTCTGCTTCGCTCAGACTCCCGCACCGCCAACGCCGCCGCAGCCCGCGCGCTGGCCGCCAAACTGCGCGACCTCCCGGTCGTTGCCACGGTCGCCGAACCGGCAACCACCCCGCAGCTACGCACCGAACGCGGCCGTGCATTGCTCGTTCAGCTCACAATGCGCGGCGACCCTGAGACTGCCGGCGATCGCGTCGCACCGATCGAAGATGCGGTGCGCGCCGTCGGCGAGGCATACCCGCGAGTGAGCCTCAGCCAGGCCGGAGACGCGACGGTTTCGAACGGGATCGACACGATGATCACCGAGGACCTCTCCAGCGCCGAGCTGACCTCGCTTCCGCTCACGCTGCTGATCCTGCTCTTCGCCTTCGGTGCGCTCGTCGCCGCGAGCGTGCCCCTCATGCTCGGCGTCACCTCTGCAGCGGCTGCGCTCGGACTCCTCGGGCCGGTCTCGCAGCTCGTGCCCGCGCACGATTCGGCGTCCGCGCTGATCGTGCTGATCGGACTTGCGGTCGGTGTCGACTACTCGCTCTTCTGCATTCGGCGCGAGCGTGCCGAGCGCGCCGCCGGCCGGAGCAACGAGGCCGCACTCGCCATCACCATGGCGACCGTCGGCCGAGCGGTCGTGGTCGCCGGCAGCGTCGTGATGCTCGCGCTCGCCGGCTTCCTGATCTCGGGCGTGGCGGTGTTCGCCTCGATGGCGGTTGGCACGATGATCGTGGTTGCGATCGCCGTGCTGGGCTCGATCACTGCCCTGCCGGCAGCCCTCGCGCTGCTGGGCGACAGGCTCGACCGCGGGCGCGTGCCGTTCACCGGACGTGTCGGTGCTGGCCGGCTCAGCTCCGCGTGGGGGCGTGTCGCCGCGCGCGCCACCGCCCGCCCGCGCGTAGCGCTCATCGGCGGCGTGACGGTGCTCGCCCTGTTGGCCTTGCCCGCGCTGACGCTCAAGACCGGCGACCTGCAGATCAAAGGCCTGCCAGACTCGATCCCCGCGTTCAAGGCGGCAAAGGACATCGAGCAGACCTTCCCCGGCTCCCCCGGCGCGGCCGAGATCGTCGTCAAGAACGCAGGCGGCGACACCCCTCGCACCCGCGCCGCGCTCAAGCTGCTTGCCGATCGCGCGCGCGATGTGACCAACGGGCAAGGCGAGGTCAGCACGCAGTTCTCCAAGGACGGCAGCGTGGTGCAGCTCAGCGTGCCGCTGCCTGAGCAGCGGTCCGACCAACTGGCGCAGACGACTCGCGAGCTGCGCGACGCCGTGCACCCGATCGCGTCTGAGTTCGGCGACTCCGCGACGGTGCTCGTGACCGGTCGTCAGGTGGGCGGCGTCGACTTCTCCGAGCGCCTCTCGACGATGACGCCGGTCGTGATCGCCGTGGTGCTGAGCCTTGCGTTCCTGCTCGTGATGGCGGCGTTCCGCTCTGCGGCCCTCGCTGCCGCAGTCGTGGCCCTGAACCTGCTGTCCGTCGCGGCGGCGTACGGTGTGCTGGCTGTGACGTTCCAGCACGACTGGGCCGAGGGCCTGCTGCATTTCACCAACACCGGTTCGGTCGCCAACTGGGTGCCGCTCTTCGCGTTCGTGATCCTCTTCGGGCTGTCGATGGACTACACGGTGCTGATCCTCGAGAAGATCCGTGAGGAGCGTGCGCAGGGCCTCAGCCCGCGAGACGCCGCCGCCTCCGCTGTTGCGGCGACCGCAGGCACGGTGACGAGCGCCGCGGTTGTGATGGTCGCCGTGTTCGGCCTCTTCGCCGCGATGCGGTTCCCTGACAACAAGCAGCTCGGCGTCAGCCTTGCCACCGCGATCCTGCTGGACGCCACCCTCGTGCGTGGGGTGCTGCTTCCGGCAGCCGTGACGATGGTCGGGGAGCGGTGGCGGGTCCCAAAAGCACGGACCGTTCGCGCGCCGCTCGCGAGCTCGCTGGAGGCGGCAGCATGAGCACGATCGGTCAGCTCGCCGGACGTGCGGCACGTGACGTCGCGTACCTGACGGTCGCGATGCTCACCGCCTGCCTGGCGCTCGCCGTGTGGGTCACCGGCCTGTCGCTGGTGATCTCGCTCGCCGTGTTCATCGTCGGAGTGCTCGTAGTCATCCCCGTCGCCAAGGCATTCGAGTGGACGTGCAACCTTGACCGCGTGAACGCGCGGCTGGCTGGCGTGACAATCGGGTCCAAGTACGTGCGTGCGGCGAGTGGCGACGGCTTCATCGACAGGATCAAGCTCACGGCTCGCGATCCGCAGCGCTGGCGCGACCTAGCGTGGCTGCTGGTGCACTCCGTGGTCGGCTTCACCTTCGGCGTGGTCGTGCTGAGCCTCATTTTCACCGGGCTGGTCGCGCTCAGCCTGCCGGTCACTTGGGACCACTGGCCGTCGGGCGATGTTGTGTGGACCTGGCTCGACATCGACAGCCAAGCGAAGGCCTGGGCGGGCGCAGGGCTCGGCCTCGTTTGGCTGATCGTGACGCTGGGCATCGCGCGTGCTCTCACAGTGGTGCACGTTGCAATCGCGAAGGCGCTGCTGTCGCCGATTTCCGGTCGTCCGCAGCCGACGATGGAGATGCCGGAGACGGCCTTCACGACCGAAGCGGCGGCCGTCTCTGAGCCGGGCTGGTCGACGGCAGCCGCCGCACGTGAGATAGACAGCGAGGACATGAACCGGCTACTCGTCCACGGTGCCGTCAGTGCGGTCATCAGCGCCCTCATGGTGGTTATCTGGATGGGGAGCGGCTTCGGCACCTTCTGGCCGGTCTGGGTCTGGCTTGCGCTTGCCCTGGGTGTCGCCGTCCACGTGATGGTGCTGCGTGCGCGTCAGTACCCGGGCGACTGGCTGCGCCTCGCGTTCGAGAGCTCGGTCGTCGTCTCAGCGGCCTGCGTGATCGTCTGGGTCTTCAGCGGCTTCGGCACCTTCTGGCCGTTCTGGGTGGTCGTGGGGTTAGGTACCGCGCTCGCGGCAGCCGCCGCGTTCGTGCTGAAGCCATGGGAGGACCGAGACGGGCTGATGGAGCGCGTGGAGACGCTGGTGCGCACGCGTCGCGAGACGGTCGACGCGCAGGCCAACGAGCTGCGCCGGATCGAACGCGACCTCCACGACGGCGCTCAGGCGCGGCTCGTAGCACTGTCGATGCAGCTCGGGCGCGCCGAGGCACGGTTGGGCGACCGGCCCGAGGAAGCGGAGCTCGTTCGCGCGGCACGCGCCGAGGCCAGTGCGGCGATCGGTGAGCTGCGCGACCTCGCTCGCGGCATCGCGCCGCCGGTACTGGCTGACCGCGGGCTTGTGGCCGCAGTCGATGCTCTGTGCCAGCGATCCGCGGTCGAGGTCACGCTGACCTCGCACGTGTCAGGACGGCTGCCGCTCGCAGTCGAGAGCTGCGCCTACTTCGTCTGTGCAGAAGGGCTCACGAACGTGGCGAAGCACGCCGACGGGGCTGCCGCTGAGGTGGTGTTGAGGCGCGAGGGTGGCCTACTCGTCTGCGAGGTCCGTGACAACGGCCCCGGCGGAGCTGACCCGACATCGCCCGGCCTCACCGGGCTGCGGCAACGCGTCGCAGCGCTCGACGGTCGCCTGCTCGTCGACAGCCCGTCCGGCGCCGGCACCACGATCCGTGCGGAGATCCCATGCGCGTAGTCATCTGTGAGGACAACGCTCTCCTGCGAGAGGGCCTGGTCGCGCTGCTGCGCGAGAACGACGTTGACGT
>CAZLKZ010000066.1:0-1852 GCA_964560235.1 uncultured Conexibacter sp. | reverse complement strand
CCCCGCGAGCGCGAGGTGCTGCAGCTGATGGCCGAGGGGCGCACCAACGGCGCGATCGCCCGCGAGCTCGTCGTCACTCTCGGAGCTGTGGAGAAGCACGTCAGCAACGTGTTCGCGAAGCTCGGCCTGCCGGACGGCTCAGACGACCACCGGCGGGTGCTCGCGGTGCTCGCCTACCTGCGCGCCAGCTGACTAGCGGCCGAGGTGGCCGAGCAGCGAGCGGGCGTTGGACTGCACCTCGCCCAGCAGAGATCGCACGTCGGCGAGCCCTGTGCGGAGTTCGGCGTCGCCGACCTCAACGGGCCGCATCGAGTCCTGCAGCTCGCTGAGCAGCGAGTTGGCGTGCGAGGCCTCGTCGGTCGCGTGGGTGATCAGCTCGCGCGGCTGCTTGTTCCCGGCATGCGGCTCCCCGGCCTCAATCGGGTCGGCAGACAGGGCGAAGCGCTCGGCGAACCCGTCGTGTGTGCGTCGTGCGCGGCCGTAGGCCTTCTGCACAGGGCCGAACAGCTTCTCTTCGAGCTCGTCAGCGGTCGCCTCGTCGAGGTGGTCGTAGGCGAGCGTGAGCCAACCGACCGACATGCCCAGATGGCTCGCCGCATCGGCGATCGCCTGGAGCAGTTCCTGCCGGGCTTCGGCTGAGTCGTACGCCACTAGGAGCGCGTCAGCTTCTTGTAGGAGATCCGGTGCGGACGATCGGCCTCTGGGCCGAGCATCTCGCGGCGCCATGTCTCGTAGGCGTCGAAGTTACCCTCGAACCAGGTGACCTTCGAGTCGCCCTCGAACGCGAGCACGTGTGTGGCGATGCGGTCGAGGAACCAGCGGTCATGGGAGATGACCACCGCGCAGCCCGCGTAGTTGAGCAGCGCCTCTTCCAGAGCGCGCAGCGTGTCGGTGTCGAGGTCGTTGGTGGGCTCATCGAGCAGCAGCAGGTTGCCGCCCGAGCGCAGCTGCTTGGCGAGGTGCACGCGGTTGCGCTCACCGCCGGACAGCATCTTGATCTTCTTTTGCTGCTCGGTCTTCTTGAAGTTGAAGCCTGCGGTGTAGGCACGGGAGGGCATCACGCGGTCACCGACCGTGATCTGGTCGAGGCCGCCTGAGATCTCTTCCCACACGGTCTTCTCGGGGTCGAGCGCGTCACGTGACTGGTCGACGTAGGAGAGCTGCACCGTCTCGCCGATGCGCAGAGTGCCCTCGTCGGGCGTTTCCTGCCCGGCGATCATCTTGAAGAGCGTCGTCTTACCGGCGCCGTTCGGGCCGATCACGCCGACGATGCCGCCGCGCGGCAGGTCGAAGGTGAGGTCCTCAAACAACAGCTTGTCGCCGAACGCCTTCTGCAGCCCGTCGGCCTGCACGACGACGTTGCCGAGGTGCGTGGCGACCGGAATGTAGATCTGCACCTCGTCGAGGCGGATGTTCTTCTCTTCTGCGACGAGTGCCTCGTAGTTGGCAAGACGCGCCTTCTGCTTGGTCTGGCGACCCTTCGGGTTCTTGCGGACCCACTCGAGCTCGGCGCTGATGACGCGCTCGCGAGCGGCGTCCTTGCGCTCCTGCATCTCCAGGCGCTTTTGCTTCTGCACGAGCCAGTTGGAGTAGTTGCCCTCGTAGGGGATGCCACGACCGCGGTCGAGCTCGAGGATCCAGCCAGCGACGTTGTCGAGGAAGTAGCGATCGTGGGTTACTGCCACGACTGCGCCCTCGTACTCGGCCAGGTGGCGCTCGAGCCAGCCGACCGACTCAGCGTCGAGATGGTTGGTGGGCTCATCGAGCAGCAGCAGGTCGGGCTTGCTCAGCAGCAGGCGGGCGAGGGCGACGCGGCGCTTCTCACCGCCGGAGAGCTTGGCTACTTCCGCGT
>CAZLKZ010000065.1:0-6696 GCA_964560235.1 uncultured Conexibacter sp. | reverse complement strand
AGGGCGAAGTAGGTGATCAGTGCTGCGATCGGAAGCACGATCAGGAAGATCCAGCGCCACGACGCGTACTCGAGGATGACTCCCGAGACTGTGGGGCCAAGCGCGGGTGCCACGGAGATAGCGAGCGTGACGTTGCCCATGACCCGGCCGCGGTGCTCGACCGGCACAACGGTCATGAGCGTCGTCATCAGAAGCGGCATCATCACCGCGGTGCCGCCTGCCTGGATGATCCGGGCTGCCACCAGTACCGGGAAGCTCCAGGCGACCGCCGCGAGCGCGGTGCCGGCGCAGAAGACGACCATCGCTGTCATGAAGGCCGCGCGGGTGGTCACGCGCTGCAGGAACCAACCGGTGACCGGGATGACGACGGCCATCGTCAGCATGAACGCGGTCGACAGCCACTGGGCATCGGTTTCCGGCACGTCGAATTGCTCCATCAGACGCGGGATCGCGTTGACCATGATCGTCTCGTTGAGGATCACGATGAACGTGGCGAGCACGAGCCAGCGGAGCACGCCGTAGTACGACGTGTCTTCTGTGCTGTTTGCAGGGGTACTTGCAGGCTGATTCATGGCAGAGAGAGCGACCGGGCGCTCAGAGCGAGCACTACCGGCGACAAATCAGCCTAGCGGCCTTATGTGCGCGATCAGTTAAGACTCGTACTCGCTGAGGAAGCCCTCAAACAGCCGGCGATGGCCTTCCTCGTCACGCAGAATCGCGATCATCATGTCCTCGGTAACCGGGTCGACGTCGCCCGCGTACTCGATGATCTCGTTGTAGTACTCGATTGCACCCGACTCGGCCTCGATCACGCCCTTGATCACGTGCACGATGTCCCGGTGGTCCTCAGGCGGCTGAAGGAAGCTCTGCTCGGCGACGAAGGCCTGTGAGCCGGGCACGGTGCCGTACAGCTCCTTGATTCGCGCCGCGAACTGCTGCGCGTGGCCGAGTTCTTCCTGAATATCGGCTTGAAGCGAGGCGATGATCTCTTGAGCACGCACACCGTCTGGGTTGACGGAGTTGGCTATGTAGCTCATGACCGTCTCGATCTCCATCCAGTACGCCTTCGTGAGCATCCCCACGAGCTTTTCGCGCTCTGCGCTGTTCTCATCGGCCAGGATTCCGCGTGTCATGCCGCGATCCTACCCCTATCCGCCTTGTGCGAATCACACATAATGTGCATTATCGAGCACTAGTTAACCAAGTTCCGAGCCCACCCCAACGGCGCTCGGTAGTTTCGACCCATGGAGCCCGTTGTCAGTCACAACCCGGCGGAAAGCCGCTACGAGGCACACATCGACGGCGAACTGGCCGGATTTGCCGAGTACGTGCTCAGCGAAAGCACAATCATCTTCTCGCACACCGAAGTCGATGATCGATTCGGCGGCAGCGGAGTCGGCGGCGCACTGGCGAGATTCGCGCTCGACGACGTGCGATCGGAAGGCACGCACCGCGTAATCCCTCTCTGCCCGTTCATCAAGCGCTGGATCGACAAGCATCCCGACTATGCCGATCTAGTCCACAAGCCAGCAGGTGCGTCATGAGCCGGAAGACCTACACCGGGCCGATCGTCAACGTCTCGTTCGATCTCGAGGTCTGTCAGCACGCCGGAGAGTGCGTGCGTGGCATGCCGGGCGTCTTTGACACGGCGAAGCGCCCGTGGATCGATCCCGACCACGCGAACGATGAGGCGTCCGCTCAGCTACTCCGCGAAGTGATCGGGCGCTGCCCGTCGGGTGCACTGCAGGTCGAGGAGCACTGACAGAAGTCCGGGGGGAGTCAACGCTCCTGCAGAGCTCGAAGGGTGACGCTGAGATCACCGCGTGACTCGTACACGACCTCATCGAGCCTCAGCCAGGCCGCCAGCAGTTTCAGCTGGCGGTCGAGTGCCTCGGCCGCCTCCGGTGGCGCATCGGCTTCCGCGTATGCGCCGCGCACGAGCAAGGCCCGCCTCCCCCGGTCTGCCTTGAGGTCGACGCGGGCCACGAGCTCGTCGCCAAGCAGAAACGGCAGTACGTAGTAGCCGTGTACCCGCTTGGCCTCAGGCACGTAGATCTCGATGCGATAGCGAAAGCCGAAAAGACGCTCGACTCGAGGCCGCTCCCACACCAGAGGGTCAAAAGGCACTAGCAGCGCTGACGCATCGACCGAACGCGGCAGGCGCGCACCGGGATGTAGGTAGGCGGTTTGCCTCCAACCCTCAACTGACACCGAGTGCAGGAGCCCCGACTCCACCAGCTCGGGCAGGCGCGCTTTCGCGTCGGCGGCGCTGAGCCTGAAGTAGTCACGCAGGTCCGATTCTGTGGCGACTCCCAGCGCTTTGGCGGCGACCATCAGCAGGTTTCGCTGCGCCTCATCCACGGAAGGCGTCGGAGTCTTCAGCACGGAGGCAGGCAGCACGTGGTCGGTAAGGGCGTAGCGCCGCTCAAACCTCACCCGCCTGGCACTGGTCACCTCCCCCGCCCAGAACAGGTACTCGAGCGCACGCTTCACGTCAGACCACGACCACCAGTCGCCCCGCACGTGCTCTCGCCCTTCGTGGTGCGCTAGATCACCAGCCGCGAGCGGACCGCGCTCGGCAAGCTCGGATCGAATCGCATCAAGGAGTTCCGGCCGCTCCTGTGCGATGCGCCTCATGCCGCCCCACGCCTCGTGTTGCGCACGCTCCATACGCCAGCGCAGCGAAGGCTGGAGATTCACATCGATCAGCGACGCTTCGTGGCCCCAGTACTCGAAGAGCCGGCGCGGGGCCTTGTGGGCGAGGTTGTCGAGAGTGTTGTGGTCGTACGCACCGAGGCGCGAGAACACCGGCAAGTAGTGCGCGCGCTCAAGCACGTTCACAGAATCGATCTGGATAAGCCCGAGCCTGTCGACGATCCGCGACGTGATCGCCCGCCTGTCCACAGACCGTGCCAAAGGCTTGTCGGCGAAGCCCTGAGCGGCCAGGGTGATCCGCCGCGCCTCCGAGAGCGACAGGGATACTCTGCGGCGATGAGCGACCGGACCGGACACGAGCACCGCGTAGGTTGGCATGAGGCCTACGTGAAGGCCCTCTCACCGATCGAGCTCATCTCGATCAAGCTCGGGGATGCGCTGTTCACTCCCCTCTCCGCGCTGCTCCACACCATCTGGTTCGCAGTCTGGCTCGGCTTTGGGCTGAACATCAATCTGCTCACGCTCGTCGTGTCGCTCGAGGCGATTTACATCACGCTGTTCATCGGACTCGGTCAAAACCTTGGCGCCCGCCGCGACAAGATCCTCGCCGACAAGGCGCACGAGGCGACGATGCACGCCGAAGCACATCGGACCGAAGTCGCTGAGCAGCAGCAGAGGCTGCTCCAGGAAGTGCTTTCAAAGCTCGACCGCTTGGCCGCCGAGCAGCACCGCTAGAACTCGAGGCCCGGAGCGCCTTCGCGGAAGAAGATCGGGTTCGTCAGAGCGCGCGGCTTGTAGTTGAGCGGGAAGTCGTGGATCTGTGCACGCACCCCTCCCCCGCTTCCGATCGCGAACGACCTCGTCGCCGAGAAGTCGTTGCCGTGGATGACCTCGAACCAGACAACCTCGCCGTTGCGAATCCAGTACAGGAACTTGCCGTCAGCGTTCTCGGCGCGAGCCGTGACCGGTACCTGTGTGGTCGCAGCACCACTGATCGTGGACCCGAGCATCGCCTGACCTTGCGGCGTGCTCGCGCTCAGCGTGAGCCGCATGTCGCTCGGCCGGTCTGTGATGTACATACGGCAGCGCTTCATTCCGTCGACGATCGCGGCGCGAGAGAGCTGCGGCGCCCACACGACGGTCGTCGGGGATCCGACCTCGGTTGCGCCACCGACCCCGTGCACGTCAGAACCACTGTTGCCGCACACGTGGCGGTTGCGTGCGATCTCCTGGTCCCACCGCGCAATCGCAGCAAAGCTGAACGTGAGCCAGAAGTTGTCGTTCCAGACCTCGAATCCGTCGGGTAGAGCCGCGATGTCCTGGTCGGAGTCCTCAAAGAAGCTCCAGTCTGATCCGAACCCCGGAGCGACGAACGGATGGTTCGCAGCCACGTATGCGTTGACGCTGTGTCCCTTCGCGATTGCGTCCTGCACCGGACGGTCGTCTGCCGTCCAGGAGATCGTGTTCGCGTAGCGGCCGTTTCGCGGCCTGAAGCGCCAGTCGAGCCAGTCCCCAGACTGGAGCCCTGCGGCCGTCATGTGACCGGGCCCGCCGATCCAAGTCGTGACCTCTTCGCCGCCGAGCAGCAGGAAGCCAGCCGGGGAATCCGTGCGCAGGTGATCGTTCTGCGTTGTGACGTTGTGGTCCGAGAGGTTGATGAAGTCCAGGCCACGCGCCTGGGCTCGGCGAGCCATCGCAGCCGGCGTCAGGCCCTTGCCGGAAGACTCGGCATCCGAGGAGAAGGTTGTGTGGACGTGCAGATCGCCCTTGAACCAGCCCGCCTGGTCGCGGACGACCTCAGGAACCGGTTCTGTGGTGGGCAGCTTGCCCTGTTTGCCGAACCGGAAGGTGATCGATACCGACACCTTCCCGAACGCGAGGAAGTTCGGCACGATCGCGGTCCACGTGCCCTTCTTGATCGCACCCGCGACAAACCCCGGCGTCGCGTCCTGCGTACCCACGAACACCGACTTGCGCTCCTCTCCAGCGATTCCGCGGAAGCCCGGTGACTGCCAACCGCTACCGCGCTGATCGAACAGGCCCAGCCCGATCTTGCGGCTCTCCCCCTTCGGGAATGCTGCGTCGATGCGGTTCACGCCCTTGGGGACCGAGAAGGTCAGCTTGAGGTTCTTGCCGACCTGTCCGAGATCTCCAGGACCGATCGTGAAGCTGCAGGTCGTCCCCTCGGCCGGCTTCTTACAGGTCTTGGCAGCAGACGACACCGCTGGCGTAATCAGGACCCCCGCCAGCACTCCGACAACCGCCACCGCTCCCCTTGCGCGATGCATGCCCGGAAGTCAACCGCATTTCCGGTGTAATTGCGACCTGATCAGGTCAAGGCGCGCATCGCACGCTCTAGGCCGCCGAGCGTGAGCGGATACATCTGACCGTCAACCGCCTGATGGATGAGCTGCGTGGAGTGCGTCCCGCCCCAAAACCGCTCGGGCACCGGGTTGATCCACGCGTGGTGCGTGAAGTGGCTGGTGGCCCTCTCTAGCCACAGCAGGCCAGGCTCCTCGTTCCAGTGCTCTACCGCGCCGCCGGGCTGGACAAGCTCGTAGGGCGACATCGCGGCGTCACCGACAAAGATGCAGCGCCACTCGGGGCCGAGCCTGTGCAGCACGTCCCACGTGGCGATCGGAGCGCTGTGCCGGCGCGCGCTCTGCTTCCACAGTGCCTCGTACAGGCAGTTGTGAAAGTAGTAGTGCTCGAAGTGCGCGAATTGCGAGCTCGCGGCGCTGAACAGCTGATCGACGAGGTGGACGTGGTCGTCCATCGAGCCGCCCACATCAAGCAGCAGCAGCACCTTGACGGCGTTTCGGCGCTCCGGGCGGGTGTGGACATCGATGTAGCCCTTGCGGGCCGTGCTGCCGATCGTCTCCTCGAGGTCGAGTTCCTCCTCGGCCCCCTCCCGCGCCCACCTGCGCAGACGACGCAGCGCGATCTTCATTGAGCGCGTGTTGACCTCAACGTCTGAGTCGTAGTCGCGGTACTCGCGCTTGTCCCAGACCTTCACAGCGCGCCGATGCCGTGACTCGTCCTGGCCGATCCGCACGCCTTCCGGGTTGTAGCCGTACGCGCCGAACGGCGAGGTGCCTGCGGTTCCGATCCATTTGGACCCGCCCTGGTGCCGCTTCTGCTGCTCGCGTAGGCGCTCCTTCAGCGTCTCCATCAGCTGCTCGAAGCCGCCGAGTGCCTCGATCTGTGCCTTCTCCTCATCGGTGAGGTGCTTCTCTGCGAGCCTGCGGAGCCACTCTTCCGGGATCTCGCGTGCGAGCACCTCCTCGGCGGTCAGGCCGGCGTTGAGGCCCTTGAAGTGGCTCGCGAACACGCGATCGAAGCGGTCGAAGTAGCGCTCGTCTTTGACCAGCGCGGCACGCGACAGGTAGTAGAAGGCGTCTACGTCGAAGGCCGCCTCGCCCTCCCTGAGCGCCTCGATCAACGTGAGATGCTCGCGCAGCGTCACCGGTATGCGCTCGGCGCGTAGCTGGAGGAAGAAGCCGAGCAGCACCGCGGAGGCCTTTAGAAGGAGCGCCTGCCGAGAAACGCGCGCTCGAGCAGTTCGATGTCGAGCTCGTTCTTGAGCAGCGCGCCATGGAGGTGTGGAAGCTGGCCGTCCTGGACGCCCTGGAGGTCGGCCGGATCTCGCTCTTCGGCAGCGAGCAGCCGGATCCAGTCGAGGGCCTCGGAGGTTGACGGGCGCTTCTTGAGGCCCTGAACATCTCGCAGTGCATAGAACTCACGGAGCGCGGCCTGCACTAGCTCACGCTTGACGCCGGGGTAGTGCGCGTCGACGATCCGCTCCAGCGTGTCCAGGTCGGGGAACTGGATGTAGTGGAAGAAGCAGCGGCGCAGGAATGCGTCTGGGAGCTCCTTCTCGTTGTTGGAGGTGATGATCACGATCGGCCGTACGTCGGCACGCACCGTCTCCCCCGTCTCGTGAACGTGGAACTCCATCCGATCTAGCTCCTGGAGCAAATCGTTGGGGAACTCGATGTCGGCCTTGTCGATCTCGTCGATCAGCAAGACGGTGCGCTCGCC
>CAZLKZ010000064.1:1707-7161 GCA_964560235.1 uncultured Conexibacter sp. | reverse complement strand
ACGGCACTCATCTCCCTGGTGCGCCAGGGCAAGATCACGATGGCGCTTGCAGAAGCGCGGTCGTCCAACCCAGAAGAGCTCAGGCGCCTTGCCGGCGGCGGAGCGATGGCGGTGGCATAAGCGATGGCGACTTACACCTTCAAAGCGATGGACTCAGCCGGGGCGCGAGCCGCCGGCGAGATCGAGGCAGAGACGAAGCAGGCTGTCGCCGATCAGCTTCGCAACCGCGGACTGATCGTCCTCGACATCGACGAGAAGGGTGGATCGGCAGAGATCAACCTGCCGTTCATGGGTGGTCACAAGGCCGCCGACCTCACGATCATGACCCGCCAGCTGGCCACGATGGTCAACTCGGGCATGACGATCCTCCGGGCGCTCTACATCCTCGAGTCGCAGACGGAGAACAAGAGCCTGGCCGAGACGCTCGGCGAGGTGCGCAAAGACGTCGAGGCCGGTATCGGCCTCTCCGACGCGCTCGAGCGGCACCCCAAGACCTTCAACCAGTTGTTCGTGGCAATGACGCGAGCAGGTGAGACAGGCGGCATGCTCGACCAGGCGCTGATGCGAGTGGCCGATCAGCTCGAGGCAGCGGACTCGCTGCGCCGACAGGTGAAGTCAGCGATGACCTACCCGATCGTGGTGCTGAGCTTCTCGCTGATCGTTCTGGTGGCGTTGCTGGTCTTCCTCGTGCCGGTGTTTGAGGGGGTGTTCACCACGTTCGGAGGTGAGCTACCGAAGATCACTCAGCTCACGGTCAGCATGTCGAACGCGCTCAAGAGCTACTGGTACGTGGTATTCGGTGTGAGCATCGGCGGGTTCTACGGATTTAAGAAGTGGAAGGCCTCTGAGTCGGGCCGTCAGAAGTGGGATGCCTTCAAGCTCCGCGTCCCGATGGGTATCGGCGACATCGTGCAGAAGATCTCCATCGCCCGTTGGTCACGCACCCTGTCGGGCCTCGTCACCGCGGGCGTCCCGCTCATGCAGGCAATCGAGATCACCGGTCAGACCTCAGGCAACTGGGTCGTCGAGCACGCGATGAACAACGTCGTCGAGAGCGTCCGAGCTGGCGGCACCATCGCCGATCCGCTCAAAGAGAGCCCTGTCTTCCCCGGAATGGTCACCCACATGGTCTCCGTGGGCGAGGACACAGGCGCACTCGACACGATGCTGACCAAGATCGCCGAGTTCTACGAGGACCAGGTTGCGGCAGCAGTCAAGTCGCTGACCTCGATCCTCGAGCCGATCATGATCATCTTGGTTGGCGGAATGGTGGGCTTCATCGTTGTGTCGATGTACATGCCGATGTTCAAGGTCTACGATTCGATCAAGTAGCGCTCACGGGATCGCGGGCGCTTGGCGTGCGGGTATGCCCGCCGCTGTACGCAGACCTACCTCGCTTGGCCGCTCGTCCGGTCTCATACAACGCCGTGCCTGAGCGCGCGCCATACCTGCTGGCTCGGCAACTTCATCTCAGCGCGTTAGCGAACTTCGTCGGCTAACGGCCAAGGAGGCGAGCGGTCGCCGCGTTGAGTTCGGCGAGCTTGGCCTCTTTGTCGGCGCCTTTGGCGTCGGCGACGCAGTGGCGGGTGTGGTCTTCGAGGAGGTCGAGTGCGACTTTGTCGAGGGCGGCGCGGGCGGCGGAGATTTGGGTGAGGATGTCGATGCAGTAGCGGTCGTCCTCGACCATCTTGTGCACGCCGCGTACTTGGCCCTCGACTCGTCTGAGGCGCTTGAGTAGGCGGTCGCGGTCGGCGGCGTATCCGTGGGTCATCTGACTGCCTAGCGGGAGAGGGGGATGGACTTGAGCCGGAGTGAGTTGGTCACGACAGAGACGCTCGAGAACGCCATCGCGATGCCGGCGAGCAGCGGGTTGAGCAGGCCGAGGGCCGCGAGCGGAACCATCGCGACGTTGTACCCGAGCGCCCAGCCAAGGTTCTGGTGAATGGTGCGCAGTGTGCGGCGTGCCAGCCGCACGCCATCGGCTGCGGCGCGCAGGTCGCCGGTGACCAGCGTGAGGTCGGAAGCGGCGATGGCCGCGTCTGAACCGCCGCCGACCGCGATGCCGAGGTCGGCCTGTGCCAGCGCGGGTGCGTCATTGACTCCGTCTCCGACCATCGCGACCTGTTGCCCCGCCTGCTGGAGCTGACTCACCACGGCTGCCTTCTCTTCTGGGGCGACGTCGGCGATCACTCGCTCGATGCCGGCCTCGCTGGCGATCTGACGGGCGACCGCCTCACGGTCCCCGCTCAGCAAGACCGGCTCGATGCCAAGGGCCTTCAGTTCGGCGATCGCGGCGGGGGAGGTTGGCTTGAGCTTGTCGGTGAGGGCGATCGTGCCAAGCATCCCGCTGTCGGTGGCAACTTCGACGAGCGTCGCTGTCTGATCGCCGGATTGGGCGACCTGCCTACCGATACGTACCGCTCCTCGCCCGTCCACGGTCGCCGACATCCCGACTCCGTGCACGGCGCGGAACCCCTGGGCCGCGGGGACCTCCAGGGCGCGATCTTCAGCGGTGCGCCGGATCGCGATCGCGATCGGGTGCGCAGACCCCGCCTCTACTGCCGCTGCGACTGACAGCAACTCGTCCTCAGTTACGCCAGGAGACGGCCGGATCCCGCTGACGCTCATTTCCCCGGTGGTGAGGGTGCCGGTCTTGTCGAGCAGCGCTGTGTCGAGCCGCCTGCTCTGCTCCAGCACTTCGGGCCCGCGGATCAGAATGCCGAGGCCTGCCGCGCGGCCGGTGCCCACCATCAGCGCCGTCGGGGTCGCAAGGCCCAGGGCGCACGGGCAGGCGATCACGAGCACGGCCACGGCACAAGAGACCGCGAACGCGGCGGGCTCGCCCGCAAGTAGCCACGCCACCAGAGTGCCGAGCGCGACCAGCAGCATCGCCGGGACGAACCGTGCAGCGATCCGGTCGGCCAGCCGCTGCACGTCGGCCTTGCCGGCCTGCGCCTGCTCGACCAGTTGGGTGATCTGGCTGAGGCGTGTGTCGCTGCCGACCGCGGTTGCGCGGATCACTAGGCGCCCGTCGGAGGTGATCGTGCCGCCGGTCACGTGGTCGCCGGGAGCTTTGTCAACCGGCACGGGCTCGCCGGTGAGCATCGACTCGTCAACGGCGCTGTTGCCGAGTACCACTTCGCCGTCGGTCGCGATGCGCTCACCCGGGCGGCTGACGAAGAGCATGTCGCGCTGCAACGCATCGATCGGCACGGACTGTTCGAGCGAGGTTGGGGAGTCAACGACTGCGACGGTGTCCGGCTGCAAGCCGGCAAGCGCACGTAGCGCGTCACCAGCGGATGCCGTTGCGCGATGCTCAAGCCAGCGCCCGGTGAGCACGAACACGGGGAGCGCGGCCGCAACCTCGAAGTACAGGTGCATCGACGCGTCCGACCGGTCGGGGATCAGCTCGAACGCCATCCGCATCTGTGGATCCCCTGCGTCGCCGAGGACGAGTGCGTACATCGACCACAACCACGCTGCGAGGATGCCGATGCTGACCAGCGTGTCCATGGTGGCGGCGCGGTGGCGCAGCGACTTGATTGCCCCACGATGAAGTGGCCAACCACCCCACAGCGCAGCCGGGGTGGCGAGCGCGGCGACGGGCCATTGCCAGCTGTCCCACTGGAGCGAGGGCACCATTGAGATCACAACGACAGGCAGCGCGAGGGCAACGGACACCAGTAGTCGGGTACCAAGGCTCACGCCGGCCCGTGCCTGTGACGCCTGCGCTCCTCGCAAGCGTGCGTGATAGCCGGCTTGCTCGACGGCCGCGATCAGCCGCTCTGCCGTTGCTTCTGCGGAAGTCACGTTGGCTCGCGCGCTATGAGTGGCGAGGTTGACGGTTGCATCGACACCATCAACTTCGTTGAGCGCCTTCTCGACGCGCGAGACGCAGCTCGCGCACGACATCCCTTCGATCTCAAGCGTGATGTCTGCCATGTCATTCATGATACCCCATAGGGGTATCCAGAGTCTACGATCGCCGAATGCTGATCGACCAGGTGCAGCGGGGCTTCCTCTCGACGGTGTTCGCGCTTCCCGCGCCCGTCAAGCGACGGCTCGCCGGACCCCCGATCGTCCTCGACGGTCAGCAGCTCGATCTCAACGCGCAGCTACTTGCCAGGATCGAAGGCGGCATAAAGCGGATCACGGGCGAGGATCGCGGCACGCCCGCACAGGCTCGCAAGATGATGCTGGTCGGCGCCCGTTCGGTCGCCGGGAAGCCTGTGGCGGTAGCCGCGACGATCAACATCAGTGTGTCTGGCGCGGCGGGGCCGCTCGACGCACGGGTGTACCGCCCGCTCGCCCGCGCAGAAAGCGGCGGCGTCATCGTGTACTTCCATGGCGGCGGATGGGTGCTCGGCGATATCGAATCGCATGACAACTCCTGCCGGGCCTTGGCGAACGCGACCGGTATGCAGGTTGTCAGCGTTGACTACCGGTTGGCGCCGGAGCACCGGTTCCCGGCAGCTGTAGACGACGCTGAGGCTGCCTTCTACGACGTCGTCGAGCGTGCCGGGGAGTTCGGGGCCACGCCCGAGCGCGTCATCGTCGCCGGTGACAGTGCTGGAGGGCATCTGTCGGCAATGGTCGCCCTGCGTGCCCGTGATGCCGGGGGGCAGACGCCTGCCGCACAGATCCTTATCTATCCGGTCGCAGACCTCGTGGAGACCTACGAGTCAGAGCGGATGTTCGCGAGCGGCTTCGTGCTCACCAAAGCCGATATGGACTGGTTCCTCGACCACTTCCTTGTGTCTGGTGATCAGCGTGCGGCGGCCTCGCCACTACGGGCTGCCGACCTGGCCGGCCTTCCGCCCGCGCTGGTGATCACGGCGGGATTTGATCCGCTGCGCGACGAGGGGGAGGCATACGCGCGGGCCCTCACAGAGGCCGGCAACACGGTTGTGCTCAGCCGCTACGACAGCCAAGTGCACGGGTTCTTCAACATGCTCGGTGTTGGCAGCGCGGCACACGAGGCGATCGGAGAGATCGCAGGCCTGCTGCGGGCCTGGCTCGCGCCGGTCCCGGCGGCTATTCGATGATGAGGGCGCCGTCGGCGCCGACCCTGAGCGTACGACCGCCTGCGAGCAGGTCCAGGAGTTCGTCGCCCACCACTTCACGCCGCCAGCCGTTCAGCGTGCGTACCTGCGCTGCGGCATCGGGATCGCCTGCTGCGCCGACGATCCTCTGCAGGTCCGACTTGGTTGCCAGCAGCTCGTAGGCGACGCCGGCCTCTTTGGCTCGCGTGCGCACCAGGGCCTCGGCGAGCGCCACGAGAGGCGCATCAGAGCTGTCTCCACGGGGCGTCTTAGGCGTCTCCATCTCGATCGGCTCGCGCTCAGTGCCGCGTGCGATTGCATCGATGAGGGACTGACCGCGCCTGTGGAGTGTCGCCTCGCCGATGCCGCGCACCTGGGAGAGCTTGTCCTTGGTCGATGGTCGCCGCTTGGC
>CAZLKZ010000064.1:0-1607 GCA_964560235.1 uncultured Conexibacter sp. | reverse complement strand
GCGGCGTGGAGCACGATCTCGATCTCAGGGTCTCCGAGAATCTCGGCCAGAGGGGAGGGATCGAACTCGTCTTCGACGGGGTCGAGCAGAAAGACCTCGCCGTCGGGGAGCGCGATCTGCACCAGGCACAGCAACGGCTGGTAGCGGCCCTCTCCCATGAATTCGGTGTCGAGACCTATGCGGCCGGCCTCGCGTGCGCGCTCGGCGATATGTGCGACTTGGTCGCTCATCGGCGACGACGGTACCCGTCCGCCCGGTCGCGCCGCTGCAAGTTCCCGCCATTTCGGGCTGTGCCGGCAGCCCAAAATAGCCGGGCTCTACGTCACAGCGGGCCGGAGGGCGGCGGAGTGAACGAGTCTGGGTCGAATCGTTCGAGTAGCAATTGTGCCGTCACGCTGTCGCCACGGCTCGCGAGTCCCAGGGATGCGGCGATCAGGCCGAGCGTTTGTTCGGTGCTTTCCCCCAGCGCGCGCCGTTCGGCCAGCGTTACGGCTCCGTCGCGCTTGGCCAGGCGTGCCCCATCGGGGCCCAGCACGAGCGGCACGTGGGCATACTCGGGCTGAGGCAGGCCCAGCCGCTCGATCAGCCACATCTGTGTCGCTGAAGCAGCGAGCAGGTCTTCGCCTCGCACGACTTCGGTCACGCTCTGCGCCGCATCGTCGACGACCGTTGCCAGGTGGTAGGCGTGAACACCGTCCGTGCGGCATACGACCGGGTCGTCGAGCTGTACGTCGACGGTCCCTTGATAGCGATCTCGCACCGTCACGCTCGCGTTGCCGGTCGCGACTCGCAGACTTGGCGTGCGGCCGGTCGCCTCCCGCGCCGCTATCTCATCGGCGCTCAGGTCGCGGCACGTGCCGGGATAACGGCCCGCGCTAGGGCCGTGCGGCGCAGTCGACGCGCTGGCAATCTCGGCACGTGTGCACCAGCATCGGTAAAGGAGACCCTGCGCGCGAAGGGACGCCAACGCGGTGTCGTAAGCGTCGCCGCGCTCTGACTGGCGCAGTACGGGGCCGTCGAAGTCGAGCCCAAGCGCTGACAGGTCTGCGAGCTCCGAAGTCTCGTGTTCGATCTTCGATCGCTGAGGGTCGAGATCGTCGATCCGGAGGTGGAATTCGAGGCCCTGCGATCGCGCCGAGAGCCAGGCGAGCATCGCGGTCCGAAGGTTGCCCAGATGCAGTGGTCCGGACGGGGAGGGGGCGTATCGACCGGCTCCCTTCATCGCGGCCAGCCTAGCGACGGGTGCGTTTGGCGCTAGTCTCGGCGCCGAGTGTCAGACCAGAGCGACAACGCGGCGCCCACCGAGGCTCCTGAAGACCCCAAGCAGTGCACCGTTTGCCGCGGCACGGGGGTGGTGCTGTCGAACCTCGGTGGCTCCTTGAGCGAGAAGACCTGCCCTTGGTGTGAAGGCAGCAAGGTCCAATTGCCGGACCATGACGCTCAGGCATTCGGAGAATCCAGTACCCAGTAGTGGTTAGGGTCTTGCACGGGGGGTCCAACCCCTAGTACCTTTGGCCAGCTGCAAGATTTCGCCTACAAGAAGTGTGGGGGGCTACCGACACTTCCGCTAGGTGCGTCGACACCGGACCTCGGGCTTGCACTTGAGG
>CAZLKZ010000063.1:0-7251 GCA_964560235.1 uncultured Conexibacter sp. | reverse complement strand
TCTCCCAGGAGCGCTTCGAGCAGATCGCCGAGGAGTTCGAAGGGTTCCGCCCGCACCTCCCAGGCTCCCCGGAGGTGACCGCGATCCCGATCAGCGCACTCACGGGCGACAACGTCGTGGATGCGTCCGACGCGCTGGCGTGGTTCGAGGGGCCGACCCTGCTGCAGCACCTGGAAGGCCTGAACCCCGGTGAGGAGCGCAACCTCAGCGATCTGCGCTTCCCCGTGCAGCTCGTGATCCGGTCAGACGGCAACGACTACCGCGGCTACGGCGGTCAGCTCTCCTCCGGCGTGATCCGCCCCGGCGACGCGGTGCGCGTGCTGCCGTCCGGCGTCGAGACGACGGTCGCCGCAATCGACACGCTCAGCGGCGAGCTCGACCAGGCGTTCCCGCCCCAGTCGGTGACGGTGCGGCTGACCGACGACGTGGACGCCTCGCGCGGCGACGTGATCGTGCACGCCGAGGACGAGGTCACGATGACGCGCGAGATCGACGCGGACGTGTGCTGGTTCTCCGAGCGCCCGCTCGTGCCTGGCGCGCGCGTGCTGCTCAAGCACCTCACCCACACCGCCGACGCCGTCGTCGACGAGATCACCGACGTGGTGGACGTCCACACGCTCGAGCGGGCCCCGGCGCCCGCCCAGCTGGCACTCAACGACATCGCACGGGTCAAGATCCGCACGCGCCGCCCGCTGCTCGCCGATCCGTACAGCGAGAACCGCGTCACCGGCGCCTTCATCCTGATCGACGAGTCGAGCAACGACACCGTCGCTGCCGGGATGATCGCTTAGCTGAATAGTCTCAGCGACCTCAGGCCCACGCCGATCTGGCGCAGGTCGCTGTTCAGCCGAGAGTCGGCCGGCGTCATCACCGGGTCGGAGATGATCGAGACGACGGCGACCATCTCCTTGGTGAGCTGGCTCGCGGGGACGAGGGCATGAATCTTCTGTCCGGGCACGCGCTCGTCGAGCGTCACGGTCGCGACCGGCTTGTTGCCGAACACGATTGTCACTCGCTGCTCGGGCCGCTTCGGCGCGATCGATGCGGCGAGCTCCAACTCCAGCTCGATCAGCGGGTAGGGCGGATGGGCTGCGAGCGGCAGCACGATGCGTGCGCAGTGGGTGCGGGTCCACGTTCCGTGCGGCTCGGGGTACCACCAGCCAGGCCCGAGGCGCTGGTAGCCGTCGCCGGTGTCGTCGAAGCGCAGCTCGGTGCCGAACTCGTAGTACGGCCAGCCCTCGAGCCATGCCCTCATGTCAGCGGTGAGCCGGGGCCGGACCATGCTCCGCGGCCACCAGGGTCGGCCAGCGGCCACCCACAGCGCGTGTGCCGGGACCTGGCGTGCGGAGCCGAGACCCCAGCGGCGCGCGAGGAAGCGGGCGAAGTCGGAAGGACCGGTCTCGGCGCCGGGGGGCACGGTGCACGCGACGTCCTCCTCGTAGGCCTCGGCGAGCCCGCCCACGCGTCCGGCGGGCCGCGGACCGTCGTCGGCCGGGTCATCGGGGCGCCGGTCCCTCAGCCTGACGGCAACCGGCACCGGCGCACGCTTGAGACTGTGCAACACGCTGGATGGGAGTTCGATTCCGACGAGCCCACCGGCATAGCTGAGCCCATCGGCGACCTGGCTGCTCACCCGCACCTCGCGCGCCGACCGTACGAGCTGGTCCCAGTCGATCTCTTCGTGGCTGTCGCGCAGAATCAGCCCCACGTCACCGACCCAGCGCACAGCGGTTGTGCGCGCCCAGCGTGTGCCGTGCGAGATCGTCACGACAAGCGAATCCTCCAGCCCTGTCGCGCGACATTCGACGCCGGCGAGCTTGCACTCGACCGAGCGCGCGCGGAATCGCGCGTCGAGCTCGTCGTTGCGCGCGGTGTGCAGCAGGTGCCAATGGAGATCGATGTTCGTTCCCTCATCGTCCGTGTACGAAGCGGCGTGCGTGTCGCATGCCATTCGCTCCGGAAGCAGCTCGATCCCCCGACCGATCTCCGAGCTGAAGCCGAGCCCTGCCAACACGTTGTTTGCCTGCACTAGTCCCGCAACCGGCACCGCGATATCGACGTCGAACATCGGGCGCAGCTTCTGCGGCATCCGGTGCGCGTTGACGAGCGCAGCCCCCTTGCTCAACATCGGCTGCAGGCCGGCCTCGTCGAGCGCTGCCACCACCGGGGCGACGCGGCGCCCGAGCAGCTGCGAGCGCAGCCAGGTGAACCGCACGACGTGATGCACCTGCCGTGCGAGCTCTTCGTCGGGGATCGGCTCATCGCGAGCGGCAAGCAGCGGCAGCAACTGGAGCGAGCCGAAGTCGAGCTTGTCGAGGTCGACCTGCGCCGTCCACGTCTCACGGGCGCCCCGTGCGCGCTCAGGGTCGATCGAGAGCGCGGCTTCCAGCAGCAGCCGATGGTGGCTAGCGGGCAACATCCGCGCGGCCGCGCTCATGACCGACGCTCGGTCTGCCTTCGCACGATCGCGGCACGAGCCGCCGCGAGGTAGGCCGCGTGGACCTGCTCACGCTCGGTGATCGTGCGGTTCTCCCCGTGGATCCTCCGCTCCAGCACCTGCTCGTCGACCTGTGCCAGCGACTTGATGCGATCAGCGACCGGGAACCAGTCGTGTCCGCTGGGGTCGGGATCGGCCTTCATCGCCTCGAAGTAGAGCTCACGCCGCACGACGCATGAGCCGGTCAGT
Organism: uncultured Conexibacter sp.; assembly: GCA_964560235.1. Lineage (GTDB taxonomy): Bacteria > Actinomycetota > Thermoleophilia > Solirubrobacterales > Solirubrobacteraceae > Baekduia. The sequence goes on along the minus strand of CAZLKZ010000063.1, from coordinate 4,565 downwards.
GGTACGAGCCGCGGCTCGGTCCTGACCTCGAACCGTCCGGCGTCGAGGACAGCTGCATCGGCAAACTCGGCGACCATCCCGTATGCGGCGTCAACTTGAGCGCTCTCGGCCGCGCCGAGCAACAGCTCGTGGTGCCGAGGCCGTAGACGGTCGTCGCCGTCGAGGAACACGAGCCACGGCGCGGTCGCTCGCTGCGCTCCGATCAAGCGCGCCGTCTTCGGGCCCTGTCGCTCCGGCAGGGAGATCACGGTGACACCGCGTTCCTTCGCGACCTCCGCCGTCGCGTCGGTCGACGCGTCGTCAACGACGACGACCTTGGAAGCGGGCATGGTCTGCCCGGCGACGCTGTCGAGCGCCTCCCCGAGGTACGCGGCCTGGTTGCGGACTCCGATGACGACGGCGATCACGTCGCGTCCCTTCGCACGAGCGACGACCTGATCGCGCTGACAATGCCAGCGCGGTCGGCTTCGCGGTTTCGAGTCGCCGACATTCCATGCTGGCGGTAGAGCACGGTTACGTCGGGAATCAGCTCGATCCGGACGCCCGCATCCCGCATCCGCAGGATTAGGTCGAGATCCTCGCTGAAGCGCATCTCCCGGTCGAAGCCGCCGTGCTCCAGCAGCAGCTCGCGGGGTGCGAGCAGCGCGCCAAGCTGCACTCCGCTGAGCGGCTCACCGATCGGCTGGAGGTCGTCGCCCGCAACGGGCTGCACGCGCCCGAGCACCGCATCGACGCCGGGTCGCTCAAGTATCGCGCGCCGCGGGTCGGGCGTCGGCGCGGCCCAGAGATCGTCGTGGTCGAGAAATGCAATCAGCTCGCCGCGGGCGGCCTGCAACGCGGCGTTGCGGGCCGCCGAGACACCCGCGTTCTCCTGCTCGATCAGCCACACCGGGTCGCCGAGCCGACGCACGATCTCGGGCCCCCCATCGGTCGACCCATCGTCAACGACGATCACCTCCAGCAGCCGCTCAGCGTTCTCGACCACCGAGTTCAGAGCCGCCTCGACGTGGCACTCCCCGTTGTAGAGCGGCACGATCACCGTGAGATCAGGGCTCACCGCCGGCCTCCATCGCCTGCCCGGACCGTCGCCGCAGCGAGGAGCGGATCGCCTCGAGCGTGCCCAACTGGGCCTGCCTTCGGTCACGCATCAGCGAGCCGGGACGTACGCGGTAATGCGCGACGACATCGTGAATCGAGGAGGTCATGGCGTTTGCCTCCCGGAGTCTCATCATCCAGTCGACGTCCTCGCCGTACGTCCGCCGCTCGTCGAACAGGCCGTGCAGGGCGAACGCCTCGGGCCGCGCCCAGATCGCGGCGACCTGGATCCCGAAAGGGTGTCGAAACGGCACCGGAGGATCGCCGACGACCGGCTGCACCCGGGCGCCTACAGCCAGCACCGCGCTGTCCGCGAACGCGGCTCGTCGCGGGTCGGGGCTCCCAGCGATCCAGATGTCGTCGGCGTCGAGGAACCCGATCAGCTCACCGCGTGCCTGGCGGATGGCCGTGTTGCGGGCGACTGCCGGGCCACGCTGACGGTCGTGTGCGATCACCCGTACCGGGTCGCCGAAGCCGGCGGCGATCTGCGCGCCGTCGTCTGTCGACGCATCGTCGACGACCAGCAGCTCGAGCAGGCCGTCGGCATTGGCGAGCACGCTCTCGATCGCCTCTCCGACCAGGGCAGCGCCGTTGTGAAGTGGCATGACGACGGTCAGGTCAGCGCTCATGCAACCGCAACCGATCCGTTGGCGGCCTCGGTCAGCCGGTCGATCACGCGCGGCAGGTCAGGTCCGACCTCGAGCGAGAACACGGGCAGCTGTGACGTGAGCGCTCGCAGGGCAGCGAGGGTCGTCGCTTGATCACCTGCAAGCTGGAAGACCGTCGATACCGCGACCTCGCGCAACGCGGCGGTCGTCGCGACCCGCGTCAGCGGGCCGGTTCGCTCGGCAACTCTCGGCAGCACGACCGCGCGCAGCGGCAACTCGTGCGTCACGATGTCCGCGATCTGCAGCCGCGCCTTCCCGCGCCAGTCGAGCCGCGCGCCGTGAACGCGCTCGTCGAGCCCGCCGACGAGCGCCAACGAGTCGGCGTGTGCCTTGGCGATCGCGAAGATCGGATGTGCCGTCGGCTGCCGCCCAACACGGACGAGGCAGTAGTCGTCGGCGACGAACCGCATGCCTGCGCTCAGCGCCGCCAGCGCGCTTGTCGACTTGCCGCTACCGCCGGCGCCGGCGAGCAGCACACCGCCATCGTCGGTCCCGACCACCGCGGCGTGCAGCAGATGCGCACCGTGCCGGGCGAGCGTCCAGCGCAACAGCGACTGAAGCGGCGCGCCGCCGTCCCATGGAGCAATGCCGGCGACATCTCGAAGCCAGTAGACACCGATGCCGGCGTCGGTATCGGCGATCGAGAGCGTCGCGTGCTCATGATCGAAGATGGCAAGTCGTGGCTGCTCGGTCCAACCTGCGACTGCGTTGCCCTGCAGATAGTCGCTGGTTGACCACGGCGGCGGCGGAGGGACGCAGCCGCTTCCAGCACGGTCTACGGCCCACAGCTCGATCACCGGCTGATCGGCTCTGTCGGGTGAGGCGAGCACACCCGGCGCCAGCTCCTCGGCGAGCGCCTTGCCGACGAGATGAATCCGGACCGGCACCCCGGCGGGCGCGGTGTCGATCGTCGTCACCTGAGAACGCGAGGCCGCCTCGACGGCGGCATCACGGACCTGCTCGGCGTAGCTATGCGCGCCCGCGCTCACGTCTCGGACGCGGACGCTACCGGCCAGCCGTCACCGTCGAGCGCGATGTCATGGATCGGATCGAGCATCAACAGGTCCTGCATGTCGGTGAACCTCTGCAGCACCGGCCCATCTTCGGGCGGCTCCGTCTCGGATGCGAACTGACCGGCGTCCCCCTCCGCCTCTTCGAGCAGCTGCTCTTCGAGCAGCTGCTGCGTGAAGGTCAGTGTCGTTGCCGGATCCAGACCAAGCGATGCGGCCACCGTTGACGCGCTGCGCCCCTCGGCGAAGCCAGCCCAGATAGCGCTGGCCACCGGGTTGAACGCGTAGTACACGCCGGTGTCGAGGTTGACGACGACCGCCTCCCCTTCGAACTGCTCGTCGATCACGTCCGGGCGCCGGGGCTTGTAGGACGTCGTGCTGTCGATCTTCGTCACAGCGGCGAAGGGTATGGGACCCACGCGTCGTTCGGGGTCACGTCAAACCACGACGCTTGAGCGAGGCGTGAATCACCTCGGCGATTGCCTTGCGGTTGGCTTCGCGCTCACGTGTCAAAGACCCTTCACGGCGCCGGTAGAGGCCCCCGACCTCGTCGATCTGAACGGTCCTCACACCGATCTCGCGCATGCGCTGCATCCAATCGACATCCTCGCCGTGGAGCCGCGACTCGTCGAACCCTCCATGCTCGGTGAAGACCGACCTACGCGCCACCGTCGCGGCGGTCAGCACCCCTCGTTTTGGCTCTCCCCAACTCTGAAGGTCGGTCGTCGTCGGCTGCACGAGTCCGACTGCGATCTCCCCCTCTCCTTGGAGGATCATTTCGATCCGCCGGTCTGGTGAGCCGGCCGACCAAACGTCGTCGGCGTCCAAGAAGCCGACCAGATCGCCGCGCGCCTGCGCTATCGCCACGTTGCGCGCGGCGGCCGGTCCGCGATTGGCCTGCTCGATGACGCGAACCGGAGGCCCAAAGGCACGCGCGACGCCGGCGCCCCCGTCGGTCGAGCCGTCGTCAACGACGAGCACCTCCAGCAGACGGTCTGCGTTGTCGAGCACGCTTTGAATCGCCTCGCCCACCCACGGCTCGGCGTTGTGCATCGGCATCACGACGCTGAGGTCTGGTTCGCTCACTTTGCCGGGCGCTGCGCTCGCGGCTGTTTCAGGCGTCCCGGCGGATTCCGAGCAGCAGGCCGTCGGGGGTCGGGATGTTGACCGTGTCGAAGGCCTGCACGGCCTCCCTGTGGAACTGCTGCATCGGGGCGGCGCGGTCGTCATCGCTCAGCAGGCGCCCGAACAGCGCGCTGTTGTCGCCCAGCAGCAGGCCGCCCGGCCGCACGTGGTCGCGCGCCCAGCGCCCGTAGGCCGGGTAGTTCTCCTTGTCGGCGTCGATGAACACCGCGTCGACCGGTCCGCCTGTGTCGAGGCTCTCCAGTGTCTGCACCGCGTCACCGACGAGCACCGTCACGACGTCGCCGAGCCCGGCCGCCGTGATGTTGGTCGCCGCGATCTGCGCGTGCTCCTCATCCACCTCGATCGTCCACAGCTGGCCATCGGCCGGCAGAGCACGCGCGAGGCAAATGGTCGAATAACCGGCGAGCGTCCCGACCTCCACTATGCGGCGTGCGCCGATCAGCTGCATCAGCAGCGTCAGGAGCTTGCCCTCGGACTGCCCGACCTGGATCGCGGGGATTCCGTGGACACCGGGCGCGTCGTATGCCTGCCGCAGGCCATCGTCCTGCGGAGCGTGGAGCTGGGCGAGCCATTCCCCCACCTCCCGGCTGATGTAGGTCGTGCCGGTTCTCGAGTCCGCGTCCGCCATCGCGCAGGAGGCTACTGC
>CAZLKZ010000062.1:0-7288 GCA_964560235.1 uncultured Conexibacter sp. | reverse complement strand
CAGCGGTCGGTACCGATCCAGCCGCCCTTGCAGGCGAAGCAAGACACGTCGACCTCAACGCTCGGCTCGGTAAACGGGAAGAAGTGGCCGCGCAGCCGCACGTCGCGCTCGTCGCCGAAGATCGCGCGGCTGAACTCCAAGAGCGTGCCCTTGAGGTCGGCGAGCGTTATGTCGGAGTCGACGGCGAGGCCCTCGACCTGATGGAACTGCGGCGTATGCGTCGCGTCGCTGTCGCGCCGATACACCCGTCCAGGAATCACGACGTAGAGCGGCGGCGGATGAGCTTCCATCGCGCGGATCTGCATCGGAGACGTGTGCGTACGCAGCACCATCTGGTCGTGCACGTAGAAGGTGTCGCTGCGATCGCGCGCGGGGTGCGTGACGCTGTGGTTGAGCGCGTCGAAGTTGTAGTGGGTCGATTCGACCTCGCGGCCTTCCAGCACGGTGAACCCGAGGCCGACGAACACGTCTTCGATCTCACGGATCGTCTGAGTGATGAGATGACGCCGGCCGACAGGTGACGGCGGCGTGCCCGGAAGCGTCACGTCGACGAGATCTGCGGCGAGCCGCGAGTCGAGCTCGCCCTGCTCGAGGCGGTCGCGCGAGTCGGTCAGCGACTGCTCCAGCGCCTGCCGCGCCACGTTCGCACGCTTGCCGACGGCACCCCGCTCCTCGGGCGCCAGGTCGGCGACTCCGCGGAGCAGGTTCGGCAGCTCGGCCTTGCGCCCGAGCAGCGCCACGCGCACGTCCTCGAGCTCGGCGACGGTGGTCGCCTGGGCAATCGCCGCGAGCCCCTCCTGTTCAAGCGTTTGAATCCGGTCCAGCATCAGCCGTTCGCCACCCTAGAGAGTTCATACAGGGCAAGGGTCGCCGCCATCGCGGCGTTGAGCGATTCGTTCTCGATCGGGATGTGCATGGACTTCGTGCACCCGTTCGCCACGTCCTCGGGCAGCCCTTCCCGCTCGGAGCCCACCACGATCGTCACTGCGCCGTCGACGGGGCCACTCAGGACCTCTCCGGTGCGCGCCGCAAGAGCGACGGTTGTGCCGTGGAGCTCGCTGACAGACGACACCCGAGCCACAGGCACCGCAAAGATGGCGCCCATCGACGCACGCACTGCCTTCGCGCCGTACGGATCGGCGGTCTCGGGGCCGAGCACCACTGAACTGGCCCCGAACGCAAAGGCGCTCCGCAGCACCGTTCCGACGTTGCCCGGGTCCTTGATGCCCCAGAGCGCAACGCTGAGCGGACCCGTTGGCTCGGCCCACCGCTCCTCGTAGATGGCCAGCTCGCGGGTACCCGAGCCCAGCGCCGACACCTTCGCGAGCACGGCAGGATCAACGTCGACACCCGCCCGCAGGTGGTGCCGCGGCTTCCAGCCCTGCGCCGCGGCCTCGAAGATCAGATCTTCGCCCTCGGCGACGAACAGGCCAGGGGCCTTCCGCGCCTGGATCCGGCGGATCTCCTTGATGAGTGGGTTGGTGGCGGAAGAAATCGTGGTCATCGGCTTTGCCTCTGACCATTGCGAGTTCGGCGGGGCCGAACTCGCGGGCCGTGGATTGTCTGATGGTTGGTCATAAACGAAAAAGGGCGCCTACTCCGGAGAGTGGCGCCCTAGGAGGCCTGCGTCGGTGACAGTCGCTTACGCGGCGGTCTTCGACGCCTCCTGGGCGGCCTCTGCAAATCGGCGGAAAGTCTCCGGATCGCGCACGGCGATGTCGGCGAGCACCTTGCGGTCGAGCTCGATGCCGGCCAGCTTGAGGCCGTGCATGAACTGGCCGTAGGTCAGACCGTTCTGACGTGCAGCAGCGTTGATACGCGTGATCCACAGGCGACGGAAGTCGCGCTTGCGGTTACGGCGGTCGCGGTACGCGTAGGTGTCGGCCTTGGTCAAGGCCTCCTTCGCGCGCTTGTAGTTCGAGTTGGCCTCACCACGGAAACCCTTGGTGAGCTCGAGAGTCTTCTTGCGCTTCTTGCGCGCGGCAACGGACCGCTTGACGCGTGTCATTTCTTCTTTGCTCCCAGCATGACCTTCACCCGGGGCTCATCGACCTTGGCGAGCGTGAAGTCGTTACCGAGGCGACGCTTGCGCTTCGGCGACTTCTTCTCAAGGATGTGGCTGGTGTTGCCGTGACGGGCCTTAACTTTGCCCTTCGCGGTCAACTTAAAGCGCTTCTTGGCGCCCGAGTGGGTCTTCATCTTCGGCATGGCGGAACGCAGCAGTATGCCAAAACCGGAGCGCTACCCCGATTTCGCCTAATCTCGCGCCGTGCGAGTCACTGACACAGGCGGGCAAGAGATCGTCATTCGCAGGCGTTGGCTGCCGTGGAAGCGGCGGATCCGGGCCGACAAGCTTGGTGATTCCACCCCCGACGCCGGGTGGGACTTCCTCGACTTCTTTGACACCGGAGGCATCGGACTCGCGATCGCAGCGATCGTCCTGCTGCCGTTCCTGCTCGTCCTCATCCTGCTGCTTTCAGAGCTCTTCTTGCTGCTGCTGTTGCTGCCGCTGATCGTGTTCGCACGGACCCTTTTCGGGGTGCCGTGGACGATCGAGGTGTCCCGAGTCGTGAGCAGCACGAAACGCAAGCTGATCGCCACTGAAGACGTCAAGGGCTGGCGTGCGTCCGGCGAGCGGATGCACGCGCTGGCGGCCGAGTACTCACGTACTCCGCCCCCGCTGGCTGGACTACCGAGCTGAACTAGGCGTCTTCGTCGGCCGGCGCGTCGTCCGCGTCGTCCGCAGGCTCTTCGGCGGGCTCATCTGCTGGCTCGTCCGCCGTAGCTTCCGCTTGCACCGGTGCCTCGGAGACTTCGCTGCCCGAGTCGGCGCCTTCTGCGGCCGCCTCTGCCTCAGCGGCTTCAGCCTCCGCAGCCTGCTCGGCAAGCCGGGCCTTCTCCTCGAGCACCTTGTCGATCGTGCCGTTCAGCACGGCCTTCGACGGCCCGAGCAGCATCGTCATGTTCTTGCCCTCGAGGTTCGGGAACTGCTCGACGGTGCCGATGTCCTCGAGCTCTGCGGCTAGCCGCTCGAGAATCTTGCGCCCAAGCTCCGGGTGCGTGATTTCGCGACCGCGGAACATGATCGTGACCTTGACCTTGTCCTTGTGGCGCAGGAAGCGCTCTACGTGACCCTTCTTGGTCGAGTAGTCGTGCTCGGCGATCTTCGGCCGGAACTTGATCTCGCGGACGTTGATCTGCGTCTGGTGCTTCTTGGCAGCCTTGGCCTTCTGCGCCTGCTCGTACTTGTACTTCGAGTAGTCGAGCACACGGCACACAGGCGGCTTGGCCTGCGCGGCGACTTCGACCAGATCGAGGTCGCGATCCTGCGCGTAGCGCAGCGCCTCGTCGGTCTTCATCACACCGATCTGAGAGCCGTCCTCGGCGATTACACGCACCTCAGGTACGCGAATCCGCTCGTTGATGCGCGTGTTATCGCGCTCCGGCATCCGCCGGTCGAACCTGCGCGGGACCGGCACTAGGCGTGGTTTCCGCGCATCTTGGTCTGTGCGCGGCCTTCAGTCATGGAGAAAGTCAACGGTTCGCAGTATACGCACGGCATAGCCGTTGGCTAGGCGGGCGCTGGCTTTGCTTCGCCCACGAGCCGGGAGACGAGTTCGTCAACGGCGATCGAGCCCTCGTCCTCCCCGCCATGCCGGCGCACGCTGACTGCGTCGTCCTCGGCCTCGCGGTCCCCGACCACGAAGATGTACGGGATCTTCCGCAACTCCGCCTCGCGGATCTTGCGACCGATCGATTCGGTGCGTGCATCGAGCTCGACGCGCAGTCCGGCGTCGCGCAGGCGATCGACCGCCGACTGTGCGGCCGCCTCGTGGCGGTCGGCGATCGTGAGCGCGATCCCCTGGACCGGCGTGAGCCAGAATGGGAACTCGCCCGCGTAGTGCTCGGTGAGGATGCCGATGAAGCGCTCGAACGAGCCGAGGAGCGCGCGATGGATCATCACCGGGCGGTGCTCGGCGTTGTCGGCGCCGGTGTAGGTGAGGTCGAACAGCTCGGGCATCGAGTAGTCGAGCTGGCAGGTGCCGAGCTGCCAGGAGCGCCCGAGTGAGTCGCGCATGTGCAGGTCGATCTTCGGCCCGTAGAACGCACCGTCTCCCTCATTGAGCTGGTACTCGAGGCCGGCCGCATCGAGCGCAGCACGCAGAGCACCTTCGGCGTGGTCCCAGGTCTCGTCGCTACCGACGCGCTTCTCCGGACGGGTCGACAGTTCGAGCACCGGCTCGAAGCCGAACAGCTCGTAGAGCGCGAAGCCGAAGTCGAGCACCTCTTTGACCTCGTCCTGGATCTGTTCCTCGGTGCAGAAGATGTGGGCGTCGTCCTGGGTGATGTGACGTACGCGCATCAGGCCGTGCAGCGTGCCGGACGGCTCGTGGCGGTGGACGAGGCCCTGCTCGGAGTATCTGATCGGCAGGTCGCGGTATGAGCGGCGCTCGGACTTGTACAGCTGTGTGTGTCCGGGGCAGTTCATGGGCTTGAGACCCATTGGCCGCTCCTCGACCTCGGTGAAGTACATGTTCTCGCGGTAGTTCTGCCAGTGCCCTGACTGCTTGAACAGCTCCACGTCGAAGAGAATCGGCGTCTTGACCTCGCTGTAGCCGCGACGCGCGTTCTCGGTCCGCCAGACCTTGGTCAGCTCGTTCCAGACCGCCATGCCGTTCGGCTGCCAGAAAGGCATGCCGGGTGACAGTTCGGAGAACATGAACAGGTCGAGTTCTTTGCCGAGCTTGCGGTGGTCGCGTGCACGCGCCTCCTCCAGCAGCTCCAGGTACGCATCGAGCTCCTTCTTCTTGAAGAAGGCGGTGCCGTAGATGCGCGTGAGCATCGTGTTGTCGGCGTTGCCGCGCCAGTAGGCCCCGGCGACCGACTGCAGCTTGAATGCGCCGATGCGGCTTGTGCCGTCGGCGTGCGGCCCACGGCACAGATCCGTGAACGGGCCGTTCGTGTAGAGGCTGACCGTCTCGAGGCCCGGATCGGCCGCGACGAGATCCTCGATCAGCTCGACCTTGTAGTCCTGCTGCTTGTCCTTGAAGCGCTCGATCGCCTCCGCAGGCGAGATCACAGCGCGCTCGAAGCTCTCGTCGGCCTTGACGTGCTCGGCCATCTTGGCCTCGATCGCCGGGAAGTCGTCCTCGTTGATCGAAACGCCCTCGGGGAATTCGAAGTCGTAGTAGAAGCCGTTCTCGATCGCAGGGCCGATCGAGATCTTCACGCCCGGATACAGCTCCAGCACGGCAGCGGCGAGCACGTGCGCGCAGTCGTGCCGGATCAGGTCGAGCGCATCCTGGCCCGAGCGATCGGTGATGATCTCGAGCGCCGCGCCGTCGGGAAGCGGGCGGGCGAGGTCCAGCACCTCACCGTCGGCTTTGACGGCGAGCGCGGCCTTGGCGAGGCCGGGACCGATCGCAGCCGCCGCGTCGGCGCCGGTGGCGCCTTCGTTGAGATCGAGGACCTTGCCGTCAGGGAGCGTGACCTGCATCGCGCTCCATCCTACGAACCGGTCGGTCGCCGCCGCGCGTCAACCGGGAGCGATCAACCGACCGAACGGGCCGAAATGCCGCGGACGTTGCCTTCGTCGTCGCGGATAACCGCGGTTCGCGTGTATCCGAGCTGTTCGAACAACTCGGAGGCCGTGGCCTCCTGCCCTCCCCCAACCTCCAACGCAATCGTGCCGTCAGGCTTGAGCCACCTGCGTGCCTCCTCTGCGCACTTTCTGAAGACCTCCAGCCCGTCCTGACCGCCGTGGTACCCGAGCGTGCCCTCGAACGTGAACGTGTCGCGCTGCAGGTAGGTCAGCTCAGCCGTCGGCACATAGGGGACAACACCCGTCACCACGTCGACCCTGCCGCGCAACTCTTGGGGTGCAGGCGCGAACAGATCACCCTCGTATGCCTCGACGCCGTTGCTTCCGGCGCAGCGGACGGCATCGGGGTCGATGTCTGTTGCAACGACGCGGGCTTCAGGGCGACGCGCGCCGAGCACGGAGGCGATCGCCCCGGAGCCCGTGCATACGTCGATCGCGACGCCGCCCGGCGGGAGCGCGGCCGCCGCGTACTCCGCCAATGCCTCGCTGTGCCAGCGCGGCACGTAAACACCCGGGGTAACGCCGATCGTCAGCCCGCAGAAGCTCACGGTGCCCGTGATCCAGGCAAGCGGCTCGCCTGTGAGCCGGCGCGCCACGAGCTCTTCCAGTAGGTCGTCTTCTCCTTGTGCCGCCGCGATCAGCTCCGCTGCTTCCTCGCCTGGCGCGACGAATCCGGCCGCCGCCAAGCGCTCGGCGAGCTCGCTCACCAGTTCGCCAGTGACGCCTTGACGATCTCGCGCAGGTCGTCGGCGGTCGGCTCTACGGGAGCGATGGTGAGCAGCCGCTGCTGCTTGAGCGCGCCGTCAACGATCGCGTCAACGTCGGACTCGCTGTAGCCCAGCTCGGCGATGCCGCTGGGTGCCCCGACGTCACGCATGAGCTCCACCAGCGCAGCGGGCAGCGCTTCTGGCCCGGTGCGCTCGGAGCCCAGCAGCCCGGCCACCAGCTCGTGTTTGGCGGGCATGGCGTCGTAGGTGAACCGGAAGGCGGCAGGGGCGCTGACGATCACCGAGTGCCCGTGAGGTACGAACGGGTGGTCCTTCGGATACCCGGGCGGCTCGTACACGTGCTTGAGCCCTGCGACGGGGTAGGCGATCGCATGAGGGATGTGTACCCCGGCTGAACCGAAGCCGACTCCAGCCATGGTCGCGGCGAGCATCATGAAGCCGCGGGCCTCGACGTCGTCGGGGTCTTGCACGGCGCGCCGCAGGTAGCGGCCACCGAACTCAAGAGCCTTTGCCGACCACACGTCAGCGACAGGATTCGACCCCTGGTAAGGAGGACGGTCGTCCGGGCTTGCCGCGGCGGGCTTACTGTCGAACGGGCGCGATAGAAGCGACTCGGCGGCGTGGCACACCACATCGAGTCCGACCGAGCTTGTGACCTCCGCTGGCAGCGTGCGGGTCAGCTCGGGGTCGACGATCGCCTGCGAGGGCCGCATGTAGCGGTGGGAGATGCCCGATTTGATACCGAGCTCCGGAAGGTCGAGGACAGCGACCGTCGTCGCCTCCGAGCCCGTGCCGGACGTCGTGGGCATGGCAAGGTGCGGGAGAAGCGGCGATGGAGGCTTGAGTCCTTGTCCGACGGGCGCGTTCACGTAGTCCAGCAGCGGCGCCGGGTGCGAGGTCAGCAGGTTCGCGACCTTCGCCGTGTCGATAACCGAGCCGCCGCCGACCGACACGAACC
>CAZLKZ010000061.1:0-7542 GCA_964560235.1 uncultured Conexibacter sp. | reverse complement strand
AGTCGTTCGGCCGGCGAAAGCGAGTGCCAGGGCCGCCCTTTGAGGCGTGGCGCAAGCTCGATCGTTACGAGCGTCGCCCGGAGCCCGAGCTGGGCAGGCAACGAGAATCGCGACAGCCACTCGCCGAACGCCTGGACTGCGTCGGTCTCGTCGACCGCAGGTAGCGGGGCCTGCGGCGCCAGGAGCGTGTCTGCCAGGCACGAAAAGATGCGCTGCTCACGGCGACTCCAACGCATGGGATCAGCCCTCGCCTGCGATCAGTGCGGTGAGCTGCGCGGTCGTGAGCGAGTCCATGGCCCGCCCGGCCTGAGCTGGCTTGCCTGCAGCGATCGCCCGGGCGACCTTGACGTAATGAGCGTCGAGGTTTGCGTCCGCCGACACCATCGCCTGAAAGTCGCCCCCGCGGGCGAGGTAGCCCGCGCGCATGGAGTTGAGGATGAGCGTGAATACGAGGTTGCCCGCCGCCTCGATCACCGCACCCATGAAGGCGAGGTCGAGCGCCTGGCGCTCCTGCCCGGCCGTAGCCGCCGCGAATGCGTCGGCGAGGCGCATGATCTCTTTGCGCGAGGCGTCGTCGGCGCGCTCAGCCGCGAGCGATGCGGCCTCGCGGAGCAGCAACGCGCGGGCCTCGAACACCGCGGCGATCAGGGTCGGTTCGGACATTGCCGCGTGAGCGACAACCTCCAGCCCGCCCGTGGTGCGCCAGTCAGCAACACGCATCGGCTCCCCCTGCCTCACTTCAACCAGCCGCAGCTGCGCGAGCCGATCGATCGCGGCGCGTAGAGACGCCATGTTGACGCCGTACTCCGCCGCGAGCGTGCGCTGCGACGGGAGCCTGTCGCCCGCGGCGTAGCGGCCCTCAACAATGTCGCTGAGGAGGCGATCGAAGAGCTGGTCGGGGAGCGACGTACTGCGGATCGGCGTTGCCACGTCTTCAGTGTTCCAGTGTTCGGAACAGTTGTCAACAGCCCTACGCTCAGAGCTGATGCCCGAGGGCGACACGATCCACAACGCGGTACGCCGGATCAGTGCTGTCGTGCCGCCGGGAACCGTCCCGGACTCGATCGAGACGCCTCATCCCCGCTTCGGTCGGGACCGTTGGGTCCAGCGCCTCGAAGGCCGGGCAATCAAGTCGATCGACGCGCACGGCAAGCACCTGTTCATTCACTTCGAGGGCGGCCTGGTGATCCACTCGCACCTACGGATGACCGGTGCGTGGCACGTCTACCGCGATGGCGACCGTTGGCGCAGGGCTCCGCGGCGAGCGTGGCTCACGATCAAGCGGGGCGACCGAACGGTCGTGCAGTTCGACGGCCCCGTGCTCGAGCTCATGACCGAGCTGCGCAGGCGATCAGATCGCCACCTAGCCCAGCTCGGGCCCGATGTGCTGGCGCCTGCGTTCGACCCAGCTGCAGTCGTTGCCCGGCTGAGGCGCGACCACCAGGGCCGCGAACTCGGGGACGCACTGCTCGATCAGCGCAACGTGGCCGGCCTCGGCAACATCTGGAAGAGCGAGAGCTGCTTCGGTGCGTCGATCAACCCCTGGCGTCATTTGACCGACATCAGCGACCAGGAGCTCACGGCCGTACTGGAGAACGCCCGGCCCCGGATGCAGGTTTCAGCAGAGACGGGGTCACACGAGCGCGACATCTGGGTCTACAACCGCACGGGCCGCCCGTGCAAGCGATGCGGAAGTGATCGCGTCCGCGAGCGGCGTCAGGGTGACGAGAATCGAATGACCTACTGGTGCCCGACTTGCCAGAGCTAGCCGCCGAGCCAGCCAAGACCAGCACGCTGCGAATCGGCCACAAGGGCGCCGACGCGATCGTTCGCGGAAATTCGCTCGAGTCGTTCGACACGGCGCTGGAGTGCGGCGTCGACCTGATCGAGTTCGACGTGCTCTCCACCCAGCGCGACGGCACGGGCGCGCTGATGCTGGCCCACGACTTCAATGCGATCACTGCTCCGGGCACGGTGCCGCTCGCCGACGGTCTCGCCCATCTTGCCGGCGAGCGTTTCTCGGGCGTGCGCTTCAACGTCGATCTCAAGCTGCGCGGCTTCGAGCGGCAGGTGGTGGAGCTGCTGCGCGAGTACGACCTCGAGTCTCGCTCGCTGATTTCGACGATGGAGGTCGAGTCACTGCCGCTGATACGCCAGGCTTCGAGCTCAGCGAAGCTCGGCCTCTCGGTGCCCAAGGTCAAGCGCAACTGGGCCGAGCACTGGGCCACGAGGCCGGTCGCGGTGGGCACGCTGATGGTGCTGAGGCGCCGCGTACCGAAGTTGATCGCGCGCGCCATCCGGGCAGGTGGCATCGACGCCTGCATGTCCCACCAGAGCCTCGTCACCCCCTACTTCGTCGAGCAGGTACACGACGCGGGCGGCGAGCTGTACGTATGGACCGTCGACCATGCGGCAGACATCGCACGGTTCGCGGCGATGGGAGTCAACGGGATCGCCTCCAACGACCCACGACTCTTCAGCGTGCTGGACGAGAGCGCCTAGGGCGCGGTGACCCAGCACTCGGCTGCCGAGTAGGTCGCCGGATCGGCTCCCTTGACGTCGCTGAGCCGCCCAGCAGTGACCTTCTGCGCGCGGCGGATCGCCGTCCCCTGCCTGCGCCACTCGTATCGAACGAAGCCGCGGATCCGGAACAGCTGCCCGGCTGCGGGAGCCTGCAACTTGAACGTGCTTCCGCCCTCTCTGCGCAGGTACTTCGAGGACCCGAGTGACAGCCACCCCGAGTCAGCGGCCTTCCCGAGGGACTTCCACTTGGTCGAGACGGAGTCGAAGTACTGCAGCTGGATCCGCGCGTACATCTTCTCCCGCTTCACGCCCGAGCCAGGCATCGACACGCGAACGCCGACCTGGTTGGGATGACGCGGCGTGTCGCACACGTTGACCGTCGCCCAAAGCCGTGAGGACTTGGTGATCGAGCTCTCCTTGGCACCGGCCAGGCCCACGCCCACGGAGAGCCCAGCGAGCGCCGCGAGCACGGCTATGCGGATGGGTCCCACGAAATGAGCGTAACGCGCTGTGATGAATTGCTCGCCCGTACGTAGTGTCGGTGTGGGAACTCTCATGGTCTCATCCAATGAACAGGCGAGCGTCGCGTTCGATGCGCTCTACCGCGACACCGTGCGCGACCTGTACGCGTATGTGATGACGATCGTCCGCGACCAGCAGACGGCCGAGGACGTGACGCACACCGCCTACGAGCGCGCGTATCGCAAGCAGCGCAGTTTTCGCGAGAGCCGTGGCAGCCAGCGTGCGTGGCTCTTCGGAATCGCCCGCAACGCGGCGCTCGACGAACTGCGCCGCAAGAAGCGCACCGCGAGCCTGCTGGATGACATACCCGACGAAGACCCCTCCCGCCCGGACGACCCGATTCTGCGAACCGTGGTGCGTAGCGCGCTCGCCGAGCTCGATGCACGAGACCGCGAGCTGATCGCACTGAAGTTCTACGCGGGTCTTTCTCACAGGGAGATCGCCGACGTCGTCGGGATCTCCGAATCGAACGCAGGAACCGCGCTCCACAGAGCGCTCAAGCGACTCAGGGAGGCATGCGATGCGTAAGGACAACCCAATCGACCCTCGGATTGAGGCGGAGCTGAATGACCTCGAAGCCGCGTTCGCGGACGTGCTCGAAGACACGCGCCCCGAGCCCTCCGCCTCACTGATCACGCGCCTGGACGGTGCGATGGACCGAGGGTTCGCATCGTCAAACCCCGCCCCAGCGCAGCGGCGCTGGAAGCTCCCTCCGCTGCGCGTACTCGCTCCTGCGGGAGCGCTGGCGGCCACCATCGCCGTGGTTGCAATTGCAGTGGGCACCCCGGACGGCCCGCAGAGTCCCGAAGCGACCGGCGTGCAGGTGGCGCAGGAGCCCCGCCAGGCGTCCGGCGGCGCAGAGTCTGGCGCTACGGCAGATCAGGCGTCTAAGTCGCTCGCAGCGCCTAGCAGCGTTGCGCCCGGCGGCGAGGAAGATCTCGACAGCGGTGCGAGCCGTACCCGCCAGGTCGAGCGCTCGGCCGCGATCACTCTCGGCACGAGTGGCCGGACCGTGCAGCAGACCACCGACGAGGTGGTGAAGGTCGCGGGACGACTTGGCGGCTACGTCGCTAGCTCGTCCGTGTCGGTGGATGGCGACGACGGCATCGGAAATGTGCGCCTACGCGTGCCCACCAGTCGACTCGACGACGCGATGGCAGCACTCGGCCGCCTCGGCGACGTGCGCTCGGTGAGCCAGAACGAGCAAGACATCACCGGCACGTTCAGCACCGCCGCGGCCGAGGTCAAGGACGCGAAGGCAGAACGGGTCGGGCTCCTGTCTGCCCTGCGACGCTCGACTGACGAGGGCCAGATAAACCGGCTGCGCGCCCGGCTCCGTGAGAACGCTGCGCGCATCGCCGGGGCCGAGCAGCAGCTCGGGGCTGCGCGCACGAGAGCCGCACGAGCGACCATCGACGTGCAGATCACATCTGCCAAGGGCGACCAGTCCGTCACCGAGCCCAAGGAGCAAGGGTTCGGTGTCGGCCGCGCGCTCGACGCCGCTACTGCGGTGCTTTCAGCGAGTGCCGGCGTCCTGATCGTGGTCGTCGCGGCAGCGATCCCGCTCCTGGCTCTCAGCCTGATCGGCCTGTTCGCCGTGAAGGCCGCGCGGCGCCGGAGCCGTGAACGCGCGCTCGACGACACCGTGTAGTGGTACAAGTTGCGGTGTGTCGTCATCGCTTCTCGCCGGCGTGCCGGTCTTCGACGCCCTCGCGCCGGAGGACCTCGCGCAGGTCGCCAAAGTCGCAGTACCCCGCACGTTCCCCCCGGGACACATCATCTTCCGGGAGGGCGACGCCAGCGACACGTGTTACGTGATCGGTAGCGGCCACGCCCGCGCGATGCGCGAAAACGCTGACGGGCGCTCCATCGCCCTCGCCCACTTCGGTCCTGGCGACATCTTCGGCGAACTTGCGATGTTCGACGACGAGAAGCGTTCCGCCACCGTGCAAACGCTCGACGAGGTCGATGCCGTAGCGATCCTCGGCTCGGACATGCGGCGCCTGATGCGCCAGCACCCGGACCTGGCGGTCAAGCTCGTGATCGGCCTCGGTCGCCGGCTGCGCGAGGCCAACGAGCGCCTGAGCCGCCAGTCGTTCCAGACCGTGCAGAGCCGTGTCGCTGGGGTGCTTCGCAAGCTCGTCGAGCAGGCACAGGGCGAGGGCGCACCCGAGACGGGTGTGCTCGTCACGATCACCCAGGCAGAGATCGCGCAGCTCGCGGGCTCATCCCGTGAGTCGGCAAGCCGGTTCCTCGCGGTGCTGGAGCGAGCGGGCGTGATCGAACAGGGGCGCGGCAAGCTGACGGTGCTCGACCCTGTAGCGCTCGACGGATACGTCTACTGACGCGCCGCGGTTCCGGGTAGGGTTGGCCTGGATGCAGGTTCTGAACTTCTACTCGACGATCTTCGCCGACCAGCTCAAGCGTGGCCGGAAAACAGCGACCATCCGTCTCGGCGACAAGTCGCACAAGTACCAGAAGAACCAGCTGGTGCTGGTCACGATCGGCTACCAGCACTCGCCGCGAGAGAAGATCTTCGATGCCGTCATCGACCAGGTTGAGGTCAAGAAGGTCAAGGACCTCACGCCGCGCGACATCGAGCACGACAACCCCGAGTTCCGCCGGCACGAGGAGATGATCCACTTCCTCGAACAGATCTACGGCCGCGGGGTCACGATGGACGACACGGTGACGGTCGTGCGGTTCTCGCAGATCATCGACCGCCCGCAGTCATTCACCGACGCCCGTCTGGGCATCGGTGGAGCTCAGAACTAAGCGGCTTCGGCGCTGGCCAGCTGAGCGGTTAGCGCGGCGTTGGCCGCGCGCGCACGCTCGACCTGCTCGAGGATCTGAGCCGGTGTACGCACACCTTCGATCGGCTCGAGTACCCGCAGACCGGCATCTCCGTGCACGATCTCAGGGTGTGAGGCGACCTCGTCCGCGTAGACCATCGTCTCAACCGATCCGATCGGGTCGGCGACAGCGACGAGGCGCGGGCCCTGGTCGGGATTGGCCGGCGAGATCGTGAACGTCTTGACCTCCACGTCCGCTGCGGCCTCCGGATCACCGATCGGCTCGGGAGCGTGGACCGGTGCGAACTCCGCGACGGAGTCCTCGCCTGTGACCTCCGGGGCGGGTTCCTCGACTACGGCTTCCTCAGCGACGACCTCTTCTGCGACAGGCTCTTCGGCCACGGCCTCTTCGATCACAGGCTCTTCGACAGCCTCGATCTCGACCGGCGCCTCCTCGACTACCGGAGCAACGGGCTCCGGTGCGGGAGTTGCGGCTTGCACGGGAGCTGCAGGCGGCGCAACCGAAGGCGGCGCGACCGACAGAGGGCGCTCAGACTGGGGAAGCTCTTCGCTCATATTGCTCGGGTCGTCACTGAGCCTGTGGGGCTTGATGCGATGTCCTAGAACCCGGACAAACGGCCAGAGCGGGCCGATTTGGCACTCGCACGACTAGAGTGCCAAACGAGCAGTTTCGGCGCTATAGTTCGCTCCGCCGTTGGCACTCGCCAACCGAGAGTGCCAAACGCGCTCGCACCGTTACCGCAAAATCTACGGAGATACAGCGAAAATGAACCTCAAGCCTCTTGGCGATCGCGTGATCGTCCGGGCCATTGCCGAGGAAGAGAAGACGGCCTCCGGCCTCGTCCTCCCCGACACCGCTCAGGAAAAGCCCCAGAAGGGTGAAGTAATCGCAGCCGGCGACGGCCGCTGGGACGAAGACGGCGAAAAGCGCATCCCGCTTGACGTCGAGAAGGGCGACGTCGTGCTCTACAGCAAGTACGGCGGCACCGAGATCAAGGTCGACGGCGAAGAGCTCCTGGTTCTGCGCGAGTCCGACATCCTCGCCAAGGTCAGCTAACAGGAGACCGATAAGACATGGCTCACAAGGAAATCCGCTTCGACGCATCGGCGCGCAAGGCCCTCGAGGCCGGCGTCGACACCGTCGCTAACGCAGTCAAGGTGACGCTCGGCCCGAAGGGTCGCTACGTCGTCATCGACAAGAAGTTCGGCGCACCGACCATCACCAACGATGGCGTGACCATCGCGCGTGAGATCGAGGTCGAGGACGTCTTCGAGAACCAGGGCGCACAGCTCGTCAAGGAAGTCGCCACCGCGACCAACGACGTCGCAGGCGACGGCACCACCACCGCGACCGTGCTCGCACAGGCGATCGTCAAGACCGGCCTGAAGAACGTCACCGCCGGTGCCAACCCGCTTGGCCTCAAGCGCGGTATCGAGACCGCCGTCGACCAGATCGTCGAGAACATCGGCAAGCTCTCCAAGCCCGTCGAGGGCAAGGAGCAGATCGCCCGCGTCGCAGCCCTTTCGGCAGGCGACGAGGAGATCGGCGACGTCATCGCTGACGCGATCGACAAGGTCGGCAAGGACGGCGTGGTCAACGTCGAGGAAGGCCAGACGTTCGGCATGGACCTCGAGTTCACCGAGGGCATGCAGTTCGACAAGGGCTACATCTCGCCCTACATGG
>CAZLKZ010000060.1:3900-8071 GCA_964560235.1 uncultured Conexibacter sp. | reverse complement strand
CCGAGCCAAGTGCGCCCACTGAACTTCGTCGGCTCGAACCGAGTGCGCAGCAGCTCGTACGCGATGAAGAAGAACTCAAACGTGTTCGGGAACGCGAGCAGCAGCCAGCGCTCGCCGGTCGCCTCGAACAGCGCGATGCCAAGCAGGCGGTAGTAGAACAAAAAGCGCGCGATGCGAAACGCGGGCACGCTCGTCCAGTTGCGCATCGTCGAGACGTACGCGATCGACAGGTAGTAGATGTCGAGTGCTTTGTCCCAGCTCTGGTACGGCCCGTCGGGGCCGGTGTCGACGCTGGTGAAGTGTTCGAGCAGTGATCCGTCGATCGCGTCGAGCAGGAATGCTGCTGCGATCATCAGCGGCCAGCGCGGGATCAGCAGCGGGATGAACAGCCGCGCCGCGACGACCAAGACCACGAAGGCCGACTCGTCTGCGGGCAGGCTCGCCAGGACGTGCATTACGACCGGCAACCTAGGCGCTCGAGCGGCGTCCGCGACCCGTCCCGGCCCGTATCTAGGCTGCCGAGCAGTGATCAAGACGATCCGATCCGTGCCGTCGGCAACCCTGCTCGTCGCGCAACTCGTAGCCGTGCTGCTCTACCCGCTCGCTGGAGAGAGCCACGCCGGCCGAGCGCTGTTTGCCCTGTTCGGCATCGTGATCCTCGCGCTCGTGATCCGCACGGTTGGCGCGACACCGGGCTTCACGTGGGTGGCGGTCGGGCTTGGGCTACCCGCGGTGCTGCTGCTCCTGATTCAGGCGGTGACAGGCAGCGGCACCCTGCTTCCCTGGTCGTCTGGCTTCGAAGCTGTCTTGTACTTCTACGCCGCTTACTCGCTCATCAGGTACATCGCCGAAGACACGGAGATCACCGTCGACGAGCTCTACGCGGTGGGCGCGACCTTCACGCTCCTGGCGTGGGCGTTCGCCTACACCTACCTCGTATGCCAGGCGATCTCGCCGGGCGCGTTCGGCGACGAGCGCACGTGGCACGAGATGCTGTTCCTCAGCTTTACGACGCTCACAGCCACCGGCCTTTCGGACATCGTCCCGGTCCAGGACTTTGCCCGATCTCTGAACATGACCGAGCAGATCTTCGGCCTCGGTTTCGTGGCCATGCTCGTGTCGCGAGTGGTCGCGCTTACGGTCATCGGTCATCGCTCGCCGCCGCGCTGACCTAGGTGTGAGAGACCTACACCGAGGGTGGTCGTGGGGCTGCCAGGCGCGCGCCACAATTAGGCCATGAGGTTCGCACTCGCAATAGCCGCATCGGTGTTGGGCGCCTGCACCCTCGCGGCGTCGGCTCCCGCGGCACTGACCGTCGAGCCGCCCGTGCGCCTCGATCGATCTTCGTCGGGCTCGCCCCAGCTCTCGGACGCCTTCATCAACTACTCCGTGATGGCCTGGCGCAATGCGAACTCGGTGAAGGTTGCACGGTGGTTCAAGGGAGCTGGCCCGACGACGCGCACCTTGGCGACCAACGCGGTGTCAGGTCAGACGATCGCGGTGTCCGCAGGGTCGAGCCGTGCGGTCGTTGCATGGCGCACCAAGTCGGGCCTTCGGTTTGCGATGTCGGGCAAGGAGGGGGTGTTCGGTAGTCGCTCGATCGCAATCCCCGGCAGCTCTCGCGGCACGTCAGTTGCGATCACCTGGCCGAGCTACTCGCGCTGGACATCCAGCGGCGGCAGCGTCGTGATCTCCTGGGTTGCGCCAACCGGATGCGGCACGGCCGCCAAGGCGATCAGTTACAACCCGATCCGCCGCAGCTTCGACGGGCCGCTCAGGACGCTCTCGCCAAAGTGTGGGCACGCCGCGATGTTGCGCGCAAGCTCGCACGCGATCGCGTGGCGGTCGGGCACCAGCAAGGGCGGCTACTCAATCGTTGCCAGGGCGGTCGGCTCCAAGGGCACGATCGGACGCCTACGCACCGTCAGCCGGCATCGGGTGATCGGGTTTGCTCCGTCCGTGGTCGCGGTGAGCGTGAACTTGCCAGAGTCGTTCACCAACACCGGCACCTCCGACCTGACCGACATCACGGTCAGCGACGACAAGTGCCCGTCGGTGACAGGCCCGAACACCGGCTCTGACGCAACGCCGTCGGTGCTTAACCCGGGCGACACGTGGACGTACACCTGCTCGATCAGCGCCTCGGCACTGTTCGGCTCCAGCACGGCACCGATCACCAACACGGTCACCGTGAACGCCAAGGACGAGCTCGGCCGCAACGTGCCGCCGGCTACCGACACGGCGGTCACGAACCTGCTGGTGCCAGGTATCGCGCTCGACAAGACGGTGGCCCCAGGCCAGACGATCGCCGCTGGTAGCCCGGTCACGTTCAACATCGCCGTAACGAACACGGGCAACACCGCGTTCACCACGGTGGCGGTCGGCGACGACCTCTGCCCGGCGAACCTGAGCGCCCCGAACAAGGGCACCGACGCATCGCCGAACACGCTCGATCCGGGCGAGACCTGGAACTACACGTGTGTCGTGCAGACGACTGCCGCACAGGCCGGTCAGACGATCGTCAACACGGCGACCGTGACGGGCACGGACACCGGTGGCAAGCAGCGCACCGCCACCGACAACGAGTCAGTGCAGATCCCTGCCAACACAGAGGGCGGTGGTGACGTCGTCGAGAAGAAGGGCTCGTCACGACTGCGTGCGAGCGCCGCGTGTGTGAAGTCGGCCTACGCCCAGGCGTCGGTCACCGGCAGCAACATCCGCAGCGTCACCTTCTACCTCAACGGCAAGAAGGTGAAGACCCTCACCAAGCGCAACGCGGGCACGGCCTTCAAGGTCAAGTTCCGCACCAAGTCGCTCAAGTACGGCAACTACAAGGTCCGCGCGGTCGTCCGCTACGTGACCGGTGCGTCGCCGACGAGCAAGACGATCACCGCTCAGTTCAACCGCTGCCGTCCGCGCGTGGTTGTCAAGCCCAAGTTCCCGGGCTGATCCTGAGCAAGCGGTGGAGCCGGGTGCGCAGCGATGCGTGCCCGGCTCATACCGTTCTAATCGCACGGCCGTAACTCCGGCGATGCTCAAGTGTTTGGTACTTCGATGATCCTGCGCACCTCGACAGCACTCGCCGCGCTTGTCGCGTCGCTCGCGCTGGCTCAGGCCGCGTCCGCTGCGGAGTCCCAGACGCTGCGACTGTCTGACGAGCGGCTGCTCAGCAGGTGGGCGTACCCGGCTGAGACGGCGGTGGTGCGCAAGCACCACGACAACACCTCGGCGCGTGTTGGGAAGCTGCGGCTCTTCACCGAGGACCGCGAGCCGGAGGTGTACCTGCTGCTCGAGCGTTTCCGTGACGATGACGGAGAGGTGTGGGTGAAGCTGCGCCTGCCGCAGAAGCCAAACGGCGTAACCGGCTGGGTGCCGCGTGACGCGCTCGGCGATTACCACGTCACGCACCAGCAGCTCGTCATCAACCGCAAGACCTTCCGCGCTCACCTCTACAACCGCGGCAAGGTCATCTGGAGTGCAGTGATCGGCGTCGGCGCAGTAGGCACCAAGACACCGCCGGGCCGGTTCTGGATCCGCGAGAAGATCAAGTTCGCTCGCAACGACCTCTACGGCACTCGTGCGCTCGGCACCGCCGCATACGCGCCCATCTCCGACTGGCCCGGAGGCGGCATGGTCGGAGTGCACGGCACAGGCTGGCCAGAGCTCCTGCCGGGGCGCGTCTCCCACGGCTGTGTGAGGGTGCGCAATCAAGACATGGCGAAGCTCTTCCGTTTGGCGGAAATCGGCGCGCCGTTGTGGATCCGGTAGCCGCTCCGGGCGTGTCGGTGTGGCCCGGCACGTCCTGATCCGCCAAGCCCGGGAGTAGCGTGCCGCCGATGCGAAAGACGGTTCCGTCGCGGTTCGGTGACCTCGAGGCTGTGCGAGCAGCAAACGACCCTGAGCTCGTGGACAAGATGATCGCGAGCGTGTTCGAGTCGGACATCGCAGCCGACGCGCTCGCCTCTGTCTTCCGCGACCTTCCCGGCGGATCGGGGTGGCGGATGCTCGATCAGGTGCTGCGCGACGGGGTCGACGCCGTGCCGGACGCGCCGGCCGAGCTGCTTGAGCTTGTGGCCGATGCGATCGTGCCGCCCGACTGGGTCGACTTCGACATGATCGACCGCGGCGCGATCGCCTGGTGGCGTACCGGCGGTCTCCTCCAGCTCATCGC
>CAZLKZ010000060.1:1492-3800 GCA_964560235.1 uncultured Conexibacter sp. | reverse complement strand
TGGATCTCGTATCTGATGGGTGTGCCCGAGGATCTGCTCCCCAAGGACTACGCCGAGGCCCAGGAGTTCGGGCGTGTCGGAGAGCAGCTCGACAAGTCAAAGATCGAAGGCGCTGACGAGCTGCTCAACGCGCTCTTCTTCCACTCGTTGCCGTACGACAAGCTGCCTGGTCCGCTTGCCTCACCCGCTCGCAGCGCGATCGGCAACTTCATCTCGGCATTCGCGCGCAGGTGGATGGGCGAGGAGCGGGCGCAGATGCTCGACATCCCCGAGTCGCCCGCGGCGTTCGTGATCCCCACTATGCGGGTGGCCGTGAAGGCCCGTGAGCGGATGCGGAACGCCGGGCTGATGCCCAGTGACGAGCGCATGGTGGCGATGGAGTTCGCCTTCACGGGCGCGATGCGTCGGGTGATCAAGCCCGCGCTGCCGCTGCGCGCCGACGAGCTGTAAGCGGCGCGCGGGTTGAAAACGCCCGCTACCTTGCCGATCACATTGTTGGTGAAACGTTTTCACGTGATTCTCGCTGCCCTGGCCGCACTCGCGGCAGGACCGTTCGTGGCGATTTCGCTCGCTCAGCGCGTACCGCCGTCTGAGATCCCGACGAACACTCAGCCAACCACGACGACCGCTCCGCCCACGCAGACCACAACGACGACCACCACAAAGACGACTCCGAGCGACAACCCGCCGACGACCAAGACGCCGCGGATCATCGCGCCGCTCCCGACGGCCAACCTGGCGCCGAAGAACATCGCGGTACCGCAGACGGTCAGCCTCTCCAACGAGACCACGCTCTCGCGCTGGGCCTACTCGGAGAAGCGCACGAAGATCTACAGCCGCCCGTCGCTCTACGCAAAGGGCGTCGGTCGCCTACGCCTGTACACCGAGGACGGTTTCCCAGAGGTGTATCTGCTGCTCGAGGAGCACGTGGACAAGAAGCGCCGCATCTGGGTGAAGGTGCGTGTGCCCAAGCGTCCGAACGGCCGCACCGGTTGGGTCAAGCGCAGCTCGCTCGCCGCGTACCGGCAGAACGCTCACCAGCTGATCGTCAACCGCAAGACCTTCAAGGCCACGCTGTATCGCCGTGGCAAGCAGATCTGGCAGGCGAGCGTAGGAGTCGGCAAGCCCGGCACGATCACGCCGTCCGGCCGCTACTACGTGCGTGAGAAGTTCCGCTTCAAGAACCGGCCCGTGTACGGCTCGCGTGCGATCGGCACGTCCGCATACGCACCGACGCTCTCCGATTGGCCCGGCGGGGGCGTCGTCGGACTGCACGGCACCGACGAGCCGGGACTGCTGCCCGGGCGCGTGTCGCACGGATGTGTACGCATCCGCAACTCGCAGATCATCAAGCTCTACAACCTGATCCCGGTCGGCACGCCGATCTGGATCCAGTAGTTCGCCTTCACGCCGCGCGGCAGCTGCCGATCACTGTGGAGATGGTTCGCGTTACGTCACTCATTGCTGCGTGCTCGGTGCTGGCCCTTGGCGTGCTCGCACCCGAAGCGGTTGCACAGACCGACACCACGGCAACTACGGCGGCGCCGCTGCCCGTCACCGAGACGACGCCTGCTCCGGCCCCTGAACCGGCGCCTAAGCCCAAGCCGCGCATCGTCGCTCCGCTACCGACGAACCGGCCCGCACCGCCGAGCGTTCCCGCTCCCCAACTGGTCTCGCTCTCGAACGAGCGCACACTCTCGCGTTGGGCGGGGCCCGAGCGGCGCGCAAAGATCTTCAGCCGTCACTCCAAGCTCTCGCGCGGCATGGGTCGCCTGCGCATGTACACCGAGGACGGGTTCAACGAGGTGTACCTGCTGCTCGCCGAGTACGTCGACAGCAAGCGCCGCATCTGGGTGAAGGTGCGTATCCCAGGCCGCCCCAACGGGCGTACCGGCTGGGTGCTGCGCAGCTCACTTGGTCCGTACCGGCAGAACACGCACCTCTTGATCATCAACCGCAAGACCTTCAAGGCGACCCTGAAGCGCCGCGGCAAGACGATCTGGCAGGCCAGCGTCGGCATCGGCAAGGCCGGCACGATCACGCCGCGCGGACACTTCTACGTGCGTGAGAAGTTCCGCTTCAAGAACGCGCCTGCCTACGGCACCCGCGCCATCGGCACCTCGGCCTACGCGCCAACGCTTTCGGACTGGCCGGGCGGCGGAGTGATCGGCATTCACGGCACGAACCAGCCGGGGCTGCTGCCCGGGCGCGTGTCGCACGGCTGCGTACGGATTCGCAACGGCGCCGTGGCGAAGCTGTACCGGCTGATCCCGATCGGCACGCCGATCTGGATCCGCGGCTAGGCGCG
>CAZLKZ010000060.1:0-1392 GCA_964560235.1 uncultured Conexibacter sp. | reverse complement strand
GCACATGGACGACTTACTCAGCTTGGCTGTCGTGTTCGCACTGATCGGCGCGAACGCGTTCTTCGTCGCCGGGGAGTACGCCGTCGTCACCGCGCGGCGCAGCATGCTGCACGGCAAGGCCGACGCGGGGAGCGGGCGCGCCCGCGCTGCACTGCGTTTGATGGACGACCCGGTCAGGGTCATCTCCACCGTGCAGGTCGGCATCACGGCGCTCGGCATCCTCACCGGTGCGATTGCAGAGCCGCTCGTCCGCGAGCTGCTCGGCGACGAGATCCCGCGCTGGGCCGCCTTCGTGCTGGCGTTCGCGACCGTGACCTACCTGTCGGTCGTGCTCGGCGAGCTCGTACCGAAGGCGCTCACGCTGGCCCGCGCCGAGTGGGTGCTGCTGATGGTCGCGCGCCCGGTCGAGATGTTGGCGAAGATCCTCACCCCGGCGGTGTGGCTGCTGCAGCGCAGCTCGGCACTCGTGCTTCGTCCGTTCGGTATCCGCAACGTGACTGCTGGCGACTCGATCTCATCCCCTGAGGAGCTCCGCGCGATCGTCGACGACGCTGAGAGCTCAGGTGTGATCCCCGAGCAGCAGGAGGCGCTGATCCACAACGTGCTCGACTTCGCGGACCGCTCAGTGCTCGACGTGATGGTGCCGGCGCACGAGATCGTGTGGCTGGACGTCGACTCGACCGTCGAGCAGGGGCTGGACCGCGTGATCGAGAGCCCGCACTCCCGCTACCTCGTGGCCGACGGCTCGCTCGCCAGCCTGCGCGGCATGGTGCACGTACGAGAGCTCATCGCGGCAGACCGAGGTGGCAGCTCGCCGGCGCTCGCCGAGGTTGTGAGACCGGTACACATCGTCCCGGAGACGAAGCTCGTGGGGCCGCTGCTGGAGGAGATGCGCGCCAAGAACGAGCAGCTCGCCGCGATCGTCGACGAATACGGCAGCGTCGCCGGGATCGTCACGCTCGAGGACATGCTCGAGCAGCTGGTTGGGGACATCTACGACGAGTACGACTCCGTCGACCCGGGCTTCGTGGTCGCGGACGACGGCACGATCGAGGCGCTCGGGTCGAACACCGTTGCGGAGCTTGCGACCGTGACAGGGGAGGACCTCTCAGGCGTCGACGCCCGCACGCTCAGCGGCGCGGTGTTCAACCAGCTCGGGCGTGCGCCGCTCGTCGGTGACAGCGCCGAGGTGGGCCCGTTCACGATCGCGGTGACGGCTGTCGAGGGCGTGCGGATCACGCACGTGAAGATCACCCGCTAGCGCTGCGGCTCGCGCCACATGAGCCAGGCGGTCGGGCCGCCGCCCGGGAACGCGAACTCGCGCGTGACCTTGAAGCCGTGGCGCTCGTACAGCGGCACGTTCAGCTCGTTGGAGCTCTCGAGGTAGCAGGG
>CAZLKZ010000059.1:0-8659 GCA_964560235.1 uncultured Conexibacter sp. | reverse complement strand
CACCGCGACGGCGCGTCGGTCGGAGCCATCGAGCGGGATGCGCTCCCCGGTCGGCGACATAGCGGCGACGGCGGCAGGTGTGCCTTCGGCAGATTGGAGCTCGATGTTTGCAACGCGGCGCCGCGCGGGAATGATGATCCGCTGGCCGGCGTGGGCGGCTCGTGCCGAACGTGATTGAGTCGGCACCTTGTAGCCACTGAGATCGTCGTTGCAGCCGTCGCCGACGTTGGCCTCGAATTGGCCGAAGTCGTACGGGGGCTTCTTGGGGAACCGGTATCCGAAGTACGCGCTGCCGGTGAAGATCTCGACGTCGATCTCCGCACAGGCGGCGAAGCCGACGTTGGACATCACCGCCTGACCGCTGCCGCACGCGTCGCCCAGCAACAGGAAGACGCATGCCTGCAGGCCAAAGCCGGCGTTGAACAAACCGCGTTGGCCGTCGACCGCGAGCTCGAGGTCTGCGCGCAGTGAAGCGACTGCAGCGTCGAGCTCGATCCGGCCGGTCTGCCGGAAGAAACCGTCGCTGCGCACGATTGTCGAGGCGCGGGCAAGCGTGATGCCGAGTATGTCGCCGCTCCCTGATACCGAGATCTCAAATGGGCCTTGGCGCGGGATCGAGAACTGAAGGCGGCCGTCGATACCGGCCACGAAGCCGGTCGATGGATACGCCGGGACAGCGCCGACACGTGCCTCGACCCCGATGACGACTCCGGGCTGCAGCTTCAGGTCGCCCGCGACTCGATTGAGGAACACGGCCTTCGCGATCGGAATGCCCGGCCATTTTGTGACCCCGATTCTGCCCTGGATGAAGTCTCCGTCCCGGAAGTCCACGCTGAACTCGAGCTCAAGTCCGCCGTGAAGTACCAATCGCATCCCGCCGCCCCAGGAGCCCGCGCTTGCGTAGCGGATCTTGAGGTCTCTGATCTCGCCGCCCGGTACGGGAATTAGGTCGGCTTCGATCGCGACCGATGGGATGCGCAGCCCGTTGTCGTCGGTCTCCAGCATCGACTGCCCGCGGATGCCCGAAAGCGCGGAGGGCAGTTCCAGCGAGGCCGCAAGTCTGACTCCGTGTGCGGTGATCGTGGCATCGATGACGCCGCGCACCGGGAATCCGCCGACCTTCGGGTGCACGGTGCTCTCGGTCGGAAAGCTGGCCAGCAGGTCGCCTGCAGCGCCGCGTGGGATCGTGAGGTGCAGGTCGCCGCGGTAGATCGGAATGTCGAGGTCACCGCCGCGCAGCCTCACCGTCACATTGCCCGTGGTGTCGAGCGTGCGCTTGCGCGGGTCGATGACGATCTTCACGCCTGCGTCGGGGATCACGTCCATCCCGCCTACGCGGAGCGCTGACTCACTAACCCTGCGTCCGCTGCCGTCAGCGGCCGGCAGCAAGCAGCCGACCAGGGTCCTCAGCACGAGCTTGCCGATCGTGACCCTGCCGCAGCTGACTGAGACGCCGTTCGGCAAGCCTCCGCCACCTGGGAGGCCGCCAAGGCCGGGTTTGCCTGTCGGGGCCGTCTGGCCCACGCCGATCGCGTATGCCGGCGCCCTGCCACCAGCGTCCGAGGTCAGGACGAAGCCGCCACCGTCAGGACCGATCGCTAGCCCGCGCAGATCGGGCAAGGTCGTGCGCATAGGTGCCGGGAGCTCAAGCGTGTGCGGTGGTTGCAGAGTGCCGTCGCGGCCGTCAGCGACTGCCAACTGGGTCACCCCTTTGGCGTCACGGCGAAAGGCGGCGACTGCCACGGCGCCGGCTGGGCTCTGCGCGATCTTCGGCTGGAGCCCTTCGCCGAGCGGTTGGGCACGGTCAACGACAGTGCGCCTAACACGCCGCACCGTCATGTCCGCGGTTGGAGCCCGGGGCACGCTCGTCACCGCTAGAACACCGGCCGGTCCGCCGGCGACGCTGATGCTGGTGCCCGGAAGATTCGCGTTCGCGTAGCCGGACCGGTCTGTTGCACGGTCAGCCGAGGCGGGAGTGAGCACGTGCGCGCCAAGCGGTGTCGCGTACGCAGAGATCGGCACACCGTCTTGGGTCGTCGCCGAGAAGGACGAGAATGCGCGGCCGTCGCGCAGCAGCTCGGTCTCGCCGGCGCCGATGGCTGCGGTGGTGAACACGGTCGCGAACAGCCCGCCCGTGTCATCGGTGCGGACACCTAGGAAGCGTGGCGCGTCTGCTGCACCGAACGCACTCGCTAGCACCTTGCTGCCGTCGCCGATGAGCACCGGGGTGTCGAAAGACTGGCCGCCGTCGCGGGATTCCCACAGCCACACGCTGGCGGGCATTGCGGTGCCGTCCGCGCGCCGGGGGCCGCCACCGTGCGCGGCCCCCACCACGAGCAGGCTGCCTCCGAGCGAGTAGGCACGGACCTCGTCGATGTCGAACGGGAGGGTCGCGGGCGACGGCTTCAGGGCGGTGACGGGAGGAAGGAACGAGGTTGCGTTGTCGCAGCCAGTGGCGCCGCGCTTGATCCGGCAGTAGACCGGCGACTGCTGCGTGTTGGCTGGAGGAACGAGCACGATGTGCGCGGTCCCGGCATCGTCAACCACGTTCGCTGGCTGGCTGCCTGGAGGTAGCGCAATCGGTACGGCTGTCTTGGCGGAGACGGGCTTGGTCTTGGGTGCCTTGCGTACGCCGTCGTACCCCGGGGTGGTGTACGCGACAGCCGCGGACGGCAGCATCAGCGGCAGCGCGATGAGGAGAAGCGCACGGTTCACGGTGCACCTGTGACGTCGTAGATCGTCAGGCGGTAGCCGTCTGCAACGACAGGCCGATCACGTGCATCGAGCTCGAAGAACGTCGGCCGTGCCGTTGTCGCTGATGGCAGGGTCGCGGTGTCCACGATCGCCCCCGTGAATGGGTCGAGCGTCTCGATGCGCTTCTGGGCGGTTGTAGAAATCAGCACGCGCGGACGCCCTTTGCTGTCCAAGGCAACGTCGACCACAGACTCGCCTGGTCCAGCACCTACGGTTGTGACAGTGCGTGGAGCTTTGCTCCCCGCTGTCCCTGCCAGAGCCAGGGTTGCGGCACCCCCGCTCGAGCCCCCGGCGAGCAGGGCGACGCGTCCGTCCCGCATCGCGATCCGGCGGATCAGAGCCTTTGACGAGAGTCTCCGCACGCCCTCGTACCTGCCCCGCCTGCTGAAGCGAACAAGTCCACCGCGCTCGTTGTCGTGGACGTAGATCTTGCCGTCAGCGTCCACGGCGAGATCTCCAGCTGCCAGTCGATACCCGCGCTTGTCGATGCGGTCGGTACTGGCCTGCCAGCTGCGCTTTCCGGTCTTGCCGTCAACCTCGGTCAGCCGTCCTCGGTTGGGGTCCAGGACGACCACGTCGCCGGACGGCGTGGCTGCGACGAAGCTCTTCTGAAATGCGAGGCCCGTCGTGCGACCCTTGATCACGAACGGGGAGGGCCAGCCGGCGGTAGGCGCGAGGGTTGTTGGGTCGTAGCGACGCAGCACTCCCCGTGCCCGATCTTGCGGCAGAGCGAAGATCCCGCTCCCGGTCGTAGTGATCGAGATCTCTCGGACTTTGCTGTCGAGGACAGTGGCCGGGCCGACCGAGAGGGTGGACGCGGATGCAGTCGTCGGGGCGGCGAACGCCAAGAGGACGAGAGGCATTGAGAGCTTGCGCATCGGCCGACCGTAGGCGCGGCTGCCCTGCTTTGCCTCCGTGCTGGTACGGAATCGTGAGCTGTTCCGTGCCAGCACGTAGATATCGCCATCGCCAGCGTGGGACGATGCACCGAGATGCGGGTGGTGATCGCCGAAGACAGTGTGCTGTTGCGTGACGGGCTCGCACGGATGTTGCGCGACGCGGGCGAGGACGTTTGCGCCGCGGTGGCAGACGCGGACGCGCTGATGCTCGAGGTTGCGCGCCATCGCCCGGACCTAGTGCTGGTCGACGTCCGGATGCCGCCGACGCACACCGACGAGGGCACCAGGGCGGCACAGGCGATCCGTGATTACCACCCACGTACCGCGGTGCTGGTGCTGAGCCAGCACGTTGAGGTGCGGCACGTCATTCCCCTTGCTGGCAAGCGTGGCTTCGGCTACCTGCTGAAGGACCGCGTGCTGGAGGTCGAAACATTTCTCGATGCCGCCCGCCAGGTCGCCGCGGGCGGATCGATCCTCGACGCTGAGGTAGTGCGGGCACTGGTCTCCGGGGACCAGCGCAATCCGCTTGACGCCCTGACGCAGCGTGAGCGCGACGTGCTCGTCCTGATGGCCGAGGGCCGTAGCAACGCTGCGATCGCGGGGGCGCTGTCGCTCACCGACCGCACGGTCGAAAGCCACATCCGCAACCTAATGGCGAAGCTCGACTTGCCCGGCGACGCCGATCAGCACCGGCGTGTGCTCGCGGTACTCGCGTATCTCCGCGAAGGCGGCAAGGGCGAATGACCGCAAGCACTAGAACTCGCGCCGCATGGGTGGGCGCCGCGATCGCCCTGTTGACGTGCGCGGCATCCCTGACGTTCGTGTTTCTAGTTGGCAGCTGGAGCGCCGTCGATGTGGTTCTAACGATCGCGTTCCCATTGGCGATCCTGGTCCCCGCGGTACTCGGCGTGCGTCTGACGCGGCTCGTTCCCGAGAACGGCGTGGGTGTGCGACTCGTGTTGCTGGGCGTCGCGTTCGGTTTGCTGATGCTCGGCGCGGCGATGAGCGATTGGGCGGTGACGAGCCCCGCACGGGCTGAATCGATCTGGGGCGGCGTGTCCGTGCTGCTCGACGACGACTGCTGGGCGTTTGCTCTGATGGCGCTCGCCGCCGCTGCATGGATCTTCCCTGACGGGCGTTCGGCATCTCCGGGGTGGTCACGCTCCGGGCGGTGGCTTGCCTGGGTGTCGGTTGCGCTCGTACCCGTCGGACTATGGAACCTCGATGAGCCGATGACTGAGAACGGAGTCACGCTCGAAAGCCCATTGCCTCCTGCGCCGAGTTGGGCTTCGATGCTGGAGTTCGTGCAGTTCGTGGTGTTGCTGGTCGTGCTGATCGCCACGGTTGTGACGGTGCGTCAGCGCCTTCGTCGAGCCAGCGGCATCGAGCGTCTCCAGCTCTGGTGGCTGACGTACGCGACGCAGCTGTTGCCTGTGGTCATCGTCCTGTGCGTGGCGGTAGGGCTTGCGGTCGGGGCTGAGCCGGTGGTTGCCTTTGGCGTGCTCGTGATGGCGCCGGTGGCGATGTCTGCTGCGGTCACGATCGCGATTACCCGGCATCGCCTGTATGCGATCGACCGGCTGGTCAACCGCACGCTCGTGTATCTCGTGCTCAGTATCGGCCTAGCGGTGCTTTACGGCGGTATCGCGGTTGGGCTCGGGGCGTTCGTCGGCGGCGATACGCCTTGGGTCGTGGCCGTGGCGACGCTTGCAGTTGCAATGGCGTTTCGACCCGCACGGGACGCCGCTCAACGCGGCGTGGATCGCCGGTTCAGCAAGCGGCGCTACGCAGGCATGAGGCAGGTCGAAGTATTTCTGGAAGAGGTGCGTTCGGGCCGGGCCGAGCCCGAGCAGGTCGAATCGGTGTTGGCCGAAGCGCTCGGTGACCGCGGCCTGGAGGTTCGGTTCTGGCTCCCGGCCAGCGAGCGCTTCGCGACTGTCGACGGGCGGCTGATCGACGCGCCGGGAGCTGGTGATCCGCGTGCTGCGACGCCAGTCATGCGCGGTGACCTGCTGCTCGGGTTGTTGCTGCACGACCCGGAGCTGGAAGACCGGCCAGACACGCTCGGCGGCGTACTCCGCGCCGCGGGCCTGGCGATGGAGATAGCTCGGCTCCGGGTAGAGGTTCGTGTCCAGCTCGCCGAGGTCGAGGCGTCCCGGGCCCGGATCGTGGCGGCGGGGGAGGCCGAACGTAAGCGGCTTGAACGCGATCTTCACGACGGTGCACAGCAGCGACTCGTGTCATTGGGGCTGGCGATTCGGCATGCACAGCACCTGCTCGACTCCCAGCCCGAGGACGCCCGCGCTTCGCTTGACTCTGCCGTCGACGAGGTCACCGCTGCGCTAGAGGATCTGCGGGAGGTCGCCCATGGAGTGCGGCCCACGCTGCTCGACGCGGGGCTAGGGACCGCGCTCGCCGACGTCGCGCGGCGGGTGCCCGTGCCGGTTGATGTCGCCGTGTGCGACGACGACATGAGTGCCCCGGTTCAGGCGACCGCGTTCTACGTCGCCTGTGAAGCGGTGACCAACGCCGTCAAGCATGCCGGAGCCGAGCAGGTATGGGTGCGCGCGGAGCGCGTTGGCTCCGAGTTGCGGGTGGAGGTGCGCGACAACGGACGCGGCGGAGCCCTGCGCACCCCCGGCGGGGGCATCGACGGTTTGGCTGATCGCGTCGCCAGCGCCGGAGGCACTTTTGACCTGCGGAGTCCGCACGGTGGTGGGACCATCGTGCTTGCTGCGCTGCCGCTCGAGCGCGGGGCGACTACTCCGTAACGCGACCCGCGGCTGCCCAGGCGGCGGCGCGGGAGCGGGGGCGGCCGATCATGGCTGCTTTGCCGTCGTCGAGGATCGGGCGCTGTAGGAGCTTGGGGTGTTCGACGAGGGTGTCGACGACGGTCTTCGCGTCGGCGCCGTCGAGACTGAGGCCGAGCTGCTTGTAGAGGTTGTCGCGCCGTACGAGTGCGTCGACCGGGTCGCCCACGAGGCGCTTTGCCAGGTCCTCGAGCTCGCTGCGGTCAAGGCGCTCTGCCACGAGCAGGTACTTGCGCACTTTGACCTTGCGGCCAGCGGCCTCGAGCTCGTCGAGCGCGTGGACTGAGGTCGAGCAGTGGGGGTTGTGGAGCAGCGTCAGATCGGTCACGAAGGCCAGTCTAAATCGGTCGCTCAAAATCCCCAAAAGTGGGTATAAAGTCACCGGTTCGGAGTGTCGATGGAGAACTCATACGGACCCCGAAATAACCGGTTATAACGCAGGCCCCCCTTCCTGTACACCGGCTCGAGGTTCATGTCCGCCAGCACCCCCTGCATATGGCGGACACTCCCCAAAGACATCGGGGCGGGCCTAGGTCCGCCCCGTTTTCTTTTCTGCAGACCTCTATGCTGCGCGCATGCGCCGCTCGGTCCTGCTTGTAACAACTCTGTTCGCGCTCGTCGCCGCCGTCTTGGTGGGCGTGGGGTGTGGAGACGACGAGGGCTCCAAGGGCTCGTCGGGCGGATCGGGGGCGAAGGCCTCGCTCGCCGTAGCGGTGCCCGGCGACTCGCTCGCGTTCGGAGAGATCAGCCTGCGCCCAAGCGGGGCTGTCAAGCAGAACGCGCTCAGCGTGCTCGGCAAGCTGCTCGACAAGCCGAGCTCCGAGGTTGAGGCCTATCTGCGCAAACAGATCGCAGAGCAGGACGATGCCGCTGAGTTCGCCAAGGTCGAGAAGCTGATCGGCAACAAGGTCGGATTCGCGATCACCGAGATGCCGCTCAAGGAGGGGGAGGACCCCGGGGTTGTAGTCGTTGCGGAGACGCCCGACCCGGACGGCCTGATCGCGTCGGCCAAGAAGGAGACCCCCAAGGCTGTCGATCGCAGCTACAACGGCATCAACTACATGGTCGACGAGGACGAGACCGCCCTCGGCATCGTCGACGGGCGTGCTTTCTTCGGCACCACCGAGCAGGTCTTCAAGAACGCCGTCGACAAGGTCAAGGGCGGCAACACGCTCGACAAGCAGCAGCGCTTCACCGAGACACTCGACAAGCTCAGCGGTGATCCGCTCGGCGTCGTTTGGATTGACGGCAAGAAGGCCTTCGAGGGCATCGCCAAGTTCGCGAACAGTGAGAGCGACAAGCAGGCGCTCGAGTTCTACCGCGGGCAGATCGGCGACGGGGACCTACGGGCCGCGGTCGGGCTGACGGTGCCGAACGGCACGTCGGTTGCTCTTGACGCCGCGGTGCTCGGCGCGAAGCAGTCGGACGGCGATAGCGAGGTCGGCGACCTGATCGAGGCTCTGCCCGGCGACGCGTGGGCGGCCTTCGGGGCGGCCAACTTCGGCAAGTCGATCGAAGACGGGCTCGACCAGCTCGGGTCCCTCGGCACCGACGGGGCGGATGTGAAGGCCGAGATCGCCAAGTTCGAGCAGCAGCTCGGCATCGACCTGCGCAAGGACTTCCTCAGCTGGATGGGCGACGTGGCGCTCTTCGTGCGCGGCAGCGACATGGAGACGATCGGCGGCGCGCTGATCGCCAAGTCGACCGACCCGGCCAAGAGCAAGCAGGCCGTGACGACTCTGGGCCGCATCGCCGGCCAAGCCGGCCAGCAGGTGCAGAAGGCCAACGTGAGCGGCGGCGAGGGCATCAAGCTCGAGCAGGACGGCATCGCGCTTGTGGTGGCCGCCAAGGACGACCGGTTCGTGGTGGCGGTCAGCGAGAAGGCGGCTCAGGACGCACTGAGTGGTTCGTCCAAGCTCGAAGACGCGCCGGGCTTCTCGGCTGCCGAGGACGCGCTCGACGACTTCGACCCGATGCTCTTCCTGGACTTCCCGGGAGCCGCCGCGGTGCTGGAGTCTTTCGCGGGCGACGACCCGGACGCGAAGGAGGCAGCCAAGGTGATGAAGCGCCTCTCAGCGCTCGTGATCGGCGCGGACTCCGACGGCGATGTACAGCGCGCGAAGGTGTTGCTGACCACCAAGTAGACTGCCCCGAGCTGCACGCCCTCCTAGCTCAGTTGGTAGAGCACTTCCATGG
>CAZLKZ010000058.1:0-8722 GCA_964560235.1 uncultured Conexibacter sp. | reverse complement strand
GCACTCGCTCGACTCGGCGATCGAGCACGCGCTCGGGCAGTGGGAGCTCGTCGAGCCATTGGCCGCCAGATAGGGTCCACGACCAGTGTCAGGCGTCGACAGCTCCATCGAGATCGCGGCCCCGATCGACGCCGTGTGGGCGCTCGTGATGGATGCCGAGCGCCTTGAGGACTGGGTGACGATCCACAAGGATCTGGTCAGCCACACCGACACGACGATGAAGCAGGTGATGGTGATTCGCGGCGCGCCGTTCACCGTGGAGTGGGCGCTCGCAGAGTCACGCCCGCCGAACTACGCCTATTGGAAAGGCCGCGGCCCGGCACGGTCGCACGCCGAGATCGAATATCGGCTGACCGAGACTCGTGATGGCACACGTTTCGATTATCACAACCACTTTTCGGCGCCGGGCGGAGTGCTGGGCGCCGTCGCTTCCCGTGCACTTGTGGGCTCGACGCCCGAGCGCGAAGCCGAGGCGTCGCTCAAGCGGCTCAAGGCTCTACTAGAGAAATAGACTCTCGCCCGCTATATCTGTAAGTGGCAGTTACTTACAGATATAGGGAAGTGTTTGCGGTGAGCGATTTTCTCGCAGAGAAGCGTCAAGAGATTCAGAACCGGCTCGAAGAGCTGAAGCCGCTGGTGGAGGAGGCAGGCCGCCTGGAGGCTGCGCTGACAGCGCTCGACGGTGCGGCGGGCGCTGCTCCGTCCCGTGGCGCTCGTGCGCCGAAGCGCGCTCCGGGGCCGAAGCGTGGGCGCAAGGCGTCGGGATCGGCGGCGGCAGGCACTGGCAAGCCGGGGCGCCCGAAGGGCACCGGCAAGCGCCAGGCCGAGACGCTCGCACTCGTCATCAAGCAGCCGGGCATCTCGATCCCCGAGATCGCCGGCCAGACAGGCGTGCAGCAGAGCTACCTGTACAGGGTGATGCCGAGCCTCCAGCGCGAGGGGCTCGTGCGCAAAGAGGGCCGGGGCTGGTACCCGGCGTAGGGGCGTAACTGGCCCCACGACGCAGTTGGCCCCCGCTACGGGGTCTACCAGCGCCGTGGGCGCACTTAGGCCCCCTGTCAGACCCCGGCGCGCGCGGCGACCAGCGGCCATGGTCCACCCCTCGTTCCGGCGAGCCCGCTGACAGAATCGACCGCCAGTGGCCGGCAAGGACACAAACATCGGTGCTGCCCGCGCTCGTGAGACGCGCGCAGCTGCGGGCCTGCCCGAGGACGGGCCGCCGCTGTGCCTGTTGACGGCGGTCGAGGAGCAGCTCGGCATCCCGGTGGTGATCGCGGCCCTGCCGGGCGAGATCGCCGGGTGCTGCGTCAAGCGTGACGCCGAGCGCACCGTGCTGTGGATCAACGGCACGCACCCGACCGCGCGGCAGCGGTTCACGCTCGCGCACGAGCTCGGGCACATGCGCTGCGGACACGACGGCGCGATCCCGGCCGAGTCGTTCACCACGCTCGGCGGCAAGGCGACCGACTCGCGCGAGGTGCAAGCGAACGCGTTCGCGGCCGAGCTGCTCGCCCCGGCCGGCGCGGTCAAGGCCTGGATGGGCGACGTGCGCCAAGCCACGCTCGGCATGGTGGTGCTGCTCGCCGCAGACTTCGGCATGTCGAGCATCGCCGCGCTCTACCGGCTCAACGGCCTCGGCCTGCTCGACACCGGCTACGAGGAGCTGCAGGCGAGCGTGCTGGCCGGAGACGACGTCGCGCTCAAGGCCGAGCTTAAGCCCGGGGAGCTCGAGGACGCACTCGCCAAACTGGAGCCGGCCGACCTTCCTCGCCTCTCCCCCTCACTTCACGGCACGGCACTGCACGCCGTTGTGCGAGGCACCGCGTCGACGGCCGAGGCTGCGCGTGTGGCGGGCGTCGACCCCGACAGCCTCGCCGGCGGCGCCGACCTGCTCGGGCTCTAGGCGCCCGGACCGCCGAGGAACAGGCGGTCGACTTCGTCCATCTCGGCGCCGGGCTCGGGCGCGAACGCGGCCTCGGTGAGAGCGGTGAGGCTCGCTGCGATCTCGAGGTCTGCGTCTTCGTCTGCGCGGAAGAAGCTCTGCCCCGCCGCGGGCGCCGGGGCGAGCGCGCCGGGCCGCACGCCGAGCGCATCGGCGAACGCATCGAGCAGGCGCTGGCTGAGCCGGCGCTCGTCGAGGTCACCGGTCTCGAGCTGGGTCAGGTAGCCGGAGAGCTTGTCGTCGGCCGGCACCTTCACGCGGTCGGCGACCGCCCCGGCGAACGCCGCGAGGGAGAGCCCGGCACGTTCGCGGAAAGAGCGGACCCGCTCGGCAAGCGGCGCCTCGAGGCTTTCGGCGTCTGCCAATGCCGCCATCAGCACAGGCTCGCTCCGGATCGCGTCGAGGGTCGCCTCGTCGTAGTCGGGCGTGGGCGCGATCTGCAGCCACATGTCGAGCTTCTGCGCGAGCTCGTCGCGCTCGTCGGCGGATGCCTGCTGCAGGTATTCGGTGACGTCGGGGCGCTTGCCCGAGTTCCACGCGTCGACGAAGTCGCCGTAGAGCTGCTCGACCGAACTCATGCCGCTACCCACTCCTCGTGGAGGGCGATCAAGTCGAGGATTCCTCGCCTGCGTGATTGATAGACGACGTCACGTGACACACCGAGTTCTTCCTGGATCTCCTCACAGGTCAGTCCCTGGCGATCCAGTTCCAACACGGTACGACGCTTGCCCTGCAGTCGCGGCAGCCCCCAGTCGAGGAACTGCGCCGCGATCGCGTAGATCTCTGCGGCCTCGGCGTTCTCGGCGGCGAGCGCGGCCTGGTCGAGCAGGGCGTCGTTGACCTTGCCGGTAAAGCCGTCGGTCTCCTTACCGTCGTCACCGACGGCGTGCAGCTGACTGCGATTCTCGGAGTGCCTCACTTCGCGCCGCTGCGTATCGACGCAAACGCCATGCACCAGCTGGCGGGTCGAGTTGACCCATTCGCCCATCGTCGTGCCGCGGAAGGTGCGCATCATGTTCGTGAGGAGCTTGGTGAGCGCGTTCTGAGTTGCGTCCTCGAGTTCCTGCGGAGAGAGTCGCCCTTTGGCCTCAGCTCTGACCATGCCTGCGACGCGGTCGAAGTTGAGCGTGATCAGCTCTCCCCACGCCTCGCGCGCGGAGTCCTCGTCGCCGGCGTTGCGCGCGGCGACGAAGCGCTTGAGCGCTTGCTCTGCCGCTACGGGTGCGCGGGAGTCGGGCACCGCGCGATTGTGCCATGTCGGGTGGCGGTGTCAGATGGGTGCGCCGGCCGCGACCCAAGGGAGAACTCTCTCGAAAGGACGCAGAACGACATGACCGACACACCGCAGACGCCGGCCGGCTGGTACCCCGACCCCTCCGGCGCTCCGCAGCAGCGCTACTGGGACGGATCGAAGTGGACGGAGCAGATCCACGCGCAGGCGCCTCAGCCTGGTGGTGGCGCTACTCCCCCGCCCGAGAAGAAGAAGCACCGCTGCCGCTGGGTCGCGGCAGGACTCGTGGTGCTCGTGATCGTGGTCGCTGCGCTGAGCCCGAGCGAGGACGGGACCGAGTCGGCATCGGGCGACACGAGCGCTGAGTCGTCGTCGGGGTCTGAGCCCGCGAAGAAAAAGAAGGAGAGCTGCGGCACGAAGGCCAGCGACGACTGCACCCCGCGCGTGGGCCCGGATGGTTCGGTGCGGGTGGATGCGCTGACGTGGCGGCTGAAGTCTGCGCGTACGGCGACGACAGTCGGCGACCAGACCTACGGGCTCGGTGAGAAGGCCGACGGCGTGTTCGTGATCGTCAAGCTCGAGGTGACCTCCGATCACGACGAAACGGTGACGCTGACGGACAACTCCATTCAGCTCGAAACCGAGGGCACGACGTACGACGCGGACACATCGAGCACGATCTCCGCCGGTACCGACAACGCGAAGCCGCTTTGGGTTGAGAGCCTCGGTCCCGATTCAACACACACCGGCACGGTCGTGTTCGACCTACCCGAATCGAAGCTTGGCCAGAAGCTGGAGCTGCGGTTCAGCGAGCTCGGGTTCGGCGAGACGCACGGGTACATCCGGCTGCCGAAGTTGGGGTGACGATGGGTTTGCTTGAGCGCTGGAGACGCCAGCCCCCTGAGCCTCTCGCACTGCCTCCCGGAAACTTCGTGGAGCTGAACCCCGAGGGGTACGTCTCGGTGGTCGGCGTATCTCATTACCAATCGGCGCTTGAGCAGATCGTCGAACGCTGCGCGTGGCAGAAGGCGTCCCAGCCGGCGTTTCCAGTCGCACTCGTTCCCGAGCCGATGAACCCGCACGACAGCAAGGCGATCGCGGTGATCACCGCGATCGGCCGTATCGGCTACCTGTCGCGCGAGAACGCTCGCCGCTACTGCCGTTTCTTTGAGGCACTTCGTGAGGGCGGATACGAGGGAGCAAGCGCGACAGCAACTGTTGGACGTCGCAGGAGGGAGCTGCCGCTGGGTGTGGTGCTCCACATCCCCTACCCGGAGGCGCTCGATCCAGAGCCGATAATTGTCTACAGGTCGAGCGGACCGTGAGTAGTGTCCTGAGCCGAACTTCTTAGGAGCAGCAGAGATGAACGACGAGGTGGAACTGATCAGTGATGGAGAGGGCCTCGCTGTCATCGGGGAGCCCGGCGCGATCGAGCGCTTCATGGCCTCGTCCGGCCTGGCGAAGATTGCAGACTCTCCCAGCACAGGCGCGACCATCAACGTCGCCGCCGCAACGACACAGGCAGCCTCCGAGATCGCTGCCAACTCAGGGCGCTGGCTGAAGGTCACAAAGGAGTCTGCTGAGAAGATCCGTCAGTTCGGACTCATCGAGACCGATACGCCTGGCGTCAGTCATGCGATGGTCGGCAAGCCTGGCGAGATCAAGAACTGGATCCAGGTCGTGAAAGGTCCTGGCGCGCTGGCCGCCAATCCGGCGGTTCTCGCGGGCGCGGCGGGCGTCATGGCCCAACTCGCGATGAAACAGCAGATGGACGCGATCACGGACTACCTCGCCGTGATCGACGAGAAGCTGGATGACGTGCTG
Organism: uncultured Conexibacter sp.; assembly: GCA_964560235.1. Taxonomy (GTDB): domain Bacteria; phylum Actinomycetota; class Thermoleophilia; order Solirubrobacterales; family Solirubrobacteraceae; genus Baekduia. The sequence continues at coordinate 3,725 of CAZLKZ010000058.1, read as the reverse complement.
CGTGCCCAGACCAACCAGGTGCTCGCGCAAATGGACGGAGTCGACCTCGCGGTTCAAGAGGCGATGCGAGTCAAAGAGTCGGTCGGCCGAGTCTCCGAAGTCAGCTGGTCGAAGGTTCAGCACCAGTCATCCACGGTCCTCGAAACCCAGGCCTACGCCCTGCGACAACTTGGCGATCTCACCGAGAAGCTCGAGCGCAAGAAGAAGGTCGGGGATCTCGCAGACACAGCGAAGGAAGCTGAGGCGGAAGCCAAGAAGTGGCTTCTGGTTCTGGCCCGCTGCGTCCAGCTCCACGACGCGATCGGCATCCTGGAACTCGACCGTGTCCTGGACGCATCCCCCGACGAACTCGACCGACACCGAGTCGGCCTCCAGACAGCTCGCAGCGACCGGATGGAGCTCCTCTCACAAAAGACAAGCGAACTTGTGCAACGCATGGATGCGGCAGTCAGCACTGCCAACGCGAAGGTGCTGCTCCATCCGATCACGACACCCGTGGTCGTCAGGTCAAGGAACAACGTTGCCAGCGAAGTGCACGGCTTTCAGACCCTGCTAGGGACAGAAACTGGGAGCGAGTCGTTCGAGGCGAGACGGTGGAAGGAGGCAGCCGCCGAACGTTTGGACGCTGCACGCACCACCGGAGCACACGGCGTCGAAGCCGTAAAGCGCGCAGGAGGCGAGGCGCGCGACGAGGCGCGTTCGGTCGGGGGCAAGCTCGCAGGCAAGATCGGCGGGCGACTTCCTCGCCGTGACGGAAGCGGGAAGGGCGAGCAAACCGAACAGGAGTGACCAGTGCCGCGGTCGCGCGGACACCACCAACTCACCAAGCCGGATACCGCTCGTCCGCCGACTTCGGCCACGGATTCACCTTGACCATCAGCGCGTGCCAGTCGGCGGCGACCTGGTTCAGCTCGTCGTAGATCTCGAGGTTCGAGCGCCAGCAACCGTGAATCTCGTCGGCGCCGAGCGCGGCCCCGAGGATCGCGCCGGCGATCTGGCCCGTGCTGTCGCTGTCGCCGGAGTGGTTCACGGCAAGCAGCACACCGTGCTCGAAGTCTTCGGCGACGAGCGCGCAGTACACGCCGATCGCGAGCGCTTCCTCGGCGACCCAGCCTTCGCCGAGCGTCTCAACGAGTTCGGCCGTGGGCCGGCCGCCGTTCATCGCGAGCTCCAACGCGGCTTCGAGCGCACGCAGCGTCTCCTCGTGGCCGCGCTCCTCGGCAAGCCGCACGCACGCCATCTCCACTGCGCGACTGATCGAGCTGTTCCCGTTCACGATCGCGTCGATGATCACGGCGAGCGCGCCGGCCGCGAGGTAGCCGGTCGGGTGGCCGTGAGTCAACGCCGCGAGGTCGGCAGCGAGCTTGAAACGGTCGAGCGCAGTCGCCGGCACGCCCACCAAGCCGACCGGCGAGACGCGCATCACGCCCCCACATCCCTTGCGGTCGTTGAGCGGGCGCTCGACCGAGCCGGCGTTCGGCGCGCGCATCGCAGCGAGGCACGTCGTGCCCGGCGCACGCCGCGCCTGTAGCTGTGGCACACGCGCGAGCCATCCGTCGACCTCGGGCCCCATGTCAGTGTTGGTCCAGCGACCGGGCACTTCACCTTGGGTCCTGAGCCAGCGGGCGTACGCGTGATCGACGACCGCGACCGTGTCGCACATGCCGCGCTCGCGCTCACGGGCCGCCGCGCGCATCAGCCCTTCGGCGGTAAAGAGGGTCATCTGCGTGTCGTCCGAGATCAGCCCGTAGTGGCCGTTCATCTCCGAGTAGTCCTCAACGCCGCGCTTGCCGTACTTCTCCCGGATCTCGGCGAGCGACATGAACTCGACCGGGTAGCCGAGCGCGTCACCGACCGCACCACCGAACAGACAGCCGCGGATGCGGTCGAGCTTGTCGTCGTCTTCGAGTGGCTCGGCCACCCCGACGCATTGCGCCGCGCCGACTGCGACGTTGTCACCTGCACCCGCCGAGCACGCCTGCTCGATGAGCATGTCCACGAACTGGCTGGCGGTACCGGCGCTCGCGGCAGCCTCACGCAGGCCGCCCTCGACACTTGGCACGAAGTCGCTGTAACCGTCGCTCGCGACGACCACCCAATCCTGTGGGCGCAGAAAGCGGGTGCCGCGCTGTAGGCGCTCGTCGATTTCGTCGCGGTTCATCGGCCAGCCGACGAAGTGCGGGCGCGGCTCGCCGAGGCGCGTGACTCCGTCCTCGGTGACCATCGCGATCAGCGAGTCGCCCATCGTCGCCCAACGCAGCGTGTCGCCGGACAGCAACGCGATCGCAAGCGTGGTGCGGCTCTCGGGTTGTCCGGCGGCAGCAGATTCGGTGCGGATGCGGTCGCCGACGCATGCCCAAAGCTCGACCAGCTCGTCATCGCTCAGATCGGCGACCGCCGGGGTCGTTCCGAGACGGTGCAGCACCTCGTTGACCGCGGCGTGGCTCGATGTGTGGCCGTTGTGCCCGTCGGCGCACACGATCAGCGTGCCGTAGTCGGACTCGACGACGACGAGCGCGTCCTCGTTGGGGTCGGTGTGCGCGTAGTCCTTCGGGAGACGCCCACGAGTGAGGCCACCGGCGACGTGCGTTGACAGCGTTTCGACGCGCCTACGGTCGAGCTGCGTCAGCTCGACGCCGAGCAGGTCGAGCCGTTTCACCGCATGGCCGCGGCGGCGCGGTTCGCCGTTGGTGAGTGCGTCGAGGCGCTCGCGAGCATCGGTGGTGTCCTCCCCCTCCTCGGTGAGGGCGATCGCGCGCCGGTAGGCGTCGGCGGCCTCGGCGCTCTGGCCGACAGCCTCGGCGGCGCGACCGAACCAGGTCCAGTTCCACGGACCTGCCGGCGCGATCTCCGTGTAGTAGCGCAGGTGGCGGTAAGCGTCTTGAAAGTTGCCGAGCTCGAAGTGCGTATAGCCCAGCGCGAAGTGCGCCATCGTGTCGCCTGCCTGGAGGCAGATGCGCCACGTCTCCAGCGCCTCCTCACCCTTCTCGGAAGTGCCGACCGAGAACGCCTGGCGATTGAAGGACGACTCGCCACCGAAGAAGGCGCGCGCGGCGACGGCCACCTCACCGGCGGACGCGTTCGTGAGGCCGAGCTGGGGCGCATCGAACAGCGGCGCTTCCCAGATCTCGGCGACGTCAGAGTTGTCCAGGTCGAACTCCGAGAACTCCTGGACCTTGAAGCCGACCACCCGTCCGTCCGGAGCGTCGAGCAGGTATCCGAACTCGTCGCTTACGCCCTGCCAGCAATCGCGCGGCTGCGCGTCATCGACGCGGCCGAACTCGTAGGCCATGAGCCAGTCGAGGCTGGCGGAGTGGGAGAGGTAGAGGCGGGGGTTTGGGAGGGTGCTGGGCACATGGGAGGGTCGGGCGGAAGGGGTGGATCTGACAGTCCCTCCATCGCTAGTACCGACGAACAGTCAGGCGCTGAGTGGGTTCGCGGCGTACGCGATTGCTTCGTCGAGCGTCGCGCGGAGCGCTCGCGCCTCAGCAAGTGACATGGCTACGGCAGCCGGTCGGTCGAGGTGCGGATGGTCGAGCTCGATCGCCACCGTGGTTCGTCCTGTGCCATCGTCGACCGTGATCTGACCGCAGTCGACGGTCACGGTTGCGGCGCCAAACGCCTCGAAGTCGAGCTCGAAGCGGCGGCGAGCGCCGGCGCGTTCACGGGGATGCCAGGGCCAGCAAGTCGGTCGGCTCATGGAGCCGGGTCGAACGTACCCCCTG
>CAZLKZ010000057.1:6060-9006 GCA_964560235.1 uncultured Conexibacter sp. | reverse complement strand
GTGCCACCTACGTTTGGTCGACCGTCGACGACCTGTTCCGCGTAGGCGGCGGGGTGTGCCAAGACTTCGTGCACCTTGCGCTGCTCGTGCTCAGGCGCAACGGCATCGCTGCGCGCTACGTGTCGGGCTACCTGTTTTCGGCACCGCCCGACGGCGGCACCGATTCAGTCGAGGTGGCGACCCACGCTTGGCTTGAGGCGCTGCTGCCTGGGTCGGGGCGCCGCAACGAGCCGGTTTGGGTCGGGGCCGACCCGACCAACTTCAGGCGGTCTGGGGAGACCCACGTGAAGATCGGGCACGGCAGGTTCTACGCCGACGTGCCGCCGTCGTTGCGGGACCGGCTCAGCCGGCTGCGGAAGCTCTGCCACTGCTCGCCCGCGAGGCGGCGTTGCTGATGCACCCCCTGCCAGATGATGTCCCACTGCTTTTTGACCTCATCGTCGCTTGGACGTATGCCGTCGCGGATGTTGTCGAGCTCGATCCGTACCTCTCTGCCGATCGCAGTAGCGAGCACAAGCACGAGCATCAACCCGAACAGCGCTGAGATGAGGGCGAACACGACACCGATGACCCCGTACCGGACGGAGTAGCTGTTGAACGCATAGGGCGTGTAGATCGAGGCGCCGATCTCATAGACGCCGAGGAGCACGGCGGCTACCACGGCGAACGGAACAAGATCTCGTGTGGCGATCCGGTAGCCGCTGAGCACCCGGCCCGACCAGAGGAAGAAGAGGCCCATCAGCGGTGCGAGCAGCAGGACCGCGAGCACTTCGCCGCGGCCGTGATCGGTGAGAGACGCGATCCAACCGCTCAGGCCCATGTACACGATGAATAGGCCCAGCCACTTGATGCCACCGAGTGTGTTGCGCACGGAGAGTGACGGCAGCTCCCACGTGGTCTCGAACAGCCTCTGTAACGCGCGCGTGAAGCTCAGCAGAGAAAACAGGAGCAGAAAGAAACCGATCACACCGATGCCGGCGTCGACGTCGCTGGCCGGCTGGAATGCGTCGCGGACAGCTTGCGCGCCAGGGCCCGACAGGTCGTAACGGGCGATCATGCGACCTGCCGCGTCATCGGACGCCGGGAGGATCGCGCCGATCAGGATCGTGATCGGCACCGTAGCCGCGAGCGCACTCGACGCGAGCCCCATCGCTCGGTCAAATCCGGCGATCGCTTGGAATCGCGCGAGCACCCTGAGCACGAAGTCGGGCCGCAGCCAGAACGTCGCGAGGCGTCCCATCTGCGCTCGACTGATCCTCACAGTTTCATCATGTCAGCAGCGCAGGCTCGACATATGCTGCCCGGCATGCCGTCCAAGGCCCTCGCCCTGTTCGCCGCTCTGCTCATGTCGATCGCCGCCGTGCAGGTCGCGTCCGCGAAGGGAGATGACGACGGTGTGAGTGCCAGCGGTTCGTGCACCGGCAGCGCAACCTCCAAGCTGAAGGCCGAGAAGGACGACGGCATGATTGAGGTCGAGTTCGAGGTCGATCAGAACCGCAACGGTGTGAGCTGGACCGTGGTGCTGCGCCGTAACGGCAAGCAGGTCCACAAGTCCACCCGCAAGACGAAGGCGCCGAGCGGATCGTTCGACGTCGAGCGCAAGATCGCTGACCCGGCAGGGACCGACACGATCACGGCGCGCGCGACCAACCGCGCGGGCCAAGTGTGCACCGCACGCGTGCGGATCTAGCGCTCGCACGAAACACCGAGTTCCGGTACCTTCCGCGCATGGGGAAGGCACTTGTTGCAGGGTTGGTCGCGATCGTCTGCGCGCTGGCAGTTCCGTCGATCGCGTCGGCCGCGTATCCGCGCACGCCAGCACAGTGTGCGAAGGCGCTCACCTGCGGCGCGGACGAGATCAATCTCATGACCATGCAGCAGCGCATCGACTTCGTGCGCGCCATGCAGACAGGTCCTGGCGCCAAGTTTGGCGCCCAGTCGCGCTGGCGCAACATCGAAGGCGTGATCACGTTCTTCCGTGACCACAACTGGGGTGCACCGAACACCTGGGTCTCCTACGTCGATGCCGGCATCGTCGAAGGCATCGAACGCGGCCTCGCGATGGCGCTCGGTCGCAAGGGCGGCAACTACGGCAACCCCGGTGCCGACCTCTGGGCCAAGTACGTGCTCGATCTCAAAGCAGGCAAGCTCAAGAACCGGGCCGCGCACGACCGCGCCTGGGGCCAGGCCGAGCAGCTGTCGACCGATCACGGCGTGCACCTCGCAGTGGATGTCCACGGCTACCCCGCCTCCGACGTGGAGCAGCGCTTCTACGACTTCTCGCAGCTGTACCGCACGATCATGCGCGAGAAGGGCGAGACCGCGAACCTCGTCGAGTACTACGGCGCGCTGACGGGGCAGCCCGAGGTGATCTACCGCAGCGACAACTTCGTGGATTGGTTCACCGACGTCGGCAACATCGTGCCGTCACGTATGGGCTGCGAGATGTCTTGGCGCTTCGCGACGCTCGACATCTTCGGCGGCATCGGCCTCGGCATCGAGATCTTCTTCACCTCGATCCCCGACCTCTTTGCTCAGTACCTGCGCAGCCAGCAGGCGCAGAAGAGCGTCGCCGCGCCGGTCAGCTCCAAGCGCAAGATCGTGATGCCCGCAAAGGCGGCGAGCCACAAGAAGGTCACGATCGACCGCAAGGCCGTGCGCCGACTGGCACCGCACATTTACGAAGCGCTGCCGGCGCGCTAGTACCGTTGCGCCAGTGGCGCGCCTGACCTGGCTAGGACACAGCACCGTCCTCATTGAGGCCGGCGGTCAGGCGCTGCTCACCGACCCGATGCTGCGCCAGCGGGTCGCGCACCTGCGGCGTGAAGCGTCGGTTGACCCCGCGCTCGTCGCGGCGGTCGACACCGTGCTGATCTCGCACCTTCACCGCGATCACCTCGACATCCCGTCGCTGCGACGGCTCGCCGGACAGCCGCGTGTGATCGC
>CAZLKZ010000057.1:0-5960 GCA_964560235.1 uncultured Conexibacter sp. | reverse complement strand
GTCACTGCAGCTGCTCGAACCGAAGGTCGTCATCCCGATCCACTGGGGCACCTACGCACCGATGCACCGTGCGCGAGCCGGAGGTGGTCCGGAGCTCGAGTTCGCAGAGAGAGCTGCCGACCTCGCCCCTGACGTAGACGTGCGAATCCTCGGCGTCGGCGAGTCGCTCGAGATCTGACACGCGGATACGATCGGCGCGATGGCCACAGGCGAATACGGATCGGAGCTGGTTTGGAAGCCCGAGCGGCCGAAGCTCCGGCCGCAGTTCGTGCTGCTGTCCTGGCTGGTCTCGGCGATGTCGGTGTACGTCGCATCCTGGGTGCTGCCCGGGTTCGCGCTCAGCGAGCCGAGGGACGCTCTGCTCGTCGCCGCGTTGCTTGCGCTCGCGAACGCGCTGATTCCGCCGTTGATCGCTGCCCTGCGGCTGCCGTTCACACTGCTGCTCGGCTTCGTGCTGCTGCTCTGGCTGAACGCGGCGATCCTCGAATGGATCGACGACGTGCTGCCCGAGATCCTCAGGATCGACGGTTTCGACGACGCGCTCGCGGCGGCGCTGCTTGTCGCAGCGGTGCGGATCATGCTCGAGGTGCTCCTGGGCACGAACGACAACGACGAGCACGTGTTCAGGACCGTGCGGCGGATCGCGCGGCGGCAGGGCGTCGTAGACGACCGCAGCTCGGCGGGTGTCATCTACCTGGAGATCGACGGGCTCGCCCTGCCGGTGCTCAGGCGTGCGATGCGCGACGGTCACGTGCCGCACATGGCCCGCTGGCTGGCCGACGGTGGCTACAACCTCACCGGCTGGGAGACAGACCTTTCGTCACAGACCGGGGCGAGCCAAGCGGGGCTGCTCCTCGGGGCCAACGACGACATCCCGGCCTTTCGCTGGGTCGAGAAGGACACCGGGCGGATCGTCGCCTGCTCGTCGCCGGGCGACTGCAAAGCGATCGAGCAGCGGCTCTCGACAGGCAAAGGGTTGCTCGCGAACGGAGGCTCGAGCCGCGGCAACCTGCTGTCCGGCGATGCGGACGAGGTGATCCTCACGGTGAGCCGCGTCGACGCTGAGCGGCGCAGCAACCCCGGCTACCGCGCGTTCTTCGCGAGCAGCTTCAACGTGACGCGCACGCTCGCGCTGTTCTTCTGGGAGGTAATCCTCGAGTGGACGGCGGCGATCAGGGCGGCGCGTCGGGATGTCCGGCCGCGCGGCCACCGTGGCGGTACCTATCCGTTCCTGCGCGCGACGATGTGCGTGGTGGTTCGTGACCTCGTCGTTTTCGGCGTGCTCACGGACATGATGCGTGGGCGCCCCGCGGTTTACGCCACCTTCGCGAGTTACGACGAGGTGGCTCACCACTCAGGGCTTGAGCGACACGACACGCTGGAGGCATTGCGCAAGGTCGACCAGCAGTTCGGGCGCATCGCCGCGGCCACTCGCTACGCGCCCCGGCCGTACGAGATCGTGGTGCTGTCTGACCACGGGCAGACTCAGGGCGCGACCTTCAAGCAGCGCAACGGCTACACACTCGCCGAGTACGTGGAGAGGGCGCTCGAAACCGGTTCGGCCACCGAGGTCAGCGGCGGCGACGAGCAGTCGGCGATGGCCGGACTTGTGGCGCGAGAGGCCACCGGGTCAAGGCCCGAGGCGGCTGCGCCCGACCTACCGGGGCCAACCGAAGAGGCGATCGTGCTCGGCTCGGGCAACCTCGGCCTCGTGTACCTGATGGGCAGCCCCGAGCGGCTCACGCTGGAGGAGATCGAGCAGCGCCACCCGCATCTCATCGACGCGCTGCGCGCTCATCCGCACATCGGCTGGCTGCTCGTGCGCTCCGCCGAGCACGGAGCGATGGTGTTCGGTCCGCGAGGAACGCGGCGCCTTGCCGACGACGTGGTCGAAGGCGAGGACCCGCTCGCGCCGTTCTCTGTGACCGCGGCCCGTCACCTGCTCCGCACCGACACCTTCAGCAACGTCGCCGACATCATGGTCGGCAGCTTCTACGACGCCGACCTCGACGAGGCGTGCGCTTTCGAGGAGCTGATCTCTTTCCACGGAGGACTTGGGGGCGAACAGACGGAGGCGTTCGTGTTGTCGCCAAAGTCGCTGCCCTTGCCCGACGGGCCGATCATCGGCGCCCCGGCGATGCACGAAGTGCTCGCGGGTTGGCGCGCGATGCTCAACGATTCAGGAGCAGCTGGCGCAGAGCCCGCGCAGCACGATGTCGTGCTCGGTGACGGTGAAATCGAGCCGCGCCGAGAGCCTGTCGATAGCGGCCTCTAGGTCGTCGTCGTGAAACGGCAGGACCGCGCCGCACTCTTTGCAGACGAGGTGGTGGTGATGGTGATCGGAGTCGGTGCGCTCGTACAGCGCCTTGTCGAGGCCCACGTCCACGCGAGTCACCAGCCCGAGCTCGTGGAGCTCCTCGAGCACGCGGTAGATGCTCGCGCGGCCGACTGCGCGGTCGGTCTGCCGCAGGCGCTCCTCGATGTCGTGGGCGGTCAGCGCGCAGTCCTGACCGGCGAGCTGGCCGAGCACCGCCGCTCGCGCGCCCCCTCGCCTGTACCCGGCGTCGGCAAGCTGCTGCTCGGCGGAGCTGACCCAGCTCTCTGCTGCGCTCGATGACATCGAGTCCACAGGCTAGACGGCGGCGAGTATGCGCTCGCGCTCTGCCGAGTAAGTGCTGCGAGCAGAGCCTTGCAGTTGGCTGTGCCGAGGCAGCTGCGCGCGACCTCTTCGTGCACTGCGGCGAAGAGATGAGCCATCTGGCCTCACTGCTGCCTGAACTGCGCGCTGCGTTCGACTAGGGTCGAGCGCATGGGAGCCATCAAGGGTGAAAAGGCCGTAGAGATCGACGCTCCGATCGACGAGGTTTTCGCGATCGCCGCCGACGTTGACAACTCAGCCGACTGGCAGGGGTCACTGATCGACGTCGAGGTGCTTTCCCGTCACGACGACGGCCTCGCAGATCACGTCGCCACCGTGAGCGACGCGAAGGTCAAGACCGTCAAGTCGGAGGTGCGCTTTTCGTTCGACGCGCCCACGTCGATCAAGTGGACGCAGATCAAGGGCGACACGAAGTCGGTCGACGGCTGGTGGCGCTTCGAAGACATCGGAGACGGACGCACGCGCGCTACCTACGGCCTTGAGGTTGACCCAGGCCGCATGCTCGGAATGCTGATCCGTGGACCGGTTGAGGACCAGGTCAAGACGTTCCTGCTCGGCAACGCCGCTGAGGGGCTCAAGAACAAAGCCGAAGGCGCCTGAACGTCCGCACCGGCGGCGAGGATCGCGCAATGTCCGAGACAGACGCTCCTGAGCAGGTCACAGAGGTTTCAGCCGCAGAAGGCTCCGGGATGCCCGGGGTGCCGTGGTGGCTTGTCGTCGGTGTCGGTGTGCTCGGCATCATCGCGAGCATCCTCGCGCTCGTGTGGCCCGGCAAGACCCTGCTGCTCGTGGCCCTGACCTTCGGCATTTTCCTGCTGTTCGTCGGCGTTCAGGACCTGGCCTCAGCACTGAACACCAAGGGTGCCTCGGGCGGCGCGCGGATCTTCTTCGCGTTGCTCGGCGTGATCTCGATCGTGGTCGGCGTGATCCTGATCATCCATCCCGCCGAGTCGCTGCTGACCGCCGCGTGGGTACTCGGGCTGTGGTTTGCGACCTCCGGTGCGGTGCAGCTCCTGCAGGCGTTCTCGCACCCCGAGGGCCGTGGGTTCAACATCGCCTTCGGCCTGCTCGGGATCGTTGCCGGCGTGGTCGTGCTCGTGAACCCCGGCGTCGGCGTTGTGACGCTCGTTTGGATCGTGTCGATCTCCTTCTTGATCCGCGGCCTTGTGGCGATCGCGGTGGGCCTCGCGCTCAAGAAGGCGCAAGCGGCAGCCGCCTAGCCGGCGCGCGGCTTAGTGCCCAGCGTGGCGATCCGTTCGGCCGCGCGCCTATAGAGGTGCACGGCCACCACGATCGCCACGATCGTCAACGCGAGCAGCAGCAGCACGACCGCGAGCGCGAGCCAGGGGTACGAGAACGCGAGCGTGATCACGGTCAGCCCCGCGACATCCTCCGTGCTGGAGATCGCGACGTTCGAGAACGGCTCAGGCGAGAGGTTCAGCGCGCCGCGCAGGCCCATCTTCGCGAAGTGACTGACGGTCGCCGACCCGCCGCCGATCACCGCAGCGAGCTCCGTCGAAATCTGCTCGTCGGCAGAGCCCCACTCCGCGGCGATTGCCGCACCCGCCACCGGGCGGATCAGTGTCTGGATCGCGTCAGAGACAGAGTCGACGTACGCCACCTTGTCGGCGACGACCTCGATCACCAGAAACACCGAAGCGACGGCAAGCAGCGCGGGCGAGCCCAGCGCCCCTGGTGCGTCGACCCAGCCCGCCTCGTCTGCGACGCCTGTCGCTACGAGTACGCCCCACGTGCTGATGCCCGAGGCCCAGCCCTGGGCGATCAGGAACGCGACGATCGATCCCATCGCGTCATTCTCACAGACGCGCGGGCCGGTCTCGCAGGCCTACTTGACCTTGATCTTCAGTTTGAGGTTTGTGGCCTTGCCGGTTTTGTGGGTTACGCGCACGGTGAGCGTCACCGTCTTACCGCGCTTGAGCTTCCCGGCCTTGCCGATGGCGCTCGCAGACAGATCGATCGAAAGCTTGGTGACGCCCGCCTTCTTCTTTGCGGCGGGCAGCTTGAGCGTGAGCACTTGCCCCTTGGCCGAGACCATCGAGCGGTGCAGCATCGTCGAGCCGCTCTTGACGATCGCGGCGTTGCGCACCGACTTGGCGCGGAGCTTGAGGCCCGACTTCGGCAGCGTGATCTTCGCGCCGGTGATCTGCTTGCCGGACACGCTCACCTTCAGGGCGACCTTCTTGCCGCGGATCTTCGCCGAGCCGCTCGCCTTGGCGCGAGGTGCGGGGCCGAGCACCTTGGCGTTGCAGTCGTAGGTCAGCGGCGGGGTCGCCTCGCTGCGTGCGCCGTTGTGTCCGGTGAACACGGCCTTGATCGAATGCTTCTTGGCGCACAGCGCCTTGCGGTCGGTCTGCAGCAGCCGGCCTGCGTCGAGCTTCATCTCGAACGTCGACAGTGGGACGTCGGGGATGTCGCGCACCGTCGAGGTGAGCATGCCGCCCGAGGTGGAGTTGACGATCGTGACGGGCACGTCGATCGGGCCGTGCAGCATCACCGACAGTCCGGGCAGGATCTGGCCCGGCAGCATGACCAGGTACACCGGGCCGGTCAGGGGCTCGTCGATGATCGAGGAGACGGCCCGAGCTGTACCGATCTGGGCCTTCTTCGTGCAGCGGTTAGCGACGAAGTCGGCCTCCGGGCACGCTGCGCCGACCGCGTTCATGTCGGCACCCATCGGGGCCGGAAGCGTCATCGCCATTGAGGCCATCGTCGAGTCACCGGGGCGCGGGGCCATCTTGGCGGTGAGGCCTGGCTTGTTGAGATCGCCGGTGAGCGACGCGCTGAAAGCGGGCGCGAACGGCAGCGCAGCGCAGCCGGTCGGCGTGTACGGGATCGAGGTGTCGATCGTCGCGCCGTTCAGCGACCCGAGCTGTGCTGTGACCGTCCGCGAGGCGCAGGACGAAGCGTTGAAGAGGAAGCCCGAGCGGTTCAGATCCAGCGACATCGTGCGCACGAACAGCGGCACGCCGCCGACGATGCTGGGGATCGGCTCGCTGACCACGTCGATGCCCATGTCGCTGCGGACCGTCATCTTCGCGATCACCGGTACGACGCCTAGGTCGATCGGTCCGACTTTGGCGTTGACGATGATCGCGAGCCCTGCGACGCCGCCGTCGAACCCGGAGGTGAGGAACACGTCGCCGGAAAGCGGCAGCGGTGCGTTTCCGGTGCCTGAAGTCACGTTGACCGTGCCGACCTTGGATGCCTCAGAGCAGTTGCCCGCACGTGCCTGATCGATCGGGCACTGCACGACCGAGCTGAGCCTGCCGAGCATGCCGGG
>CAZLKZ010000056.1:0-9096 GCA_964560235.1 uncultured Conexibacter sp. | reverse complement strand
TTGAAGAAGCGGTCGCGCTCCATGTCGGCGTGGACCTGCTCGATCGACTTGCCCGTGTGGTGTGAGTAGATCTCGTCCACGCGCTGCCGGGTCTTGATGATCTCGCGCGCCTGGATCTCGATGTCGGTCGACTGACCGCGGAAACCTGCGGACGGCTGGTGGATCAGGATGCGGCTGTTCGGCAGCGCCGAGCGCTTGCCCTTCGCTCCACCGGTGAGCAGCAGCGAGCCCATCGACATCGCGATACCGACGCAGATCGTCGCGATGTCCGGCTTGATGAAGTTCATCGTGTCGTAGATCGCGAGGCCCGCTGAGATCGATCCGCCCGGCGAGTTGATGTAGAGCGAAATGTCCTTATCGGGGTCCTCTGACTCCAGGTGCAGCAGCTGCGCCACGATCAGGTTGGCGATCGTGTCGTCCACCTCTTGCCCGAGGAAGATGATGCGCTCGTTGAGCAGTCGCGAGAAGAGGTCGTACTCGCGCTCGCCGCGGGCTGTGCGCTGGACCACCGTGGGGACGAGAGGCATAGGACGACCATAGCGCCGCAAGGTGCGCCAAATTCCGGTTCAGACATGCGTCCAAGCGGGGTCCTGTCGAGCGCCGATGCGCCGACCGCCCGTAGTGAGGAATGTCGCTGCGTCGTGAAAAGAGGGACGACCAGGAGGGCCTGCAGGTCACGCTCCCCGAAACGCTGCTCGCAGCGGTAACCCACGCAACCTCAGATGCGGTCTTGACGACTGACGAGGACGGCATCGTCACCTCGGCAAATCCAGCTGCCGAGCGCCTGTTCGGCTGGAGCCGCGGCGAGCTAGTCGGACGATCCTGGCTTGCGCTGCGTCCCGGCACCGAGACGGTCGATCAGCGTGCGCGCTTCCTTCAGTCTGTGGAGCTGATGCTCGACGGTGGTGCACCCGCGACCACCCAGCTGCAGCATCGAGAAGGCTCGATCATCGAGGTCGAGTGCACCCTCACCCGCGCAGGCGGCGGCATCGTGCTCGTTGCTCGCGACGTAACCGGTCGGCGCGAGCTCGCCGAGGCCGTCCGAGAGCAGTCGCAGCGGATCGCGTCGCTCGCGTCGGCGCAGTCGCAGATCGCTGCGGGCGGACCGTCACCGCGAGCGACGATGGAGCTGGTGGCGTCGGCTGCATGCCGGCTCGTTGGCGCAAGTGGCGCAGCCATTCAGCTGCCTGACGGCGAGCACCTGATCTTCCGCGGCGGAGTCGGCGTCGCAACACATTGGTCGGGCCGCCGGGTGCGGCTCGCCGAGTCGGTCGGGGGCACCGCCTACCAGACAGGACAGCTCGCGACCGCTTCTCGCGACGAGCTCGTGCGCGACCTCGGCGTGCTGCATCACGACTCGGTCGAGGTAGCGGTGCAGTCGCTGCTCGCGGTGCCTCTGCGAGAGGCGGGCACGCCGACAGCAGTGCTCGTGGTTGCGCACTCGCAGGCCTCCGCTTTCGACGAGCACGACCTGCGACTGCTCGAACTCTTCTCCGGCATGGCCGCGTCTGTCCTTCACCGCTCACAGGTCGAGCACGCGCTGGCCGTCACGCACGCAGTTGCTCAGGCCGCGAACGTCGACGCGACCCTCGAAAGCGGACTTTCCGGCGCCCTCCGCGTGCTGACCGGGCGGCTCAGCTGGGAGGCGGCAGCGATCTGGCTCGAGTCAGACGACACCGAACGCGCGCTGCGCTGCGAGGCGCACCTGATCGATTCTGGCCTGCCTGCCCAGCAGCTTCAGGAAGCGTTCGCTCGGGAGATCGGCCCAACCGACCAGTCCCAGGTTTGGACGGCATTCTCGGGCGGCACGACCCTGTGGCTCGACATCGCGAGCGAGCACGCCGACGGCATCACCACGGCGGCCTACGTGCCGATGCACAGCCACGGCCGCGTGATCGGCGTGATCGAGCTGCTGCAGCGCAAGCCTCGCGCACACGTCGCTGAGGACCTGGCGCTGCTGGAGACGATCGCCGCGCAGGTCGCGAACTTCATCGTGCGCCGCCAGGCCGAAGCCCAGATGGGCGTGCAGGCAAGCAACCTCGCCGCGATCGTCGCGCTGTCACAGATGCTCGCCACCGTGCCCGTCTCTCACGTGCGGCAGGCGCTCTGCGACGCGATCCAAGAGGTCGCGCAGAGCGACGTGGTCGCGCTGTACGAGCCGAACGCTCAGGGCGCACTCCTAGTCACAGCTCAAACGGGCGATGCCCAGCCACAGACCGAGCCGCTGGCGCTTTCGAGCCCGTCGCTCGTGACTGAGACGCTGCGCGCCGGTGTCGGCCGGTTCCTCACCGGCCCCGAGCTCGAGGGCGCATCCGAAGACGAACTCGTGGCACGCACGGGCATGCGGTCGGGCTACATCGAGCCTGTACTGCGTGACGGCGCGGTCGTGGCCGTGCTCACCGTCGTGTCTCGTGCACCGCGCCTGCGCGCGGTCGGAGGCGTGGGGGAGCTGATGAAACTGCTGGCCGCCGAAGCGGCTACGACGCTCGCGCTCGCAGACCTCGTGCACGTGCTCGACGCTCGGGCGCGCACCGACGAGCTGACAGGCCTGCCGAACCGTCGTACCTGGGACGAGGAACTCCCGCGCGAGCTCGCGCGCGCCAAGCGCGCTGAGGCACCGATAGCGGTCGCAATGCTCGACCTCGATCACTTCAAGAAGTACAACGACAGCTACGGGCACCCTGCCGGCGACCGGCTGCTGCGGGCAGTCGCAGCGGGCTGGGTTACACGCCTGCGCGAGACAGACTTGCTCGCCCGTTACGGCGGCGAGGAGTTCGGCGTGGTGCTGCCCGGCTGCGACATCGACTCGGCGCGGCAGGTGCTCGACGAGCTGCGCGTATGCATGCCCGACGGCACGACCTGCTCGATCGGTGTTGCTGTTTGGGATGGCGCCGAATCCCACGAGCAGCTCGTGAGCCGCGCCGACCAAGCGCTGTACGACGCCAAGCGCGGCGGGCGTGATCGCATCACCGCGGCATCGGTCTGAATCCGGGCGCCTTGCGCATAGGGTGGAGCGGTGGCCGATCAGCAACAGGCACGCCCGCTCCCGGGCACCGAGAGGGTGCCGCCCGCCGGCCTGCTGCTCACCGGCATCCTGTCGATCCAGTTCGGCGCCGCGTTCGCGGTCACGCTCTTCGACGAGCTTGGTCCATCCGGCACGTCGCTGCTGAGGCTCGGCACTGCGGGGCTGCTGCTGTGGCTGCTCTGGCGCCCTCGAGTTCGCGGCCTGACCGCAGAGCAGCGCCGTGCAGTTGTGGTCTTCGGTCTGATCCTCGGCGCGATGAACCTCACGTTCTACGAGGCGATCGAAACGATCCCAATCGGCACCGCCGTGACGATCGAGTTCGCCGGCCCGCTCGCCGTGGCGATCGCGTTCTCGCGGCGCCGCACCGACATTGCGGTGGCTGCTCTTGCAGGTCTCGGCGTCGTGCTCGTCACCGATCCGTGGGGCGGAGGGATCGACACCGTCGGCCTGATGTTCGCCCTCGCCGCCGGCACGTTCTGGGCGCTCTACATCCTCGCTGCCCAGCACGCTTCGCGGCACTTCAACGGCAGCGATGGCGTCACGATCGCGATGGTCATCGGGATCGCGGTGCCGCTGATCCCCGGCGTCATCCAGGCCGGGTCGGCGCTGCTCGATCCGAAACTGATCGCGTTCGGGGCGCTCGTCGGCATCTTCAGCAGCGTGGTCCCGTATTCGCTGGAGACCGAGGCCCTTCGCCGCCTGCCCGCTCGTGTGTTCAGCATCTTGCTCAGCCTTGAACCCGCCGTCGCCGCCCTTGCCGGACTGATCGTGCTCGGCCAGAAGCTCGCTCCCCCGCAGCTCGTCGGGATCGTTGCTGTGGTCGCCGCGAGCATCATCGTCACTGGGACAGAAGCCGAGCCGCCAGCCGTGCCGGAGGCCTGAGCCGCGATACTGCCGGTGCTGTGAAGTCCGAGAACATCCCCAACGTCCTCACGATCATCCGGATCATCCTGATCCCGATCCTCGTCGCTGCACTGCTCGAAGAGACGCGCAACGGTGACGTGCTCGCCGCGATCGTGTTCGCGCTCGCCTCGATCACGGACTTCGTTGACGGCTACCTCGCGCGCTCGCGCAACGCGATCACCACGTTCGGCAAGCTCATGGACCCGATCGCCGACAAGCTGCTGGTGATCGCTGCGCTGTTCGCGCTCGTGTCGCTGGAGCGCCTCGACGTGTGGGTCGCGATGGTGATCGTCACGCGCGAGCTCGTCGTCACCGCATCACGCATGGCCGCCAGCGCACAGGGCGTCGTGATCCCAGCGGCGAACTGGGGCAAGCTCAAGACCGTCGTGCAGGTCGCGACGATCTTCTTCCTGATCGCGTTCTCACCGACACCCGTGTGGGTCGACGTGATGGTCTACCTGATGGTCGCGATCACGATCGTGTCCGCGATCGACTACCTGCTCGGCGCGCGCCGCGAGCTGCGCGAGGCTGAAGACGCCAGGACGCTGGACGAAGCGCGCAGCGCTTCGTCCGACTGAAAGGCGTCAGCCTTTCAGCACCCAATCGCGCAGCGAGAGGTGCCGCGGCGTGGCGCCCTCGGTCAGCTCCGCGCGAATGTCGCCGAGCAGTCCCCAGCGCTCGGCGATGACGTTGTGCTGGTGGATCGACTCGAGGTTTTCCTGGCGCGCCGACACGAAGCTCTCGTCGCCGAGCTCAGGCAGCCGCTCGACGACACCGGCGACCATCTCGCGCACGCAGTCCTCGACGAAGCGCGGGCGGCGGTGGGCCTTCTCTACGACGTGGCCCTCGTCGGAGCGCTTCATCATCTCGTAGATCTCTGAGCTCATCGAGTTCTCGACGATCTCCAGCAGCACGGTCGCGTCGAGGTCGATCTCTACGCCTTCGGGCACGCCGATCAGCAGCGTGCCGAGGCCGCGCTGGTTGTGGGTTGCCACCGGCACGTGCTCGAAGATTCGTTCGATCTGGTCGTCGTCGAACGAGTCGGCCTCGAGCCGCTGGCGTGCAGCACCGGCGACTAGCTCCTGGGCGCAGGGGCAAGCGGTAAGTCCTTGGGCGCGCACGCCGATCACGCGGCGCGTGCCGTGCTCGGTCGCGACCGCGGTGCCGAGCAGCGTGTACAGCTCCTGGGTCTCGATCCCGCTCACGGGCGCTGGCTTGTGTTCGGGGTAGCGAGCCTCAACGCTCACCTCGGCGCGGGCCGCTCCCTGACGCTCGCGTACCTGCTCGGCGATGCGCTGCGCGAGGTGCTCAGCGCGGAACGCAGAGGTACCGACCACGACCTCTCCGATTACGTCGTTGACCGTCTCCTCGAAGCGCGACATGTGCGCGCCCTTCTGCTCGGGGCCGAGGTCGACGACGCACTCAAAGCGCGCCCAGTACAGCTCGTCGCGCCCGTTGCGTGAGAGCCGGATGACCTTCTCGACGGCAGTCACGCCCACCTGCGACAGGCCGACAGCGACCGCTGGGCGCCTGGCCTGAACGTCGGGCTGCACGGTGTCCTCGATGCTCGCCATAGGCAGCAGGCTAGTGGCAAAGCCAACGAGCGAAGGAACTGGTATCACTCACGCACTGTTCCGGAACTGAGGTCGAATTGGAGAGCGACTGAGGCAGCCGGACGGGGGAGCAGCGTGTTGTGTGTGGCGGGAGCGGGTTTCGCTCTCGGATCTTTCAAGGAAGGATTGTCCGCTTGAGCACCAAGGCCGACGTACTGCTGGTAGATGAGACCCCGATCGTCGAGATCGATGGGATCCAGTCGCTCGTATCGGAGGGGCAGGAGAAGGGTTTCGTCACGATCGAGCAGATCACCTCGACGCTGGAGGAGGTGGAGGTCACCAAGGAGCAGGTCTCCGAACTCCACAGCCACCTCGTCGAACATGGCATCGCCATCCTGACCGCCGAGGGCAAGCCTGTTGCGGCCCCCGACGCGCCCGGCGACCAGCCGACACCGAAGCAGGGCAAGACCGAAGAGCGCAAGAAGCCCGAGGTCGACCTCACCGTCGAGCCGAGCCTCGATTCACTTCGTCTGTACCTCCGCTCGATCGGCCGCGTAGCGCTGCTGACCGCAGAGCAGGAGGTGTCGCTGGCCAAGCGCATCGAGCGCGGCGACATGGCGGCCAAGCAGCAGATGGTCGAGGCCAACCTGCGCCTCGTCGTATCGATCGCCAAGGGCTACCTCGGCCGTGGGCTCACGTTCCTGGATCTCATCCAGGAGGGCTCGCTTGGCCTGATCCGGGCGGTCGAGAAGTTCGACTACCGCCGCGGCTACAAGTTCTCCACCTACGCCACCTGGTGGATCCGCCAGGCCGTGACCCGCGCGATCGCCGACAAGGGCCGCACGATCCGCATCCCGGTGCACATGGTCGAGAAGCTCAACAAGGTCGTGCACGTCGAGCGTCAGCTGGTGCAGACGCTCGGCCGCGAGCCGAACCCGGACGAGATCGCCGCTGAGCTGGAGATCACTGTGCGCGAGGTGCGCGACATCCAGCGCATGAGCCAGCAGCCGATCTCGCTGGAGAAGCCGGTCGGCGACGAGGAAGAGTCCGAGCTGGGCGACTTCGTCGAGGACCAGATGGCCGAGTCGCCATTTGAGCTCGCTGCAGACAGCCTGCGCCGCGAGAACGTGCACCGTGCACTCGCGGCCCTGCCGCAGCGCGAGCGTGAGGTCATCGAGATGCGCTTCGGCCTCACCGGAGGACGCCCGCGCACGCTCGAAGAGGTCGGGCGCGCGTTCAACGTCACACGCGAGCGGATCCGTCAGATCGAGAACCACACGCTGAAGAAGCTCGAGTCGCTGCCCGAGGCGCAGCGGCTGCGCGATGCAACCTGAGGTTGCGTCGCGTCGCGCGAAGGGCTTCGGCCCTTCGCGCCGCTTGAGCTAAGATCCGCAGTCGCTTCAGGGCGGGATTCCCGAGCGGTCAAAGGGGCCTGACTGTAAATCAGGTGGCTCAGCCTTCGGAGGTTCGAATCCTCCTCCCGCCATGGCGAAATCGGCTTCGCCGATTTCGTCGGACGAACCGCTCCGCGCTTCGTCCACTCGTCGGTTACCGGCGGTGCCGGGGGATGCGTGCGGTACTTTCGCCCCATGATCGCTCGTAGGAGGCTCGACGTAGCGCTGGTGCTCGTCGCCCTGGCCGTGGCGCTGATCGTCGCCATCGCGGGCTCTGACTCTGGGGCCGCATGGCTGCGGTGGGTGCTCGTCGCGCTGGTCGCAGGCGTCCTCGTACGCACCCTCACCTCAGGTGCCGCCGCGAGCGCGGGCCAAGCTGTCGTCGCCGCCGAGGGCGCGCTCGACGACGCGGTCGAGAACGAGCTCAAGCGCTGTAAGCGCACCGGCAGGCCGATGAGCGTGGTGCTCTGCGAGATCGACTGGTTCGGTGACCTCGACGGCAAGCACGGGCCCGGCTCGGCGCAGAAGGCCGGTCAGCAGGTCGGCGACCTGATCCGCAGCTCGGCCCGCGAGATCGACGTGGTCGCGCGAGTGGGGGACGGGCAGTTCGGGCTGCTGCTCCCCGAAACGCACGACTCGAGCGCAGCGGTTGTCGCCGAGCGCCTACGCACCGCGATCGCTCGCTGGTCGCCGCAGGGCGGCACGCCGCTCACCGCCAGCTTCGGTGTCGCCGGCTGGGATGATGACGGCGACGTGCTCGCCGACGCGTGGTCGGCGCTCGACGAAGCGCGCAGCAGCGGCCGTGATCGCGTGGTCGTCGCCGGTGGCGACGATCTTGCGTCCTGACCTGCGTATTCCAGGGGCTTTGTGGCTACAGTGCCCTTCGATATGAAGAAGAAGACCGCTGCCCTGCTCGCCATCGCCGCCGTCACGGCCACGCTGCCACTCGCCGCGTGCGGCAACGACGACGGATTCCGCCGCGATGGTTCGGCGCTCGACCTCGACTCATCGACCAAGGTCGACAAGGACCTGCTGAAGGTCGAGGACGCCCCCGAGCGCAAGCCGGGCGAGAAGCTCCCAGAGCAGAAGAACTACGACGTATCGAAGATCTCCAAGGACCTCACCAAGAAGCCGGCCATCCCGAAGGCCGACGGTGACGCCCCCGACGAGCTCCAGGCAAGCGACATCGTCACCGGCACAGGCGCCGAGGCCAAGTCAGGCGACGAGATCGAAGTCAGCTACGTCGGCGTGCTGTTCGCAAACGGCAAGGAGTTCGACTCCTCCTGGAAGCGTGACGAGCCCTTCTCCTTCACGCTCGGACAGGGCGGCGTCATCCAGGGCTGGGACGACGGTGTCGTCGGCATGAAGGTCGGCGGCCGCCGTCTGCTGGTGATCCCGGCAGACCAAGGCTATGGCGCCCAGGGGTCACCGCCGTCGATTCCGGCTGATGCGCCGCTGACCTTCGTCGTCGACCTGAAAAAGATCAAGTGATCATCGGGTCCGGCGTCCGCCGGGCCTGACCTGCACTTTCACTGGCGCGCCGCTCCGTCCAGTGCGGGTGATGAGCACGACTCGCACGGTGCCGCTGTCCGGCGGCAGTAGTCCGCGGAGCGTGGTCGACCTCCGGCCGGCGCGCACGTCCCGAGCGAAACGGCGGCCGTCCCTCAGCGACACGATCACGCGGGTTGTGTCGAGCGCGGACGGTGCCCAGCGAATGATCGCCGTGGCGCGAGTGCGCTTCACCTCGACGCGGCGAGGTTTGCCGGGTCGGCGCGGAGGTGGTGCCACATACGCTGCTACGCGCTCACGGCTACGGGACAGTCCGTCGATCTCGCGGACGGCGTAGATCGTTCGGCGCCCAGGGCCCAGGTCGTCCCGCGAGATCGAAAGTCGGCCGCTTCGGCCCGCGGTACCTAGGCGGCGCTCGAACCCGGAACGTGTCCGCTCCACGAACAGGATTCTCTCGCCCGAACGGGGTGACGCCACATATCGGAGCTGGTGTGTTCCGTGCGTCCGAACGACCCGCGCCGTGATGGCGCGGCGAGCAGGCAGGGCAACTGAGACCCGTGTGCGCTCAAGGGCCGGTGCCGGACCCGCCTCGACCCGCCAGGCTCCAGCTCGGGGCTTACGCAGCAAGACGATCGTGCGGTGAGCTCGGGGCAGCTCCACCGCGACGGCGCGTCGGTCGGAGCCATCGAGCGGGATGCGCTCCCCGGTCGGC
>CAZLKZ010000055.1:0-9368 GCA_964560235.1 uncultured Conexibacter sp. | reverse complement strand
GCGCGCTCGGCTACACGATTTCGATGCCCGCGGAGGACAAGTTCCTCACCACGCGCGCCGAGCTCACCGACCAGATGGCGATGACCCTCGGTGGTCGTGCAGCCGAGGAGATCGTCTTCGGTGAGATCACGACAGGCGCATCCAACGACCTCGAGAAGGTCACGGCGACCGCTAAGCAGATGGTCATGCGCTACGGCATGTCCGAGAAGCTCGGCCCGCGCGTCTTCGGTCACGACCAGGGACAGCCTTTCCTGGGTCGCGAGTTCTCTTCTGAGCCCGACTACTCCGACGACATCGCCAAGGAGATCGACTCTGAGATCCGTCGCATCGTCGAGGGCGCTCACCAGCAGGCACGTGACGTGCTCACCGAGCACCGCGAGGCGCTCAACCGCACCTCGGAGCTGCTGCTGAAGTACGAGACGATCGAGGCCGACCAGTTCGTCGCGCTGCTTGAGGGCAAGTCTGAAGAGGACGTCTTCGGCACCCAGGCCGAGGCAGACGACAGTGGTGACGGCGGCGATCAAGAGCTCGTCTCACCCGAGCGTCCGGCGGCCCGCCCGCTGCCCAAGCCCGGGCTGGCCACAGAGCAGTAGGGCGAGCAGGTGGCGGGGGCGCCCGAGGAGTGCGAGGGAGCGTGCTCAAGCACGTGACTGAAGCACGACGAGGTGCGGCGTCGCCACCAGCGACGCCCAACGGCTCTGTGGCGGAGATCATGGGCGTGCTCAACGTGACGCCCGACTCGTTCTCTGACGGCGGCGAGTGGTTCTCGCAGGACGACGCTGTGCGCCACGGCCTGGAGATGCTGGGAGCAGGGGCCTCGATAATCGACGTTGGTGGCGAGTCGACGCGTCCGGGTGCAGCCCCCGTTCCTGAGGAGGAGGAGTTGGCGCGCACCGTGCCCGTGATCGCAGCGCTGAGTCGCGCGGCGCGCGGCGCGACGGTCTCGATCGACACGACAAAGCTCGTTGTCGCCGAGCAGGCGATCGCAGCAGGAGCTGGATACGTCAACGACGTGTCGGCATTCAGGCTCTCACCCGAGCTGGCTGATCTCGTCGCGCAGAGCGGCGCGCGTTGCTGCCTGATGCACATGCAGGGCGAGCCACGCACGATGCAGGACAACCCGACCTACGGCGATGTCGTCGACGACGTCAAGGCCTACCTGTCAGAGCGCGCCGAGTTCGCGCTGTCGCGCGGGATCGCGCACGATCTGATCGATGTCGACCCGGGCATCGGCTTCGGCAAGACGGTCGAACACAACCTCGAGCTGCTCCGGCGGCTCGACGAGATCGCCGCGCTCGGATTCCGGGTGCTTGTGGGCGTGTCCCGCAAGTCGTTCATCGGCAAGCTCTCTGGCGCCGACAGCCCAGCCGAGCGCGTCGCGGGCTCTCTTGCCGCAAACGTGCTCGCCTACGAGCGTGGCGCACGCGTGTTCCGTGTGCACGACGTCGCAGAGCACCGCCAGGCGCTCGCGGTGGCAGGGGCAGTGGTCGGCGGCGAGAGCTGACGCTGTACCTTCGGCGCGATGGCTGACGACGATTTCGACGACGACGCGACCGACGAGCTGACCGAGGTGATGGTCGAGGTGAGAGGGCTGTCCCTCTACACCCATCACGGGGTCGGTGCGGCCGAGCGCGAGGTCGGTCAGCGAATCCTCGTAGACCTGAGGATCGAGGTCAGCGACTGCGACGCCACCGTTACAGACGAGGTCGAGGACACGATCGACTACGGCGAGGTGTGCACCACGGTCGCCCTGGTCGCACAGCAACGCTCCTACAAGACCCTGGAGCGGCTCTGCTCGGCGGTTGCCGACAAGATCATCGACCACTTCGGCGCAGACTCGGTGTGGGTGAAGATCACGAAGCCCGAGCCACCGATCCCGCTGCCGGTCGAAGAGGTCGGGGTTGAGCTCTGGCGTCAGCGCGGTGAGTCCGAGGACGACGAGGACGACGACGCTTGAGCGCCGTCACGGACTTCACGACCGAGACTGCGGTCGTCGAGGTCAGCCCGGGGCGTTACTCGGGCACGATGACGCCGGAGTGGGGCGTGCCACGCGGCGCGAACGGAGGCGTGGTGGCCGCGTTCGTTCTCCGAGCCATGCAGGCGCACATCGCCGACCCCTCGCTTCCGCCACGCACCCTCACTGTTCATTACCTGCGTCCACCCGCTCCGGGTCAGGTCGAGGTGGAGGTCGAGATCGAGCGGTCGGGGCGCACACTCTCGTCGGTGAGCGCGCGCATGTATCAGGACGGCAAGCTCATGGTGATCGCGCTCGCCGCGTTCGGTCGCCCTTTCGCAGGGCCAACCGGGTTCGCTGGGCTCGAGTTCCCGGACGTTGGGCTGCCGCCGGACGAGCTGAAGCCGATCCGTATTCCGCCCGACGTGTGGCTGCCGCCCGTGGTCGAGCGTTGCCGCCTCACCACCCGGATCGGTGTGAGTCCGCGAGAGCGCGGCACGGGAATCACTGAGACGGGCGGCTGGCTCCGGTTTGTCGACCCGGTTGAACAGGACTACGCGGCGCTCGCCTTCTACGCCGACGCGTGGGCGCCGGTGCCGTTCATGGCAATCGACGTGCCCTCGTTCGCACCGACGATTGAGCTCACCGTGCAGTTCCTGTCACCGATGCCGCACGCAGGGCTCACCGCCGACACGCCGGTGCTCGGCAGGTTCACGAGCTCCGGGTCCAAAGACGGCTACTTCGTCGAAGACGGCGACATCTGGGCATCCGACGGCACCTTGCTCGCGCAGTCGCGGCAGCTGGCCTGCCTGCTGCCCCAGAGTTGATTTAGGCGTTGGCCGGCGCGGCCGCCGCTGAGGCGTCGGAGGTCCTTACGCCAGCCAGCCAGCTCGGGTCGATGATCCCGGCGGGCACCTCCGCCTGGGCGGGCTCGAGGTACTGGAATGCGTGCGACTCAGCCGGCCTGCCCGCGATCAGCGGTCGCAGGTCTGCGACCGAGTGCAGCAGGCGCGTTGTTGGCGCGATCTGCAGATCTGCGGCATTCGGCTCTGAGCCCCCGAGCACACCGTCGGCGATCAGGCCGTCCACGTGATCGAGCAGATCGGGAAGGGTCGCGATCGTTGCCTTGGCGACATCGTCGTTGGTGGCGTTCAGCTTGCGCTCGATAGCCAAGATGCCGGGAGCCATTGCCTTCACCGCCGGCATCGGCAGGGCAGGCAGCTTCGACCCGGCCTGGAACGCATGCAACACCTCTCCGTGTCCTGCCAGGGCCGGCCACAGGATGGCTCGCGGGGTGCCCTGGTAGTGCTCGTCGCCCCAGCGCTCAGCCTCGAGAATCTCGGGCGACCCGTACAGCGGCGGCTCAGGCTGCCGCTTATCGAGCTCGGCCAGGATCGCGCGTGACCCCTGCACCTTGGTCCCGTCCGAGAATCGCAGCGCCGGGACGGTCCGTCCGCCGAAGAATGGCTTCAGCAGAGGCTGCACACCTGGCAGCACCTCGACCGTGCGGTGCTCGATGCCCTTGAGCTCAAGTGCCTTCTGAACGGTCACGCAGGGGTGCGATCCGTTGATCACGACGAGGGTGTTCTTCATGCGATCACCCTAACGGTGGCATCATGCCGCGGCAATGCTGCTCGTGGTCGACGTAGGCAACACACAGACACACTTCGGAACGTTCCGGGGAGATGAGCTCGTAGAGCACTGGCGCTTCGCGACGGTCCGCACATCCACGGCGGACGAGCTGGGCGCTGCGCTACGCAATCTCCTGGAGCTCAGGGGCGTTGGGCTCGCAGATCTGTCGTCGTCGATCGTCTCGTCCACCGTCCCGCAGCTCGAACCCGAGTGGGTCGCTGTCGGGGAGCGGTACCTCGGGCATCGCATGCTCTCGGTCGGCCCAGGCATCAAGAGCGGCATGTCGATCCGCATCGACAACCCGCGCGAGCTCGGCGCCGACCGCCTTGTCAACGCGGTCGCCGCCTACGAGCAGCTGGGCGGGCCGTCGATCGCCATCGACTTCGGCACCGCGACCACGTTCGATGTGGTGAACGAGGCCGGCGAATACGAGGGCGGCGTGATCATGCCCGGCATGGAGATCTCCCTCGATGCGCTCACTAGCCGAGGCGCAAAGCTCCCAAGGCTCGACCTCACAGCGCCCAAGCAGACGATTGGTAAGGGCACGGTCGATGCGATCCGGTCCGGAATGGTTTTTGGTTACGCGGCGGCAATCGACGGCATCGTGGAGCGCATTCGAGACGAGTTGGGCGACGCCAACGTGCCGACGGTCGCCACGGGCGGGCTGGCAAGCACAGTCGTGCCACACACCGATCAGATCGACGGGCTCGACGACCTGCTCACGCTCAAGGGCCTGAAGCTCCTTCACGAGCGAAATAGCTGACCTGCTGGTCGGCGACCGGTAGCTCGGCGAGCGCATCGGCGAGCTTGCGCCCGTCAGGCAGCTCGAGGCCGAAGTCGAGCTCGAGCAACGGGATCAGAGCAAAGCGGCGCTCGGTCAATCGAGGGTGGGGTACCTGAAGGCGTCCGTCGTCGTGGGTGACGCCATCGACAAGGCCGATGTCGAGGTCGATCGTGCGCGGGCCTTGGGGTACGTACGCCGGGTCGTTCACGTCGGTGATGCGCCCGAGAGACCGCTCGACGGCTTTCAAAGCGTCGAGCAGTGCGAGCGGAGTCAGCTCTGTCTCGATCTCGGCGGCGGCGTTGAGATACGCCGGTTGGTCGGCCACCGGTCCTACGGGAGCGGTCTCGTAGAGCGACGAGCGAGCAATGACCGTCACGCCGTGTTGGCCCAGCGCGTCGAGGGCCTTGTCGATGGTCCCGACGCGGTCGCCGAGGTTCGAGCCGATCAGGATGTAGCCGCGCACTCCCTGAGTTCTACCCTGGTTGGTCGTGCCGCAGCCTGCGCTCACCGAACCGCTCGAGATCGAGGGCGTCCATTTCGCCAATCGAGTGCTGCTCGCGCCGCTGGCAGGCATCGGTAACTGGTTCGTCCGGCTCCAGGCGCACAGGCACGGTGCCGGCGCCGCGTTCAGCGAGATGGTCTCCAGCTTCGCCATCCACTACGGCAACGAGAAGACCCTCACTGAGCTCCTCCGCGTAGATCCGCAGGAGGGGCCGCTTGCGCTGCAGCTGTTCGGCCAGGACCCAGAGATCATGGAAAGCGCCGCGCGGTACGTGGCTCAGAACGTGCCTCAGGTCGACATCATCGACCTCAACATGGGCTGCCCCGTCCCGAAGGTGTGCAAGACGGGGGCCGGGGCGGCGATGCTCAAGGACCCGGACACCGCGGTTGCCGTGGCCCGTGCCGCCCGAGAAGGATCGGGCAAGCCGGTCACGGTCAAGCTGCGGTCGGGGTCGGTTCCAGGCGACACAACATCGGGATACGAGCTGGCGCATCGGCTGGTCGAAGAGGCCGGGGTCGCGGCGATCACCTTTCACCCCCGTTCGGCGAAGGTGCACCACAAGGGCACGCCTGACTACGCGCTCGCGGCGCGTCTGGTCGAGTCGCTTCCCGCGCCCGTAATCCTCACCGGCGGGCTGCACACGCCCGAAGACGTCCGCTCGGCCTACGAACAGACCGGAGCTGCCGCGGTCATGCTCGCTCGCGGCTCACTCGGTAACCCGTGGCTCTTCGAGCAGCTCGTTGGCCGTCGCGATGCCGAAGAATGTCCGACAGCGGACGAGGTTGTTGCGGAGTGGCTCTGGGTCGTTGATCGGGCAGTGGATCACCTCGGCGAAGACCGTGCAGGCCGCTATTTGCGCAAATTCCACCCTTGGTACGTCGAACGGCTCGACGGTGGAAAAGCCCTGCACACAGAGATGCAGCAGACTTCCACGGCCGCAGAAGCACGTGCCGTGATCGAGCGCACCCTAGTCCGCGCTTGAGCGCCGGATATACTGCCGCGCCGCCGTGCCCCGAGACGTAATCCTCACACCCGATGGCCTTGTAAAGCTCAAAGAAGAGCTTGAGTACCTGCAGGGCGAGAAGCGCCGCGAAGTCGCGGAGCGGATCAAGGTTGCGCGCGAATTCGGCGACATCGCCGAGAACGCGGAGTACGACAACGCCAAGAACGAGCAGGCAATGCTCGAGGCGAAGATCTCTCAGCTCGAGGAGCGCATCCGCGCTGCCACGGTGCTTGATCCCAAGCAGGTGTCCAAGGACATCGTGTCGATCGGGTCCGTCGTGCACCTCAAGGACGAGAAGACCGGCAAGTCGCAGAAGTACACGATCGTTGGTTCTGCCGAGGCGAACCCTGCCGAGCTGAAGCTCAGCAACGAGTCGCCGATTGGCCGTGCGCTGCTCGGCCACAAGCGCGGCGAAGTGATCGCGGTCAAGGTCCCCAAGGGGCCTGCCCGCAAGTTCAAGATCACCAAGATCGACATCGCCGACCTCTAGCCGCGCGTGGCTTGCAGCCATCGCTGCTCTAGTGTGCGCTCCCGATGAGTGACGACGCGCAGCAGCCCGAAGAGCAGGACCTTTTGGCCGTTCGCCGCGCCAAGCTCGACGATCTGCGCGCGGCCGGCATCGACCCCTTCCCGGCCTCCTACCCCGGAGTCGTGACGATCGGCTCGGTCCGTGCCCGGTACCCGGAGCTCCCGGACGGAGAAGAGACCGAGGACAGCTATCGGGTGGCTGGGCGCATCGTGCAGCGCCGCGGTCAGGGCAAGATGGCCTTCATCGACCTGGTCGACCGCTCGGGCAAGATCCAGCTCCAGGCGCGCGTTGACGTTCTGGGGGAAGAGAAGATGGAGCGGCTGCTCGGCAGCATCGATCTTGGGGACCTAATCGGGATCGACGGCACGGTCTTCAACTCGCGGCGCGGCGAGTTGACGCTTCGAGTGGACGACTACACGGTGCTCGCGAAGGCGCTCCGTCCACCGCCGGACAAGCACTCAGGCCTGCAGGACGTCGAGACCCGCTTCCGTCACCGCGAGCTCGACCTCATGTCCTCCGAAGAGGTCCGCGACCTCTTCATCCGCCGGGCCGCGATCATCGCCGAGCTTCGTGCATACCTCGACCAGCAGGGCTTTATCGAGGTCGAGACACCCATTCTGCAGCCGCTCTACGGCGGCGCTGCAGCCCGTCCGTTCACGACGCATCACAACGAGCTCGGACGGGACCTGTACCTGCGGATCGCGACCGAGCTGTACCTCAAGCGCTTGATCGTTGGCGGCCTCGAGCGCGTCTACGAGATCGGGAAGAACTTCCGCAACGAAGGCGTCTCCCACAAGCACAACCCTGAGTTCACCGCGGTCGAGTGGTACGAGGCGTACGCGGACTACGAGGACGTCATGTCGCGCGTGGAGGAGCTGATGCCGCGCTTGGCCGCAGCAGCTGACTACGACGGCGAGATCGATTTCAGGTCAACGCCATATCGCCGAGTGTCGTTCGTCGACTCGATCAAAGAAGCGACCGGAATCGACCTGCTCGAACACGACGACGAAGCGTCGCTTGCGGCCGCCATCAAGGCGCACCCTGACCTCAAGATCGATACCGACGGGGAGTCCTGGCCGCAGCTAGCCGACTCGGTTTTCAGCAAGGCGGTCGAGCCCACGCTGATCCAGCCCACCTTCGTCGTCGACTACCCCAAGCAGCTCTCGCCGTTCGCCAAGGACAAACCCGGAGCGCCGGGCATCGTCGAGCGCTTTGAGGCGTTTGCCGGAGGCATGGAGTTCGCCAACGCGTTCTCAGAGCTCAACGATCCCGACGAGCAGCGTGAGCGGTTTGAGGCGCAGGTGCGCTACGCAGAGGCCGGCGACGACGAGGCCCAGCCGTACGACGAGTCCTTCGTCTTTGCCCTGGAGCACGGCATGCCGCCCACCGGCGGTATCGGGATCGGGATCGACCGGCTCGCAGTGATGCTGCTGGGCCAGCACTCGATCCGCGAAGTGCTGCTGTTCCCCGCCATGCGGTCTTAGCTGCGCTAGCTCAGCACCGACAGTCCGTCGCCGACCAGCTTGGCGCCGACCAGCGCGCACACCACAGCAGTGATCGGTGCGCTGTGGCGTACGAGCAGCTCCTCGAGCCGTCGCAGGATTCCTGCGCCGCGCTCGCCGGCGAAGAGGTAGATCGCTATGGGCGTGAAGGCTCCGAGTGACGCGACGATCGTGAACGCGGCGAGAGCCGCCGCTCGGCCGTCGCTCGTCGCCGCAGCGATCTCGGCCGCGCCGCCTAGCATTAGTGCCAGGTTCTTCGGGTTGACCGTCGCGAGTGCGGCGCCGAGCACCGCCGCGCCCACCACGGAGATCTCAGCTATCCCGGCAAGCCCCCGGCGTCTTCGGAGGATCATCCGCAAGCATCGAGCGGATCGACTTGACCACGAATCCGAACATGACCACCCCGAGCAGTAGGAGCACCCAGCCGACGGCTCTCCGCTGATCGTCGGTGTCGCCCGCAAGCAGCAGGCCGGCGCTGCCCAGCAGGAACGTGCCGGCGACCCAGCCGCCGAGGAAGCCAAAGCTGGCGGCTCGGGCCCGCGCGGTGCCCAAGATCAGCACCACGGCCACGACCGGGAATGGGCTCAGCGCTATGCCGAGCGCGAGCGGGAGTGATGCTCCGAAGCCGTCCGCCATCGGGCCCAACGCTACCTGCGAGCGCTGTCGAGCCTTAATGGAGGCCGCCGGGCGCGCGGTAAAATGACCCCTCGCTCTTAAAGGACTCCGGTCACGACTTAGGAATACCGTGGCAGGGCCGAAGAGAGTGGGAAGAGCACCTCCAGGCATTCCCGTAGGAAGGACGTCCCCGATGTTCGAACGATTCACAGAACGTGCACGCCAAGTCGTCGTACTGGCGCAAGAAGAGGCGCGCACGCTCAAGCACAACTACATCGGGACTGAGCACATCCTGCTCGGCCTGCTGCGCGAGGAAGAGGGGCTTGCCGCGCGCGTACTCGAATCTCTCGACATCACCGTCGAGCGCGTCCGTGCGCAGGTCGTACGGATCGTCGGCTCCGGCGAAGAGGTCACCTCCGGCCAGATCCCGTTCACCCCGCGCGCCAAGAAGGTCCTGGAGCTGGCGCTGCGTGAGGCCCTCAGCCTCGGCCACAACTACATCGGTACCGAGCACATCCTGCTCGGCCTCGTCCGCGAGAACGAGGGCGTCGCCGCCCGCATCCTGCTCGACTTCGACGCCGACTCCGAGAAGATCCGCAACGAGGTCATCCGCATGCTTTCCGGCCCGGGCGGCCGTCGTCAGAGCGGTTCAGGCCAGGCAGCCGGCGCTGGTGCCGGCGCGGGAGCCAGCTCAGGCTCCGGCGAGGGCAAGAAGTCTTCGAAGCTGCTCGACCAGTTCGGCCGCAACCTGACCAAGCTCGCCGCCGATGGCAAGCTCGACCCCGTGATCGGCCGCGAGACCGAGATCGAGCGGATCATGCAGATCCTCGCCCGGCGCCAGAAGAAC
>CAZLKZ010000054.1:0-9720 GCA_964560235.1 uncultured Conexibacter sp. | reverse complement strand
TCGATGTCGAGCACCTTGACCTGCACGGTGTCGCCGATCGAGACGAGCTCGGACGGGTGGTTGACATGCGACCACGAGAGCTCGGAGATGTGGATGAGGCCGTCGATGCCGTTGAGGTCCACGAACGCGCCGAAGTCGACGATGTTCGAGATGACGCCCTCGACGACGAGGCCGGGCTGCAGGCGATCGAGGATCTCCTGGCGCTGTTCCTTGCGCTCCTCTTCGAGCACAGCGCGGCGGCTGAGCACCACGTTGTTGCGCGAACGGTTGAGCTCGATGACCTTGCACTCGATCGGCTGACCCATGAAGTGGTCGAGCTCTGCGACGCGGCGGATGTCGACCAGCGACGCGGGCAGGAAGCCGCGGATGCCGAGGTCGATGATGAGGCCGCCCTTGACGACCTCGATGACGTTGCCTGTGACCGGAGAACCGGACTCCTGAGCGGCTTCGATTGCCCGCCAAGCCTTTTCGAAGCGCGCGCGCTTCTTAGAAACGATCAGGCGCCCGTCCTGATCCTCCTTGGTGAGGACGAGAGCGTCGACCTCCTCGCCGAGCTCCACCTCCTCGTGAGGATCGGCGTTCTTCTTGATCGAAAGCTCGTTCGAGGGAATGACGCCCTCGGACTTGTAACCGACGTCGACGAGCACCTCGTCGTTGTCGATGCGAACAACCTTGCCGGTGACAACCTCGCCCTCCTCGAAAGGATGGAACGTGGCGTCGTAGTTGGGAACGATCTGACCGTCGATTTCAAGCAGGAGCCCGTCAGAGCCCTCGACGATCTTCGCTTCTGGAGTCGTAGATTCAATGGTCTGGGTCATGAACGCTCCAGAGTAGCGACATGGCGGCTGCCGAGCCGCGCCGGTTAGCATCGTGCAATGGCCGTAAGGGCGACCAAACGTGGTGCCGAGCGCACCCCTCTGGACGAGACCGTCGACGTATTGATCTGCGGGGCCTCTTTCGCAGGCCTCGCTGCGGCCCGGGAGCTCGTCGGATCAGGCGCCTCAGTGCTCGTCGTCGACCGCTACGAGATCGGCGAGCGGCAGACATCTGCGTGTGCGGTGCCAACCGAATGGCTCACCGTGCTCGGCCTCGACGCATCGATCAAGCAGACGTTCAGCTCCCTGGTGCTGCGACGCCCGGCTGGCGGCAGCGGACCTGTCCGCAAGTGGCGGTGGCCTGTGCCATGGCAGTTCTCCACGTTCGATTACAAGCAGCTGTGCGAAATGCTCGCGGCGCAGGGCGATTTCCGCTTCGAGACAGCCAAGGTCGACGGCATCACGCGGGGCGAAGTGCACACGGTCCACACAGACCGTGGCCCGCTCAGAGCGCCAATCGTGATCGACGCTCTCGGGTGGCGCAGGGTCCTCTCCAGTGACCCTGACCCGATCCAGCCGCCTGACGCGTTTCTGTCACGCGGCCTTGAGGTCCACCCCGCCGCCTCGTCGCCGGACCTAGAACTTTGGCTTGACCCCGCCTTCATCCGCCCCGGCTACTCGTGGATCTTCCCAGCCGCCGAAGAGCTCAGGATCGGTGTTGGCTCGTTCGATCCGAACATCAAGGTCAAGGACCCGACTCTGCGGCTCGCCCAGGCCAACAACCTGCCGCCAGACGGCTATCAGGGCAACTGGATCCCGCACCGCCTCCGCGAAGCGACCGATGACGGCGTGTTCTTCGCAGGCGACAGCGCCGGTCATTGCCTTCCGGCTAGTGCCGAGGGCATCCGCCCTGCTCTTTACTTCGGGATCGCTGCGGGCCGCGAGATTGCCGCGGTGCTCGCCGGAAGGCAGACCCGATCTGAAGCGCTCACGCGTTACGCCGAGTTCCACGAGCGCCATCGCCGGGCCTACGAGGTCCTTTGGTACGTACAGCGGTCTGTCGGTCCTCTCAACGGGGAGAGCAAGCTGATGGACCGCCTGATCTCTTTCTTCGGTCGGCGTCGTGTGGCGCGGTGGTGCTTTGACCGCTACCTCGGGATCGCTCCGCCCGAGTACGTCAGTCGCGGACTACCAGCCACACACCGAGCGCCAACACCAGAACGCCCAGCAGTCGCGTCGCGCTGATCGGGTTCTTCTCCACCCCGAACCAGCCGAACTGGTCGATCAGTATCGACAGCGTGAGCTGGCCGGCGATCGTGGCGACCGTCACCCCACCCGCTCCGAGCGTTTTCACAGCGGTGAGCGCCGTAACGACATATATGGCCCCGCAGAATCCTCCAAGCAGGTAGGTGGTCGGAACCGACCGCACCTCGCCGAGGCCTGAGAATCCCCCCGCGAATACGAGCGCGAACACTGCAAGCGCCGCGCCTCCGACGAGGAACGAAAAGAGCGCCGCCTGTACCCCACCGGTCGCGGACCCCAAGCGTCCGTTGATCGGCGCTTGCATCGCAATGAGGCCGCCTGCGAACGCTGTCAGGCCGACTGCCAGTCCTCGATCCACTACTTCGCCTCCGTCCATGTGTGCCCGCTGCTGACGTTGACCTCCAGCGGTGGTGTGCGATCGCCCCATGGCGCCGCCATCTCGCGGCGCACAAGCTCCGTGACTTCGTCAACCTCGGCCGGCGCCCCCTCGAGGAGCAGCTCGTCGTGGATCGTCAGGATCGCGCGCGTCTGCAGGTCGCTAGCGGCCAGCGAGTCGTGCACGCCAATCATCGCCAGCTTCATCACGTCAGCGGCAGTGCCCTGGATCACGGTGTTCACGGCTAGGCGCTCGCCGAGGCTGCGCACCTGGAAGTTGCGCGCACGGAGCTCGGGGATGTTGCGGCGACGGCCGTAAAGGGTGGTCACGTACCCCTCCTCCTTGGCCTGCTCGATCGTCGAGGACATGAACGCCGCGACCTTCGAGAACCGCTCCAGGTAAGTGTCGATGAACAGCTTGGCTTCGGCCCGGTCGATGTTGAGCCGGTCTGCGAGGCCGTAATCCGAAAGGCCGTAAACGATCCCGTAGTTGATCATCTTCGCCTTCGACCGATCCATCGGCGTGAGCTCGTCCGCTGGCTTCTCGAACACAGCGGAGGCGGTCGCAGTGTGCACGTCCTCGCCACGGATGAAGATCTGCTCGAGCACCTCTTCGCCAGCCACGTGCGCCAGGATCCGCAGCTCGACCTGCGAGTAGTCGGCGCTGATCAGCACGTTGCCGGGTGCCGCCTCGAAGCAGCCGCGGATCTCGCGCCCTAGCTCGGTGCGCACCGGCACGTTCTGCATGTTCGGATCTGTCGAAGCGAGTCGGCCGGTTGTGGCCGCCGCCTGGATGAAAGTCGTGTGGATTCGCGATCGGTCGTCGGCGAGCGCTGGAAGCACGTTGAGGTACGTCTTCATCAGCTGACTGAGCTCGCGCCAACGCTCGACCATCGGCACGATCTCGTGTTCGTGGCGGATTGCCTGGAGCACGCGGGCATCGGTCGAGAACCCGGTCTTGCCGCGACGCTTCTTGGAAAGCCCGAGCTGCTCAAACAGCACAGCTCCGAGCTGCTGAGGCGACCCGATCGTGAACTCGTGGCCCGCGATGTCATGGATCTGCTTCTCCAGGCCGGCGATCTCCTCGGCCACGCGCTCACGGATATCTGCGAGCCGCTCCTTGTTGAGACGGACGCCAGCGAGCTCCATGTCGCGGAGCACTTTCACGAGCGGCAGCTCGATATCGGTGAGCAGGCTCTCCAGCCCGCGTTCTGCGAGCTGCACTCGCTGCGCCTCGGCGAGCGCCTGAACCAGCGCGGCCTCTGCGACGAGCTCGTCCTTGGCGTCGCTAACCAGGCCGCGCTCCTCGCACAGCTCAGCCAGAGGGAATGACCTCCTGGCCGGCTCGAGCAGGTAGGCGGCGAGCAACGTGTCGTGCGCGAGCGTCTTGGGAACGCGCGCGAGCGCCTTGGCGTCATGGGCGACGACCGCACCCGCGTCGAGGGCGTCGAGCAGCTCGGCCGGATCGGCGAGCTCGCCGGACACGGCCTTGTCGCCTGACACAACGCCGAAGCGCCACGTCTCGCTGACGGCGAGCAGCTGCCCTTCGGGGGCCTCTGGGGCAGCGAGCGCAACCGACAGCTCTCCCCCGGCGTCCACCAGCGCCCGCACTTCGGCCGCGCCCCCAGTCCTCACCTTCACCGAAACATTCGCTGCCTC
This sequence comes from uncultured Conexibacter sp., assembly GCA_964560235.1. Classification (GTDB taxonomy): domain Bacteria; phylum Actinomycetota; class Thermoleophilia; order Solirubrobacterales; family Solirubrobacteraceae; genus Baekduia. The sequence goes on along the minus strand of CAZLKZ010000054.1, from coordinate 5,608 downwards.
CCCAGGGAGAGCGACCGCTCCTCCTCCGACCGCGTCAGCGTCACTTTCGGCGAGTGCCTCCTCGAGCCTCGCAAGCGGTGCACGCAGCTCGAACTGCCTGAATACCTCGCGCAGCTGCGTGCGGTCAGGCTCTTGCTCCATCGCCGACTGCAAGTCGATCTCGATCGGCACGTCACGCTGGATGGTGGCCAGCTGCTTGGAGATGCGCGCGTCTTCAGCGTGGTTAGTGAGGTTCTCCTTGCGCTTGGCTCCTGAGATCTCATCTACCGACGCGAGCACCGTGTCGAGATCGCCGAACCGCTGGAGCAGATCCGAGGCAGTCTTGTCACCAATGCCCGGTACCCCGGGGATGTTGTCGGACGTGTCGCCTTTGAGCCCGTAGAAGTCTGGGATCGTCTCTGGTGGAATCCCGTACCGATCGATGACCGCTTGGTAGTCGTAGAGCGTCGTGTCGGTGATTCCGCGCCCGGTTGCCATCACTTTGACGCGCGATTCGGGATCGATCAGCTGGAAGATGTCGCGGTCGCCTGTGACAACAACGACAGGGATTGAAGCCTCGCGCGCCTGCTCTGCGATCGACGCGATGACGTCGTCTGCCTCATATCCCTCGACCGAGGCGTTCCGGTAACCGAAGGCTTCGACGAGCGGCGCGAGATGCGGCCACTGTTCCCGTAGCAGGTCCGGACGTGATTGACGCGTTGACTTGTAGTCGGCCGAGATCTCTTTGCGCCCCGAGTGCCCGGCATCCCACACGACGATCGTCGGCTTTTGCCCGTGCTCGGTCAGGAGCTTCACGAGCATCGACGCGAACCCGAAGATCGCGTTCGTCGGCTGGCCGGTCGACGTCGCAATCGACTCGGGCAGGGCAAAAAACGCCCTGTAGGCCAGCGAACTTCCGTCGATCAGGTAGAGCTCCTGCGCACCGTCGGCCATGGCTTGACCCTATTCCACAGGTGCTCAGAGCCGTCTGAAACCCACCGTGTCCGATTGGCGCCACCAGTCGACCCCAATCGGACACGGCATCTGCACGACAAGCCAAGGCGTGGCTCACCGGACGCGCGGACCAGACCGCTGACATACCAGCGCATTGCCTAGAGTGCTGAACCGCAATGACGCAGCATCGTTCAGCCCAGTACTCGCTCGTTCTCCGCCTGGAGATCGCTGACCGCCCCGGCATGTTCGCGCGAGTAGCCAACGTATTGGGAGAGAACGACGCGTCGATCGGCGCTATCGACCTCGTCGAGGTCAAGGACTCGGTCCTGCTGCGCGACGTCACCGTCGAGGTCACGAGCTCCGATGACTGGCCGCGCATCACCGACGCGCTGAACTCGATTGACGGCGTGAGCGTGGTCGACACCACCGACCGCACCTTCCTGCTCCACAGCGGCGGAAAGATCGAGCAGACCAACAAGGTGCCTGTGAAGACGCGGGCATCGCTGTCGATGGCCTACACCCCGGGCGTCGCACGCGTTTGCGAGGCCATCGCCGAGGATCCCGACAAGGCCTTCCAGTACACGATCAAGCGCAACGCGGTGGCCGTCGTCTCCGACGGCACAGCTGTGCTCGGTATGGGCGACATCGGGCCTCAGGCAGCGATGCCGGTGATGGAGGGTAAGGCGATGCTCTTCAAGGAGTTCGCCGGAATCAACGGCTACCCGATCTGCCTTGACACCAAGGACCCCGACGAGATCGTAGAAACGGTCATCCGCATCGCCCCTGCTTTCGGCGGCATCAACCTGGAGGACATCTCCGCCCCGCGCTGCTTTGAGATCGAGGATCGCCTCAAGGCGCAGCTCGACATCCCCGTCTTCCACGACGACCAGCACGGCACCGCGATCGTCACGCTCGCCGCACTGCTGAACGCGTGCAAGCTGACCGGGAAGTCGCTGGCCGACCTGCGCGTGCTGGTGATCGGCCTAGGCGCAGCCGGTGTTGCCGTCACGAAGATCCTGATGAACGCCGGGGTCACACACATCGTGGGCGCCGACTCGCGCGGAGTCGTGGGCACTGACCGTCCGGATTACCAGGATGGCTCGATGCCGGAGATCAAGCGTTGGTACGCGGAGGCGACGAACCCCGACGGCCTGTCGGGAACGCCTGCTGATGTCATCGACGGCATGGACCTGCTGGTCGGCGTTTCTGGCGCCAAGATCTTCCCCGCCGAGGCGCTTGCGCGGATGAACGACGACGCGATGGTGTTCGCGATGGCGAACCCGACCCCGGAGGTCTCCCCTGAGGAGGCCGCACCGTACGCGCGAATCGTGGCCACCGGCCGCTCGGACTTCCCTAACCAGATCAACAACGTGCTCGCTTTCCCGGGCATCTTCCGCGGCGCACTCGATGTGCGCGCCCCTCACATCACCGAGGAGATGAAGATGGCTGCAGCGGAGGCGATCGCGGCGTGTGTGTCTGATGACGAGCTCCGCGAGGACTACATCATCCCCTCGGTGTTCAACCGTGACGTCGCTCCCGCCGTGGCGGCAGCAGTTGCCGAGCAGGCGCGCATCGCAGGCGAGGACCGCAGCGGCGACACGATCGGTTTCGCTGCCGCGGACGTCGACGGTTTCACGAGCTGACCGAGGCTGCGACGATGTGCGCATGCACGTCGTCGTCACAGGAGCGTCAGGCGGGATCGGACGCCGCATCGTCGCGGCACTGATTGCCCGCGGAGACACTGTCACCGCGCTCAGTCGCTCGCCGGAGCGCACCAGCGAGAGTTTGGGCGTACCTGCGATTGCCTGGGACCCGATGGCAGAGCCGGCCCCGGCCGAACCCCTAGCTCAGGCCGATGCAGTGATCCACCTCGCTGGCGAACCGGTAAGCCAGCGCTGGAATGACGAGGTCAAACGCAAAGTCCGCGCGAGCCGCGAGATCGGCACACGCAACCTGGTCGCAGGCATCGGTGCGTTGCCCGACGGCGACCGCCCGAACGTGCTCGTTAGCGCATCAGCCACCGGCTACTACGGCAACCGCGGCGACGAGCCGCTCACCGAAGCCTCAAGCGCCGGCGACGACTTCCTAGCTGGGGTGTGTGTGGCGTGGGAGCACGAGGTCGCGGCCGTGGCCGAATACGGGGTGCGGCACTGCTCACTACGCAACGGCCTCGTGCTCGACAGAGACTCCGGAGCGCTCAAGAAGATGCTGCCCGCGTTCAAGCTCGGCGTGGGCGGGCCGGTCGCAGGAGGCGCTCAGTACGTGCCTTGGATCCACGTCGACGACCTCGTCGCCCTCTACCTCTGGGCCGCTGACCACGAGGACTGGTCCGGCGTGTACAACGCAACCGGCCCCGAGCCTGTGACCAACAAGGTCTTCAGCCACGCGATCGGCAAAGCGCTAAGGCGGCCCGCGTTTGCGCCGGTGCCCGGTTTCGTCGTGAAGGGACTGTTCGGCGAGATGGCCGACCTGGTGATCGACAGTCAGCGCGCGATACCCGAGCGGTCGCTCGCTAGCGGCTGGGTACCGCAGCACACGACGGCCAGCGCGGCGCTCGGAGATCTGCTGCGTTAGCGCTGCGGACGCTTGCGGGCCGGAATGACGAGCCAGATGAGCACGCCGAGGGCCGAAAGCAGCATCCCGGTGCCAAGCCCGGCCTTCTCGCTGTAGCCCTTGCGGACCGAGATCGAGCTCGCGATCCAGGCCGAGCCGAGCCACACGATCAGGGCGACGAAAGCCCACGCTCCGATGCCCTGCGCGAGGATCAAGACAGCGTTCACGTCAACCTCCAAGGTACGCGGCCTGCACGCGCTCGTCGGTACGCAGGCTGTCGGAGCTATCGGCAAGGACCACGGTGCCTGTCTCCAGCACGTAGCCACGTGATGAGACGTCGAGGGCGTAGTTCGCGTTCTGCTCCACCAGCAAGATGGTGACGCCCTGGCCGTTGATCTCTCGGATGATCTCGTAGATCTTGTCCACGATCACCGGGGCCAACCCGAGTGACGGTTCATCGAGCAGCATCAGCCTCGGCTGCGCCATGAGCGCCCGGCCCATCGCGAGCATCTGCTGCTCGCCTCCGGACATCGTGCCGGCCTTCTGCTTCTGACGCTCGTGCAGACGAGGGAACAGCTCGTAGACGCGCTCGATGTCGTCTGCGATGCCCTGCTTGTCGGCGCGGGTGAACGCACCCATGTCGAGGTTCTCCCGGACGGTCATGCGCGGGAAGATCCTGCGGCCTTCCGGGGAGTGCGCGATGCCCATCGCCGCGACCTCGTGGGCCGGCACGCCAGAGATGTCCTGACCCAGGAACTCGATCGATCCAGAGGCCGGCGGCGCGATCCCGGAGATCGAGCGAAGCGTCGTTGTCTTGCCGGCACCGTTCGAGCCGATCAGGGTGACGATCTCGCCTTCCCCGACCTCGAGCGAGATCCCCTTGAGCGCTTGGATCGCGCCGTAGTAGGTGTTGATCGAATCGATCTTGAGCACCGGCGTGGTGCCGTTGCCCGTCTCCACCGGGGTCCCTTCAGCCGTGGCGCTCATGCCTGGCTCCCGAGGTAGGCCTCGATGACTCTGGGGTTCGCTCGCACGTCTTGTGGCGCCCCCTCTGCGATCTTCATGCCGCCGTCGAGGACGGTGATGTGATCGGAGACGTTCATCACAACCTTCATGTCGTGCTCGATCAGCAGGACCGACACACCCTGGTCGGTGCGCAGCTTCTCCATCAGCGCGCGCAGCTCCTCTGACTCCTGAGCGTTCATGCCCGCTGTCGGCTCGTCGAGCAGCAGCAGCTTTGGGTCTGACGCCAGAGCGCGCGCGATTTCGAGCCGGCGCTGATCGCCGTAGGGCAGGTTCATCGCGAGTTCGTTCGGACGCTTGAGGCCGACGAACTGAAGCAGCTCCTTGGCGCGCTCGACCGACTCGCGCTCCTCACGCCGAACGTAAGGAGTCCGGATGATCATCCCCGACACGCGTGAGCGCAGCCGGGCGTGCATTCCGACCTGCACGTTCTCGATCGCGGTCATCGTCCTGAACAGCTTGATGTTTTGAAACGTGCGGGCGATCCCGGCCCTCGTTACGAGGTCTGCGCGCTTGGCGGTGATGTCCTTGCCGTCGAACGTGACCGCACCGGCTGACGGGCGGTAGAGCCCTGTCAGGCAGTTGAAGAACGTCGTCTTGCCCGCACCGTTCGGGCCGATCAGCGACACGATGGCCTTTTCGGGTACCACGAAGTCGACGCTGTTGACGGCGACGAGGCCACCGAAGACCTTCGAGATGCCCCGCGCGTCGAGCAGCGGCTTGCCGGCCGGTGGTGCCGGAGCCTGCTCAGGCACGTCCTGTACCTCGCTCATGCGTTGCGCTCCTCGTAGGCAGCGGCGAAGTCGCCACCGGCAGTCGTAGTCAAGAGCCCGTCACCATCGTCGTCATGGAGCTCAAGCCGTCTGCGTTCTGAGGGTATGAGCCCTTCGGGTCTGAGCACCATCATCGCGAGCAGCATGAAGCCGAAGATGCCGAACGAGATCTGCGTGACGTCGAAGTTGAGGATCGGCTCGGCGACGCTGTTGAGGTTGGGCAGCATGTAGCGGTTGATCATCGAGAGCGCGAACGCACCGACGATCACTCCCCAGATGTTGCCCATGCCGCCGATGATCACCATCGCGAGCACGAACACCGAGAA
>CAZLKZ010000053.1:4146-10691 GCA_964560235.1 uncultured Conexibacter sp. | reverse complement strand
GACCCGGCCCTCGAGGCCGCGGACGAGTCCAAGCAGCTGACGAGCTGAGCGTTTTTGGCTGCGTTATCCACCGCCCTGGTGGAAATCGCAGCCAGCGTTGAGGCGGTCGCGGAGCCTCCTGACTGCGAGACCTGGGTTCAGGTCGATTGTGGTGTCGTCGATACGCAACACCCTGATTCCGGCCGCCGCCATCGCTGCATCCCTGCGGTTGTCTCTGGCGCGCTGTAGCGGCAGCTTGTGGTGTGGCCCGTCGGCCTCGACGACTAGCCGTGCGTGCTCGTACCAGAGGTCCGCCCGCGCTCTGCCGTAACCCTCGAGCGTGAACCACTGCTGCACACCTGTAGGGGCGAGGCCAGCCTCAACCGCCAACTTCAGCAACCGCCGCTCAAGTGTTGAGTCCAGGAGAGCGGTCTCCAGCGACGTGTCGGCGAGCACGCGGCGGAGCAGCCGTATTCCACGCGGTCGCCGCATCCGCGTGAGCGTCAGAGCGATCTCGTTCACGTCGAGTTGGCGTGCGTACTCGACGCGCTCGCACACGAACCTAAGTCCGGGTTCGCTGAGAACTGATGCGAGGTGGACAAGCGTAAGTGCGACAGAAGTGCAGCGGAGTCCGTCGACCACCTCGATGTCCCGGTCGTCCAAGACCGATACGCGGTGCAGGTGGACGCCCGCCGGCTTCCGCGGCCCGCCTCGCTGGGTCACCACATGAAGTTGGCCGTCGAGTTCTCGGGGCTCTGGAAGATCGCGTAGTGCGAGCGAGGTCGAGTAGCCAATAGCTGCCGTGCCGCCGATGGCGAGCAGAGCCGCCCGCCACTCGGCTCGGGCAACCGTGGGTCGGTGCCCGACGGCGTACACGCCTTGGTGGATCCGGACGAGTCGCCCGTTCTGGACCCAGCGGTCAATTTGCCGGCGTGTGACACTACACCCGCGAAGCTGAGCGGTGCTCACGACTCCGTCTTGGTTGCCAGCGAGCGTCGCCACGGTGTGTCCGACCTCGGCGCTTCCCACCAGCAAAGTCTCTCGCGCACGGTGCGCAGTCCAGGCACCACTTTGCGTAGGAATCGTTGTTGGCTGCGTTATCCACCGCCCTGGTGGAAATCGCAGCCAGCGACGCCACAGACTCCGCGCTCCGCCGCGGCGCGGGCATAGATAGCCTGCGACCCATGAGCGCAAGCCCCTCCGATCAGCTCGGTGTCGACGCGATCCGCGTCCTGTCCATGGATGCAATCCAGAAGGCCAACAGCGGTCACCCGGGCCTGCCGCTCGGCATGGCGCCCAGCGCCTTCGTGCTCTTCGCCAAGGTGATGAAGCACAACCCGAAGGACCCGGACTGGCCCGACCGCGATCGCTTCGTGCTCAGCGCCGGCCACGGATCGATGCTGCTCTACAGCGTGCTGCACCTCTCCGGCTACGACCTCTCGCTCGACGACCTCAAGCAGTTCCGCCAGTGGGGATCGAAGACGGCAGGTCACCCTGAGCGCGATCGCGTGCACGTGACCCCCGGCGTCGAGGTCACCACCGGCCCCCTCGGCCAGGGCTTTGCCAACGGCGTCGGCATGGCGATCGCTGAACGCTTCCTGCGCGACCGCTACGGCAAGGAGGTCAGCGACCACCACATCTACGCGATCGTCTCCGACGGAGACATGATGGAGGGCATCGCCTCCGAGGCCGCGTCGCTTGCCGGCCATCTCGGCCTCGGTCGCCTCGTCTACCTGTACGACGACAACGACATCTCGCTCGACGGACCCACCTCGCTCAGCTTCGAGACCGAAGACGTCACCAAGCGCTTTGAGGCCTACGGCTGGCACGTGCTCGAAGTGCACGACGCCAACGACACAGTTGCGATCGAAGCCGCGATCGAAGAGGGCAAGCGCGTCGATGACCGTCCGACCCTGATCCGCGTCAAGTCGATCATCGGCTACCCGTCACCGAACAAGCAGGGCACCTCCAAGGCCCACGGCGCGCCGCTCGGCGACGACGAGGTCCGCGCGACGAAGGAGGCGATGGGCTGGAACCCCGACGCCACCTTCGAGATCCCGCAGGAGGCCTACGACGCATACACGGCGACGGCAACCGGAGCCGAAGCGCAACAGGCTTGGCAGCAGCGCTTCGACGAGTTCCGCACCGGCAACGCTGAGCTCGCGGCCGAGTGGGACAAGGCGTGGGAGGGAGGCGTGTACGGCGGTCGCCCGCTCGACGGGCTCGCCGAAGCCGTCGCCAACATCGAGTGGCCGGAGAAGATCGCCACACGCTCTGCTGGCCAGAAGGTCATGGCAGCGATGTCACCCTTCCTGCCGAACACGGTCGGCGGTGCGGCGGACCTGTCCGAGTCCACCAAGACCGAATTCCCCGGCGGCGACGACGAACGTTTCACGCGCACGAACTCCGGGCGCAACGTGTTCTGGGGCGTCCGCGAACACGCGATGGGCGCCGCGGTCAACGGGCTCGCCGCCCACGGCGGCATCGTGCGGCCGTACGGGTCCACGTTCCTCCAGTTCGCCGACTACATGCGCGGCTCGATCCGTCTGTCGGCGCTGATGGGTGTCAACAGCGCCTGGGTGTTCACGCACGACTCGGTCGCGGTCGGCGAGGACGGCCCGACCCACCAGCCGGTCGAGCACGTCACCGCGCTGCGTGCGATCCCAGGCCTCACGGTGCTGCGCCCCGCCGACGCGGTCGAGACGGCCGCGTGCTGGCGGGTCCTGACCGCCGAGCTCGACGGACCCGGAGTGCTCGTGCTCTCGCGGCAGGATCTGCCGGTCTTCCACGAGATCGATCACGACGACGTCGCCAAGGGCGCATACGTGCTGCGTTCTACCGACGGTGACCCGCAGGTGATCCTGATCGGCACCGGCTCTGAGGTGCACGTCGCTACCGCTGCCGCGGAGCAACTTGGCGAGCAGGGCATCGCCGCCCGCGTCGTGTCGATGCCCTCGTGGGAGCTGTTCGACAAGCAGCCTGCCGAGTACCGCGAGTCGATCCTGCCGAAGGGTGTTCCGGCCGTGTCGGTCGAGGCGGGCATCACGCTCGGCTGGGAGCGCTACTCACAGGCTCACGTGGGCATCGACAGGTTCGGCGCCAGCGCGCCCGGCGGAGAGGTGCTCGACAAGCTCGGCATCAACCCCGGCGCCGTGGTCGACGCCGCGAAGTCGCTGCTCAGCTAGAGCACGCGGAAGGTCCGGGTCACCGTGCGGCCTGTCCGGCCGTTCGGCTTCGCGACGGCCCGATAGGTACCGGCACTTAGCGGCGCTGAGGTCTTGGCCCGCACCATGTACCGCGAGTTCGGCGTCAGCTTCGAAGAGGCCACCCGAGTCCAGGAGCAGCGGCCACGGGTGCACCGCTTGCGTTCGAGCGACAGCGCGACCGAGCCGCGGCCGGTCGTGCGGACCGCGAGCGACACCGTTGGCCTGCAGCGCGACCCGCTCTTACAGAGACTCAGCGTCGGCGTCACCGAAATGACCCGGCCACCGGGGTTACCGACTCCGCCGATCCAGACCGGCGTCGGGTCGACCGGCACGAGCGTGATCGACCCGGGCGGCAGGCCGAGCGCTGCTTCAAGTGTGCGGATCAGCTCGCCCTCGATGACCACCGACAACGTCGTCGGGATTCCGAAGAACGAGATGTTCGTAAGCCCGATCCCGATCGACTTCACCTGGTCGCCGCTGAACACGAAGCTGCCCTTCAGCGTCAGCCCCATCCGGAAGTTCGGGAACTGGGGCAGTGCCGCCGCCACTTCGACGCTCCCCGCGAAGGCGATCAGCAGCGTGTTGCCGTCACCGCACTGAGCGCACTGGTTACTGATCCGCGCCTGAAGGTTGCGGCCGATCATCGAGGCGCCCCCGGCCGGCGGGTTGTTCAGATCGCCAGCGTTGATCTCGGAGATCAGGATCCCGAAGTCGATCACGAGCTTGCCGCCCGAAAGGCCCACCTTGCCCTGCAGCGTCTTGCCGTCGAGCACGATCGTCTTGTCCCCGATGCTGCAGCGGCTGGCGGTACCGGCGACCTCGAGCATGAAGTTGTTCTCGTCCTTCAGGGTGCCCGAAGCGCCCAGCGTCATCGAGCCCTCGGTACAAACGAACTTGAGCGTGCCGGCGACCGTCAGCGCCTTGCTGACGCTGTCGTACCCGAGGTCGGCGCCGGTCAGCGCGAGTACCCCCGGCACGAGCCACAGCTCGCCGCCTAGGCCGCCGCTGATGCGCACGTAGGGCTCGCCCCCGGGTGTGTCGAGCGCGACCCGTCCGGAGCCCCTGACCTTGGCGCCGAAAAGCTCGAGGTCCGTGATCCCGAAGTCGAGTGCGAACGTGCCGTTCGGGTTGACCTTGCCGTCGACCGACAGTCCGACTGTCTCGCTCACGATCTTCATGACCAGCCCACCGGAGGTCGCGTCGACCGTGATGCCCGCGGTGAACTCTGACCTACCTGGGATCAGGTCGGTCAGCAGCGTCGCTCGCATCTTCACCTGCACCGACATCTCGCCACCGACCGACCGCAGCTCGATTCGAGCGTCGGTGTCGGGCCCGAGCGTGAGCCCGTCCGCCAGCCCGCACTTGGCGCCGCCCGTGTTGCCGAGCACCTGCACCGACCAGTCCTCGACCCCGGGGACGAGCCGCAGGTTCAGCCCCGCGTTGAGGCGACCACCCTGCGGACAATCGACCGCAACCTTGCCCGACACCAGGAGCCCGTTCTTGTCCCACACGACCGCGCCGTTCAGCACGTGCACACCGGGTGAGATCTCCAGGTCGCCGTCGATCGACCCCTTTAGCCCGTTGATGGTGGTGAGGTCGAAGATGTTGCCGCCGGTCAGCTCGCCGCTGATCGTGACCTTGTTGCCAAAGAGGTCGAGGTCGCGGAGAGTCAGCGCCACGCGGTACGAGCCGTCCCAGCGGATCAGCACGGTGCCCGCGCGCTCGCTGCCGAGATACAGACCCACGTCGATCCCGACCTCGGTGAGCTGCAGCTGAAGGCTCCAGCTCTGTCCTGCGGGCGCCGCAGGTAGGGCGGACCCGACTGCAGCTGCAGCCTCGTCCTCGCTGACTGCCCGGCGCGCTGTCTTCAGCGTCTTGAACCGCCCGGTAGATCTGCCTGCGGCGTCTAGAACCAGCCGACCCTTGATCGTGAATCGCCGCCCGCTCAGCGACTTGGGCAGAGCGAATCGCCCACCGGTCAGCAGCACGGTGCCGTCGGGCTTGCCGACCGCCGTTACGCCTGTACCAGCAGCAGTGCCTGCGATCCGCAGCTTTGCGCCTTTGACTGTGTAAACGCCGCCGCGGCGTGCAGCAGCTTTCGGTGCGGTCAGGACGAAGCCTTGAGCCAGCTGAACAGGTTGGCCGGCCTTGGCACCGGCCAACCTGTCAACTGGATTAGCCGAGGCACCCCCGGCCGTTACCAAGGCAGCGAGCGCTGCCAGCGGCAGTGCCGTGTGGAGTCTCAACCTCCTGAGCACGGCATCCCCCTCATCAGTTCAGTGCCACCTCGCGCGGCGGTGGGGGAACCGCCGCGACGTCTCCGCGTCGCAGTTGCTTTGTCCGGAACTTCACGTAGGCGGGACCGAACTCCCTGGCCTGCTTGGGCAGCACTGGCGTCAGGCTGCGGGACACGGCCGCGATGCTGTTGAACGCCGTCTCGTGGCGCCGCGACCACTCCATCCCGAAACGCTCGCGCAGCACCGGCGGCAGCAGGCCGACGCTGATCAGCCTGGTCTGGGCTGCGAGTGGCTTGCGTGACAGGTTCCAGACGCCGTTCGGCAGTCCGGGCACCGGTGGTGCGCTGGGCTCGCCGAGCAGGTCGAACACCTCGTGCACGGTCGGGTGATCCTCCAGCACGTTGTCGACCATGTCGTCGAAGTACGCGTCGTAGTCGCGCCAGCTCTTGGGCAGGTCGCGGTCGCGGACACCGACGAGCCGGCCGAGGGCGCGCCACTCCTGCCAGAAGATCTCCTGCTCGGCCGGGGTCAGCGCAGTCGCGAGCTTCTCGTTGGAGTTGACGATCGCCGAAGCAAGCGTCGCGTGTACCCAAGCGAAGGCCTCTGGCTCCAGCGCGTGGTACTTCTCGCCCTGTGCGTTGGTGCCCTTGATTGCCTTGTGCACGTTGCGCACGCGCCGTCCGATCTGCCCGGCCAGCTCCGCGCCGCCGTAGATCGTGCCGTTGACGTAATCGAGCGTGCGCAGCAGCCGGCCCCACGGATCGGTCGCGAAAGCGGAGAACTCGGCCACGCCAGCTCCAACCGTCGGGTGAGCGACCTGGAGCGCGAGCGCGTAGCCAGCGCCGCCGAGCAGCCGCACGTCGGCCGCGTGGCGCCATGTGACTGAGCCCTCCTTGGGGATGAGGGCAGCAATCTCTTCGGCGTCCGGGAGGATCTTCTCGGCCATCTCAGGATTGTCCGCTCAATCGCCCGCGGGCATGGTGTGGGCGCGCCACACAGATCACGGCTTCGGGTAGGGGGTCAGGCGCGGGTACGTGCCGGGCTTGTACGGCTTGGCGTCACCGGCCGAGCCGCCTTCGGGGTACGGGTTAAAGCAGGCGCCGTTCAGCTGCTTCTTGCCGCA
>CAZLKZ010000053.1:0-4046 GCA_964560235.1 uncultured Conexibacter sp. | reverse complement strand
GAAAGTCCTGGCATCGCCTTCACGAGCCCTTCGGCACTCGACGATGCTGGGCCGACCTGCTGCAGCGCGGGTTTGACGGCGGTGACGGCCGCCGAGATATCGCGCTGCACGCCGTCGGCAGTGCTCAGCAGCCCCGGCATCTGCTTGAGGGTGGCGCTCGCAGAGCGCATCAGCGGCTCGATCTCGGCAACCCCCGAGCGCAGCGCCTCGCTTTTGCCCGACAGTGCTCGCGCCGTGGCCGACCCCGACCTCGTGATCTCGCGCAGCGAGCCCTCGCTCGCAGCCAATGCGCCGACGACCTGCTTGCCGTTGCCCACGAGCTCGGCGATCTCGTCACCCTGTCCGCGCAGCTCGGTGGTCAGGCGGTTCAGCGATGCCGAGGTGCTGGCCAGGGCGTCGATCGACTCGCGCGCGTCGTCTGCAGCACCTGGTGCGTCGACCGTCTCACCCACCGAGCGGATCGCGGAGCCGAGGTGGTCTCTGGTCTTGCCATCGAGCACCTCCAGCGCCTCGTCGGCCTCGACCGATTCGCGCCCTAAGATCACAGTTCCGGAGGGGAGGGGTGCCGCGGCCGTCATGTTGCCCCGGTCGAGCCGGAGGTACGCCTCTCCGAAGGCGGTGCGCCAGCCGACCGTCGCGAACGCGCCTCTGCCCGCGCCGCCGTAGCGATCATCGATCGTGAAAGTGACGTCGGTACCGGAGGTGGACGGCTTCACAGAGGTGACCTCGCCGACCTTCACTCCGCGCACAAGCACGAGCGATTTCGGCATCAGTTGCTGCGCATCGGCGAACTTCACATGCAGCTCGTACCGGTCGCTACCGGCCGCCGAACCGGGGCCTCCAAACGCACGGTTCAGCACCACGAACACGACGCCCGCGAACGCAGCAGCCACGAGCAGCACAACGACCCAGGCCTTGGGGATGCGCTTGCTCACTTCTCTTCACCGACCTCGGGTAGGCCGGGAATAGTCACGCGCAGCACGCACGCCTCAACCGACGTCTTGCAGCGATCGTCGAGCGCCGCGGCAAGCATTGCGGGAAGACGACTGCGCGACCGGCGGGCACCCAAGCTCTGCTGAGTCGACGCCGGGAACCCGAAGTTCTCCGGCTTCACTTCCTCGATCGAGGTGAAGAGCGTACGGGCGAGCACGCCGTTCGCGTCGTTGGTGGACACGGCGCCAGAGATGACGTCACCGAGCTGCGCGAGCCCGTCGCCGTAGTTGGAGAGCGTGTCGATCGTCTTGGCAGCTGCGGTGACCGACGGCCGCCCTGCTGTCGCTGAGCTCGCGAGCTTTGACGTGAAGTCCCGGACCGCCGGGATCTGCTTGCTGCCGATCGCTTCCAGCTCGGCCAGATCGCGCACGAGCTTGCTGGTGGGCGGCGCAAGTGCGCGCAGCCGGTCGAGTCCGGCGGGCAGCTCCTCGAGCGCCGGGACCGCCTCGTCGAGGCCCGCCTTGAGCGGACCCGACAGCGCTTGCACGTCTGCGAGCGCGGTGCGCGTCTCGTCGAGCATCGTCGTCAGCTCGCTCACCGTCTCCCCAAGGGCCGGTCCGTTCGCAGCAGTCAGCCTCAGCACCCGACGGCCGGCGCTTACGGCGGAGGCGAGCGTGTCGCGCCGCTCGGAGAGCGTGCGGGAGATGACGGCCAGCTCCGCGACGAGGCGCCGCACGAGCACGCGCCTGTCGGCGATGGCAGCGGTGACATCGCCCGCTGACTGAGCTAGCGGTGCGGCCGCGATGATCGCCTTCGACAACTCATCGCCACGGCCCGCGAGTGCCTTGTCCGACTGACCGATCAGCACCTGCAGCTGTGTGCGGGTGTCGGTGTCGAGCATCGACAGCACCTTGTCGGGCGCGACGAAGGTGCTGCTGCGCTCCTCGGTGATGGTGGAGCCGGAGTCGAGCTTGCCGTCTGCGGGGCTGCCCGGGTTGATGTCGATGGCCAGCACCGGGATCGCGCCTGCTGGACGGATCGCCGCGGATGCGTTCGCGAACACCTTGCCGTCGACGTCGGGCGAAAGCTCGATCGTCGCGACAGACTTGCCATCGCGCCGCTCGACCTTCGTCACCCGCCCCTGGCGCGTGCCCGCGACCGCGACGAGGGGGTGATCTGCCTCGTCTAGACCGGCAGCATCCGCGAACTCCACGTGCACCACGAACTGCTTGGCAGAGAACGGAGTGCGCACCCCGACCTTTGCGAGCGTGTACGGAATACCGATCGCGGTCGCGATCAGCAGCGCTGCGAGCCCGGCCATCAGCATCGGCGAGCGCCTCATGGCGTGCCCCCGACCTGCGGGATCTGCATGCCGAGCAGCCCGTCGAGCACGTTGCCGCCGATCTTCACGAAGCGGCCCGCGCCGAACGGGTTCTGATCGTCCGTCTGGTAGTGGCTCAGCGCACCCGTCAGTCCACCGCCAGCAGACAGGAACTGCTGGTATGCGGGCTCGCCCAGGCGGCCCTTCTGGACCATGCCGGGCAGGGCCTTGTTGTTGAGCGTGTTGACCGCCTGGTCGATCGGTCCGAGCAGTTGCTGCATCGGGACGGAGGCTTCATCGAGGTCGGCGAGCATCAGGCGCAGCTCGTCGAGCAGATCGGGGGCGTCCTTGAGGGCCTTGGTAGCCGTCGGCAGCGTTGGGTCGATCGCCTTCAGCATCGGTCCGGTGCGCCGCACTACCGGTCCTGCTGCTTTGGCACTCGCTTCGAGCTGCGCCGCCATCTCGGAGGCTGTGGCTGCGCCGCTGCGCATCTGTGCGAGCGTTGATGGCAGGGCTGCCAGCAGCGCGTCGAGCTGCTGCGGGCGGATGGCGCCGAGCGTCTGGCGGGTATCGGCCAGCAGCCCGCTTAGGTCGCCTGACTGCGGAGCAAGGGTGCTCGTGACTGCGCCGAGATCGCGGACTGCCGCGCCGAGCTCGTTGCCCTTGGGACCACGTGCGGCGCGCGCGGCGGTACCCATGTCGCGCGTGAGCTGCGGCAGCCGAGAGATCGTCTTGCGCTGTGCGGCGACCACATCGGGAGTGGCCGTACTGCTCAGCTCATCGGTGATCTCCCCGAGCTGGGCCCTGCGCTCGGCGTCCACGCCGCGGAACGCTTGGTCGAGGGACACGTAGGTGTGCGTTTCGGTGCGAGCGATCTGGCCGTCCCGCAGCTCGCCAGAGCCAGGCGTGCCCGGATCGAGGTCGACGAAGGCGGAGCCCTCGAACGTCGAGTGCGGGCGCAGGTCGGCGGTCGCGTCGGCGTAGATCGGCTCGGTGCCGGGATCGAGCTTCAGCGTGACTTCGGCGTCATCGCCGACCCGCCGGATCTCGGTGATTTTGCCCGAGTTGACGCCACCGATCCGGACGTCCCGCTCGACCTTGGCGATGCCCTTCGCTTCGTCAAAGGTCGCCCGGATCTCTCGCCCTCCGCTATCGGACTGCGGTCGCAACGTGCCGAGCACGATCAGCAGCGGCACGGCGACGACGATGAGCGTGCCGACTAGGCGGAGCCTGCCCGGGTTGGCCTCGCGGTTGGTGCGCCGCACGCGCTTGTCCGAACGCCGCATCAGCACGGCTTCCTCGGTGCTTTGTCCTTGACGCTCTGGCCAGGATCGGGGTACGGGTTACGCGCCGTGTGGCAGGTGAACACGGGCGCGAACCGCAGCGCCGGGTTGTTCGGTGCAGTCGCGCCGTCGGGGTAGATCTTGGACGTGACGGCCTCAAGGCCCTTGACCCCAGCGAGCATGTCCGAGCGGTACTTGTCCAGCTCCTCGCCGATCGGAGTGAGTGCGTTGGCTGCAGGCCCCGCCTCGATCACCGGCGCGCGCAGCGCGACCATCGCCTGCGGAGCCTGCGCGAGCACGTCCGCGGTCGCCGCAGCGAGCACCTTGGTCGACGCGCGCAGATCTCCTGAGGCGGACAACAGCCTGCGCATCGCAGGCAGTTGCGCCGCGAGGTCTGCGGCAAGCGGGTCGAGCTCACGCATCAGCTCGGCGCTGTCTGCCAGCACGCGCTCGGCCTGCGGCGCGAGGGCAGTGACTTGAGCCTCAAGCCCAGGTGAGAGCTCGATGGC
>CAZLKZ010000052.1:0-10909 GCA_964560235.1 uncultured Conexibacter sp. | reverse complement strand
CCCAGGAGCGTGACTCGCAGAACGGTGAGGTGAGCGTGCCGTTGATCGGCCAGACGAAGCGGCCGGAGCCTTGCCTGATCGGGCCAACGGAAACGCTGGAGAGGACGCCCTGGATGCGATTTGACTCTTTGACGAGCTCACCGAGGTGGTCCTCGAGGTGCTTGCGGTTCTCGCGAGTGGCGGCTAGTGCGCGCGCCTTCCCTTGCTTGGTGCGGGTGTAGCCAACGCGGGTGTCTACGAGATCGCGCTTGACCGCAGCGACTTCGTCACGGCGCTTCTCAACCTGGTTCTTGAGCGTGCGCTGCCTGCGCTCGAGGGTGTCGAGCCGTGCGGTGGTCTCCGTAGCGTCCTTTTTTGCCGAGCGCACCGTTGTGATGATGCGTTCGTCCTGCGCCTGGATGCGGCCGAGGAACTCGCTGCGCTGGATCAGGTCCGCAAAACCGTTCGACGACAGCACAACGCTGAGCAGGTCGGGGCGATCGGCTTGGTAGAGGTCGACAAGGCGCTTTGCCAGCAGGACCTGGCCCTGCTTCAGCTTGGTTCGCAGCCGCGTGAGGCGGGCGCGCTGGAAGCGCAGCTCGCGTTGAGTGCGACCGAGCTGCTCGCTGCGGGCGTCGAGGTCACGCTCGATGCGCTCCTGACGGGACTCGAGCGTGCTGATCGAGCCCTGCAGCTTGTTGATTCGGCGTGACCAGCGCGCGATGTCTGACGCCAGCACCTTTTCGGTGCCCTTGCGCTTGCTGATCTTCTTCTGCGTCGAGTCGATCTGCTTCTCGACCTCTTTGAGCTTGGTCTGTGAGAACGCAGGAGAGGACAGCACCCAGCCCCCGGCAAGGGCTGCGAGCACGGCAAGGAATGCGGCGACGTTACGCATGCGCATCAGCGGCAAATGGTAGGGACTCAAAAGCGGCGCTTTGCAGGGGATGCTGCAAAGCCACCCCTTGACGGGGCGCTCTCAACTGGAGACCCGCAGGGCTCCAGGCAGGAAGCTCTAGAAGCCTTCGGGGTGGCGAGCTTTGAAGCCGCGCGTAGAACGGAGCGCGGGGCGCCAACGCGGACCCTTGTTGCCAGACGGGTCGCCCGAAGCGCTGGTGTCGAGTCGCAGGCCGGCGATCACGACGAACGCGTGGCCGGGGTTCGTGTACACGGTGACCCAATCGCCGACTCCGGCCTCGCCCCACTTCATGAAGGAGCTGGAGTCCAGCGGAGAGTCGAGCATGTCGTCGCCTGCGCCGTGGAGGGCGTAGGAGATAGTGCCTGAGCAGTCGTAGCCTCGGCCGCGTGTGCCCCAGCGGCGATCGTGGCCGCCTCCGTACACATACGGCTTGCCGATGATCTCGTTGGCGGCGGTGATCATGTCCTTGACTTCGTCAGGGGCATCGGCGGGCGCCGCAGCAAGACCACTGGGCAGGAGCTTGGCCTTACCGCCGCTTGTCTGCTGAACGGTTGCCGGGTTGGGCTCGCCGTAGGCCTGCCCGCCGGTCGCCTTAGTGCTGCTCTTGGCAGTCGACTTGGCGTCGGCAGCAGCTGCCGGAAGCAGTGCAAGGGAGAGTGTCAGTACCAGTGCGCGTCGCACAACAAAGCTCGTTCTTAGGCCTACGGGGTTAGCTGACGGGCTCGCGCAGAACAAGCAGCGCTACGCACTTAACGGTGCGATTCGCCCCAACTCATGTGGGTCCCCCGCCTCCGGATCTGGCGACCAGGAGTTCGGCGTGGGCGGAAACTTACACAAACTCATCGGCGGAACCTGCGGCCCGTGACAGGCCCGCACGAGATCTTCCACATGGTTAAGCAATACACCGCTTTTTTGTTGTCCGAAGTCCGACGAGTTGTACCCACAATTGATTAGATTCGGTGCGGCTCGACTGGGGTAATACGGCTCCACCGTCACGTACGCTCAGCCCATGCCCCGCCCCGTGCGCCTCGGCGCTGTTCTGCTTGCGACCGCCGCGATTTCGGTCAGCCTGGCCTCTTGCGGCGGTGACGACGGACCTCAGCTGGGTGTGAAGGGTGGCGACAAGAACGCGCCCGCGCAGCTGGGATTCCCGGTCATCGCGACCAAGAACACCACCCGCATCGGGGGCGGCGACTCGATCGTGAACGCGGCTGCTGCCGCGCAGGCCGTCTACACGTCAGGAACGCCTGTGACGCGACCGGCGGCCGTCGTACTGGCTCCAGTCAAGGACTGGCGCATCGGGCTCGCGGCGTCAGTGCTGATGGGTCCTCCGCTCAGAGCACCTCTGCTTTACACAGACGGCGACTCTGTTCCGGCTGCGACCAAGGGCGCGCTCGACATGCTGAAGCCGCGCGGCGCGCGAGAGCTGAGGCGTGCCCAAGTGATCCGCGTAGGCAACAAGGCAGACACCGGCCTCAAGACCGTCGACATCAGAGGCAGCGACCCGGCCGCCGTAGCCCGATCGATCGACGCGTTCGCCGGGGCAGCGCGCAAGAACACCGCCGACCGCGTGCTGGTCGTCTCCAGCGAGGATCCGGAGTTCGCGATGCCAGCCGCCGCCTGGGCGGCCAAGTCGGGCGACCCGATCCTCTTCAGCGGGCGCGACGCGGCTCCCGAAGACACAGTGCGGGCGCTGCAGTCGCACCAGCGGCCGCAGATCTACATGCTCGGCCCCGAGTCGGTGCTGTCCAAGACCGTGTTTCAGCAGCTCGGAAAGCTCGGCAAGGTCACGCGTATCGCTGGCAAGGACCCGGTTAGCAACGCGATCGCGTTCGCGCGGTTCATCGACGGCCCGTTCGGCTGGGGGATCGTCGACCCCGGCCACGGCATGGTCATCGGAGGACTCGATCGCCCGACCGACGCTGCAGCCGTCGCTCCGCTGTCCGCATCTGGCAGCTACGGGCCGTTCCTCGTGACCGACAGCCCCAAGCAGCTGCCGACCGCGCTCAGGAACTTCCTGCTCGACATCCAGCCCGGCTACGCGGTAGGCGGTGACCCGGTACGCGGCGTTTACAATCGCGCTTGGATCATCGGCGACGAAGAGACCATCTCGCGAGAGCAGCAGTCAACTCTCGACGCGTTGCTCGAAATCGTGCCGGTTAGCCAGAAATCCTCAAAGGCGGCCCCAGTTCAATGAGCCAGGCAGAGAAGCCCGACCGACTCACCCGCGATGTGACCGTCGAAGACGTGCGCGAGCTCATGGGTGCGTCCACCCCACACTTCGCACTGCAGCTGCGCGGCCGGATCGCTCGCCTCATCGACGGACTGGAAGCTGGGCATCCCGCCCGCGAGCTCGGTGAGGCGGAGATCGCGCGGCTGACGGCGCTCGGCTTCACCGGTGAACACCGCGGGCAGCAGGCAGAGCCCGGCATGCCGATCCTCCCGTCGGCATCGGGCGCGCCACCGGCCTAGGCGTGCACGAGGCCCCAGAGAACTCTGCAGATCAGCCGTCTGGCATCGACGGCGTCGAGCTCAGCGGGCCCTTCGCCGTGGGCCGCTACGCCGCGTTCCTGAAGGACCGCTTCAGCGATATCGCACGCGTACAGTTGTTCGGCGAAGTTTGGAACGTGCGCCGGTCCAAAGCCAAGGTGTACTTCGAACTGCGCGACGGCGACGGCTCGGTGCCCTGCTCGATGTGGCGACGTGACTTCGACCGCCTTGGGCTCCCGGAGGGTTCGCCCTCTGACGGAGAGCGGCTGGTGGTTGCAGGAGGCCCGGCGTACTACCCGGGATCACGCACCTCTTCCCCCGCCTTTTCGTTCGACGTGACCGGGCTGAAGCTCGCAGGCGAGGGCGATCTACTCGCTCAGCTCGCGGTGCTGCGTAGAACGCTCGCTGCGGAGGGCTTGTTCGAGCGCCAGCCCTCGCTCCCCCGAGTGCAGCTGCCGCGGACGATCGGCGTGATCACCGGCGAGGGCGGCAAGGCGCGCGACGACGTGCTAGCAGCGCTGCAACGCCGCGGCTGGCGAGGGACGCTCGTTTGGGCGTTTGCGCCCGTTCAGGACCGGCACGCAGCGCCAAAGATCACGGCAGCGCTGCAGGACCTCGCGGCTCAGCCTGAGATCGACGTGATCGTGGTGGCGCGCGGTGGCGGCTCACTCGCAGACCTGTTCGCGTTCTGCGACGAGACCCTCTGCCGGACCGTGGCGATGCTCAGGGTGCCCGTGATCGCGTCGGTTGGGCACCACACCGACCGCACCTTGATCGACGACGTAGCGGCGGTTAGCTGCTCGACGCCAACACACGCGGCCGAAGCGGCCGTGCCGCTGCACCCCGGCGAGGCGCGCACACGGCTGATCACCGCTGCCTCAAGGCTGGCCGGCCACCGGCGGGGGGCAGTGCTCGGGCGCGCACGCACTCTCGCGGCGATGTCACGTGCTCCGATGCAAGCGGCAGAGCGCCATCGCAAGACCCTGCACCAGCGCCTGCGCGAAATCCGTGCAAGCGCGAACCGAGGCCTGTCCCGGGCCGAGCAACTGACGCTCACGCGGGCGATCGTGCTCGATCGCAAGGCTCAGGCCGCGAGTGGCCCCGAGCTGCGGGAGCGCTCCGGAAAGCTCGCTGGTTGGACCGCAGCCCTGGCGGCACACGACCCCGAGCGCACCGTCGCACGCGGGTATGCGATCGTCGACGATGGGCACGGAGAGCTGATTACAAGCGGCCGGCAGGCGGTCGAGACCGGGTCGGTGAGGTTGTTCTTCGCCGACGGGCCGGTCAACGCAGAAGTCACCGACGAGGAGAGCAAGTGAGCACCACAGAGACCTACGAGGCAGCAAGCGCACGCCTTGAAGAAATCATCGCGCGACTCGACTCAGGAGAGGCGGGGCTCAGGGAGACCCTCGACCTGTGTCGCGAAGGCCGCGACCTTGTGGAGTTCTGTGCAGGAGAGCTCGACGCCGTAGGCCAGAGCCTGACCGAGCTTGGCCTCGATGAGCTGGTCGCACGGCTGCAAGCACAAGAGTCCGCCGACGGAGGACAGGATCGATGAGCGCGCTCTGGGACAAGATCGCATCGCTACCGCTGGAGATCGAGGAGTACTCACTCGAGCGCCTCTCCCAAGACGTCACTACCGGCATGACGCGCGTGTCGACCGTGATCCGCCTTCACGGCCTAGGTCACGAGGGACTCGGCGAGGACGTCGGATACGACACCGAGGACCAGGACGCCCAGCTGAACGCCGGCCCCGTCCAGCCACTGACTGGCAGCTGGACGCTCGAGTCGTTCTCGGCGCACCTCGACACGCTCGACCTCTGGCCCGAACCACCGCGCCATCCACCGTCAGTTGACTACAGGCGCTGGGCGTACGAATCGGCCGCCCTCGACCTCGCGCTGGGCCAGGCTGGCCTGCCTCTCCACGAGGCCCTCGGACGCGACGTGCACCCGCTCACGTTCGTCGTGTCGATCAGGATCGGAGAGCCCGCGTCTCTTGACCCGATCAACGGACTGCTCGCGAAGGTTCCGAGCCTGCACTTCAAGCTCGATCCGACGCCGTCGTGGGACGACTCGATCGTGGCCGCCCTTGCGGCTACGGGCGCTGTCAGCGCCTGTGACCTGAAGGGTCTCTACACCGACTCGCCCGTAGACAACCCCGCCGACCCAGAGCTCTACCGGCGTGTCGCCGAAGGGTTCCCTGACGCCTACATCGAGGATCCGGCGCTGACACCCGAAACAACTGCGGTGCTTGAGCCGCACAGCGCCAGGGTCACCTGGGACGCACCGATCCATGGAGTGGCTGACCTGAAGGCCGCCCACTGGCCTCCCCGCGCGACGAACATCAAGCCGTCCCGCTTCGGACCAATCAAGAACCTGCTCGAGACCTACGAGTACTGCGAACAGAACGGCATCGCCATGTACGGCGGAGGCCAGTTCGAGCTCGGCGTCGGACGAGGACACATCCAATACTTGGCCGCGATCTTCCATCCAGATACCCCGAACGACGTGGCCCCGCGTGAGTTCAACGCGACCGGTTACGACGGGCCGCTGCCGTCGAGCCCACTCGACGTGGCAGCTCACCCGACCGGCTTTCGCTGGGGCTGAGGTCGGCTGGCGGTCTCCGTCGCTGATGACTGGTTAGACTGCCGCGCCTTATGAACGAGACTTTGGCAGTAGTTGGTGGCGGGGCGATCGCGACGGGACTGGCAGCAGTTGCTGCCCAGAACGGAGACGGCCAGAGCGTCGTCATCTGGGTGCGCTCTGACGAGTCCGCGGCGCGCACGCAGAAGAGCGTCGACAAGCTCGCAGGCCGACTTGAGATCGACCCCGCGACGATCACCGTCACGACCGACATGTCGCAGATCGCGAGCGCCAGCGCGGTTATCGAGGCGATCGCCGAGGACCTCGAGCTGAAGACCGAGCTGTGGAGCCGGATCCAGGAGCACGCAGCAGAGGGCGCGCTGCTCGGCTCGACCACGTCCTCGCTGTCGGTACAGGCGCTCGCTGAGGCCTCGGGCGCTCCGGACCGCTTCGTGGCGCTCCACGTGTTCAATCCGGTCACCCACATGAAGCTCGTTGAGCTCGCCTACGCAACCCAGGCCACCGACGACACGAAGGCCCGCGCCCAGGCGCTGTGCGAAGCGCTCGGTAAGACTGCGGTCAACGTGCCCGACACGCCCGGGTTCATCGTCAACCGGCTGCTCTTCCCCTACCTGTTCGATGCTGTGAACTTCCAGGCAGAGTCGGGGCTCTCGTCCGAGGCGATCGACACCGCCATGAAGCTTGGTGCCGGCCACCCGATGGGCCCGCTCGCACTGATCGACTACGTCGGCCTCGACGTGTCGAAGGCGATCGCCGAGCAGATCGGCACACCGATCCCCGCTCGCATCGACGAGCTGATTGCAGAAGGCGCCCTCGGCAAGAAGGCCGGGCGCGGCTTCTACGACTACAGCTAACGCAGGTAGCTGCCCAGCTTCGTTCGTAGGTACTTGTACCCGGGCCTCACCGACCCGTCGGGGTTTGTGAGGCCCGCGTCAAACCGCGCGTCGCAACCGGCACCGGTCCAGCTGTACGGGTAGAGCCGCTCCACCCCGCTGCGCCTGTAGCTGTTGGCGAGGGAGAACATCGTCTTGAGCCGGTTCGCCGCCCGCGTCTGGTTGCAAGGGAAGCTGGAGCCGAACTTGACGAGCCCGCCTGTCTCGGTGATCCAGAACCGCGTGCTGGGCAGGTAGGCCCTCGACTGGCGGATGATGCTGCCGGTGAACGGCTTGGCGCGCCTACGGTTGACGTCGCTGTAGTTGTGGATGCCGACGATCGTGGCGCGCTTGCGATACGTCGGCGACAGATGGCGGTAGAAGGACCGCATGTAGCGCTCTACCCCGGTCTGGTCGAGCACATCAAGGGCGACCACCGCACAGCTCTTGCAGCTGCCCTTTACAGCGCGGTAGGCCTCCCTGAAGTAGTCGGCCGCCCGGGTCGGGCTGCGATAGGTCGGCTGGCTGGCGTGGTTGACCTCGTTCCACGTGCCGAATTCGCGCACGCCTAGCGGCCGGAAGTAGGCGACGATGCGCCGTACTTGGCGGCGGTACTCGGCAACCGACGGCAGGCGAGCCGTCTTGATGCCCTGGTCGTCGCTTGAGAGGTGCAGCAGCACGGAGATTCCGTTTGCCCTGGCTGCCTTGACGTACTCCCTCGCGCGCAGGCGCTGGAACTCGTTGTCGAGCGCGTTGTAGTGGATGAAGTAGCGGGCGCGCTTGAACTTCGCGGCCTTGAACGCGGGCTGATCGAACGTAGCGGCCTGCTGGTCGCCGATTCCGACCCTGATCGGAATACGGGCGTCCGCCGATGACACCGCCACCAGCATGGCTATCAGCGCCAGCAGCGATGCTGCGCGCCTCACCCGAGCGCCTCGGCGAGCAGCTCGTATGAGCGCAGCCGCTTCTGCGGGTCGGGCATGTTGGTGGCGACGATCAGCTCGTCCGCCTGTGCGTACTGCGCGAAGTCGAGTACCTGTTCACGCACCGCACCCGGCGCACCTACGGCGGTGTGGGTCAGCATCGCCCGGGCCTGCATTCCAACTGGTGAGGAGAGCAGTTCATCGCCTTCAAGATGGCGCGTGGCTGGCAGTCGGGCACCGATTCTCTGTGCCATCGCCAGCAAACTCTCATTGAAGAGACTGGCGGCGACCTCGTCGCTGTCTGCAGCAAATACGTTCATCCCAGCGATCACGTACGGCGCCGAGAGCTGATCGGACGCCTTGAACGCCTCGCGGTAGTGGGTTACGGCCGGCTCGAGCTCCGTCGGAGCGAAATGGGACGCAAAGGCGTACGGAAGCCCGTATGCGGCCGCGAGCTGTGCGCCGAACATCGATGAACCCAGGATGTACAGCGGCACGTGCGTACCGCTACCGGGGACGGCCTTCACCCGCTGCGCCGGGTGCGGGTCGCCCAGGTACTGCTGCAGCTCACGGACGTCGGCGGGGAATGTGTCTGCGGCGTGTACGTCGCGGCGCAGTGCGATCACGGTCTCCGCCGTTGTGCCGGGCGCGCGGCCCAGCCCCAGGTCGATCCGGCCCGGGTAGATCGTCTCGAGCGTGCCGAACTGCTCTGCGATCACGAGCGGGGCGTGGTTCGGCAGCATCACGCCACCTGCGCCCACGCGGATCGACTCTGTGTTGGCAGCGATGTAGCCGGCCAAGACCGCCGGACTCGACGAGAAGATCGACTCCATGTTGTGGTGCTCGGCGAACCAGTAGCGCGTAAAGCCCCACCGCTCAGCAGCTTGCGCGAGCTCGACGCTGGCCTTTAGAGCGTCGGCGGGGTCGCCGTCGCCGACGATCGCAAGGTCGAGAACCGAGAGCCGCGGGGATTCGAAACCGGCCATACCCACACGGTAGGCCCGGCTCTTTGAGGGCTACTCGGCCGGCTCGTTACGCCGGGAGTGCCACTTCTTCGTGGCCTTGTAGTGCGACTGAAAGTCCTTGAAGAGCTTGTCGTACTGAGCGCTAGCTGCAGGGTCAGGGTCGTAGGACGCCTTGACCGTCACGCGGCTAGGAATGTCGTCGACCGTGATCCGCCCGAGGCCGAGCAAAGCCAGCAGCGCAGCGCCGCGCACGTTGGCCTGCCGCGGACCGTCGATCTGGTTGATCCGCCTGCCCATCGTGTCGGCGAGGATCTGACACCAGAGGTCCGACGTCGCTCCACCGCCGATGAACGCGATCTCCTCGAACTTGCCGCGAACGAACTTCTCGGTGTAGTGCTGCATCCACCGTGAGTTCATGGCGACGCCTTCGAGCGTCGCACGCGCGAGCGACCCGCGCGTCGAGGTGAGCGAGAGGTTGGAGATCGCACCGCGCACGCGCGCGTCATCGAGCGGCGTGCGCTCACCGTTGAGCCACGGCGTGAACTGCACGCCGTTCGCGCCGATGCCCGCCGCAGCAGCCTCCTCGTTGAGCAGGTCGAAGCTCAACTCAGGCTGCCCGAGCAGCACGTCCTTGAGGTGGTCGAGCGCCGCGCCTGCCACCTGCTGCTCTGTCGCCACCAGATACCGGCCGGGGAGCGAGGAGGGCAGCGCGGCGATCTGGTGGATCGCGTCGGTCTTGCGGAAGGGCACGTGGCACGAAAGCCAGCTGGAGGTACCGATGTACAGGTGCGCTGCCTTCTCGGCGACGGCACCCGAACCGACCGCTGCCGACGTCACGTCGGGGCTCGACGCAAGCACGGGGATCTCGTCCAGCCCCAGCTCGGCGGCGACGGCTGGCAACAGGTTCCCGACGACGCTGTTGCTGGGCACGATCGGCGCGAACTTCGCAGGATCGAGCCCCGCCTGGGTGAGCAGGCGCTCGTCGTAGGTGATGTTGTCGATGTCGCGGGTGTCGGTGCCCCAGCAGCCCGTTGCAGACTCGCCGGAGTTCGCGACGCGCCCGGTCATGCGGGCCGTGAGGTAGTCACCCGGCTCCACGAAGTACGTCGCGGCCTCGTACACCTCAGGGCGCTCGTGCTTGAGGAACAGGATCTGGCCGATCGGGTCGCGGCCGGCCAGCGAGGGCGCACCGCCGTTGACCCGCAGCCAGCGCACGATCTTGCGCGGGTTGTAGCCGAACACGCGAGGGCCGGGCCCGACTGCTTCGTGGGCGTACTTGCCGCCGCGGCGATCCATCCAGCTGATCGCGTTGCCCACGTGACGGCCGCTGCCATCGACGGGGACGGTCGTAACCCACTGCGCGGTTACGGCAACGGCACCGGGTCGTGGTTCATCGGCGGGGACCTGCTCAAGTGCCTCGCGTGCGGCAGCGACGATCGCGGTCCACCAGTGCTCGGGGTCCTGCTCTGCTCCACCGTCTTCCGTAACTGTGATCGGCGTCTTGGCGACGCCGCTGCCGAGCAGTCGGCCGTCCTCGTGGTAGACGGCAGCCTTCGGGCCTCCGGTTCCGAGGTCGATGGCGAGGATCGTGAGCGGCCCGCTGGGCTCAGGCATCCTGTTCCCGCCGCTGGCTGATGCGGACAGCCTCGATCCGGTTGTCGCGCACCGACTCGACCCTGATCGCGTATCCGTGCGCGTTGACGACGTCACCGCGCTGCGGCAGCCTGCCAAGCTCGGAGAACACGAGCCCGCCCACGGAGTTGTAGGCGTCGGAGTCGGCCGGCAGCTCGATCCCGTAGTCGAGCAGGTCGGTCACGGCAACGTGCCCGCGCACGAACCAGTCACCGTTCGCGAGCTTGCGCACCTGTCCACCGGCCGGGTCGGTCTCGTCGTCGATCTCGCCCACGACCTCTTCGATGATGTCCTCGACGGTGACGATCCCGGAAACGCGTCCGTACTCGTCAACAACTACCGCCATCGAGGAACGCTGCCGCTGCAGGTCGGCCAGCAGGTCGTCTAGTGGTCGCGTTTCGGGCACGATCACGGCCTCTCGTACCAGAGGTTCGAGGCCCGCCTCGGGACCCTCGGTGAGCAGCGAGCTCGCTAGCGAGTTGGCGTGGATGAGGCCCTTGACCTTGTCGCGGTTGTCGTCTTCGGTGA
>CAZLKZ010000051.1:0-11017 GCA_964560235.1 uncultured Conexibacter sp. | reverse complement strand
GCTCGGCGCGACGGAGCAGCACGGGTATCGGCGTGAACCCCACGAGCAGCCAGGCCGCGCTCCCAGACTCCTGCGTCGCAACAACGATTGCGGCCGCAGCCACGGTCAGCACCCAGCCGAGCCTCGGCAGGGCGAACACCAGCGCAGCGGCGATCAGTGGAGCCGCCCAGGGAGCCTGCTGGGGCAGAGCGTCCGAGTAGACGTACGCGGGCACCGCGGCGAGCGGCACAGCAAGCAGCGCGGAGGCAAGCCTCGTCAGGCTTGAGTTGATCGTCGCGGCACTGTCCGGTGCGCCCGACAACGGCTCGATCGCAGCACCGGCGATCGTGCCGGGCTCGTCCGATGCGTAGCGAGCGGCCTGCGTCAGTGCTGCCCGCAGCTCGCGGAGCGTGCCCCGCTCCTCGGGCTCGGGCCACACGGCGTAGTCGATCGCTTCGCAAAGCTCGAGCGGTAGATCGCGGCGCAGGCGGCCGAGCTCGGGCAGCCGCTGGCCGACCCTGCGCGCAGTGGCGCCGACTCCACGCCCGCGCACCGGGTTGACCCCGCAGAGTGCCTCGTAAAGGCAGATGCCGAGCGAGTAGAGATCAGATTCGGTGCTCGCGCCCCGACCGTCGGCCTGCTCGGGTGCCATGTAGGCGAGCGTGCCGACAACGTCGCCGGTGCGTGTCACGGCGTCCTCGTCTGCCAGCCGGGCGATGCCGAAGTCGGTGAGCTTCGCAACGCAGCCGTCCTCGCCCTCCCAGGCGATCAGGATGTTCTGCGGCTTGACGTCGCGGTGCACCACGCCCTGTTTGTGGGCGTGCGCAAGCGCGTCGCAAAGCGCGATGCCGATCTCGATCACGTCGAGATCTGAGAGCTCACCGTCGCGGAGCGCAGCAGCAAGGGTGCGGCCGTCGACCAGCTCGCTGACGAGCCACACCTGGTCCTCTTCAGCGACCGACTCGTAGAGCGCAACGATCGACGGGTGCTGCAGCCGGGCGGCAGCGAGCGATTCGCGATCTGCTCGCCGGGCGCTCTCGCTGTCGCCGCACGGGATGCGCTTTACAGCGACTTCCCGGTCGAGCTTGAGGTCCTGGGCCCGCCAAACGACGCCCATCCCGCCGCCGCCCAAACGCTCGAGCAGCCTGTAACGGTCCAGTACCACCGGGCGCTCGTCGCGTACGAGCACATCTCCGTGAGCAGTGTCCGGTTCAGCCAGGCGGTGTCCAGAACCACTCCTGAGCACACTCGGAAGTTCGGGATTTCGTGCAGGTACCCTCCGACTGGCGGAGAAGTTGCAGCGTGAGGCAGCAATACCCGCCGCATTTGCGGTCATACTCACCCGCAGGAGCAGTGCTGTGTCTTTCTTTGACGACGAGCCCGACGACGAGCCCACACGTGTGAACCGCCCTGCGCGCCCGCGCCAGGCCACCACACGCGACACCGCCGCACCGGCCGACCCGGACATCATCCGGCGCCGGCAGCTGATCCTGGGCGGTACAGGGATCGTGATCGCGCTGATCCTGCTGTTCGGCGTCAAGTCCTGCGCGAGTAGCCGCCACCGCGACAGTCTCAAGAGCTACAACCAGTCCGTCGGCGACGTGGTCGCCAGCTCCGACACCCAGGTGGCACCGGCCCTGTTCAAGCTGCTCAGCGGGGATGCCGACGGCGCACAGGCAAGCGCGGAGATGAACCGCATCCGCAAGCTGGCCGACGACAACGCCGCTGAGGCTCGAGGCCTCGACGTACCCGGCGATATGACCGCCGCGCAGCGCAACCTCGAGCTGGTGCTGAACCTGCGTGCCAACGCGGTCGGCAAGATCGCGACGAACCTCCCTGCCGCCAAGACCGAGGGCCGCGGTGCCGTCGCAGCGATCCGCAGGATCTCAGGCGAGATGCAGGCATTCCTTGCGTCAGACGTCATCTACTCGCAGCGGGTCTCCCCGCTCATCCGCGAGGCTCTCGACGACGCAGGCCTCGAAGGCACGCGCGTCGGCAGCTCTCGCTTCCTGCCGACCTTCGGCTGGCTCGACTTCTCGCAGGCAGCTGAGCGCATCAACCCGGACGCCGGTGGCGCCGGAACAACGCCGACCGGCGATCCCGCTCCGGGCCGCCACGGCCATGGCCTGACAAGTACGTCGATCGGTGGCGTGGCGCTCACGACCTCCGGGTCGCCGGCTCGCGTGGACGTAACGTCGGGCATGGCGCTGGACATCAAGTTCCAGAACCAGGGCGAGAACGACGAAGCCAACGTCAAGGTCAACGTCAAGGTGCAGCCCGCCACAGGTGCCGCCTACACAACCTCCAAGGTCGTAACCCAGACCAAGGCTGGCGAAGAGGCGAGCGTGTCGATCCCGCTGACCAAGGCACCCGCGCGCGGCAGCACGGCGCGGATCACGGTCACGGTCGACAAGGTCCCCGGCGAGCAGACGCTCGACAACAACACCGCGACGTACAACGTCTTCTTCAACTGAGCGACCTTGCCGCTAGCGTTGCCGGCATGAAGGTCGGCTACCTCGGACCGGCGGGAACTTTCAGCCACGCGGCTGTACTCGCTAGCCGCTGGCTGCCGGCCGACGCAGAGCTCGTCGCCTGCGACAGCGAACGCGACGCCGTCCTAGCGGTGGCTTCTGGAGAGCTCGACGCGTCGCTCGTGCCGGTCGAGAACTCGATCGAGGGCGGTGTCAACGCGACGATCGACGCTCTGATCCACGAGGCGGCCAACGTGGTCGTCACCGCAGAGGAGCTGCTGCCCGTTTCGCACTCGCTGATCGTGCGCGAAGGGACTGAGCTCGACTCGATCACCGAGGTCATCTCCCACCCCCAGCCGCTCGCCCAGTGTCGGGGCAGCCTCGCCCGGTTGTTGCCAGGTCGCGGAACGCGCGCCGTCAGCTCCACCGCGGAGGCGGTACGGCAGGTCTTGTCCAGCGAGGAGCCGCTTGCCGCGATTGCTCCGGAGGCCGCTGCGGAGACCTACGGTGCTGTCGTTCTGGAGCGCGGACTCGAAGACGTGAAGGGCAACGCGACCCGCTTCTGGTGGGTGGTGCGCGACGACGCGGCCCACGAGAGCGCTCCGGTTCGCCCCAAGACATCGATCGTGTTCAGCGGCTCGGGAGATTCGGAGCCCGGCTGGCTGCTCTCATGCCTCGCTGTGTTCGCAGATCGCGGACTCAACCTCACCCGGATCGAATCCCGCCCCTCGCGTGAGCATCTGGGGCACTACATCTTCCTGATCGACGTCATCGGCGCCGCAGATGAGCCGCCGCTTTCGACAGCGCTCGACACGCTCCGTGAGCGCGCGCGATTGCGGGTGCTCGGCACCTACGAGTCCGCCAGCTGATTAGGCTCTCCCTATGGGGAGAAAACTGTTTGCGTACGGACTGCTTTGCTTGCTCGTGCTCGGCGCCGCGACAACCGCGTCGGCGAAGCCGAAGCAGCTCAAACCGATCGGCGTCGCTGACGGATGCTGGATCGGACAGCAGGCGTTCAAGAAGCTGCAACGCAAGGAGGCTCAGATCGAGCTCGCAGCGTGTGCGAGGCTCGACCAGTTCCGTGTGGTGACCGAGATCCGGAACCCAAAGGTCTCGCCCGGATGCGGCAGCATGATCACGGTGACCCGCACTGACGGGGGCTTCCGCTCTCGTGAACAGTCGGTGTGCCGCTTCCGGGATTCGAAGGTGCCGAAATCCGACCGAGTCGTGATCTCGCTTGAAGGTGGGTGCCGTGCGGCGCGGGCCGAACTTGACCGACTTGCCCTGAAGCGCAGAACGGACACGTTCGAGCCGTTCGGGTGTGGACACGTGAACAACAAGCAGATCGTGCTCGGCTACTACCAACGGAGCCGCTCGGCGCGCTGTGACAACACGATCTTGGTGACTGGCACAACGTCGGGCTACGACGTGATCGAGGGCGGCGGTTTCGAATGCGTGGGTGCGCGACGCTGACGTTTGCCGCCTGCACGTGGTGGTACCTTCGGATCACCAGAGAAAGGAGGTGGTCCACATCTGTAGTGACAAATGTTTCGGGACCCTGGAGGTGGCCGGCCGCTGAGGTCGACCGGGTCGGATTCCGACCTAGCGAATACCACCGGGCCACCCTCTGAGCGGCCGCCGGATTAGTCCCTCGGCAACCAACTACCACCGCTCTGAGAACAGTCCGACTACCGGGCGTCGATCGAAAGATCGGCGCCCGGTTCTCTTTCAGGGCTACTCGTCTTCGGACTCGGGAGTCTCTGCAGACTCCTCAACCGGTGCCTCAGCGCCAGCGTCACCCGCGACGTCTTCAACACCGGGCAGCGTCTCGACGCCATCGGCCTCGGATGCATCCTCAGAGTCGGCGATCAGTGCCACCGCGGTGACCCGGTCGTCCTCGCGTGGGTTCATCACGCGCACGCCGGTTGCCGAGCGACCTTGCTGGCTGATGCCCTTGACGCTCGTCCGGTTGACCATCCCGTTCTGCGAGATGAACACCAGCTCGTGATGCGGCCGGACCACAAGCGCACCAGCGAGGCCACCCTTGGCCTCGGTGAGCTTGATCGTGATGACGCCCTTGGTTCCGCGCGCGGTCTTGCGGTACTGGTCGATCTTCGTGCGCTTGCCGTAACCGGCCTCAGTCATCACGAGCAGGTCCATGTCGTCGCGGGCGACGTCCATCGCGATTACTTCGCCGTCACCGATGTTCATTCCGCGAACACCGCCGGTCGACCGGCCCATCGCACGCGCTTCTGACTCTTCGAAGCGCACGGCGAGCCCGGCCTTGGAGACCATCATGATCTCGTCGCCCTCGTCGACCCGGCGCACCGCGATCAGCTCGTCGTCATCGCGGATGTTGATCGCGATGATTCCGTCGGCCTTGATCGGTGTGTTGTAGGCGCTGAACTCGGTCTTCTTGATCACGCCCTTGCGAGTCGCGAACACCAGGAACGGCGACTCTGAGAAGTCCCGCGTGGAGAGCACCGAGTTGATCATCTCGTTCTCGCGCAGCGGCAGGATGTTGATGAGCGCACGGCCCTTGGAGGTACGCGCGCCTTCGGGCAGCTCGTACACCTTGGAGCGGTAGACCTTGCCGCGGTTGGAGAAGAACAGCAGGAAGTCGTGCGTCGAACACACGAAGAGGTGCTCGATGTAGTCGCCGTCCTTGAGGTCCATGCCGTTGATGCCCACGCCACCGCGACGCTGCTGGCGGTAGGTGGCCAGCGGCACTCGCTTGATGTAGCCGGACTTGGTGATCGTGATGACCATCTGCTGGTCGGCGATCAGGTCCTCGAGGTCGAGCTCGTCCTCAGACGGGGCGATCTCGGTGCGGCGCGGCTCTTCGAACTGCGTCGCGATCTCGAGCAGCTCAACCTTGATGAGATCGCGTACCTGCTGCTCGTCGCCGAGCAGCGAGCGCAGCTCACCAATCCGCTCGGTCACGTCAGCGTGCTCCTGCTTGATCGCGTCGGCTTCGAGCGCGGTCAGCTGCGAGAGGCGCAGGTCCAAGATCGCCGACGCCTGGATTGCAGTCATCGAGAACTTGGCGACGAGCTCCTCGCGAGCGTGATCGCGATCGGGCGCGGCACGGATCAGCTGGATCACGGCGTCGAGGTTGTCGAGCGCGATCAAGAGGCCTTCGAGCACATGCGCGCGGGCCTCCTTCTGGTTGAGCTCGAACTTCGCGCGGCGCACGATCACTTCGCGCTGATGTGCCACGTAGGCCGTCAGCACCTCACGCAGCGACAGCAGCTTCGGCACGCCGTCGACGAGCGCGACCATGTTCACGCCGAAGGTCGACTGCATCGCAGTGTGCTTGTAGAGCTTGTTCAGCACGACCTTCGGGTTCACCGCGCGCTTGAGCTCGATCACCAGCCGCATGCCGCGGCGATCGGACTCATCACGAAGGTCGGAGATCTCGGGGATCTTCTTCTCGTGCACGAGCTCGGCGATCTTGGTGATCAGGCCGCCGTCGCCGCCCTTCTTGACCGCGTAGGGCAGCTCGGTGACGATGATCGCCTCCTTGCCCATCCCGATCTCCTCGATGTGGGCGCGGGCGCGCACTTTGACCTTGCCTCGGCCCGTCTCGTAGGCGTCACGGATGCCCTGGAGGCCCATGATGATGCCGCCGGTCGGGACGTCGGGGAGGTTGTGCGGCGGAATGTTGGTCGCCATGCCGACCGCGATGCCGGTACCGCCGTTGACGAGCAGGTTCGGGAAGCGTGACGGGAGCACGACCGGCTCCTGCTTGGCACCTGAGTAGTTGGGCACGAAGTCGACCGTGTCCATGTCGATGTCGCGCACCATCTCCAGCGCCAGCCGAGTCAGGCGTGACTCCGTGTACCGCATCGCGGCAGCCGGATCGTCATCGACCGAGCCAAAGTTGCCCTGGCCGTCGACGAGCGTGTGGCGCATCGAGAAGTCCTGCGCGAGGCGGACCATCGTGTCGTAGATCGAGGCGTCGCCGTGCGGGTGGTAATGACCCATCACTTCGCCGACGACCTGTGCGCACTTCACGTACGGACGGGACGGGCTGAGGCCCATCTCGTTCATCGCGAACAGCACGCGGCGGTGAACCGGCTTCAGGCCATCGCGTACGTCGGGCAGCGCGCGGCCGACGATGACCGACATCGCGTAGTCCATGTACGCGGTGCGCATCTCATCCTCGAGCGCACGCGGCTCAATGTTTCCTCCACCAATGACGTCAGTTGCCATCTTTGTTCAGCTCCCTAGATCTTCTTAGACGTCGAGGTTTGCGACGGCACGGGCGTTCTGTTCGATGAAGTTGCGTCGCGGTTCAACGACGTCCCCCATCAGCATCGTGAACAGACGATCAGCCGCGGCTGCGTCGTCCACGTTGACCTGCTGCAGCGTGCGCGATGACGGATCCATCGTCGTCTCGCGGAGCTGCTCGGCGTTCATCTCGCCCAGGCCCTTGAAGCGCTGCACCTTCACACCGCGGCGTGCCAACGCAAGCACTGCACGACGTAGGTCCTCGAACG
Source organism: uncultured Conexibacter sp. (assembly GCA_964560235.1). GTDB lineage: Bacteria > Actinomycetota > Thermoleophilia > Solirubrobacterales > Solirubrobacteraceae > Baekduia. The sequence goes on along the minus strand of CAZLKZ010000051.1, from coordinate 4,065 downwards.
ACGCGGCATCCTCGGTGCGTCCATCGAACTCCGCAGTGAACGGAGCGGTGCCCGCGAGCTCGACGAGCTGCGCGTTGACCTTCGCGTAGTTGGCGTAGTCGCCGGAACCGAGAAGCGCGAGCTTCAGGTGGTGTGTCTGGGCCAGACCGGAGCGACGCTCCACGGCGCGGACAACGAGCTCGCTCTCGTCCTCGGAGACGATCTCCATGTCGTGGCGACGAACCGTGTCTTCCTTCTCAAGTACAGACTTGGCGTCCTTGAGGCTTGTGGCTTCAGCGGCCAGCAGACCGGACTCTTCAAGGAACCGAATCGTCTCGTGGCCGTACGCAGAGCGCAGAGCGCTTGCCCAGCCCTCGTACTGCTTGAGCAGCCGGCTGAAGCGCTGCCAGCGAGCCTCGGTCAGCTTCAGCTCAGTACCCGAGCGATCGTGCACGACGATCTTCTCGAGCTTGTCTGAGAGCAGCACCTCTTCGAGCTCTGACTCCTTCTCGATGTAGCGGTCGTTCTTGCCCTGCTTCATCTTGTAGAGCGGCGGCTTGGCGATGTACACGTAGCCGGCTTCGATCAGCTCGGGCATCTCGCGGAACAGGAGCGTGAGGATCAGCGTGCGGATGTGAGCGCCGTCGACATCGGCGTCTGTCATCAGCACGATCTTGTGGTACCGCGCCTTCTCAATGTCGAACTCCTCGCGGATGCCGGTGCCGAGCGCAGTGATGAGGTTCTGGACCTCGGCGTTCTTGAGCACCTTGTCGATACGCGCCTTCTCGACGTTGAGGATCTTGCCTCGCAGCGGAAGCACGGCCTGGGTGTTGCGGTCACGGCCCTGCTTTGCCGAACCTCCCGCGGAGTCGCCCTCGACCACGAAGATCTCGGTAAGCGCCGGGTCCTTGACAGAGCAGTCGGCGAGCTTGCCTGGCAGCGTGGAGTTCTCCAGCGCGGACTTGCGACGCGTGAGGTCGCGAGCCTTGCGCGCCGCCGAGCGGGCCTGGGCGGCCTGCACTGCCTTGCGGATGATCGCGTTGCCTTCTGCCGGGTTCTCCTCGAGGAACTCGGCGAGCTTGGCGTTCACCACCGAAGCGACGAATCCCTCCATGCCTGGGTTGCCGAGCTTGGTCTTGGTCTGGCCCTCGAACTGGGGGTCGCCGAGCTTGGCGGAGATGACCGCGGTCAAACCTTCGCGGCAGTCCTCGCCAGAGAGGTTGTCGTCCTTCTCACGCAGGATGCCCTTCTCACGCGCGTAGCGGTTCAGTGTGCGCGTGAGCGCGGCACGGAAGCCCGAGAGGTGCGAACCACCCTCGTGCGTGTTGATGTTGTTGGCGAACGAGAACACCGACTCCTGGTAGGAGGAGTTCCACTGCAGGGCGATCTCGACGTAGCCCTCTTCGGACTCGCCCTCGAAGAACACGACTTTCTTGCCGATCGGCTCTTTGTTCTCGTTCATGTACGTGACGAAGTCCGAGATGCCGCCTTCGAAGTGGAAGTCGGCGTGGTGGCCTTCACCGCGCTCGTCGGTGATCGTGATCCGCAGGCCGCGGGTCAGGTACGCGGTCTCGCGGAGGCGCTGCTCGAGCACCGCAAAGTCGTGATCGAGCGTCTCGAAGATCTCCGCGTCCGGCATCCATGTGACGGAGGTACCGGTGGGGTCGTTCTTGCCGAGCTTGTCCCCCTGCACGAGGTCGTAGCGCGGGGTTCCCCGGTCGTACTCCTGGGTGTGAACGAAACCATCGCGGCTGATCTCGACCTTGACCCACTCAGACAGCGCGTTGACCACCGACACGCCGACGCCGTGCAGGCCGCCTGAGACCTTGTAGCCACCGCCGTCGCCGAACTTGCCGCCTGCGTGGAGAACGGTCAGCACGACCTCGACAGCCGGGCGGCCTTCCTTCTCGTGGATGCCGACGGGGATCCCGCGACCGTTGTCGCGCACCGTCACCGAGTTGTCCGGGTGGATGGTCACATCGACACGGGTCGCGAAGCCGGCGAGCGCCTCGTCGACGGAGTTGTCGACGACCTCGTACACGAGGTGATGGAGGCCGCGGATACCCGTCGAGCCGATGTACATGCCGGGGCGCTTGCGGACCGCTTCGAGACCCTCAAGGACGGTGATGTCCTGTGCGCCGTAGCTCTCCGAGCCCTTGTTCTTCTCGTTCTTCGATGACATCCGTTGGGCCTCCCAGCCCGTGCCCTAACAACACGCAAGGCGCCCCGAGGGGCGCCGTGATCAATGAACATAAGTGTACCAGAGGGACCCCCCGAAACGCCGTCTCCCGGACCTACAAAAGTCCTGCAAAATCGCTACTTTTTTGCACCGATTCTGGCGCTCTGGAAATGTGCCGCGAATTCGCGGTCAGCGACCGCTCGCAGACCACGTCCGCGTGGTCGTCGCGATGCACCTGAGCCGCACGATTCGGCCCTCTCCGAGGTGCCCGTTGAGCTTCTCGATCAGCTCGGGAGAGAGCAGGTCTAGATCTGACGCCCAGGCCGCGCTGCGGCAGCTCACGGTCAGGACACCCTCGCGCTCGGCGGTCGGCTGGGCCTCCTCGGCGATGACCTCCCCGACCGCCAACTTCCATACGCGCTGGACGGCTCCGAGACCAGACGCCAGCTGCGCGTGTTCGACAAGCTCCTCCATCGCCTCGGCGATCGATCGCGGCTGCGACCGGCGCTTCACGACGCCACCAGCTCTTCGGTCCGAGTTCCCGGGGTGAGCTCGATGTGGCTGACGAACTCTCGCGCCTGTTCGGGAACGTGGTCCCACTCAGTCGCCGTGATGATCGCCTGCCCGCCGCTCGCAACGCGCGAGATCAGCCGGGCGCGCCTTTCGCTGTCGAGTTCGGAAAACACGTCGTCGAGCAGCATCACAGGTGGCCGGCCTCGCAGGTCGGCGATTACCTCGCGTTCTGCGAGAAGCAGCGCGAGCAGTCCCGCGCGCTGCTGACCCTGTGACCCGAAGCTACGAAGCTCTCGGCCACCGTGCGACAGCACGAGGTCATCGCGGTGGGGGCCCGACTGCGTGAAACCGCGATCGATGTCGGACTGGCGCCGCTGCGCTAGCCACCCGACGATCTCGTCCTCGCCGAGCCCGTCGACCGCGGACCTCAACCTGATCCCGAGCGGTTCGGGTAGTCCGAGCTCCTCAGCGAGCGCAGCCACGTTCGGCTCCAGCGCGGCAACCGCCTCAGCCCGGTCGCGCGTTAGCGCCGCACCGTGGACTGCAAGCTCACGGTCCCAAGCGTCGAGCGAGTCACCTGTGGACACTCCGGCACGCACGCGCAAGAGAAGTGCGTTGCGCTGGGCGAGCGCCCTTGAGTACTCGCGCCTGCTGATCGCCCGCGATGGCCAGATTCCGGCGACGAGCTGATCGAGGTGTGCTCTGCGGCCGGCAGGGGCGCCCTTTACGAGCTCCAGGCGCTCGGGGAGAAACACGCCGAGCAGTGGGCGCGCCGGGCTGTCGCTGAGCCTGTCAACCGGGACACCGTCAACCGACATGTGCTTCGGCTGCCCGGGAGTGAATCCAACCGCCAGCTCGTGCTCACTGCCGTCAACTGCAACGACTGCCTCAACGCGCGCTGTCTCTTCACCGAAGCGGACGACCTCGCGCTCGTTGCTAGTCCGGCAGGAACGGCCGGTGCATCCAAAGTAAGCCGCCTCGAGCAGGTTCGTCTTACCGGACCCGTTGGGTCCCGTGATGACTGTTACTGCGGAGCCGAACTCAGCCGATGCGCGCTCGTATGAACGGAACGACCTGAGCGCGATCCGCGCGATCGACATCCGGGCCTAGACGCTGAGCCTGATCGGCATGATCAGGTACTGGAAGCCTGAGCCGTCAGCTGTGGAGATGAGGCCGGGGCGCAGCGGTGACAGCAGGTTCAGGATCAGGTCCCCGTCACCGATCGCGTCGAGCCCGTCGCGGAGGAAGTCGGGGTTGAATCCGATGTCCATCGGCTCACCAGAGAACGGCACGGGAAGCGGCTCGCTTGCCTCACCGATGTCAGGTGTCTGTGCGGACACAGTCAGCTGGCCCTCGGTGAACGAGAGCCGCAGCGGTGCGTTCTTCTGCGCCAG
>CAZLKZ010000050.1:0-11117 GCA_964560235.1 uncultured Conexibacter sp. | reverse complement strand
ATCGACATCGCTGCGCCGACGGGCACGCCGATCCGCGCAGCGGACAGCGGCACGGTGCGAATCGCGGGCTGGACGGGCGGCTACGGCAACTACACCTGCATCCAGCACACGGCGTCGCTGTCGAGCTGTTACGGCCATCAGTCCGCGATCCACGTGCGGGTCGGCCAGTCGGTCTCGAAGGGCCAGGTCATCGGCCTCGTCGGCTCGACCGGCTTTTCCACCGGACCGCATCTCCACTTCGAGGTGCGCATCAACGGAGCAGTGACCAACCCGATGAGCTATCTATAGCTCTATGGGTTCAGGTCAGCGCATCGTCTTCGGCCTTCTCGGCCTCTCGGTCATCGTTGCAGCGTTCGTGTTTATCAGCGGGCGCGAGAGCGAGGGCCCCAACGAGACAACCACTACCGCGGCCCAGGTCGAGACGACCATCCAGACTGCGAGCACACCGGCGCCCGCTTCAAAGACCACACCGAAGCCCGCCGAGGCGCTGACAGTGCTGACGGCGGACAAGCCGCGGACGATCAAGGTCATCAGCGGCGACACGGTCAAGTTCAAGGCGCTGCTGAAGAATGGCGGGACGGTTCACGTCCACGGTTACGACCTCGAGTTCGAGGCGAAGCCCGGTAAGGCGGTAACGATCACTTTCCCTGCGAAGCTCGAGGGCAAGTTCGAGATCGAAGACCACCACACCGACGCCCTGCTCGGCACTCTGCAGGTAGAGCCCCGCTGATCACCCAGCACGGTCCTTGCGCCGTGCGATCATCCGCCGCGCATGGCCGCCCCCGGTTCACACACGCTGTCGCACGTCTGGCCGATCCACTCCACGCTTGGAGCTGGCGGCGAGCTGCTGCTCGGTGGCTGTGACGCAAGTGAGTTGGCAGCGCGTTTCGGCACGCCCGCCTACGTAGTCAGCGAGCAGGACCTGCGCGACACCGCCCGCGAGTTCAAGAGTGCGTTTGAGCAGCATGCGGGCGACAACCACGAGGTGCACTTCGCCAGCAAGGCGTTTCCGGCGACCGCGGTGCTGCGCGTGATGGCCGAGGAGGGCCTCGCGTGTGACGTTGCGACCGGCGGGGAGCTCGCTCTTGCGCTCGGTGCCGGATTTGATCCTGCTCGGATCCACCTACACGGCAACGCGAAGTCCGACCGCGAGCTGCGCGAAGCGCTCGACGCGGGTGTGGGGGACATCGTCATCGACAACCTCGACGAGCTCGAGGCGCTGATCGCCCTGGTGCCGGCCGGCAGCAGGCAGCGGATCCTCCTGAGGGTCGCGCCCGGCGTTAGTCCCGACACCCATCCCAAGATCTCGACGGGCGGGCCCAACACCAAGTTCGGTTTCAACCCTGCCGATGCCCGCGTCGCGGTTGAGCGATGCCGTCAGAGCGACCGCGTCGAACTTGACGGCCTGCACATGCACATCGGATCGCAGATCTTCGATCTCGAGCCGTTTCACGCCGCAGTCGAGGTACTAGTGGCACTCGGCGAGTTCCGCACGCTCAACCTTGGGGGCGGTCTTGGCGTGCCCTATTTGCATGAGCAGTCAGCGCCCTCTGTGTCCGACTACGTGGCGCGGAAGGTGCAGCTCGTGCGCGACCTCGCAGGCCCAGATGTACGCATCGCCGACGAACCTGGGCGAGCGCTGGTCGCGCGCTCGACGGTCACGCTGTACACGGTGCAGACCGTCAAGCACAACGTCGCCAAGTGGGTCGCGGTCGACGGAGGTATGTCCGACAACCTGCGCCCGATGATGTACGAGGCCCGGTACGAGGCGATGGTGTGCGGCCGCCCATACGACCCTGCGCATCCGGGCCCCCATGACGACACGGTCGAGGTGTGCCACCTGGCCGGCAAGCACTGTGAGTCTGGCGACGTACTGATCCACGACGTCGCACTGCCTGCACCGGCACGCGGCGACGTGATCGCAGTGCCCGTCACCGGTGCGTATGGTCATGCGATGGCCAACACCTACAACGCGCAGCCGCGCCCGCCGATCGTGTTCGTGTCCGGCGGCCAGGCACGCGAGGTCGTTCGGCGAGAGAGCTACGCAGACCTGAGTGCCAGGGACGTAAATGGCTGACGGCGCCTTCAAGATCGGGCTGCTTGGCCGCGGCACGGTCGGGGGCGCTTTCGAGCAGCTCGTGGCCGATCGCGCAGACCAGGTGGCGCACGTGACCGGCCGCCGGCCGGAAATCAGCGGTGTGCTGCGCCGTTCAAGCGGAGATTTCGACGAGATCCTTGCCTCGAGCGACCTGATCGTTGAGGTGATGGGCGGCGTCGAGCCGGCACGCGACTACGTGCTGCGCGCGATGCAGGCCGGCAAGCACGTCGTGACTGCCAACAAGCAGCTGGTGAGCAGGCACGGAGACGAGCTGTTCGCTGCCGCTCGCGAGAATGGCGTGCAGCTGCGCTACGAGGCCGCTGTCGGCGGCGTCGTCCCTGTGATTCGCGTGCTCGGTGAGTCGCTCGCCGGCGCTCACGTCGACAGGGTGCACGGAATCGTCAACGGCACCACCAACTTCATCCTCACGCGGATGGCCGAGACGGGCGCCTCGTACAGCGACGCGCTCGCCGAAGCGCAGGAGCTGGGATACGCCGAGGCTGATCCGACCGACGACGTTTCCGGAGCGGATGCGGCGGCCAAGATGGCGATCCTCGCAAGGCTCGCGTTCGACACTCCCGTCGCCTTCGAGTCGGTGCGTTACGAGGGCATCGAAGAGATCACCGGCGACGATCTCGCTTACGCGCGCAACCTCGGGCTGTCTCTGAAGCTCGTGGGTACGGCCGAGCGCGTCACCAGCGAGGCTGGCCAGAGCGGCATCAACGTACGAGTGCATCCCGCGTTCTTGTACGCAGGGCATCCGCTGGCGTCGATCAACGGCTCTTTCAATGCAGTGACGATTGAGTCCGACGCGATCACGGAGATCACGATCTCCGGGCCTGGTGCGGGCGGCTCGCAGACTGCGAGCGCAGTGCTGGGCGACGTGGTCAGCGCCATGATCCCGCCGGCATCGACTCCGCAGCCCAGCGAGGACCTCCCGATCGTCGAAGACGTCGCAAGCGCCTTCTACCTCCACGTCGAGGTTGAGGACCAGCCGGGAGTGCTTGCGGAGCTCGCCCAGGTGCTCGGCCTCCAGGGCATATCTGTGAAGTCCTTCTTACAAGAGGGCGAGGGCGCGCACGCACAGCTCTCGATGGTGCTGCATCCGGTCGCAGAGTCGCGGCTACGCGCGGCGATCGAGCTGATCGACGGGCTGCCATCGGTGCGCTCGCGTCCGCGTTCCATCCGTGTGATCGAAGAGCAGTTTTAGGAGTTCACCTTGGCAGGCTTGATCGAGCGCTACTGGGACCGCCTTCCGTTCAACGACGGCGATCCGATCATCACCCTCGACGAGGGCTCAACTCCGCTCGTTCAGGCACCTGTGCTCGGCGAGCGTGTCGGGGCCGAGGTGTGGCTCAAGCTCGAAGGCCTCAACCCGACCGGTTCGTTCAAGGACCGGGGGATGACGGCTGCAGTCTCTGGCGCAGTGCGCGAGGGAGCCGAAGCGGTCCTGTGCGCATCCACCGGCAACACTGCTGCATCACTAGCTGCCTACGCTGCGCGCGCCGGTATCCGCGGCGCCGTGCTCGTACCCGAGGGCAAGATCGCGACCGGCAAACTCGCGCAGGCGCTGATGCACGGCGCGCGAGTGATCGCGGTGCAGGCCAATTTCGACGTCGCTCTCGAGATTGTGCGCGAGGTGTGTGAGCGCGAGCCGATCGCGCTCGTCAACAGCGTCAACCCGCTGCGCCTCGAAGGGCAGAAGACCGCCGCGTTCGAGATCTCGGAGCAGCTCGGTGCGGACCGCAAGCTTGACGCGCTGTGTATTCCAGTCGGCAACGCGGGCAACATCAGTGCGTACTGGAAGGGCTTCCAAGAGCTCGGCGAGGCACCGAGGATGCTGGGCTTCCAAGCTGAAGGTGCGGCGCCGCTCGTGCTCGGCCACCCCGTCGAGAACCCGGACACGATCGCCAGCGCGATCCGGATCGGTAAGCCAGCCCGCTGGGAAGAGGCGATGGCTGCGATGACCGGCTCTGGCGGCATGGTGCGCGCCGTCTCCGATGACGAGATCATCGACGCCTACCGGTTCCTGGCCGCTCGCGAAGGCGTGTTCTGTGAGCCTGCGAGCGCCTCGCCTGTCGCCGGATTGCTCAAGTACGGAGTGCCGGAAGGCGTGGAGCGGATTGCCTGCGTGCTTACCGGCCACGGCCTGAAGGACCCGCAAACGGCGCTCAGCGCATCAGGGTCGGTGATCCCATGTGCTGCCGAGCTCGACGCGGTGCGTGACGCGGTGCTCGGGGCCGCAGGCTGATGGAGCGCCGGCGCAAGGTTCGGGTCCCGGCCTCGTCGGCGAACCTCGGTCCTGGCTTCGACTGTTTCGCTGCAGCACTGGACCTGCACGTCGAGGTCGAAGTGATCGAGACGGGCACATTCGGCGTAGTCACCGATCTAGACATCGAGACAGGTCGCGACAACCTGGTCGTGAGGGGGTTTGCGGCCCTCGCAGACCCCGAACAGTTCGAGTTCCGCATCAGCTCGAACGTGCCGCTCAGCGGGGGGCTCGGGTCGAGCGCCGCGGCGACAGTGGCAGGCGTGCTCGCGGCCGATCACATCTTCGAGCTCGACAGTGACGTCCTGTCGATCGCAGCTGCGATCGAAGGACACCCAGACAACGTCGCTGCTTCGCTGCTCGGCGGATTCGTCATTTGTGCCGACGAGAGCGCTGTTCGGATCCCGATGCCTTCCGAACTCGAGGCCGTAATGGTCGTCCCAGCCGAAGCAGTACGTACTAGCGACGCTCGCGCGGCGCTGTCGGTCGACGTGCCGCTATCGCAGGCCGTCTTCAACATCTCCCACGCCGGGATGCTCGTCGCCGGACTCACCACCAGCGACCTGAGCCTGATCTCGCGCGGCCTCGCAGACGAGCTCCATCAGGATCGCCGGTACCACCTGTTCCCGCGCTCGCACGAGCTGCTCGGGAAGGTCCGCGATTTCGGTGCGCTCGGGGCGACGATCTCAGGAGCAGGGCCGACCGTGCTCATCTGGACCCACATGGAGGAGACCGGCAGGGTCATGGAACGGCTTGCGCCCGAGGTCGACGGCTGGGCGCAGGCGCTCAGGGTGCCGTTCGCGCCCGAAGGCGCCGACGTTGTGTCGCTTTAGACGCTGGCTGCGGCTTGGTTGAGGCGCTCGCGCGCATCGTTCAGTCCCAGGCGGCCGAGCAGCTCGCCCGACAGTTCGATGTAGTCGACAGCGAGATCGGGCCGGTGGTCGAGCACGGAGATCCCACGCTCGGCTGACTCGGCGTAGGCGATCGACTGGCGGATGACCGTGTCCAGCAGCTTGTCCTCGAAGTGCTCAGCGAGCGATGCCTGCGCCTCACGCGAGTGCACCGTGCGCATGTCGGCGATCGTGAGCACCACACCCAGCCATTCGAGATCGGGGTTGAGTCCGTCGCGTGCGAGGTCGATCACCTCGAGTGCCTGCTGCACGCCCTGCAGAGCGAAGTACTGGGCCTCGCTCGTGAGCAGCGCCTGATCGGCAGCGACCAGCGCGTTGATCGTAAGCAGGCCCAGGTTCGGCGGACAATCCAGGAGGATCACGTCGAACCGGTCGTCAAGCCCGCGCAGCGCCTTGCGCAGCGTCAGCTCACGGCCCATCTTGCCCGCGAGGCCAACCTCCGCCTCAGCAAGCGACAGGTTCGACGGAATTACCTTCACGTCGCCGACCGAAGGATGAATTGCATCGACGGCCTTCGCCTCACCGAGCAGTGCATCACGGACTGTGGGGTGCGCGTCGGGATCTACGTCGAAGTAGTCCGACAAGTTCCCCTGCGGATCCAAATCGACCGCGAGTACTGAAAGCCCAGCTCGCGAAAAGCACTCAGCGAGATGACGCACCGCTGTCGTCTTGCCAGTTCCGCCCTTCTGGGAGAGCACTGCGATCTTGATCGCCATCGGGCAAGTGTACGTATGGGCAGCGTCTGCGGAACCGCGGGCGCGGTCGGAGGGATGGAGGGCAGGGCGGGCCCGTGAACGATTGAGCCGCGAAGCGGCGCCGTCAGCCCGCGAAGCGGGCGCACGGTGTTTAGTGAACGGGTCTGCCCAGCCCTCCATCCCTCCGCCCCGGCGATTGGGTGTTCCCCAGATGCCGGCAGCCTGGAGGATCTTTGGTCGCGGGAGCGAAAGGCGGGGTATGGCCATCGGTATCGAGATCAGCGGCGACGAGTTCGATCTGGAGCTTGCTGTGCTCAGAGAGAGCGTTGCTGCTGTGGATCTTGGACGGCAGCAGTGCAGCTCGTGCGGGCGGACGCCGGTTATTGGCGAGTACGTGTTCCGTGGGCGCGAAAGCCACGTTGACTGTGAGCCTTGCCGGGCCGGTCGTCCGGACGCACCGCCCGCTGTTATCGAGCAAGTCCGCCATGCCGGCGGCCACCTGACTGTGCAGGGCCTTGGGCCTGTCCCGGCGTGGTCTGTCGCCGAGCGCGGCGACCTGGCCCACGGGTAGCATCCAGCGCGTGGATCCGGTTACAACGAGCGTCACGATTGCGCGCCCGCGTGAGGAGGTGTTTGCCTATCTGGCAGACATCGCCAACCACGCTGAGTTCACAGATCACTTCCTCGTCGACTGGCGCCTGACGCGCGAAGACTCTTACGGCCACGGCGCTGGGGCCAGGTTCCGCGTCAAGGCCCCGTTTGCCCGCTTTGCCTACGGCGATGCCACGATCGTTGAGCTCGATGCGCCGCACCTGATCGTCGAGCGCGGCCGCAGCGGCAAGTTCAACCGTGTCCTAACGCGCGGGGTCTACGAGCTCGTGCCCGAGGCAGCCGATCGCACGCTCGTGCGCTTCACATTCGAGACTAAGCCCAAGTTCCTGTCCGACCGCCTGCAGGAGTCACTCGGTGGTGCTTCCTGGCTCAAGCGTAAGAACGCGAAGGCCCTGAAGCGGCTTCGCACCATCCTCGAGGACGGGCACGGACGCGGTAAGAAGCCGACAATCTCAGGTGGTCCGCGCAAACCCGCGTCGGCCTACACGTTCTCCCGTCCCGCCAATCAGTAAAGTCCGCCGCCGCATGCAGGTTTCTCGCTTTCTCCCAATCGCAGCAGCTCTCGCCATCGCCACCGCCGGACTGACCGGCTGTGGCGTGCACGGCGTCAAGAACGAAGGCAAGAACGAGGGCTACTACGTACACGCGGGCGGCCTGGAGTACCAGGTGCAGATCTCGCGCCAGCTCAACCCGTACGACTTCGAGGATCGTGACTACCTCGTCGGCCTCCCGAAGGGTGCCGAGCTGCGCAAGGGCGAGGAGTACTTCGCCGTCTTCATTCGCGCTTTCAACCGCGACAAGGAGCCGGCGCCGGCTACCGACGACTTCTACATGACCGACACGACCGGCACGCGCTACACGCCGATCGATGTCGACACAAGGGTCAACCGGGTCGCTTTCCGGCCTGCGACGGTCAACCCGAGCGACCAACTTCCGCTGCCTGGCTCGCTTGCTCGCGACAACACCACACAGGGCGGGCTGATCCTGTTCCGTGTGCCGGTTACCGCGTACGACTCGCGCCCGCTGGTGCTGCACATCAACCCGCCGGGCGGCGGGGAAGCAGCAACCGTCAACCTCGACGTCTAGTCCGCTGCGGCGTTAGCCGCTAGCGCGTGGCTTTGAGCGCCGCGAACAGGACCGCGCGTGCTGCGGGAGCGGCCGTGTCGCCGCCATGGCCCTGGCCGACGAGATCAACCGCGACCGCTACGCGCGGCGCTCCGCGTCCTGCCGGGGCGTAAGCCGCAAACCAGGCCGTCGTATTCGACGGGTCTGCTTCGGTCGCGCATGCGTCCGGGTTTGCCGGGTCGGGTGTGCAGTTCTGCGTGGAGGTCAGCTCAGCAGTGCCCGTCTTACCCGCGACCTTGACGCCACTGATCGCCGCGGCGTTACCGGTGCCGCCGGGCTTTACAACCGCTTCCATCAGGCGCTCGACACGGCGAGCGGTTGCCGCCGAGATGGCACGCTTAGTTGGAGCCTTGGCCCAGCGGCCGGACTGCATCGTCACTGCGGGGCGCTGCCCGTATAGACCGACGGTCGCTGCGACGATCGCCATCGTCAGCGCAGTCGCCTGCACCTTGCCTTGGCCGATCGCCGTCGAGCCGACCCCGAGGTCATCGCCGACCTGATCGGCAGGGGGGATACTCGCGGTCGCCGCGCCCGCAATACCGGTGGGGGTGTTGAAGCCGAATGCTTCCGCCGTCTTCACCAGCTTCTCTGCGCCCAGCTTTGCGCCGAGCGGGGCGAACACGGAGTTGCACGACTTTGCAAAGGAGGTCGCGAGCGATCCGCCGCAGGCCTCACCAAACGAGTTCTGCAGCTGTACGCCACTGAGCGTCGCGTAGGTCTCGGCCGGGAACTCGTCGGTCATCTTGACGATCTTGTTCTCGAGCGCACCGGCGGCTGTGATGATCTTGAAGGTCGAGCCTGGGGGCTGCAGACCACTGAACGCGACGCCCGCGACGGCCAGGATCTCACCGTTTCTCGGGTCGAGCACCGTGATACCGCCCAGGCGCCCGGCCAGCGCTTCGACGGCTGCGTCCTGCACCTTCGGGTTGATCGTGCTGCGTACCGGTTTGGCGGGCTGGGGCTGGGTTGTAGCCAACACGCGGGTCCCTGACTTCAGAGTGCCGCCGGGCCGGCCCGCGAGCTCCTTGTCGAGAATCCGCTCCAGGCCGTTCTGGCCAACCTGTGCGTCGGCCGGATAGCCGAGCGCTTCGGCCCGAGGCCTGTCGGCCTCCGGAATCGGCCCCAGGGCACCGACGATGTCTGCAGCGGAGGCGCCCGCGTCACCTGCGCGGTCATCGCCTCCGGCAAGCAGCGTGCCGTCGCTGGCGAGCAGGTCGGCGCGGGGAGGCATTTGTGTCGCGCGAGTCAGCTGCTCGCCGTTCTGCATGCCCGGGAACACCGCGCTGGGGGTCCAGCGCACTTTCGCGGCGCCGTCCTCGTTGGTGACCTCGATCTTTACGTCACCCTGGACGAGGCCGAACGCGTTGGTGCGGACCTTGACCGGGATCGCCCAAATGTCGTCGCCCACGTCCCGCGGCTTGCCGAAATCCCAACGGGTGGCGGTGGCGACCTTCGATGCCGCTACGAACCGCTCGGTGAACTCCTGAGGCGTCGCCACCACCTTGCGAGTTCCGGCTCCGGTTAGAGCGAACATGCTCGTGAAGTCGCCCTTGCGCCAGTCCTTCACGTAGGCGTTGATCGCTGCTTCACGATCCGGTCCACGGGTCGCCGCGTAGAAGATTCCGGCGATCGCCAGCACGACGACGCTGAACGCGGAAAGCGCGATTACACGCCGTCGACGCACCAAGTCGGCGGTAGTTGGCGGCGAATCCTGGCGCATCGTCGGCGGAATCGTAGTGGTAACGGTGGAAATTGCCAGTGATGCGCAGCGGTTTTCAGGAGATCGCTGTGGTTCCTGTAGCCTCGACGCCGCCTATGGGCAAGACCTTGATCATCGCCGAGAAGCCCTCAGTGGGTAACGACCTGGCACGCGTTCTCCCAGGCCCGTTCGAGAAGAAGACCGGTAAAGGCGAGAAGACGACCCGCTCGCTCGAGGGTCCAGAGCATGTGATCACGTGGGCGGTCGGTCACCTGGTGCAGCTCGCCGAGCCGGAGCTCTACGACGAGAAGTTCAAGAAGTGGCGCATGGCAGACCTGCCGATCGTGCCCAGCAAGTTCAAGCTGATCGTGCGCGACGAGCGCTCGCAGAAGCAGATGACGGTCGTGTCGCGCGAGCTCAAGCGTGATGACATCGATCTCGTCGTGAACGCTTGCGATGCGGGCCGCGAAGGCGAGCTGATCTTCGCCTACCTGTTCGAGAAGGCGAAGGCCAAGAAGCCGGTCAAGCGGCTCTGGCTGTCATCGATGACGAACGCAGCCATGCGAGAGGCTCTCGGCAACCTGCGCGATGCCGAAGAGTTCGCCAAGCTCGAAGAGGCGGCACGCTCGCGCTCTGAGGCCGACTGGATCGTCGGGATGAACGCAACGCGCGCCGCGACCATCAGGCTGCGTTCCTCCTTCGACGGAGCCGTTTCGCTCGGCCGCGTGCAGACGCCGACTTTGGCGATCCTCACGCGTCGCGAGGAAGAGATCCGTGCGTTCGTTCCTGAGCCCTACTGGCTGATCGACGCCGGTTTCGAGGCGGACGGAGCCCGCAAGTACGAGGGGCGGTTCCACGCCGGCGCCAAGCCGCGCGTCGCGACAGAGGCAGAAGCGGTTGCGATCGCGGACGCAGTCCGCGGCGGCACCGGCACCATCACGAAGGTCAAGACGACGCGGCGCAAGACACAGGCGCCGCTTCTGTTCGACCTCACTGCGCTTCAGCGCGAGGCCAACAGCAAGTTCGGCTTCTCGGCGCGCCGCACCCTCGCCGCTGCACAGCGCTGCTACGAGGAGCACAAGGCGCTCACCTACCCGCGTACGAACTCCAAGTACCTGACTTCGGACATGGTGCCCGAGCTCAAGGAGATCGTCGGGCATGTGGGCGTGCACCGCGAGTACGCGGACGCCGCCGCCTACGTCAAGGGCCTCGACGTTCTGCCGCTGGCCCGCGTCGTCGACGACGAGAAGGTCGGAGACCACCACGCGATCATCCCGACGAACGCAGAGCACAACCTTGAGAAGATGGGCGACGACGATCGCCGCATCTACGACCTCGTAACTCGCCGCTTCCTCGCGATCTTCCATCCGGAGGCTGAGTTCGACAACACCAGCGTCGAGACCACGGTGGGCGAACACGTCTTTCGCACGCGCGGGAAGATCCTCGTCGTGCCCGGCTGGCGCGGCGTGTGGGGCGAGCTCGCAGACGACCAGAAGGACGACGAGGACGAGGGCAAGGATCAAAACCTGCCACGGCTCGAAGAGGGCGAGAGCTCCGCGGTCCGTGAGGTCGAAGTGCTGGCCAAGGAAACCAAGCCGCCTGGCCGCTACTCCGACGCATCGCTGCTCGGTGCCATGGAAGGTGCCGGCAAGCTCGTCGACGATGAGGCGATGCGCGAGGCGATGTCTGAGTCAGGCATCGGTACGCC
>CAZLKZ010000049.1:10356-12091 GCA_964560235.1 uncultured Conexibacter sp. | reverse complement strand
CTGAACGTCGAGGGCGCTCTCACCGAGCCGGCGCTCGCACGCATGCTCGGAGCTGCCGGAGCACGCGCCCAGCTCAGCGTTGACCAGGTCGAACGAGCGGTACGACTCGCCGCGTTTGCGGCCGAGAAGCTCGCGCCGCGTACTACTGCCGACTCACCGCAGGTCTCAGTGTCGGTACTCCCGACCAACGGCATGCTCGAAGTGCTGTTCAACCATCTTCAGCCCGGCACCTGCAGTGACTTCTTTGACGAGCTCGTCGACTACGTAGGTGAGAGCTCGGTCGCTGCTTGCGTGTCCGACGGGGACCATGAGCGCCTGGCGGTTGCCTACCTGCAGACGTACGTCGGTAACCCGCATCAGCCCGACGAGGTCACGATCGAGTTTGAGAGCGGGCCCCCGCCCACAGTCACGGTCGAGGGGGAGCTGGACATCAACACCGCGCCTCACTTCGGGCTGGTAGCGCGTAGCGCAATCATCAGCGGGGCTGACCGGATCGTGCTCGATCTGAGCGCCGTGTCTTTCCTCGACTCGAGCGCGCTTAGGTCGTTGATCGGACTGGCTGGCCTGGTGGGCACCAAGGAGAGCATCGGGGTCGTCGGCAGCCACGCGGTAGAGCGGGCGTTGGCCGTCACGGGCCTCGATCAGGTGTTCTGCTCCTACGCCAGCGCAGAGGAGGCGCGTGCAAAGTTGGACCCGCGTTCGCCGACGGACATACACTCTCCTCAGATGCCACGTCCCTCGGAAGGCCCTTTGCAGGTCACCTCAGAGCAATCCGAGGACATGTACCGCGTTGTCGCAGCCGGCGAGCTCGACCTTTCTACCTCCCCCGGCCTCGAAGTCGCGCTGCTCGGAGCGTTCGATTCCGACAAGCAGCAGATCACCGTTGACCTGACGGGAATCGACTTCCTCGATTCCTCCGGGCTCAAGGTCATCGTCGAGGCGGCACGACGCGACAGCACCGGCCGACTGTCGATCGCCGCCTCAGACGCGGTGCGCCGTGTCATCGAGCTCTCGGGGCTCGGCGACCGACTGCCCGTCTCTGGCTGACCGCGCACGCGCACGCTGGTTTGTCCGCCTGCCCGCCTGGGTAGCGGGGAGACATGCCACCTCGTGGAGTCAAGCAGGGCACCAAGCGCGCCCGCCAGTACGAGCACGTGAAGCAGTCGGAGCTCGACAGCGGCAAGTCCGAGTCGACCGCCGAAGAGATCGCGGCGCGAACCGTTAACAAAGAGAAGGCACGGCACGGCGAGAGCAGGACGCGGTCCAAGTCCTCGACCAACGACATCTCGTCAGGTCAGCGCGGCGGGCATCGCTCCGGTACCAACAGGCCAAAGGGGCGCACGAGAGACCAGCTATACAACGAGGCGAGCCAGCTCGACATCCCAGGACGCTCGAGGATGAACAAAGCAGAGCTCCTCAAAGCGATCGACTCGCGGAAGGGGTAGCTCGCCGTGACTCGCATCGTTGTAACTGGGGCGACCGGCAACGTCGGCACGAGCGTGCTGCGGGCACTGCGCGAGGACCCGTCGGTCGATGAGATCGTCGGCGTCGCGCGTCGCATGCCCGATGAGGAGCACCCGAAGACGGAGTGGGTGTCGGCTGATGTGACGAGGTCGAACCTACGCCCGATTTTCCGAGGCGCCGACGCGGTCATACACCTTGCCTGGCTGATCCAGCCGAGCCGCAACCGGCGCAAGACCCGGGCTGTAAACGTGGACGGAAGCGAGCGCGTGTT
>CAZLKZ010000049.1:0-10256 GCA_964560235.1 uncultured Conexibacter sp. | reverse complement strand
GCGTTCAACATCGCCGCCGATCCGATCATCGATGCCGCGCGCGTCGAGCAAATTCTCAAAGCCCGAGTGGTGCCGCTGCCTGGCAAAGCCGTGCGCGGCGCGATGGTTGTCTCCCACAGGCTGCACCTTCAGCCGTCAGAGCCAGGGTGGCTAGACCTTGGCTTCGCGGCACCGACGATGGACTGCTCGCGCGCGGCATCGGAGTTGGGGTGGGCGCCAGAGCGCTCCGCGACCGACGCACTCGAGGATCTCCTCGAAGGCCTGGCCGACAATGCGGGCGGCACTACCCCACCGCTGAAGCCCAGTGCGGGTGGCCCGCTGCGCCTACGCGAGTTCTTGACCGGCGTCGGCAGTCGCTGAGTAGCCGTCAGCGCGACTTCGCCGCGGCGTCGGGCACTCCTGGCGAGGTCGCTTTGGCCCACTTCCACTCCTCGACGATCTCGGGGTCGGCAGCGTGAATCTGCTCTCGCACCCACGCCAGCGCCTCTCCTCGCCAGTCTCCGAGTTCTGCGATCCGGTCGGTGATCGTCTGCGATGCCTCGCTCATGTACTCAACGCTATAGCTGCAGCCACCCGCAGTTCCAGGCATGATCGGGCGCATGCGCGCCGTCACCTGCACCCATGCCGAAATGGCGGTCGCCGAGCTGGACGACCCCACGCCCGCTCCCGGCCAGGTCCGTATCGCAGTCGAGCGCTGCGGCATCTGCGGCTCGGACCTGCACGCCCGTCACGGCATAGATCAGTGGGCCGACATGGCCGAGCAGCTCGGCTACGACCGCTTCGGGCGATCGGACCAGCAGATCGTGATGGGCCACGAGTTCGTCGGCGAGGTCGCCGAGTACGGCCCCAAGACGCGGGGCAAGCTCAAGCCCGGCACGCGCGTGGTTGCGCTGCCGTTCCTCGACAACCCCGATGGCGCCGATCTCACTGGCCTTTCCGCGAACGCGCCCGGCGGTTACGCAGAGCAGACGATCGTGCAGGAGGCGCTCATGATGGAGGTGCCGAACGGCCTACCCGCCGATGTCGCGGCCCTAACTGAGCCGATGGCCGTGGCCTGGCACGCAGTCCAGCGCGGGGACGTCAGCCGCAAGACGGTCGCGATCGTGATCGGCTGCGGCCCGATCGGCCTCGGCGTGATCCTTTGTCTGAAAGCCAAGGGCGTCGAGACCGTCGTCGCGAGCGACTACTCAGAGGGCCGGCGCGAGCTCGCGCGCCGCTGCGGTGCGGACATCCTGATCGACCCGGCCAAGGAGTCGCCCTACAAGGTCGATGGTTCGGGCCACCTGTACGGCGCGCCCGACCTGATGGAGCTGGCGGTCGACACGACCAACAAGCTCACCCACCTACCGGGCTGGTGGCACCTTTGGAACATGGCCGAGAAGCTCGGCCAGGGCCCGAAGTTCCCTGTGATCTTCGAGTGTGTCGGAGTGCCCGGAATGATCGACGACATCATCCTTGGGGCGCCGCTGCTCTCGCGGGTCGTGGTGGCCGGGGTGTGTGTCGGCGGCGACCAGATCACGCCCGCGATGGCGATCAACAAGGAGATCGACCTGCGGTTCGTATTCGCGTACACCCCGCCCGAGTTCCGGCAGACGCTGCACATGCTCGCCGACGGCAAGCTCGACCCACGCCCGCTCATCACCGGGACAGTCGGCCTCGACGGGGTCGAGGGCGCGTTCGACGCGCTCGCTGGCGCGGGCGGGCCGACCGACCACGCGAAGATCCTCGTCGACCCCCGCAGCAGCGCGACGCTTTAGTCAGCCAAGAAGTCGAGCAGCACTCGGTTGAACTCGTCGGCGTGGCTGACGTTGCATCCGTGCGGGCCTCCCTCGATCAAATAAAGCTCGCTGCCCTCGATCGCCTCATGCGTGCGCTTGCCTGAGCCCTCGAACGGCACGGTGGCGTCGCTGTCTCCGTGCAGCACCAGGGCGGGCACCGTGACCGACTCGATGTCGTCGCGCAGGTCCGTCGTGCCGAACGACGTCATGCAAGCGAGCGCCGCCGTCTTGCTGGCCTGGTTGCACTGGTCGATCGCCTGCTGACGCTCGCTCTCGGTGACTCGCAGCTCACCACCCGCGGTGAAGAACTCGCGGGTGAACTCGTCGTAGAAGGTGTCCGAATCGGCTGCGAGCTGTGCGGACATCGCGGCGGCGTCGGTCTTTGAGAGCGGCCCGTCGGGGTTGCCCTCGGTCTGGAGCATGAACGGCGTAATGGCCGAGGCGAACACCACGCTCCGCAGCCGCTCGCAGCCGTGCACGGCGCAGTACCGGGCTACTTCGCCGCCGCCCATGGAGAAGCCGACGAGCGTCACGTCTTGCAGGTCGAGGTCACCGATCAGATTGTGGAGGTCGTCGGCGAGCGTGTTGTAGCCGTAGCCGGTCATCGGCTTGTCGCTACGCCCGAACCCGCGGCGGTCGTATGTGATGACCCGGTAACCGGCCCCTTCGAGCACCGGTACCTGTGCGGACCAGGACTGGCCTGAGAGCGGCCAGCCGTGGATGAGCACCACGGGGCGGCCGCCTCCCCCGGTGTCCTCGACGTGCAGTTTGGTGGCTGTGGGCAGCCCTCGGCCTGCGCCGATGTCAGATCGCATACGTCTACGCCTGCCCGATCGGAGCTAAAGCCAAACCGCAGTGTGACGATACCTACAGTCGTGTGACAAATGCCGGCTGCCGACGTATTGTCTTGACACCATGACGACCTACGAGGGATTCCCGAACACGCGCCCGTTCGACGACGGCTACACGTCGAACCATCAATAGCGACTACTGCGGCTACACCCGCGCCGCGGGCGAGCCGTTCTGCTTGAAGGCAGTGGAGCGGCTCGCTCGCGAACTTCACCTACGGGCAGTACTGCGACGCCGATTGGCCGGCCTGACCGCAGCGCCTATTTCGAACCGGAGCTTCAGATTTCGGTTGCTGGGTACTATCCGGACTCGCACGCGGCTGCCAGCTCGCCGCACACTCCAAAACCTGAGGGGTCCTAATGAAGCTTCTGCTCCCACCCGCAGTCGTGGTGGCCACCGTGATGTGTCTCGTTCCGTCCGCGTCGGCTCAGTCGGCCTGCCCGGGCAGCGATACAACCGCTACGGCAAACGTGGCGGTCGCACGCGACGCGCTGATCTGCATGATCAACAACGAGCGCACGACCCGGGGCCTGCCTGCGCTCACGGTAAACGTGGCGATCGACCAGGCCGCTCAGCTGCACGCCGACGACATGGTCGCTCGTGACTTCAAGAGCATCACGGCTCCCGCACCCGCGCCTAACGGCGTATCCCCGCGCGACCGCGCGACCAACACGGGGTACCCGGCCAGCAACGACCTCACCGGCTTTGCCGGGTGGAACGTAACCGGCACGCCACGCGACGTGATGGAGTTTCAGATGCGTCGTGGCCAGGACGCATGCCCGTCGGTGCTCGGCGCACAGGCGACCGACATCGGCGTCGGCACGGCGGCCGCCGCGGACGGCATGCGTTACTTCGTGAACATCGGTGGTGCGGCGATCTCACCGAGGACCAGCACGAGCTGCCCGGTGACCACGCTCGCCACCCCGAAGCCCGGCGCCGCCCCGACGAAGGCAGAGCAGAAGAAAGCCGCTCAGGCGCTGGCCAAGAAGTCGGCGAGCACCGTTGCCGGTGCGCTCGGCTTCCCCGGTGCGAAGGCGTGCCAGAGCAAGCGCGCGTTCAAGATCCGGATCAAGGAGACCAAGCTGGTCAAGATCAAGAGCGCGACGCTCGATCTGGTCGGGCGCAAGATCAAGACCAAGCGCGTGAACGGCCGGCTCGTCGGGACCGTCGATCTGCGCGGTTTTGCCAAGGGCACCTTCGTGCTCAAGATCAGCGCAACGTCGACGACCGGCGTGAAGCTGAAGGGCACGCGTAAGTACAAGACGTGCGCCAAGCAGAAGTCCGCCAAGCTCTAGCCACACCGTTAGTGCTGTGAACGTCGAAGGCCCCGCACTTGCGGGGCCTTCCTCGTTCCTGGGTGCGGTTTCGCGTCAGCGTGGACGGCCAGTTCTCCGGTCCGGTGGCCGCCTCGTTCGGGCCCGACGGGACGATCTACGTGCTCGACCGCACGCGCGCGCGTGTGCGCGCTTCAGCTACAGCGGCGGGGTACTGGGCGGCTTCGGCGCGTCGGGAGCGGGTTGGGTCAGCTCTCAGGTCCGTTGGCCATCGGCGCGACGTCGGCTAACGGCAACGTGCTGGTCGCCGACACCGGCAACAACCGCAACGCGGTCTTCAGTCAGCAGCGGTACTCCATCAGCGCCGATCGGCAGCGCCGGGACCGGCAACGCGCAGTTCAACTCGCGGAGAGGCCTGACGGTTGCCGCAGACCAGTGGATGTACGTCGCCGACTACTCCAACAACCGCGTCCAGAAGCTCTCCGCGACCGGAACTACGTGCGCCAGTGGATGGTCAACGACTTCGTGTCAAACGGCGTCAACTGGATCGCCGCCGGCGGCCCAGCGGGTTCACATCGCTGCGATAACCGGACTGCGCACGCTGCGCAAGATGGCCAAGGGCAAGTACTCGGTCAAGGTCGCGACTACGACCACGGCAAGCGACTCGCCGTTGGCGGTGAAGTAGGCCCGCTGCGCCCTCCGCCGATGGCGAGACCCGGACTCGAACCGGGGACACCACGATTTTCAGTCGTGTGCTCTACCAACTGAGCTATCTCGCCGCGGTCGCACAGACTAGCGATCAGGGCCTGTACGACCGCGCGAGAGTCGTCGCCTAGGCCTTGATGAAGCCCGTCTTCTTGACAGCGCTCAGGATCTTGGACATCGACTTGCCCTTGTCGAAGGAGCCGTCCGGCGAGATCGACTTGCCGATCAGCTGGGCGACCGCGCCCGAGTGGCGAGCTTCGACCGTGAGGATCGAGGCCGCAGCCCCAAGGTACGCGGGGTTCTTGATCCTGCCTGCCTGACCGAGGTAGGCCGCAACGCCCGTGTTCTCCAGCACGAATGCGGTGGCTAGGAACTTGTCCTGGTTCGTAACCGTCTCGCCAAACGCAAACGTCGGGGACTTGACCGCGTTCCTACCAAGAGCCTTCTTCAGTGCTTTCACGTGAGCCGCCTCGTGCTCGGCGAGCACCTTCCCGAGATCAAGCGCTGCACCGGTCAGCGCCCCGCTCGCGACAGCCTGCTTATAGAAGGCAGCCTCGAGGTACTCGAGCGTGAGCGCGTAGTTGAGGATCGCCCGGTCCTGCTTGGCTGACGGCTTTGCGTCGGCGATCGCTGGCATGCCGCCCATGAGTACTCCGCCCGCGAACAGCGCCCCGCCGGCGAAGAGACCTTTTCGCAAGAAATCCGAGCGCGTGTTGCCAATGTCTTCTGTCGCCTCTCGGATCGCGCCGTCTACGTCGACCGCTTCGAGGGTGATGTGTTCGGTCATGTCTGCTCCCTTGGTGGGTAGAGGGTTCACGACCTCCTACGAAAGCCCGGCCCGACCGGATCACCACACCTGCCTCTTTCGCTGGCGTTGAGTCCGCAGCCCTACGCCCGCTCCAGCGCAAACACCGGAATCACCCTCCCCGCCTTCTGTTCGTACTCGCCGAACTGCGGCACCGCCGCTACCTGGCGGGCGAAGATCTCGTCGCGCTCGGGTCCGGTGATCTCGTGACCGACGGCGGCGTAGGTCTCAGTGCCGCGCTCGACTGTCAGGTTCGGGTTCGCGCGCAGGTTGTGGACCCACGCCGGGTTCGACGGCGCTCCTGCCTTCGAGCCGAAGATGTAGACCGTGTCGCCCTCGGTCGGCTGGCACATCAGCGGTGAAACCCGCGGCTCGCCACTCTTGGCACCGGTCGTCGTGATCAGTACCAGCGGGGCTCCCGCAAACGGCCCGCCCACGACTCCACCGTTCGCACGGAACTCCTCGATCACTCGCTGGTTGAAGTCGCTCATGCCCTGACCCTACGCCCCTCCGCCGCAGGTGTGCTCGGGCTAGCTCCGCTCGCCCTGCAGCTGCACGGGGGCTACGGCTACACCGCCGAGTACCCGATCGGCAAGGCGTGGGTCGACGCCCGGATCGGGCGTATCTACGCGGGCACCAACGAGATCATGAAAGAGCTCATCGGTAAAACGATGGGCCTCTAGGGCACGATCCGCGCGTCTGTCTCGTCCTCCACGCGCGTGTGCTCGGGCACCGGCGCATCGGCGCCGGTGGTGGCCGTGCTGTTCACCGCGTCGCTGAGCTGATCACCGACGCCTTCGGTCCCCGTTCCGGGCGATTTAGATGAACCCACTCCAAGGACGAACGCACCGCCGACGATCACAGCGACGAGCAGCAGCAGGAACAAAAGAATCTCGATACCCATAGCTAGTCGATACCCCGTAAGCGGCCAGCTGACACGCGACCCCCAGTACCCGTAGGCTCGCGCCCATGCGCCGCTTCGCTACCCCGGTCCTACTCGGCCTGTCCCTTGTCCTCACCTTCCTCGCGCTCATCTCAACGTGGGTACGCGAGGAGGCGCTCAACACCGACCAGTGGGTCGACACGAGCACACAGATCATCGAGCAGAAGTCCGTACAAGAGGCGACCGCGGCGTTTCTGGCCCAGCAGCTCGACAGCCCGCAGGCAACCGAGCGGCTACGCCAAGTGCTGCCCAACCGCACCAAGCTGCTCGCCAACCCACTGCAGGGCGTCGCATCTGAAGCGGCCGAACGAGCCGCACTGCGTCTGCTCGCAACGAGCCAGTTCCAAACGATCTGGCGCACCTCGAACCGCGTCGCACACCGTCAGTTCGTGGAGGCAGTTACAAAGGAGTCGGGGTCGACCGTGGTGCTCGACCTGCGCCCGATGCTCGGCAGGCTCGCCGAGCGCACCGGCTTCGGCATCACCCCCGAGGTTGAACGGCGCGCCGTGATCACCGTGCTCGACAGCAGCGAGCTAGGGGAAGTGCGCGGCTACGTGAAGCTGCTCAACGCGATCGCGTGGTGGACCGCCGCGCTCGCACTGCTCAGCCTTGCCGCGGCAATTTGGCTCGCTGGTGACCGGCGGCGAACCGTGGTCAACGCCGGGATCGGACTGCTGGTAGTTGGGCTGCTGGTGCTGGTGGCACGCCGCGCCGGCATCAACCACGCAACAGACGCACTCGCCGCCGACACAGGCAACGACCAGGCGACACGCGACACGCTCACGATCGCGACGCGCCTACTCCAAGACATGAGCCGGGCGGTGGTCGCCCTCGGAGTCCTCGCGATCGCGGGCGCGTGGTCGCTCGGTCCTAGCCGGTGGGCTACCAAGCTGAGGGAGCTGCTCCGGCCCGCGTACGCGAACTATCCGTTCGCCGTTCACGCGGCAGTCGCGATCTTCGTGCTGCTCATCGTGTTCAACGGGCTGCTGCCGTGGAGCACGTCGCCGCTCGCGATCGTTGTCTACCTGGCACTCGGCGCCACGCTCGTGGAGATGCTGCGACGGGCCGATCCGCCTGCCGCCGAGACCGCGACGGAGTAACCAGCGATGAGCGGGGAGCGCCCACTGCTGCTGCACCTAGCGATGTCGCACTACAACGAGAAGGCCCGTTGGGCTCTCGACTACAAGCGCATCGACCACACGCGGCGTGCCGTGATCCCCGGCGTTCACGTAGCGATCGCGATGCGGGTCGGCGGCGACACGACCTTCCCGGTGATGGTCGCGGGTGACCGCGTGTATCGAGATTCGGCCGAGATCATCGCCGGCCTTGAGGCGCTCAAGCCCGACCCACCGCTCTTCCCTGCGGATCTCGAAGACAAAAGGCGCGCGCTCCTGATCCAAAAGGAGTTCGACGACATCTACGCACCTGCAGTGCGGTCACTCGCCTATCAGTCGCTGCTGCAGAATCGGGAGGCGTTCGCGCGGTTCCTGTCGTTCGGCGGCCCGCCGCTGCGCAGGTCGATCCTCCGCGTGACGTTCAAGCCACTCGGCGCAGCGATCCGCCAAGCCCACAGCGTGCCTCACCCCGACGACCCGCGTCCGCTCGAGACCGTGGAGCGAGGACTGACGCGGCTAGACGAACTGCTCTCAGAGTCCATGACTAGCTACCTCGTCGGCGACGACTTCACAGTCGCCGACCTGTCCGTGTGTGCGCTGTTGGCGCCCGGAGCCTGCCCGGATCTGATTCCCGGAGGCGGTCTACCGCCTTGGCCGGAGCCTCTCGCAAACACGTTCGCCGAGCTGGAAAGCCGGCACCCGAGCATCGGCTGGGTCAGAGCCACCTACCGCAGCCACCGGCAAGCGCAAGCTCCGGTCGGCTCTTCCCTCTCGCACGCCTGACTTTGCGCGACGTACTGCTCATGCTCGGCGTGGTGTTCCTCGTGAACATCATGCCGGCGTTCGCGCCGCCTACGTGGACGGTGCTCGTGGTGTTTCTGTTCCGGTACGACATTGCCATTCCGATCCTGGTCATTGGCGGAGCCGCTGCGGCAGCGAGCGGGCGGTTCGTGCTCGCCAGCGTGTTCCGCCGAATTGCGCCGCGACTGCCGGAAGGTAAACGCCGCGACCTCGACGCGTTTGGCCAGCTGCTGACCGACAGCAAAGGAGGTCGCGGCGGGATGCTCGGACTGTTCTTGCTCTCCCCTCTTCCATCGACGCCCCTCTTCCAGGCTGCGGGGCTCACAGAACGCGTGCCGCTCGTGCCGGTCACGCTTGCCTTCTTTGCGGGGCGGCTCGTCACGTACTCGATCTACGTCGGCGGCGCGAGCGTCGCGCAGCGCACACTGGGCGACACGCTCCAGGAGCGCTTTACGTCGGGGTGGGCGATCGCCATGCAGGTGCTGCTGATCGCCGCGGTCGCCCTCTTCGTGGCGATCCCGTGGGCGAGGATCCTCGGAACGGGCGATGAGCACACAAGCCCGGGTGCCGACCTGTAACAGTCCCGCTGACATGAGCAGCTACGACCTCCAAGGCAAGACAGTCATCGTCACCGGCGGCGCCCAGGGCATCGGCTTCGGCACGTGCGAGGCGCTCGCGCGGCGCGGCGCGAACGTGGTGATCGTCGACCTCGATCAGCCTCGCTGCGACGCCGCTGTCGACCAGCTCGGTATCGAGAACAGCGCCGGCTTTGCGGCCGACGTCACCGACCCTGGCGCGATGCAGCGCGTCGTGTCTCAGACCGTCGAGCGCTTTGGCAAGGTCGACGTGATCATCGCCAACGCTGGTATCGCCAACCGCGGCCAGACGTTCAGGATGATGCCCACCGAGACGTTCGAGCGAGTGCTGAACGTGGACCTCTACGGCGTGATCCACACGGTGCGCGCAGCCCTCCCGCAGATCGTTGAGAACAAGGGCCACGTGGTCGTGGTGTCGTCGGTGTACGCATTCGTCAACGGTGTCGGTTCGACGCCGTACGCGATCGCCAAGGCCGGCGTCGAGCAGTTCGGCCGTGCACTGCGTGCCGAGCTCGAACCACACGGTGCAAGCGCGAGCGTCGCGTACTTCGGATTCATCGACACGCAGATGGTGCACGACGCGCTCGACAACGATCCGCAGGCCGAGAAGATCCGCAAGCTCGTGCCGATGCCGCTGCGCAAGCGGCTCAAGCCTGCACAAGCTGGCGAGGGCATCGTCGTCGGCATCGAGAAGCGGGCCCCGCGCATCATTCACCCGAAGCGCTGGGCCTTCGTCTCCACCTTCCGAGGTGTGCTGAACCCGCTGCTCGATCGGGCGATGGGATCAAGCAAGCTCTCGCGTGAGCTGGTGCGCGACCTCGACGCCCGCAACTAAGTGGCCGCGCGCAGCGAGCTGCTGTTCAGCTACGGCACGCTGCGCCTGCCCGCCGTGCAGCAGGCCACCTTCGGCCGGCTGCTCGACGGTGAGGAGGACGCGATCGTCGGCTACCGCGTCGAGATGCTCACGATCACCGACCCCGACGTGCTCGCAACCAGTGGAGTTGCTGAGCACCCAGTGCTCGTCCCGAGCAGGGGCGCGGACGCGGAGGTCGAAGGCACGGTGTTCGAAATCACCGCCGACGAGCTTGCGGCTGCCGACCGTTATGAGGTAGACGACTACGAGCGCGTCGCCGTGCCGGCCCGCTCAGGCCGCACGGTCTGGGCGTACGTCGCCCGAACCTGAGCTGCGCGCGTCAAGGTCGAGCACGAGCTTGCGCACGTGGTGCGGGTCCTCGATCTGCACGCAGTGGCCGCGAGCAGGCAGCAGCTCGAGCCGCGTGTGCGGCACGGCCCCGACGAAGATCTGCGCGCCCGATGCGGGACACAGCTTGTCCTTGCCGCCCCCGCTCAGCACGACGTGGCTTGTGTTCTTCTCGGCGCGGAGCACTTT
>CAZLKZ010000048.1:1208-12493 GCA_964560235.1 uncultured Conexibacter sp. | reverse complement strand
CTCGATGTCGGCCTTGTCGATCTCGTCGATCAGCAAGACGGTGCGCTCGCCGGCTTCGAAGGCCTCCCAGATCCGCCCCTTGCGGATGTAGTTGGAGATGTCAGCGACCTTCTCGTCGCCGAGCTGGCTGTCGCGCAGGCGGCTGACCGCGTCGTACTCGTAGAGCCCGTGCTGGGCGCGCGATGTCGACTTCACGGTCCACTCGATGAGGTTGAGGTCCAGCGCCTTGGCGACCTGCCTCGCGAGCTCGGTCTTTCCGGTCCCCGGCTCCCCTTTGACGAGCAATGGGCGCTGCAGCGTGATCGCGGCGTTGACGGCCACCAGTAGGTCATCGGTGGCGATGTAGTCGTCGGTGCCATCGAAGCGATGGGTGGTCGTTGAGGCCGTGTCGGTCACCGGATTGAGGCTAGCCATAAGCGTCCAGAAAACGTCCGGAAACTGGAGTTCTTCCCTGCGTGTGCCGATCCAGCCAGCGTGTCAGTGGTGCAACCCCACATCCCCGATTCCCGATCGCAAGTGGCCCGATGATCTTCGAGGGCCATGAATGCCGCATCGGTGAGACGACCTATCCGCTGGAGAAGTTGCCGGTGGAGATCGTCGTCTTCCACGGGCGGACCTTGCATCTGAAGATCCGTCGCGTCATGGACGAACCGATGCGCGAGCTGCTGGAGACCACTCCTCGCGTGATGCTCATGTACGAAGACGGCGCACGCTTCCGCGCTCAGCGCGGGCTCGTCTACTACATCGGCGAGGACGACATCATCGGCTTCATCTCCGCCGACCGTTTTGTGGACGGCAACCGGCGCGAGTTCAGCCGCGCTCCGCTGCCGATCAACGTTGCCGTGACCACGAAGTCCCCCACCGGCGACGTGATCAGCTCCTGGGAAGGGCCCTGCACCGACATCAGCGCAGGCGGCATCAAGGTGCCCGATCGCGGTGCCCTGCAGCCGGCTCCTCTCGTGACGGTCGAGCTGAACCTCAAAACCGGCGAGCCCCCTCTGCGGGTCGCTGGTGCAGTCGCCTGGCGGAACGACAAGGAGTCGGCGCTCACGCTCGGGTGCAACCTTCAGTCGCAGAACCAGATCGGCGAGCTCGTCGCGCGCTGGCATCGCTTGCGGGCACGCAACGAGAGCGCGTCGCCCGAAGCACTGCTGTCCTAGCTAGACCGAGTCGGGGCTGAACGTGTCGCAGGAGTCTGCGTCGCCTGAGCTGTAGCCCTGGTTGAACCACCGTGAGCGCTGCTCGCTGCTGCCGTGCGTAAACGAGTCAGGGTCGATGCGACCAGTCGCCTTCTTCTGGATTGTGTCATCGCCGACGGCAGCTGCCGCGCCAAGCGCTTCGTCGATGTCGCCAGGTTCCAGCGCTCCCGCCTTGTAGGCACGCTGCGCCCACACACCGGCGTAGCAGTCGGCCTGCAGCTCTTGCCTCACCGACAGGTCGCCGCCTTTGCCCGGATCGCGTGCCACCAAGTCGCGCACCTGCGCGTCCGTGCCGAGCTGGTTCTGCGCGTGATGGCCCATCTCGTGCGCGATCACGTACGCCCACGCGAAATCCCCGTCGGCACCGAGCTCGCTACGCATCTGCCGCTGGAATGACAGGTCTAGGTACACGCGGTTGTCTGCCGGGCAGTAGAACGGCCCGACTGCCGAGGACGCCGAACCGCACCCAGACCGAACCGCTCCGCTATAGAGCACCAGCTTCGCGCGCTGGTACGCGATGGAGCTCGCCGAGAAAAGCTCCGACCACATTGCCTGCACGTCTGTGAAGACCGCGACGGAAAAGTCCTTGAGGGTGAGGTCGGGATCCTCGGTCGCCGGCAGCGGTGCGGACTGCACCTCAGCAGCCTGCCCGTCGAGCCCGCTCGGCACGTCGTAGAGCGCGCTGCTCCCGCCGAGCAGCTGCAGCGCGAGGATCACGATGACCCCGATCAGCCCGATACCGCCCGGCACCGCCACGCGACCGCCCGGGATGCCTGAACGTCCCGCCCCGCGGACATCGATGACATCGTCGCTGTTGTCGACCTTGGTCCAGCGCATCTGCCGATGCTCTCAGAGCCGGCCCGCGGCGCGCTGAGATTCGCTGAACGCGAGCTCGTCAGCGCGCTGATTGAGCGCCGTTTCCTCGCCCGTCAGGTGTCCCTTGACCCAGTGCCAGCGAAGATTTGGATGCCGCTCGATCTGTTCCTCAAGCGCGAGGATCAGGTCCTGGTTCTTGACCGGCTTGCCAGCAGCTGTCTTCCAGCCCTTGCGCTTCCAGCCGGCGATCCATTTGGTCATGGAATCGATCATCAGCCGCGAGTCGGTAACGATCACAACCTCTGTGGCGCTGTCGAGTGCCCGCAGCCCTTCGATCGCACCGGTGAGCTCCATCCGGTTGTTCGTCGTGTCGGGCTCTGAGCCCGACAGCTCAGTTGTTTCACCCGAAGGCGAGACAACGATTGCGGCCCAGCCGCCCGGACCCGGGTTGCCGCTGCAAGCTCCATCGGTCCACACCATCGTCTCTCCAGGGCGCCCGATCGGCTCAGCAGCTGACATCGCCGGCGATCCTAGCTGGCCCAAGAGCCGCCCCAAGAACGACTACGGGCCGGCACCCGAAGGTCACCGGCCCGCAGAGGTTGCCTAATGAGGTTGGTTAGGCGAGCGTCACGTTGACTGCGTTCGGGCCCTTCGGACCTTCCTCAGCCTCGTAGTTGACGCGCGCGCCCTCGGCGAGGGTCCGGAAACCCTCTGCGGCGATCGAGGAGAAGTGCACGAACAGATCCTTGCCACCCTCATCAGGGGTGATGAATCCGAAGCCCTTCTCGTCGCTGAACCACTTAACGGTTCCTGTAGCCATTTGAATCGATCCTCCAACTTCCGTGCAACTGCGTACGCGGAGGATGCTGGGCAACGACTGCGGACACACTGGCACTGCTTTTTCCGGGCGAACCCGGCGTTCAAGTTGCCGAGGCTAGCACCGCGAATGGTGAAAGAGTCAAGTCAGCGCGGGCTGATGAGTGCCACCCGAGTGCCAAGCGAAGCCTCCCGGGCGATCGTTGTGATGCGCCGGCCCGGCTGCACGGCGTCGTGTGGGGCCGGAATCAGGTCGGGGTAAGCCGCAGCTGCCGCGTCAGGGTCAGAACAGGCGAACGTAATGCCCCAGATTGCGGGGCTTTCGGGCCAGTCGCCCGAGGAGACGAGCTCGATCATCCCGCCGGGCAGCGGCAGGAAGCGCTGCTCGATCCGCGTCCCGCCGAGCTCTGTCTCCCGCGTGCCTCGCACCTCCGCACCCGCGGCTACCAGTGCCGCGACAGCCGCTTCCGGACGGCTCGTGGCCAGCACCACATGGTCGACGGCAGTAACTCCGTTGGGGTGAATGCTGAGAGGCGCATCGGCCTGCTCGCAGAACGCCAACCCCTCAACCGGTTCAGAGAGCCTCAGAGTTACCTGCTGCGCAGCCGCGTCGAGCCGCACCGCGACGGGACCGGCGGCGAAGACGGAGTCTTCGGGCACGTCGAAGCCGCACCGGCGCCAAGCCTCGGCGCTCGCCGGGACCTCGAGCGTCGTGAGCTGCGGCCTTCCTTCCCCCTGGGCTGGCACCATTGCGAAAGCATGGACGGTGCACCCGACAGGTGTCCGCACTGCGGAGACCCCCGGCCCCCGGCAGGAGAGCGCTGCCCGGCCTGCGGGCGCTCCCGCACGCTCGTCCGTAAGAGTCGACGGCGCCCACTGATCTTGGTATCCGCAGGGCTAGTGGTGCTGGCGGCTGTACTGATCGCATTGCTCGCGGGTGCCGACGATCGCAAGAGCGACAGGACTGAGGCGCAGGCCGCCCTGGTTGCGAAGGAACGAGCGCGGCTCAAGCGCGAGCAGCGCCCCCAGCGGTTCGACGCCTCCGAGCTCAAGCCGCGATCGGGAGCGAGCGACGCGTCTGTCCTGCGCGCCAGAGCGGAGCTCGTCGACCGCGCAGCGGCATCGATCAAAGCGGAGGCGCTCAAGCGCGAACGGGCGGGCACGCTGACCGGTCCGATCACGGCAAGCAGCTGCAAACCGATCTCCACCGACCCCGAGGCTGTTCCCGACGACCAGGTCCTAACAAAGCGCTTTGGCCGGTACAGGTGCCTGGCGGAGATCCGCGACGTCCCAGGCACCGAAGGCGGGGTCGTCGCGAAGTTCGGTCACCCCTGGGTCGCGGCCCTCGACTTCCAACACTTCACCTACGTGATCTGCCGCGACACCCCGGCCCAGAGCGAGCGCGGAGTCGCCCTAGCGACCGTGCGCCTCGATCGCGCGTGCCTTGCGGCCACCGGCAAGGCGATCGGCGACGGATACGCCGACGTGCCAGACCCTCCGCTCGAACGGTGATCAGCGCGGCCGGTTTGCCCGGCGGGCCTTCTTAGCGGCCTTGCCCTTCTTACGTGACTGCTGCTTGCGCCGTACGTGCTCAGCCTCGCGCTCGGCCTTCGAGCGCTCGCGATCCTCTTCGTGACCGTCAGCTTCTGGAGCGTGCGCCCGCGCATCACGCATGATCGCCCACGCGATCCCCCCGAGCAGTAGCCCGCCGCCGAGCAGGACGAGCAGGGTCTGCCCTGTCCCGAACCCGTCGTCCTCTTCTTGCTTGGGTGCCTGCGGCTCAGGTTTGGGCTCGGTCTGCAGGCTCCCGCCGCCCCCGAACTGAGCGTTTGCGACAGGCGCGGCGCTGAGCAGCAAGAGAGCGAGGAGGAGCATGAGAGTGGTTCGGCGCATCGAGCAATCCTGACACGCGCCGAACCCGGATCGGGCACTCACTTTTCCGCCCCCTCCAGCTAACCTGCGCCCTTCGATGCCGCCAAAAGCTCGCCAAGTCAAGTCGCAGGTCAAATCCCAGCAAGCGGGGATGATGCAGGCCATGGCCGCTCTCGAGCAGCGGTCCGACGAGGAACTCGAGCGTGAACAGCGCCATCGCGCGGCAGCACAGGCGATCCTCGGTTCCCGTGCCGCAGAGCGCTACGACGCGGGCGCGACACGTGAGCACTTCCGCAAGGCCCTCGCCGCGGCTCGTCCGCAGGAGCGTCTCGCGATCCGTCGCATGGCCGATGCGTCTCTTGCACTTGCCGAGCGCAGGGCGGATGACCTCAAGGTCGCCGTCGAGAAGCTGGGCCAGCAGGCCCCGTCGGCAGGACAGCTCCGGATGCTCCGGGTGATGGGCTTCGTCATGCCCGGGAAGTCCGCGCCGATGTGGAAGCGCGCCCGTGGCCTCGTCTCGATCCTGCTGTTCATGGCGCTGCTTGTGCTCGCGGGCTGGCTGATCGTCACCCTTATCGCTCTGCCGTTCGGCGGCGTAAGCAGCCTCGCGGCCGTTTGGCTCGGATTGCTCCTCGTAGTCATCGTGCTCGTGGTGCTTGTGATCGTGGGGCGTCGCAGGCAGGCAAGAGCGCAAGCCGCAGCGCGCGGCGCGGGCTAAGCGATGTGCGGGCGCTACAGCCTGGCCAGCAGCGGCCAGCTGGAGTTCCGTACGCGCTTCGGGCTGCGCGAGTCAGTCGAGATCAAGCAGCGCTTCAACGTGTGCCCGGGAGATGACGTCCCCGCCGTCGTCGCAGGAGGCGCAGGCGCAGAGTTCCGTGAGCTGCGGTGGGGTCTCGTGCCGCCCTGGGCCGACGACCCCGCTACCGGCTACAAGATGATCAACGCGCGCAGCGAGACAGTCTTCGAGAAGGCCGCTTACCGCGAGCCGATCGCTCACACCCGTTGCATCATCCTCGCCGATGGGTTCTACGAGTGGGAGAAGCGCGGCACCGGCAAGCAGCCCTGGCACATCACGCTGCCGGGCTCAGAGCCGTTCGCCTTCGCAGGGTTGTGGACCAGCTGGTCTGCGCGCGACACCTCCCAGCAGCTCGACACGTGCTCGATCCTCACGAGGCCGGCCCAGCCCGGGCTCACGGCAATCCACCCGCGGCAGCCGGTGATCCTCGGAGGTCCAGAGGAGGAAGCGCTGTGGATCGACCCAGAGACTCCGCTCGATGCCGTGCGGGAGCTGTCGGTGTGCGCTCCTCCAGCCGAGCTGCAGCCGCGCGCGGTCGGCCCGGCGGTCAGCAACACCCGAAACGACGGGCCCGAGTGCTTGCTCGATGCCGAGCCCGACCCGCAGCAGCCTCTCTGGTGAGTTACTGAGAAAACTGTCGCGCGGTGACCTCCGGTGCGGTTAGTGTCGAACCGTGGTCCTGACCGCCGACCGACTCTCGCTGCGCCGCCTGACCTCCACGGAGGTGCGAACGATGCTTGCGGGCGGCCGGCTACCGGGGCCAAGCTGGGCCCCCGGTTATCCGCTCGACTCGACTCTGGTCTCCTTGGCTATCCAGGCTGGCCGTGATGATGACGAGCAGTTGTTCGGGCACTTCCAAGTGCTTCACATCGCTCGCAACGAGGTCATCGGCGACATCGCTTTCCACGGACCTCCGGACGCACTGGGCGAGTCGACCATCAGCTACGCGATCGTGCCGTCCGAGCGCGGAAACGGATATGCGACCGAAGCCGTGCGTGCGCTTGTGGCATGGGCGCTCGAGCGGCCGGAGATCCGCGTGGTACGGGCTGAGAGCGACGTCGGCAACCACGCCAGCCACCACGTGCTGGAGATGGTCGGGATGCGGCACACATTCGACTCCGACGACCGCCG
The DNA here is from genome assembly GCA_964560235.1 of uncultured Conexibacter sp. Classification (GTDB taxonomy): domain Bacteria; phylum Actinomycetota; class Thermoleophilia; order Solirubrobacterales; family Solirubrobacteraceae; genus Baekduia. The sequence goes on along the minus strand of CAZLKZ010000048.1, from coordinate 5,863 downwards.
CGTTTACGAGATCGCAGCCAGCTGAGCTAGTCCGCTCCCGATAGATTGATCCGGGCGCAGATGGCCTCTCCGTCCCGCCCAGCAACCAAGCGATCACCAGGCCTGCGCGCAAAGGTCGCGGCCGCACGACTCGCCGCCGGGGCGTCTCGTGCCGCAGGGCGCGGCGGCACATCTCTGCCCGGCAAGGTGCTGCTCGCGCTCGACAGCCACGCAATCGGGCGCCTTTCGTCCGAATTGCCCGCAGGCGTGGCAGTGATTTCCGCCACCAATGGCAAGACGACGACCGCTGCCATGACGGCTGCGGTGCTTGAGCGTGCTGGCCATCAGCTTGTGCACAACGCGGCGGGGGCAAACATGGCCGGCGGGGTCGCTGGCGCTCTTGTCGAGCGAGATCCCAACGCAGACCTTGGACTCTTTGAAGTAGACGAGTTCTGGCTCGGCGAGCTCGCAGCCGAGCTGCGGCCCCGCGCGGTGCTCTTGGGGAACCTCTTCCGCGATCAGCTCGACCGCTACGGAGAGCTCGAGTCGATCGCTGAGCGCTGGGCGGAGATCGTTGCGGCCCACCCCGACACGACGTTCGTGCTCAACGCAGACGACCCAGCGGTAGCAGCGCTCGGCGACGGCCGCACTGCCGACGTCGTCTACTTCGGCATCGAGGACCCGAGCGTGGGTGCTCCGGGCCTCGGTCACGCGGCCGATGCCAAGCACTGCCGCAACTGCGGCGAGCCATACGACTACGCCGTGGTCTTCCTCTCGCATCTCGGCCACTACACGTGTCCCAACTGCGGCTCGCGGCGTCCTGAACCGCAGGTGAAGGCCACACAGGTGGGGCTCGCAGGACTGTCGGGCTTCGACCTGACCATCGAGTCACCGGCAGGCACCATCAGCGGGCACGTACCCCTCCCCGGGCTCTACAACGTCTACAACGCGCTCGCCGCCGCTGCGCTCTCGTTGACGCTCGGTGCCGCGCCAAAGCCGATCACTGCCGGACTCGCTGCCGTCGCCCCCGCGTTCGGGCGCGGCGAATCGGTGGAGATCGACGGCAAATCGCTCCTGCTGATGCTGGTCAAGAACCCGACCGGCGCCAACGAGGTGCTGCGCACGCTCGCGCTTGAAAGTGGTCCTGCCCGCGTGTTGGCCGTGCTCAACGACCGGATCGCGGACGGGCGTGATGTGAGCTGGGTGTGGGATGCCGACTACGAGCTGCTGAAGCAGAGCGCCTCCTCGGTGGTCTGCTCCGGAACCCGTGCCGCCGAGATGGCCGTGCGGCTCAAGTACGCCGGATTCGACCCGGCCGTGATCGAGCTCGAGCCGGACCTCGACCGTGCGATTACCGCTCTCGTGAGTGGAGCAGCGCCCGAGGACCGCCTTGTCGCGATACCTACCTACACAGCGATGCTGGAGTTGCGTCAAGCACTTGTGCGCCGCGGCGTGGCGGAGGACAGCTTCTGATGCTCGAGCGCGCCATCGCTGAAGACGTGATCTGGCATGACGCCGAGTGCGGTGCCTACCGGGAAGATCTCGGCCTGTGGCTCGCGTTGGCTGACGCCACCGGCGGTCCTGTCGCCGATGTGGGAGCAGGCACGGGCCGGGTTGCACTCGCGCTCGCCGAGGCCGGCCACGAGGTGATCGCGTGTGACATCGAGCAGGTACTGATCGACGAGCTCCTCTACAGGGCTTCCGCGGTCTCAGCCGGTTCGGTCTCCGGTGTTGTGTGCGACGCACGGGACCTGAACCGCGTCCCTGATGACCTTCCTCTTGTGATCGTGCCGATGCAGTCGGTACAGCTGCTGGGCGGAATGCGTGGGCGCCGAGCATTCATGCGTGCAGCCCACGCGCGACTGCGCCGTGGAGGCGTGCTCGCGATGGCAATCGCGAACGCTCTCGCCGCGTTCGACGGTGACGCGGACGGTCTGCCACCGGCTGACACGATCTCCGTTGCCGGCGAGCTCTACGTCAGCCAGACAGTTGCAATCACGGAGGCCGACGGGCAGGCCACAATCCATCGCATTAGGACGACTCAAGGCGATCGGTCCGGTGCGCATCACACGGTCTCGCTCGACCTTCTGACCGCCGATGAGCTCGAGACCGAAGCGGCGATGCTCGGCTTCTCGGTGTTGCCGCGCCAGCAGATCCCCGAAACATCGGAGTACGTCGGCTCTACCGTGGTGATGCTCCGTGCCTGACCAGACGCTCCGGATCTGCGCGCTGTACCCCGACGTGATGAACATCTACGCGGATCGCGGCAACATCGCGGTGCTGGAGCGCAGATGTGCCTGGCGCGGCCTGGGCGTCGAGGTGACCGCAAGCGGTCACGCCGACGAGCTCGATCCACACGCCCACGACCTGTTCTACCTCGGTGGAGGCCAGGATCGCGATCAGGAGCTCGTCGCGGCTGATCTAGTAACCACGAAGGCTGAGGCGCTCCATGCGGCCGCTGGACGAGGCGCGGTAGTCCTGGGGATCTGTGGCGGAATCCAGCTGCTCGGTCACCACTACGAGCTCGGCAGCAAGCAGATCCGAGGCGTGGGCCTGCTCGATCTCACGACCGTCAGGTCCGAGGGCGAGCGGCTGATCGGCAACATCGCGATCGAGGTCGAGCTCGACCCCGGGGACAAGCGCGTGCTTGCTGGCTTCGAAAATCACGGCGGGCGTACGCTGCTCGGCCCCACTGCCGAACCGCTCGGGCGGGTCCTGAAGGGGTACGGCAACGACGGCCGGTCTGGGTTCGAAGGAGCTCGATCCGGCTCGGTCATCGGTACCTATCTCCACGGCCCCGTGCTGCCAAAGAACGTCTGGTTCGCGGACTGGCTGATTGCGACAGCGCTCGGCATCGAGCCCGGCGACCTCGCCCCGCTTGACGACAGGCTCGAAGACCAGGGCCATCTCGGCGCGCTGGCCGCCGCGGGTATCGCGGGGAGCAAGGACTCATGAGCTATCCGGGCCGCCTCCAAGTTCAGTTGCTGGATGACCGTGCGACCGCTCCCGCCCGCTCGCGTGATGGCGACGCCGCGTACGACCTGACAGCCGTCGACGCCACAACGATCTCGGCAGGCGACCGCGCGCTGGTTGGGACCGGCGTTGCCGTTGCGATCGACCGCAACTGGTGCGGGCTGATCGTGCCCAGGTCAGGTCTTGCAGCACGCGACGGCGTAGTGCCGGTGCTCGGGCTGATCGACCCCAACTACCGAGGTGAGTTGAAGGTCACCCTCCGCAACCAGGGCACCGACGACTACAGCGTCGCCCCCGGCGACCGGATCGCCCAGCTCTTGCTGGTGCCGTTTGGCGGACCGGAGGTCGAGGTAGTCGACCGCCTCCCCGACGAGCACGGTGACAGGGGCAGCGCAGGCTTCGGAAGCTCCGGGCGCTAGCTGCGCACCGCGAACGGCTCAAAGCGATCGGCCACAGCCGACGGCAGCCGCACCACTACCCGCACTCCCTCACTGGTGTCCTCGCGGTGGAGGTCTCCGGCTATCTCGTGCAGCTCCGCGAGCTTCGCGCCTTCGTCGAACGGCAGCAGCAGCTCCACCGAGCGGAGAGTCTTCGCGAACTCCTTGGCGATCCGCTCCATCAAGTCCTCGAGCCCTTGGTGGGCGGCAGCGCTGATGAGCACCGCATCAGGATGTTGAGCGGCAAGCTCGGCGCGCCGGTCTGCCGTGACCGCGTCGAGCTTGTTCAGCACGAGCACACGCGGCCGCTCCCCCGCCCCAATCTGGTCGAGCGTCTGCTCGACCGCCGAGACCATCTCCAGCATGTCCTCGTCCTCGGCGGAGGCATCGACGACGTGGAGTACGAGATCAGCGCGGCGGGTCTCTTCGAGGGTCGAAGCGAAAGCGTCGACGAGCTGGTGCGGAAGCTTGCGGATAAACCCGACGGTGTCGCTGACCAAGTAGCGGCGACCATCGATCTCCAGCTGACGGGTTGTGGGATCGAGGGTCTCGAACAGTCGATCGCGTACGGCGACCTCGCTACCGGTGAGCGCGTTGAGCAGCGTCGACTTGCCTGCGTTGGTGTACCCGGCAAGCGCGATCTGCGGAACCTTGTTGCGGTCGCGTTCGGCCCTCTGAGTCTCTCGGGTGCGAGCGACCTGCTTGAGCCGACGCCTCAGTGCCGAGATGCGATCGCGTGCGAGGCGACGGTCGGTCTCGATCTGTGACTCACCAGGGCCACGAGTGGCGAACCCGCCGCTTGATACGCCTCCGAGGCGTTCGAGGTGAGTCCACAGGCCACGCATGCGGGCGAGGTTGTATTCAAGCTGAGCGAGCTCAACTTGAAGCTTGCCCTCCGCACTACCTGCGTGCGTGGCGAAGATGTCGAGGATCGTCGCTGTGCGGTCGACGACGGAGATCCCGAACTCCTGCTCGAGGTTGCGCTCCTGGCGAGGGCTGAGCTCGTCGTCGCAAACGATGAGGTTTGCATCCGCGGCCTTGGCCGCTGCCTTGACCTCGGCCACCTTGCCCGGGCCGAGGTACGTGTTCGGATGCGGCGCGTCGCGATGCTGGATCGCGTTGCCGACGATCGCAACGCCGGCGGTCCTGAGCAGCTCATGCAGCTCGGTGAGGTCCTCTCCGCTTTCCAGCACGGCAATACAGAACGCTCGCTGTTTGGCGCGCCTCTGCGGCGGGCTGGCGGGTTTGCGCGTGCTCATGCTGTGC
>CAZLKZ010000048.1:0-1108 GCA_964560235.1 uncultured Conexibacter sp. | reverse complement strand
GTCGACGTCGGCGCCGTGTTCTTTCCGCGTGAGGAGCTGCCGTTCGGTGATACAGCCCTTACCCCCTTGCTTCAGCGGCGCCCCGAGCTGCTCACAGCAGACTTGGCGATCGTGATGGAGCCGACGGCGCTGGAGGTGCAGCTCGGTTGCCTCGGCAACCTCAATGCGACCTGGACCTTCACCGGAACCGCAGGCCACAGCGCGCGGCCCTGGCTCGCCGACAACGCCATCGCGAAGGCGGCAGCAGCGGTTGCCGACCTTGCGGGCGACCTGCCGGTCGAGCAGCAGTTCGGCGGGCTCACTTTTCGCGAGGTCACGAGCGCGGTGATGATCGAAGGCGGTGTTGCGCGCAACGTGATCCCCGACAGCTGTGTCGTCACGCTGAACCATCGGTACGGCCCTGCCACGACCGCGTCCGAAGCAGAGGCTCGTCTGCACGCTCGCTGCGAGCCCGCAGGGACACTCAAGATCGACGGTAACGCGCCGTCTGGGGCGGTGCCGGCCACAGGTCCTCTCATCGAGCGCCTGACCGAGCTCTCAGGCGCCTCCCCCACGGCAAAGCAGGCATGGACCCCGGTCGCAGAGTTCTCACTCGCGGGCGTCGACGCAGTCAACTTCGGGCCGGGCGACCCCAAACAGGCACATCGCCGCGACGAAAGCGCATCGATCGCCGCGATGGTGACTGCTCGCGAGACCCTGAGCGCTCTGCTGTGCGGCTGAACCCGCTGATTGCCGAGCTCGGCACGTACCCCTTCGCGAAGCTCGACGAGGTAAAGGCGGCGGCGACCGCCCGCGGTATCGACCTGATCGACTTTGGGGTTGGCGAGCCTCGCGAGGAGACTCCGCAGTTCCTCCGCGACGCTCTCTGCCACGGCATCGAGCCTCTTGCCCCGTACCCCAAGGCGACTGGGCTCCCGGAACTGCGGGCCGAGATCTGCAGGTGGGCTGAACGCCGGTCGGGCATCGAGCGGGATCCCGATCGCGACGTGATCCCGACGCTCGGTGCCAAAGAGGCGATCTTCCACATGGCGCAGGTAGCCGGCGGCGACGCGATCGCTGTTACGACGCCCGGGTACCCGGTCGCCGCCCGCGGCGCACGGTTCGCGGG
>CAZLKZ010000047.1:8030-12549 GCA_964560235.1 uncultured Conexibacter sp. | reverse complement strand
CCGTGACCGACAGGCCGCTCGGCGGGAAGTCCCACGCCAGGCGCTTGGAGTCGACGCGAACGACCAGGCGGTTCGTGCCGCCGCGTTTGACCACCGAGGCGGGTACCCGGATCTCGAACGGGAGATAGGCGCCGGTGTTCTTGCCGATCAGCTTGCCGTTGAGGTAGATGCGCGCCCGGTAGTTGACCGACTCAAACCGGAGCACCCACTGCAACTTCTTGGAAGCACTCGGCAGCTTGAAGTCCTTGCGGTACCAGCCGACGCCACCGAGAAACGATTCGGTGGAGGGATCGGTCGCGTTCCACGCGTTCGGGACCGTGACGCGCGACCAGCCCGCCGTCGACGTTGAGCTCGGCAGAGCGCCGGCGACGGTGGCCGGGTTCGTGCGGAAGTACCAGGCTCCGTCAACGAGGTAGCGCCCTGAAGGGCCTGTCTCGTAGAGCACTCGCTGACTGAGCGCAGACGCGCTCGGTGCGGTGGAACCGGCCAGCACTGCGAGCAGCGCTGCGACGGCGGAGACGGAGAAGACACGGCTCAGCACAGAGCCGAACGGTAACGGACGCCATACGCGACTCGCGCCGGTCTGCGTGCAGGCTCAGCTGCCGCCGACCACGAAGCCGCGCTCGCCGAATGATTCGACGGCGCGCTCGAAGCCCGCGAAGTCCTGGGCGACCAGCAGATCTATGGGGCGGCCGTGCGGCCCCTTGGAGCGGACCCAGCGGGGCAGCACACCTGGCGCGGTGGACTGGCTCAAATCCTCGGTGAGCGCCAGCAGGAGTGGCAGCTGGGGCAAATGATCGAGCTGGCCTGACAGCAGCTCGATCGCGCTTACTCCGAGCACGGCCAGCAGTTCGTCGTCGGTCAGGCCGAAGCGCTGCGCGAAAGTCGATGCAGCGGTGCTCACGTACCCCAATCTAGGCGCAAACAGCTAACGCTTCGCGCCGAAAGCGCTCGCGAGCGTCGAGTCGTCGAACGCGCTGCCCGTCGATCCGCCGACCGCGTAGCGGTAGAGCGCAACACGGAAGATCACGCTCAGCGCCGACGAGATGACACCCGCCGTGATGATCAGCAGCACGGCCGGCACGATCAGCGCTACCGCCGGGATCGCCGGGTTGCTGAACGCCAGCAGCACGAGCAACGCGGCGGGCAGACCCAGCCCGAGCCACACCGCAAGGCCGATCGACACCGTGCCTACAACGCTCTCGCCCCACCGCTCTTTGATCAGAGCGAACGAGCGGTCGAGCGCCTGCTTGGGACCAACGTCTTCGAGAGCAAGCACCGGGGCGACGAAGAACGTCATCAGCGCCCACGCTGCGTCGAGCACACCACCGACGATGGCGCCGACCAGGCGACCGGCGGGGCTTTCGCTCAGCAGCTCTTCCAGCGCCTGGATCAGAAAGCCGATCACTAGCTGGACGAGCGCCCACTGCGCAATGACGCCTTTACGCGCGTTCGCGACCGACAGCCCGTCAGACAGCGTCGTGTCGACGCCGTCGATCGACCGGTTGGCCGCAGCCGCGAGCGCCACGTTGAAGTAGATGCCGAAGAACGTTGCGGCGTATGCCGCGATCGCGATGAACGGCGCTGCGTACCACTCGTTGTCCTGAGCGGAGGCCACGACTGCGCCGGGCGCGGCGATCAGCACGAAAGCGATCGCCGAGCAGATGAAGCCGAGTACCGGGAACACCGCGAGCGAGGAGTCAGCGCGCAGCACCGCCCAGCTCTGCTTCGAAAGTTCCCAACCGCGCTTGATTCTCTGCATTAGAAGAGCTGGTTCTCTCCGTCGAACACTTCGGACACCGAGTCGTCGGTGAAGATCCGGCGGATCGAGTCGGTCAGCAGCTCGGCGCACGACAGCACCTGCATGTTGTCCGGCGCTCCGGGACGGAGCGGGATCGTGTCTGTGACGACGATCTTCTCGAACCCTGCCGCTTCGAGGTTCGCGTACGCGTTGCCCGAGAACACGCCGTGTGTGGCGGCGGCGTAGATGCGCTCGGCGCCTGCGTCGCGGACCGTCTCCGCGGCGACCTTCAGCGTGCCGGCAGTGTCGATCATGTCGTCGACCAACACCGCGGTCTTGCCCGCTACGTCACCGATCACATAGCCGATCTCGGCGACCTGCTGGGCGGGGCGCTCCTTGTCGAGGATCGCGAGCTCTGCACCGAGCTTGTGCGCGAACTTCTTGTTGAGCTTCACGCGGCCGGCGTCCGGAGCAACGATCACGAGGTCGTCGAGCGCCAGGTCTTTGAAGTGCTGGGTCAGCATCATCATCGCCGTCATGTGATCGACGGGGATCTGGAAGAAGCCCTGAATCTGCCCAGCGTGTAGGTCCATCGTCAGCACGCGGTCGGCGCCGGCGCCTTCGAGCATCCGAGCTACGAGTCGTGCGGAGATCGGCTCTCGCGGAGCGGACTTCTTGTCCTGGCGGCTGTAGCCGTACCACGGGCACACGGCGATCACGCGGTGTGCGGAGGCACCGACCGCGGCGTCGATCATGAACAGCAGCTCCATCAGCGCGTCGTTGGCGTTGATGTCGGTAGTGGGGTTGCCGCAGATCGGCTGGATCAGGAAGACGTCGGCGCCACGAATCGACTCCTCGTAGCGGCAGTAGACCTCACCGCTCGAGAACGTCTTGAGCGTGATCGGCCCGACGTCGACGCCCAGCTTGCCCGCGATCTTGGCCGCGAGCTCGGGGTTGGCGCGCCCCGAGAAAAGCATCAGCCGTTTGTCGTAGTCGATCGGAAGGCTGGTCGCGACGGAGGATGAGTGGCTCACGGCGCCGACAATCCTACGCGCCTCGGAAGGCACATGGTCAGGTGTTGTATCCGTCGATGTTCTGCTGGCGGCTGCGGGCGACGCCGAGCGCGCCTTCGGGCACGTCATCGACGATCACAGAGCCGGCCGCCGTGTAGGCGCCGGTGCCGAGCTCTACCGGCGCTACAAGCGCGGTGAGGACGCCCGTGCGGACCTCCGGGCCGATCGTCGTGCGCGACTTCTTCTTGCTCTTGCCGTCGTAGTTGGCGGTGATCGTGCCGGCCCCAAGGTTGGTGCCGGGCCCGACGTCCGCATCGCCGATGTAGCTGAGGTGAGGCACCTTCGAGCCCTCACCGATCACGGAGTTTTTGATCTCGACGAACGTGCCGGCCTTGGCCCCCGCCTGTAGCTCTGCTCCGGGGCGCAGGTACGCGAACGGACCGACGCTGACCCCGTCACCGACGCTCGCGCCGTCGCAGTGCGACTGACGCACGACCGCGTCCGTCCCCACGCTCGTGTCGATCAGTGTGCTGCCCGCGCCGATCAGGGTGCCCGAGCCGACCGAGGTCGAGCCGAGCAGCTGCACGTCCGGCTCGACGGTCACGTCGGCGGCGATCGTGACGGCTGCGTCGACCCGGGTCCGCTCTGGGTCGATGATTCGCACGCCAGCGAGCATGTGGCCCTCGAGGATCAGACGCTGTGCGTTGGCGGCGACCTGTGCCAGCTGCACCTGGTCGTTGACGCCGAGCACTACGGCCTGGTCGGCCACCGCGTGCGCTGTGACGCGGCCGCCCATCTGCCTGATCAGGGGCAGCACGTCAGGCAGGTAGTACTCGCCCTGAGCGTTGTCGGCTGTCACCTGCGGCAGTCCGCTGGCCAGCTCGGCCTTGCTGAAGCAGAAGATGCCGGTGTTGACCTCGGCTATCGCGAGCTCCTCATCGGTTGCGTCACCCGCCGCTTTGGTCTCGACAACGCGCAGCACATCACCTGATTCGTCACGCACCACGCGGCCGTAGCCGGATGGATCGTCGAGCACGGTCGTGACCATCGTGGCTGCGGCCCCAGCGCTGCTGTGAGCCTCCACGATCTCGGCGATCGTGTCCGACGAAATCAGCGGCACGTCGCCGCTCAGCACCACGATCGGCCCGTCGCCCTTCACCTCGGCGAGCCCGGCCGCGACAGCGCCGCCGGTGCCGTCCTGCCCGACCTGAGTTGCGAGCCGCACGCCAGCGGGAAGAACCTGCTCGAGCGGGACGTCGGGCGAGCGGACGACCACCACCTCATCGGCCCCTGCATCCAAGGCGGCCTTGACCGGCCACGCGACGAGCGGGCGACCGCACAGATCGCTGAGCACCTTGGGGGTCTTCGACCGCATCCGGGTGCCCTTGCCTGCGGCCATTACGACGGTGCTGAAACCTGCCACGAGGCCAGCCTACGGAGCGCAGACGTCACGTCGCGTGCCGGTTGGTCAGAATGGCCGTGCACGACAGCCGATGGGGGGTGGTGTAATCGGCAACACTCCAGGTTTTGGTCCTGGCATTCAGGGTTCGAGTCCCTGCCCCCCAGCTGTCGTGCTTGAGCGCTACTCAGCGGGTGCGGGCGCCGGTGCTTCAGGCGCGGGAGCCGCTGGCTGCTCGGCCGGGGCCGGGGCGGCGGGCTCCTCTGCCGGAGGTGCGGGCTCCTCGACCGGGGCCGGAGGTGCCGGCTCTTCTGCCGGGGCGGCAGGTTCTTCGGCGGGCGCGGCGGGCTCCTCGACGGGAGCTGC
>CAZLKZ010000047.1:4849-7930 GCA_964560235.1 uncultured Conexibacter sp. | reverse complement strand
GAGTTCGACTGCTTCCAGAGGTCCGTGGTGCCGTCGCCGTTGTGATCGATCGGCACGGGCAGCCCGCTCGACGTCGCGCCGCTGCTACCGCTGCTGCCCGAGCTGCGAGCCGTGCTGAAGCGCGCCGGGCCTTCGGCCTCGGGCGGAGATGCAAACGGCCCAGCCGGAGCCGGACGGGAGATCGCCTCAGCCACAGCGCCGCCGGTCGAAGTGACCGGTGCCACCTGGCCGCCAGCCTGAGCGGCAGATACGACGAGCTTGGTCGATGCGCTCACGCCCTCGTCGGCTAGGTCGACGATCGTGGTCGCGGCGCTGCGCGCCTCTGGCCATCCGTGAAAATCGAACACCGTGCCGCTGAGTGCCGTTGAGCCGACCCCCATCATCGCGAGCGCCGCAGTGACGCCGGCTGCGAGGTGAAGTGAGGTGTTAGTACGCGAAGTCATTTCGCCTTCCAAGTCCGAGGACCATCCAACGGCTGTATCGGCAGACTTCGGGTGCCTCATGAGCCTCTTTTGGAACTTCTTAGAAAAGTCCCATCAGATGCTCAGAAACCCTTCAGAATCAAGGATTCCAGGCTAATTGACGTTAGTCACACAAGGGCTCTTAGGAACCCGCTGCACGCGCCGGATTTTCGGCCGCCTGACGCTCTCCTGCGGGCCCTCCAGGCGCTGGTATTCCGAGCACCCTCATCGCCTTGAGTCCGAGGCTGAGGCGCTCGCGCCCTTCGGTCGATCCGACGTCGAATCCCGATAGCTCGCGAACGCGCTCCAGGCGGTAACGGATCGTGTGGCGGTGGGTGAACAGTCGCTGCGCGGTGCCGGCGACGTTGCCGTCGGCGTCGAGAAACGCGTCGAGCGTTTGCACGAGGTTGGTCTCGTATTGCTCGTCGTAGGAGACGACCGGCGCGATCGTCTCCTCAAAGAATCGGCGTAGTTCGTCAGGGTCCTCGCTCATCGCCGGCAGCAGCAGCCGGTACGCGCCTGTGTCCTCGAACGCGAGCACACGGTGACCGTCCTCGTCGGCCGCGCCACCCTCGGCAACGTTGACCGCGAGCAGAGCTTCGGACCCTGTCCGAGACAGCTCAGCGAGGTCCTTGGCGACCCGGCTGCGCCCGATCGCGAACGTGTGCCCGGGCAGCAGACGCAGCTCGCGCAAGACCGACTCGGTTGCCCGAGCCGCCTCGTCGTCGTCCGCTGCCCTCACGAGCACGATCGCCTCGGCGTGCCCGTGCTCGCCGGGAGATGCTGCGGCTATCGAAGATGCGCTCACTGCCCGCGCTCCCCGCCACGCGGCAGCGGTAACCCGTTCGCGCCAGCCGTCTGGTGCGGCTGACTGCACGCGGGCGCGGGCGACGAGCAGCACCACCCCGCGGTCGAGCTCCACACCGAGAGCGTCCACTCCCTCTTCGAGCGACGCTGTCTCAGCGCGGGCACCACCGGCGAGCTGCGAGAGGAATTCGGCTGCCGCCTCCTCAGAAGCCTGAACAGGCAGCTGCTGGCGGCCGAGCTCCGCAGCGACGAGCTGGAAGATCAGCGCCTCGACCTCTGGCGCGAGGTCGTCGTCACCTGCCGGGCGCCGGAGCCGGAGCTCGCCGACCGCCTGCCCACCTGCCTCAAGCGGCACCACTTCGACGCCTTTGCCGCGCGAGGCAAGCGCCTGCTCGTCACTGGTCGTGCCCGCAAACACGAGCACCGAGCCGCCGGTGTCGCACAGCATCAACCCAGCAGACAGTGCGCGCCCGACCGCGCGGATCAGTTCAGGCAGCCCGCGGTCACTGGCAGCCGCAGCTGTGATGTCGTCCAGCGCTTGGATTGGGCCGCGGTCAGGCATCGCGGGCCCCGATCAGACCGAGATCCGATCCCAGTACCAGACGACAGTGCCGCCGAGCACCACACCGATGCCGATGAAGGCGGCGAGCACGTAGAGCGTCAGAAACGTCGCACCCACCTTTTGCCACAGGCGATCGAACGCCGTCCAGGCGGGCACTGCGATCAGCGCGACGTACGCGGCCACGATCAGGACCGCGCAACAGGCAACAACCAGGTAGATGATCGCTTCGTTACTCACTGCTTCGGCGCCCATTCTGCCGTAGATGGACCACGAACACGGCTACGAGGCCGCACAGGGCGTAGATCGCCGCGCCGAGCCCCACCCCGCCGACAACGTCGGAGAAGTAGTGGGCGCGGAGGTAGACGCGGCTCAGCGCAATCGCTGAGGCGATCACGGCGCCCACGATCACGACTGCAGCGGGGCGCGCGATTCCTCCGAGCGCTCGAGCTGCGAGCACCGCTACGGCCAGCCAGGCCATGCCGTGCGCGGCGTGCCCCGACGGATAGGAGCTTCCTGCTGTCTCGATCAAAGAGTCGACAGGCCGCGGCCGGTCGACGATCGACTTCGAAACCGGCACGGCGATCCAGATGAGGATGCTGCCCGCTGCGAGCGCAAGCGCCTCGTGCACCATGCGCCTCTGCAGCAGCAGAGCGGTCGCGATCACCAGCATCGGGATCAGCACGGCAGACGACCCAAAGCCCGTCACGACCTTGTTGACGCTCGTGAGCCAGTCGCTGGTGATGCTGTCTGCGAAAGAGAACGCCTTCAGGTCGCCCGGCATCAGGATCGCGGTGCGCAGCTCGATCGCATTGCCGAGGAAGAAGAAGCCTCCGACCGCGAGGACCGCAAGCAGCGTGGTGACCTCGAGGCCGAGATCACCCGGTGTGAGGCGGCCAGCAAGCCAATGCCGGATCGTCCATGTGCGGCGCCAGATCGGACGCACCACGAACGCGACCGGCCGGAACATCGGACGGTCAAGGGTCCGGCTGACCCAAGCTGCGAGCTCGTCCCGATTCTCGCGGACACGCAGGTACCGGTAGAGCCAGATGCCGGCGATGATGATCGTGACCGTGGAGCCGAGGGCGAGCGCACCGCGCTCTGCCCACTGCACAACCCGGTCGAAGCTCTGCCAGAACACGTAGCCGAGCACGAGCAGCGAGCTCGCCCACATGCCAGCGCCGAGCACCGAGTAGGGGAAGAACCGCTTGAACGGCATCCCTGACGCACCTGCCAGGAACGGGTTCACCGCCC
>CAZLKZ010000047.1:0-4749 GCA_964560235.1 uncultured Conexibacter sp. | reverse complement strand
GCGGACGAGAGGTCCTCGATCAGCTTCTTGATGTTCGGGATCTCGACGATTCCGGTCCCGAAGAGCGACAGCACGATCACTCCGAGGACGCCACCGGCGACGAGCGTGGGCTCGAGGTGTCCGCGGCGCCACCAGAGCAGCAGCACGAGTGCGACCGCCCCGGCGAGCGGCGCCGGGTGCACCTGCGCGAGCGGCGCAGCGAGGGTGCTCATGTGACCTCCCCCGCGTCGTGCCCTACGGGTTTGGCGAACAGTGCTCCGTCGATCGCGCCGGCGACCAGCCGTGCGCGCTCGGTGTCGCGGAACAGCCCGACCGTTGTCGGCCCGCTGCCGCTCACCATCGCTACGTCGGCGCCTTCGTTCTTCAGCGTGCTCAGGGTCGCCTCCAGATCGGGACGCAGGGATAGGGCTGCGGGCTGCAGCTCGTTGATGCAGAGGTGGTCGGGCAGGTCGGGCAGGCCGGCTTGCACCTCGGCGAGCCCGTCACGCAGCGAGGCGGGATCGCGCGCTAGCCCCAGTCGGTCTGCCTCTTGGTAGACGGCGGCCGTCGAGAGTCCGCCCCGCGCGGGTACGACCACGACGCCGTAACCGCTGACGCCCGGCACACGCTGCAGCTGCTCGCCGGCTCCGGTGGCGAGTACCCGTCCGGGCCGGATCTGTGACGGCACGTCTGCGCCGATCTCGATGCCTGCCTCCTCAAGTTCGTCGAGGGTGCCGAGGCCGCTGTGGCGATGGAGCAGGCGCAGGACCGCGCCTGCGTCGGCAGATCCACCAGCCATCCCTCCCGCAACCGGGACGCGCTTGTCGATCGAGATCGACACGGGAGGCCCGTCCCAACCGAACCGGCGACGGAAGAGCGCGATCGCCAGCGTTGCGAGGTTGTCCTGGGCGTCGATGCCCGGACAGTGCACGGTGTCGGCCTCACCCTCGGCGGCTTCGAGCACGACGCGATCGCTGAGCGCGACCGACTGCACGACGGTGACCAGCTCGTGCCGGCCGTCGGAAGGTCGCGTCGGACCGAGCAGCAGACACACGTTGATCTTGGCCGGGGCCAGCGTCTGAAGCCTCATCTCGCACCCCGCACTGCGTACATCGTGACGTGCGAGGTGGTCATTCGGAAGTCACCGCCGCGAAAACCTCTCGGAACTGTTCGGGCGTGAGGCGCTCTGCGCGCACGTCCTCGGGTAGCCCGGCAGCCGCCAGAGCTGCCCGCACCGCGTCTCTCATGCCTGGCCGCTTGGAGTGGAGCTGCAGCGAGCCGGCCATCGCCTTGCGCCTGTGAGCGAACGCGCCCTGCACGAAGTCGCGCAGCTCGACCGGGGGTGCCGGGCCGGTGCGCCGCATCCTGACCAATACCGAGTCGACGTTCGGGACGGGGTGGAAAACACGCCGTGAGATCTGCCGGTACACGTCGACCTCGCACGAGAGCTGTGCGAGCACGCTCGGGATGCCGTAGGCGCCGGTGCCCGGCTTGGCTGCGAAGCGCTCGCCGACTTCCTTCTGCACCATCCCGATCCACAGCTCGACCTGCGGCAGCTCGAAGACCGTGTCGAGCAGCACCGTTGCGGCGATGTTGTACGGAAGGTTCGCGACGACCTTCGTCGGCTGCGGGTCTAGCGCGGGGTAGTCGAGCATCAGCGCGTCCTGCATGTGCAGGGTGACGCGATCAGCGAACGGCTCTAGTGCCTCGCGCAGCGGAGCCTCGAGGTCGGAATCCACCTCGACGACGTGAGTGTGTCCGGCGACGGCGGCCAGGTGCTCGGACAAGACGCCGAGCCCGCCGCCGACCTCGAGCACCACATCTTCGGGGCCGAGCTCAGCCCCGCGCTCGATGACGCCGAGGATGTTCGAATCGATCAGAAAGTTTTGACCGAGGTCGCGGCGCGGCCGGATGCTGAACGCCGCAAGGCGCCGGATCGATGGCTGGGGAGACTCGGCGGGATCAGCCATTGCCCCAGCCGAAGACTCGCTCCGCGTTCGCTGTGACAAGGGTGTCGAGCTCGGCGTAGGTGAGGTCGCGCTGCTCGGCTACGAACTGGGCGGTGTGGGTCACGAACGCGGGCTGGTTGCGGTGCTTGCGCTCGGGCTGCGGCGTCAGGTACGGAGCGTCCGTCTCGACGAGCAACCGGTCGGCCGGGACCTTGGCGACGGCGGCGGCGAGCTCCGTGTTCTTGGGGTAGGTGACGTGCCCCGCGAACGAGATCCACCACCCCTCAGCGACACATTCCTCAATCTGGTCTGGGATCGAGAAGCAGTGCAGGATCACTTCAAGGCCTGCCGCCTCACGCCGGAGGATGTCCAGCGTCTCCGTGGTCGCATCACCGCGCATGTGGATCACGAGCGGCTTGCCCACCTTGCGCGCGATCTCGATCTGCCCGCGAAATGCCGGGCGCTGATCTTCCAGGGTGGCGGTGTCGCGGAAGTTGTCGAGGCCCGTCTCCCCCACCGCCTTGCACAGCTCGTGCTCTGCGAGCTCGGCGAGGCGGCCCAGCTCGCCGTCGGTGATAGCCGGATTGTTGTTGGGGTGAAAGCCGACAGCTGCAAACACCTCCGGGTACTCAGCTGCGGCTGCCAACGCTCGCTCGGAGGATTCGACGCCGAGGCCGATCGTGAGGATCCGCGTGATGCCGGCAGCCCGTGCGTTCGCGAGCAGCTCGTCGGTGCTCTGCTCGCAGGATTCGAGATGGGTGTGGCTGTCGATCACGACTGCTGCTGTTTGGGGAACAGCGGCTCGAGGTCGGCGACTTGGGCTGGCACTGCGGCACCGAAGCCGGCGGTCGCGTAGTCGATCGACGGTGACGAGATCGTGTCGAGCAGCTGACCGGCGCGTTCGGGGATCCACGGGTTGAGCAGCACCGTGACTACACGGATGCCTTCGATCAGGGTCGCGAGTGTCTTGTCGAGCTCAGCCGACTGCGCTTCGTCTTTGGCGAGCTTCCACGGCGCCTGCTCGTCGACGTATCGGTTGAGTCTGCGGACGCGCTGCCAGATCTCTTCGAGCGCAGTTGTCAGGTCGACCTCGTCGATGAGCGAGGCGATCCGCTCAGGCAGCCCGTCGAACTCGGCGACGATCCGCTCGTCGAGCTCGGCCTGCGGGACCTGACCGTCGCGGTAGCGGAGCAGCATCTTGATCGTGCGGCTCGCGAGGTTGCCGTAGTCGTTGGCTAGCTCGGAGTCGTAGCGAGTTTCGAAGTCGGCGGTCGACACCGAGCCGTCCTGCCCGAAGCTCACACCTCGGAGCAGGTAGAAGCGCAGCGCGTCGGAGCCGTAGGTGTCGATGACCTCGAACGGGTCGAGCACGTTGCCGAGCGACTTGCTCATCTTGTGCCCGTCCATCAGCAGGTAGCCGTGGACGAACACCTTCTTGGGCAGCGGCAGGTCGGCGGCCATCAGTAGCGCCGGCCAGAACACGCAGTGGAACTTGAGGATGTCCTTCGCGACGAGGTGCACGTTCGCAGGCCAGAACTGCTCGGTCAGGTCTTCGCCGTCGCGTGCGAACCCGAGCGCCGTGTAGTAGTTGAGCAGCGCGTCGAACCAGACGTAGAACACGTGGCTCTCGTCCCACGGCACCGGCACACCCCAGCTGATCTTTGCGCGGCTAAGGGAGACGTCGTTGAGGCCCTGCTTGATGAACGCCAGCGCTTCGTTGCGGCGCGACTCGGGCCCGGCGAAGTCGGGATTGTCTGCGTAGAGCTGCTCGAGCCGGTCCTGCAGTTTCGAAAGCTCGAAGAAGTAGTTGTCTTCCTTCTCGCGCGTGAGCTCGATCAGGTGGATCGGGCACTGGTTGCCGTCGACGATTTCGTTCTCGGTCTTGAAGTCCGCGCAGCGGGGGCAGTACCAACCCTCGTACGTGCCGAGCCGCACGTAGCCGTTGTCCTTGACCCGCGTGAGGATGTCCTGCACGGCCTTCACGTGGCGCGGGTCCGACGTGCGGATAAAGAAGTCGTTGGTGGCGTTCAGCTGAGGCGCCAGAGCCTTGAAGCGCTCGGCGTTCTTATCGGCGAGCTCGCGCGGCGTGACGCCCTGGGCCTCGGCGGCAAGCGCCACGGGCTCGCCGTGCTCGTCAGTACCTGTGAGGAAGAAGACATCCTCACCCCGCTGGCGGTGATGCCGGGCGAGCACGTCGGCGGCGATCGTGGTGTACGCGTGCCCGAGATGCGGCGCGGCGTTGACGTAATAGATCGGCGTTGTGACGTAGAAGGCCATGCGCGCCCCGCAGGCTATCTGCCGCACGGCGCGCGGCGAGAGAGATCACGAGCAGAGCCAGTAGGCCTGCTCCGGCCCAGAGCGCTATGGGCGTTGCGGCGGGCGCTGGCGTGGGTACGGGTGCTGCGGCTGGCTGCCGCGGAGCCGGACGCGCCGGGAGCACCCCGGGCTGCGGTGCGTGTGGGGCCTGCGACTCGATCAAGGTGAGCGGGTCTATGTAGCCGAAGCGGTCGCGTGTGAGCCGGGCACCGAGCTGCAAGCCGTGTGCGCCCGCCGCGCCGATCTCCCGCCCGCGTCGCACCTGCTGTCCGCGACCGACGGCTGCGCTTGCGAGTCCGAGGTGGGTGGCCGAGACAGCCCCGCAACGCACGGTCACTGCGCGGCCGGCGCCGGGGACCCGCCCCACGAAGGACACAACGCCAGAGCACGCCGCTCGCACCGGTTCGCCGGACTTCGGCGTCCACCGGACTCCCCGCCTCTGGCCGCCTGCAAAGGGCGCCGACCGGTCGTAGCTGAACCGCGCTTGAGGTTCGCCGGACACCGG
>CAZLKZ010000046.1:0-13420 GCA_964560235.1 uncultured Conexibacter sp. | reverse complement strand
GCAGCGCCCAACGCCGCCATTCCTGGATGTGCGCGGCCGAGCGCGAGCTCTGCAGCATCGCGCACCGCGCTCGTGTGGCAATCGACATCGTCGATCAAGCCGAGAGAAGCAGCCTGCGTCAACGCTGGTACGACGTCCACCTCGTCGAGCAAGAGGCGTAGCTCAGCGGTGTGGCGCTCAGAGCTAACCGTTGCCAGTGCGCCGCCCTCGATCGCTTCGGTAGCCAGCCGTGCGGTCTCATCGGCAATCTCAAAGCCAAGTCGCGTCGAGTATCGAACCATCCGCCACAGGCGCGTCGGATCATCGATGAAGGAGTTCGCGTGGAGGACCGCGATACGGCGTGCAGCGAGGTCGTCGAGTGCTCCGCCAGCGTACTGGAGGTCACCGTCCGGCCCAGCACTGATCGCGTTGATCGTGAAGTCGCGACGGGCGAGGTCTGCTTCAAAGTCCGAGAACTCGACCGTGGGCAAGGCACCCGGCGCTGCGTAAACCTCGGTACGGGCCCGCGCGACATCGACCCTGACGCCGTCTACCGACGTCCGAAGGGTGCCGAAACGCTCGTGTTCAGACTCCACGTCACCGATCAGCCCCGCAAATCCGTGCGCATCGTCGGAGACGACGACGTCGAACTCTCGGGGCTGCAGTCCGAGCAGGATGTCTCGGACAGCGCCCCCGACGAGCCGGGCGCGACCGTGGCGCTCCAGCGCACGGAGCACCGGCGCGCCTCCCGGCGCGTCAGCCAGCCTCTCCGTGAACTCTGGGCCATCGAGCACGGATCGATCGTCGCACGAATCGGCGGTCTCTGAGCCCCCGCGCTCTAGTCTGTGGGCGGATGTTCCGTTCCGGCGGACTTACAGCCGTGCTCGCGGCATTCTCGGCCGCGCTCGTGATCGCGGTGCTCGTCGCCGTCGGCGTACTCGTGACCAGGCCGGCTGGAAACGTCAACAACGACGACGTCGCGTTCGAAAGCGCGGCCCCTACGGTTCCCTCAGAACCAGCCAAGTCGGGCGACGGGCTTGACGACAGCTTCAGCTGGCCGGTCTACGGGCTGACCCCTCAGCGCACCAAGAACCTTCCACTCCGGCGCAACCTGCGTCCGCCCTTCGTGGAGCGCTGGCGGATGACAGGTTCGGTGTTGCTGGAGTTCACGCCGGTGATGTGTGGTCGCTCGCTCTACCTGCTCAAGAACAACGGCGCCCTCTACTCGGTTTCCAAACGCACGGGCAAGGTTCGGTGGAAGCGAAAGCTCGGTTACTTGGCAGCGGCCTCTCCCGCATGCGGTGATGGACGCGTCTACACAGTGCTGCTCGAGCGAACCAAGGGTGCAGGCGCCGGCAGGGTTGTGGCGGTATCTGCAAAGACCGGACGTACTAAGTGGTCCAAGAACCTCCCGAGCCGCACCGAAAGCTCACCACTACTCATCTCGGGCCGCCTCTATTTCGGCAGCGAAGACGGCACCGTCTACAACCTGAGAGCGAGTGACGGCGCCACACGATGGACCCACAAGAGCGGTGGCGCCGTAAAGGGCGGACTCGCTGCCGATCGCGGAAAGCTCTTCTTTGGGGACTACGCCGGAGCTGTGACCGCAATCGACCGGGCAACAGGCAAGAAGGTCTGGCGCACCGGAACGAGCGGCGGTCGCTTCGGGCTGGCCTCGGGCAACTTCTACGGCACCCCGGCAATTGCCTACGGCCGGCTCTACATCGGCAACACGGACGGCAACGTGTACTCGTTCGGGCTCCGCTCTGGGGAGCTTGCCTGGAGGCACCGCACGGGCGGGTACGTGTACTCCTCACCGGCGGTATCAGCCGCCCAAGGCGGCTCAGTGTTCGTCGGCTCGTACGACAAGAGCATCTACTCGCTCAACGCTCGCAATGGGTCGGTGCGCTGGAGGCACCGCACCGGCGGGCGCATCGTCGGCGGCCCTGCGGTGATCGGCAACCTCGTCTTCTATTCAGACCTCGGCACGCGATCTACGCACGCACTCGGGGTCAACACCGGCGAGGAGCGGTGGTCGCTCGGCCGCGGGGCGTTCAACCCCGCGATCTCCGACGGCACGCGCCTTTACATCAACGGCTACTCCTCGCTCTACATGTACACCGAGAAGGGCCGGCACCGCGACGGCACGCTCACTAGCGGCGCGCGCAAGCGTGAGCGCGCCCGCCTCGATCGACGGACAGACGAGCGGCGTGCGCGCTACGTAGGCCGCAAGGTCGAGGAGCGACGCGCAGCTGTCAGGCGCAACCGAGCGCTCAGACGAGCCGGCAAGAAGGTCTGTTTCACCTCAGGCGGCAAGACGAAGTGCCGCGTGCCGCGAAAGCTCGTGTGCTTCAAGAGCGGCACGAAAACCGTTTGCCAGCCGGTCGCCAAGAAGGACTAGACGCGGACCGGAATGCCCTCGGACGCGAGCGCGGCCTTCGCCTCCGCGACCGTGATCTCTCCGAAGTGGAGCAGCGACGCGAGCAGCACGGCGTCCGCACCGGCGTTAAGAGCCTCGCCGAGATCTCCCAGCTTTCCCGCACCGCCTGAAGCGATCACCGGTACGGCCACCGTTTCGCTAACCGCGCTCGTGAGCGGCAGGTCGTAGCCGTCCTTCGTGCCATCGCGGTCCATGCTGGTGAGCAAGATCTCGCCGGCACCACGTTCGGTGCCTTCGCGAGCCCATGCAACTGCTTCCTTACCGGTCGCCTGGCGGCCACCGGCCCGGAAAACCTCCCACCCGCCGTTCGGGTTGGAGCGGGCATCTATCGCGAGCACAACGCACTGCGCTCCGAAGTGCTCAGCCAGCTCATCGATCAGGCCCGGATTGTCGAGCGCCGCAGAGTTGATGCTGACCTTGTCGGCGCCCGCATCTAGGACCTCCTGTGCATCGCTGAGTGACCTGATCCCGCCACCGATGGTGAACGGGATAAACACGTTGTCGGCTGCCCGCCGGGCGAGGTCTACGACCGTGTCGCGCCCTTCGTGCGTTGCCGTAATGTCGAGGAAGACCAGTTCGTCTGCGCCCTCTTCGTCGTAGCGCGCAGCAAGCTCGACGGGATCACCGGCGTCACGTAGGCCGACGAAGTTCGTGCCCTTCACGACCCGCCCGGCATCGACGTCCAGGCAAGGGATGACGCGCTTGAGGTGCACGCCTAGTCGCCTGGGGCCGCGCGGTACGGCCTGCGGTACTGGTTGGGCGGGTTCAGCGCTGCCTGCCCCTCGGCGATCGTGAACTTGCCTTCGTAGAGCGCCTTGCCGGTGATTACGCCACCGAGGTTGACCTGTCGTAGGTCGCGCAACGCTTCGAGATCTTCAAGTGAGCCGATGCCGCCGGAGTAGATGAACCGGCCGCGTACGACTCCGGCGATGCGCTTGACGGCCTCGAAGTCAATCCCACCGAGCATGCCGTCGCGATCAACGTCTGTGAACACAAACGAGGAGACGCCGCGCTGCTGGAGGCGCAGGATCGCGTCTTCGGCGGGCTGGTCCGTAGTTGCCTGCCAGCCTTGGGTTGAGACATTCCCGCCGCGGGTGTCGACCGACACGATGATGCGATCGCGGAACGAGCCGAGCACGTCGTCGAGGAAGCCGAGGTCTGTTAGTGCCGCCGTTCCCAGGATTACGCGCTCGGCACCGGCGTGAAGCGCGTCGCGCACCGCAGACACCGACCGCAGCCCGCCGCCGTATTGCACAGGCACCGACAGCTCGGAGGTGATCTGCTCGAGGTGGTGCAGAGATACGGGTTTGCCTGTCTTGGCGCCGTCGAGATCCACGATGTGCAGGAACCGTGCTCCGGCCTCGACCCAGGCGCGTGCTGCCTCGAGTGGCGAGTCGCGATAGACGGTCTGCTGATCGAAATCGCCTTTTGTCAGGCGAACTGCCTGACCTTCGCGAATGTCGATTGCGGGGTAGAGAATCACGGAGCGGTCACCTCGGCGTTTGCACAGAGCCGGACAAAGTTCGACAGCAACCTTATGCCGTCGCGCGAAGACTTCTCTGGGTGGAACTGCGTACCCATCACGTTCGCGCGGCCGACAACGCTCACGAATCGCTTGCCGTAGTCACTGGTACCCAACACAGAGTCTTCTTGCTCGGGTACCGGAGCGAAGCTGTGGACGTGGTAGAAGGGGCGCGGCGGATCACAGCCAGCGAGCCCCTCCGAGAGCGGCGTATCACGCTCCCATCGCACTCCGTTCCAGCCGATGTGCGGGAGGTTCAAACCGTCAGTGTCGAGCTGCGTGACCTTGCCTGCGATCAAGCCGAGTCCCTCGGCACCGCCGAACTCATCACTGCCATCAAGCAGCAACTGCATGCCAAGGCAGGCACCGATTACTGGGCGCCCGGTCGAGGCGAAGTCCTTGACGAGAGTGTCGAGCCCGCGCTCGCGCAGCAGCGACATGCCGGTTGCGAATGCTCCAACCCCGGGCAGCACCACGCCGTCGCACTCCATCAGCGCGGCTCGATCGCCGCTCAAAAGCACGTCGGCCCCGGCACGCTCAAGCGACTTCTCCATCGAGCGCCGGTTGCCGACGCCGTAGTCGATTAGGCCGATCCGCGGCCGTACGCTGTCCGTGGTCACTCTGTGAGCGTGCCCTTGGTGGAGGGCACTCCCTGCTGGCGTGGATCGATGGCGACGGCCTCGCGCAGGGCTCTTGCGAGGGCCTTGAAACAAGCCTCGATGATGTGGTGGGTGTTGGTTCCCGCCTCAATTGAGACGTGCACGGTCATGCGACCGGTCGTACTAACTGCGCGCAGGAACTCCTCGCACAGCTCGTGTTCGAAGTCTCCGGTCACGCCCTGCGGCAGTTCTCCCTCGAAGGACAGGAACGGCCTTCCAGATAGGTCGATCGACGCAGCAGCCCTGGCCTCGTCCATCGGGATTACGGCGTGTCCGTAACGGGTGATGCCGGTGCGGTCACCCAGCGCCTCGTGCAGTGCCTGACCGAAGACCAGTCCCGTGTCTTCAACCGTGTGGTGTGCGCCGGTCTGCAGGTCGCCTGTTACGGCGACATCGAGATCTAGCCCGCCGTGGCGAGCCAGCAGATCGAGCATGTGATCGAAGAACCCGACACCGGTGCTGCGTGAGCCGCTGCCGTCACCATCCAACGACAGCTTGAGGCTGACGTCGGTCTCGGCGGTCTTGCGTGAGATCTCTGCGGTGCGGCTCATCACTCTTGATTCTGCCGCACACGCATCGACTCCGCGTGCAGGGTGAAGCCTTCGGCCTCAGCGATCGGCACTGCTTGTGCCGCCAGGCGAGAGGCTGCCGCAGCGTCCAGCCGGACCTCGCTCTGCAATCGACGGAACGTACGCGCGCTGAGTACCGACGCGAACCGCGCCGCCCCTTCTGTGGGGAGAGTGTGGTTTGAGCCAGCGATGTAGTCACCGAACGCGACTCCGGTGCTGGCACCAACAAATACGCATCCCGCCCTTGTGATCTCGGGCGCGAGAGCCTCCATCGGCTGCCCGACGAGCTGCAGGTGCTCTGGGGCGAACTCCTGCGTGAAGGAAAGGGCCGCAGGGGCATCGGGCACGACGAAGACCGAAATGGTCCTGCCTACATCGGTGCCGTCAAGCACCCCTAGGCAGGCGGTGGCGTACTCGTCAGAGTCTGTTACGAGGCCAACGATGCTCCCGGCCCCGTGCTCCGCTTGCGCGAGCAAGTCTGCACACACTTCAGAGACTGGAGCGTCCGCTCCGGCAAGCACGAGCAGGTCACTCGGACCGGCGAACCCGTCGATGCCAACTTCGCGGCCAGCGAGCAGTCGCTTGGCTTCCTGGACGTAAGCGTTGCCGGGCCCAGCAATCACATCCACACGGTCGACTGTTTCAGTGCCGAAGGCCAGCGCCGCGACCGCGTGCGCGCCGCCGAACCGCCACACCTCGTCGACACCGCATAGTTCGCACGCTGCGAGCATCACCTCGTGCCCGCCGGGCACACACACCGCGATCTCCCCCACGCCCGCAGCCTTCGCCGTGAGCGCACCCATCAGCACCGTCGACGGATACGGGTTGCGCCCGCCTGGCGCATAGATCGCTGCACGGGCGACCGGAACTTCCCGCACCGAGACCCGTTGCCCCGGACCGAGCTCGAGCTCGCGGCTATCTCCGAGCGTCGCCTCAGCCACTGCTGTGATGTTTTCAGCGGCCTGCTCAAGCCCGGATCGAACCGCGGGATCGAGAGCGGCAAGCGCCTGCGAGAGCTCAGTTGCCTCGACACGTAGCGGAGCCTGCGGAGCTAGCCCGTCAAACCGCTCGGCGAACTCGCGCACTGCCGCGTCGCCGCGCGTCTTCACGGCGTCGACAATCGCCGCGACGTCCGACCTGATGTCCGAAACGTTCGACTCAATTCCCGCACGTAGTTCGCGTGCGGCCAGCTGCGGGTCAGAGACCGCGACCGCGCGCGAGCTCACGACGACCGACCCGCCGCGTGTGACAACCGAGCCACGAGGTCATCGACCTCACCGGCCCGCAGTCTGTAGGAAGCCGGATTCGCGATCAGGCGAGCCGTCGAGTGCCCGATGCTTTCGCGAACCACCAGTCCGTTCTCGCGGAGCGTTGTACCGGTGGCCGTCAGGTCCACGATCGCATCGACCATGCCTGTAAGCGGAGCGAGCTCCACAGATCCCTTGACCGCCACAATTTCCGCCTGCCTACCGGTCTGCCGAAAGTGCTTGAGCGCGGTCTTGTCGTACTTGGTGGCGACGCGGAGGTAGCCATTGCGGCGAATAGCCTCGTCGATCGGGTCGGGATCCTGGTCGATTGACGCGAGCACCATTTCGCACCCGCCGTAGCCGAGGTCAACCACTTCGAGCAGGGAGCGTTCGTCCTGCTCGTTGAGGACGTCCTTGCCTGTGATGCCGATGTCCGCCGCGCCTGACTCGACGTAGGTCGGGACGTCGGACGGACGCATGGTGATGATGCCGGCAGCCTCGAAGAGCAGTTTGCGATCGTTCGCGCGTACCTCGCTCACATCGATGCCAGCGGCTTCAAGCAGGTCGAGTGTTTCGCCGAAGAGCGCGCCCCGCGGCACCGCAATGGTGAGGCCCATCGCTACTTCTCCTCCGCGATCAGCGCGTTGTGGAGCTGCTGCACGTCGATCGCGAATCCGGCGGCGGGCATCGCGCGCCCGAAGCGGCCGGCGAGCTCGTCGTAGCGGCCACCGCCGCCGAGTGCGGCTCCCGCTGCCGGGTGCAGGACTTCGAAGACAGCGCCTGTGTAGTAACCGAACCCACGATTGAGTCCCAGGTCGACCACGATGCGTTCCCGCACTGCGTCGTCGACCGACTGCAGCACTGTGGCCAGCCCGCCGGCCTCATCACCCGGCAGCTGCTCAAGGACGTCGATATCTCCGCGCAGACGGGCCAAAGCGATCAGCTCCTGAGCCAAACCTCTGTCTCCAACCTCGGCCTCAAAGCGGACGAAGTCTCCAGCCGCAAGAGCGGCGAGCAGTGCTGGACGTGCTTCCTCAGGTACGCCGTGGGACGCAAGGAGTCGGGGAAACACAGCAGCCGACCCGACGGCAATTCGAAACTCAGTTAGTCCTGTCGCAGCGATCGCGTCGCACAGCACTGCGAGCACCTCAGTCGTCCCGTCGGGGGCGCCGGGACCAAACAGCTCGACGCCGGACTGCAGCAACTCACGTGCCTCTCCGCGGTGCGGATTGACGGCCCGGTAGACGTTCTCCAGGTACGAAAAGCGAAGCGGCGGCTCAGCACCGGCGAACCTAGTGGCCGCGACGCGCGCGATCGGCACCGTCATGTCGGGCCGCAGCGCCATCACGTTGCCGTGATCGTCAATGACCCGATATCCGGGATCGATGTCGCCTGCCCCGATCCGGAGCACATCGTCGAGCTCGATCGCGGGTGTGCGGACCTCGCCGTACCCGCGTGCTTCGTAGACATCCCTCAGGGCACCGGTGATCGCACGAAGCTCGCGGAGCTCGTCGCCAAGGACATCCCTAGTGCCTGTGGGTGTCGCGAAGATCACGGGTCCAGAGTATGAGACGCAGGCGCTAGACAGCGCTCGGAACGCTGACGCGCTCGATTCGCGCCCCAAGGTCACGCAGGCGCTCGTCGATCCGCTCGTAGCCACGGTCGATCTGGCGGATGTTGCCGATCTGGGTCTCCCCCTCGGCACTGAGGGCAGCAAGCAGGACGGCCATGCCGGCGCGAATGTCCGGCGATTCAACATTGGCCCCGCGCAGCGTGCGCGGTCCCGTGACGAGCGCGCGGTGCACATCTGCGATGAGGATGTTGGCTCCCATCGCGATCAGCTTGTCGCAGAAGAACAGCCGGGATTCGAACATCCACTCGTGCACGAGCACCTCACCGCGGGACTGAGTAGCTAGCGCTACGGCGATCGAGGTCAAGTCGGCCGGGAAAGCTGGCCAGGGCCCGTCCTGCACCTTGGTGGTGTGGTCGCCGAGGTCGCGCTGCACTTCAAGCTGCTGACCGCCGGGCACGATGATGTCTGCCCCGTCTTCGACCGTCTCCAGGCCGATCCGGCGGAATACAAGCCGGATCATGCGTAGATCTTCTGGCTCGGTGTCTTTGATCCGCAGCTCGCCGCCGGTCATGCCGGCCGCAGCCATGAACGATCCGACCTCGATGTGATCGGGCCCGATGTCGTGCGTGGTTCCGCCGAGCTCGGACGCGCCGCTGATCAGCATCACGTTCGAGCCGATGCCGCGGATGTCGACGCCCATCTTCACGAGCAGGCGCGCGAGGTCGACGACGTGGGGCTCACATGCCGCGTTGCCGATCCGCGTTTCACCGGGCGTGAGGGCAGCAGCCATCAGCGCGTTCTCGGTCGCCATCACCGACGGCTCGTCCATGAACACCTCACCTGCCACGAGCCGGCGTTCACCGCCGCTGCCTGCCGGACCGGCCAGGATCGTGATCCGCCCGTCCTTGTCGGTCTCGTCGGTCGCGCCGAGCGCCCTGAACGCATCGAGGTGTGGATCGAGGCGTCGCCGCCCGATCACGTCACCGCCCGGCGCGGGCATCACAGCCCGACCGAAGCGGGCGAGCAACGGTCCGGCAAGAAGGAACGAAGCACGGATCCGGTCTGCAGACTCGGGGTCCACAACAGCGTCGGGCCCGATGCCAGCAGCGCACACAGCCACCGTGTTGTCCTCGCGCCACTCGACGCTTGCACCCAGGTGCTCAAGCAGCTCGAGCATCGCGTCTACGTCACGGATGCGCGGGACGTTGCGCAGCACGACCTCTTCGTCTGTCAGCACGGTCGCTGCCAGGCAAGGCAGGGCCCCGTTTTTGTTGCCTGCCGGCGTCACCACTCCAGAGAGCGGCACACCGCCTTCGATGACGAATTTTTCCATGGTTTTCGGCTGCTTAGCGCCGCCAGAAGGCCGCTGCCAGAGGCTGGGCTAGGGTAACAGCCATGCCTCCGATCACCACTCGAGATGAAGCGTTCGCTCTGCTCTGCGAGTGGGTCACATCGGAGTCGCTGCGACGCCACTGCCTCGCTGTCGAGGCCTCGATGTTGCACTACGCCCGCAAGGGTGGGCACGACGAAGCGAAGTGGGCAATTGCAGGCCTTCTCCACGACGCCGACTACGAGCGGTACCCCGACCTGGACGACTCAGAGCACGGCCACCCTCGCACGATCGTTGCGCTCCTCACCGGCAACGGAACCGACCGTGAGATCGTCGACGCGATAGCCGGACATGCCCCCTTTCTCGGGGTCCCGCGCGATACCGAGATGGCCCGCACGCTGTTTGCCGTCGACGAGCTCTCGGGCTTCGTGGTTGCGTGCTGCGCGGTCCGGCCCGGCGGTATCGACGGCCTCACGGCCAAGTCGGTACGGAAGAAGCTCAAGTCACCGGCGTTCGCTGCCGCGGTCAGCCGTGATGACATCGCGCTCGGCGCCGAAGAGTTGGGCGTTGACCTAAACGAGCACATCACCGAGGTCATCGCCGCACTTGACGCTCGCGGCGACGAGCTCGGGCTCCACCTCGCAGGTCCGGAGGGCTAGCCGTGCTCAACATTGCCCGCGCGGCCCGCTCCCGTTACGGAGCGGTCCTCAAGCTCCCGCACGCAACGCCCTTGCTGGTGGCGGTCGCACCTGCCCGTGCCCCAATAACCATCATGGGTCTCGCGATGGTGCTGTTCGTGCGCGAGCACGTCGGCTCCTACGCCCTCGCAGGCCTCACGGCAGGCGCGCTGGGCGTCATGGTGGCGATCGGGTCGCCCCTCCTGGGTCGCATGGTCGACCGGGTCGGATTGCGCGCGGTTCTCATTCCCGCGACGATCGTCAACTCTGCGGCCTTTGTCGGCTTTGTGATCGCCGGTCTTTCCGGGGCCGACGCGTGGGTGCTCGTTGCGCTTGCGGCGCTCGCTGGACTGTCGTTGCCGCCACTCGGCTCGATCACACGCGCCCTCTGGCCACGGATAATCGCCGAGGGCGGCGGAGACCCTGGGCTGCTCGCGACTGCCTTGGCGCTGGAGGGGGTCCTGATCGAGGGGATGTTCACCATCGGGCCTCTGCTCACAGCAGCCATCTCCGTGTTGCTCGATCCGGCCGTAGCGCTGCTGCTCGCCCCGGCTCTGCTGATCATCGGGCTCGTGATGATGCTGCCGCTGGAGCCGGTCCGGACTTGGCGCACAGCTGACCCAGATCACGACCACGGCATGCTCGGAGCGCTGCGATCACGCGGTCTGCGGACCCTCATGCTCTGCATGTTGCCGATGGGCTTCTGCTTCGGCGCGATCGAGGTGACGCTCCCGGCCTTCGCTGAGGATCACGGTTCGCGCGCGGTAGGCGGAGCGCTCATCGCCGCATGGGCCTTCGGGAGCGCCGTCGGTGCCATCACCTACGGCGCCATTGACTGGAAGGGCCCGCTCTCCCGCCGCTACGTGTACCTCGCAGCGCTGTTGCCGATCGGCTTTGCCCCGCTGGTGCTTGCCTCAGGCACGGCCGTGATGGTGCCGCTCGCGATCCTCTGCGGGCTGTCGATCGGACCGGTCTTGACGGCGGGCAACCAGATCGTCAGCGAGCTGGCGGCACAGGGCACCGAGACCGAGGCGTACACCTGGCCGATCACCTCGTTGGCCTTTGGCATCGCTGTCGGAAACGCGGCGGCCGGATACCTCGTCACCCACGCGTCGCTCGACAGCGCCTTTGTGGCTGGCACAGGCGCCGCACTGCTTGCAGCGGGCATCACGCTCGCGCGCTGGCGGACGTTTGAACCGCCCGCGCTCGCCTAGCTTCACCCTGCCGCCCTGTCCGCCGATAGGTTGCAGGACATGGAGACGAAGGCACTGAAGATCACGGTCCTAGAAGGCGACGAAACGGGCCAAGAGCTCCTCGAGCAGGCCCTTCGACTCTTGGACCGCTCGGTAGTCGGCTTCGACGTCGACCTAGACCGATACGACCTTTCACTTCAGTCTCGACGTGACACCGGCAACGCCATCGTCGAGCAGTCTGCCGCGGCCATGAGAGCCAGCGGCCTCGGCATCAAGGCCGCAACCGTGACTCCGGAAGGCAAGGACGATGTCGGCTCACCGAACCGCATCGTCCGAGAGGGCGTGGGCGGCAAAGTGATCATCCGGACCGGCCGCCGGATCCCAGGAATCACGCCCGTCGCCGGGGCATATCAGCCGATCTCTGTGGTGCGAATGGCCGTGGGTGACGCCTATGGCGCCGAGCAGTGGCGCGAAGGCGTGGCGGGAGCCCCTGACGAGATCGCCTACCGGACCGAGAGCATCACGCGCTCTACATGCCGGGCCGTAGCCGAGTACGCATTCGCGACAGCCCGGCGTACATCGGGCAAGGTCTACGGCGGCCCGAAGTGGACCGTGTCACCGGTCTACGAGGGCATGCTGAAAGAAGAACTTGACGCAGCGGCCGCGCGCAACGAGGAGGTTCCATATGAGCCGGTGCTGATCGATGCCACCTACGCGGGCCTCATCTCGGGTGCAGCCGATACGCCGCTCGTGATTCCAGCCCTCAACAGGGACGGCGACTGCCTCTCCGATCTCGTAATGCCGATGTTCGGGTCGATCGCGGGCGCAGAGTCGGTGCTGCTGGCCTTCGACGATCAGTTCGTCACTCGAGTCGCCATGTCTGAGGCTCCGCATGGCACGGCACCAGCCCTGTTCGGCAAGGACATCGCCAACCCAATGGCCATGATCTTGGCCGTAGCGGCAACGCTGTACTACGCCTCGCAGAGCAGCGAGCCACATCCACTGGCTGCCCAGGCCTCGCGCGCCATCTACGAATCGGTCCTAGAGACCGTGGCATCAGGGGTACGCACACACGACCTCGGTGGCCACGCAGGCACCACCGAGTTCACCGATACGGTGATGGAGCACGTGGCAACGAAGCGTGAAGTCTGGGCCTCATTGCCGTCGATGTAGCGTGTTTGCAGGCCTTTTCCGTGCATGCGAACATACGTTTGCAAGCTCCGTTGCACATCGGCACCTTCCGTCCGAAGCGCGCCGTAGCTTTGCGAACACATGTTCGACCAGTTGACAGCCCCCTCCCCTTCGAGCTTCGGCGGCCGCGCCATTCGCACGGCCCGCCTCATCAAGGCGTTCGCCACGCTCGACGACCGGCCGCTGGACGAACTCGGGCGGCCCCTCGACTTCGACTACGACGACTCGCTCGAGCCGTGGGAGCAGATCTACGCCGGCCAGCGTCCCGTCGCGATGGTTCCGATGCACCGGCGCCGCAACGACACGCCAGCTGTTGTCGAAGACTGCCCGCAGGCGCCGGCGGTCGACGTGCCGGCGACCCGCAGCCGCCTGCAGCACTAGCCGGCCGTTTCACCCGCGTACTCGGGCGCACAGGCGATGCCCCCAGGCGCAGCGTCACCGGGCCGCGGTCAGCGGACCGCATCGCAGCAGAACGAGAAAGGGCCGCCCCGAGGGACGGCCCTTAAACGTAAAACCGGCGGCGACCTACTCTCCCGGGCCCTTGCGGGCCAAGTACCATCGGCGCTGAGAGGCTTAACTGCTCTGTTCGGAATGGGAAGAGGTGTTTCCCTCTCGCCATAGCCACCGGAACTCTCGAGAGCTCTCGGCAACCCTTCAAAACCGCACAGATCAGCCCAGGTATCACGTGTAAATCAAAAGTAAATGTCAAGCCCTCGAGCAATTAGTACCAGTCTCCTACATGCGTTGCCGCACTTCCAGATCTGGCCTATCAACCTAGTGGTCTCCTAGGGCTCTTACTCCCTCAAGGGGATGGGAGAACTTATCTCGAGGCCGGCTTCCCGCTTAGATGCTTTCAGCGGTTATCCGATCCAGACGTAGCTAACCTGCGGTGCCCTTGGCAGGACAACAGATACACCAGAGGTCCGTTCACCCCGGTCCTCTCGTACTAGGGGCAAATCCTCTCAATTCTCCAACGCCCACGGCAGATAGGGACCGAACTGTCTCACGACGTTCTGAACCCAGCTCGCGTACCGCTTTAA
>CAZLKZ010000045.1:6932-14366 GCA_964560235.1 uncultured Conexibacter sp. | reverse complement strand
TGGAGAAGTCCGGCGGCAACGACTACGCCAAGAAGGCCGCGAAGCTGCCAAAGACGGTCGGCACCGGCGGCAAGCCGCCGCCCAAGGACAACAAGCCCGCCGCTGGCGGCGGCGAATTCGAGGAGATCAAATGAGCGTTACACCCACCGCATCCGTCGAGAAGGGCACCGAGCTACACAAGCGTCGTGAGGAGCTGGCCGAGCGAGTGGCCGGACTCACGTGGGATCTCGGTGGTCTGTGTTACGAGATGGCGATCCGCGACCACTTCCGCCTCGACGTTCTGCAGCGTCGTGCCGCGGTGCTGCAGGAGGCGGACGCCGAGCTCGGAGAGGTCGAGCGCCTGCTGGCTTCGCACGAGGAGGGCATCGACGGAGACTGCCGCTCTTGTGGTGCTCCGCACAGCAGAGGTGCGGGCTTCTGCTGGCGCTGCGGTGCGTCACTGATGGCAGCGTCGCCGGTCGGCGACGCTGCCTGAGCAGTTCAGCCGTCGAGCTGCTCGAGCAGCAGGCGTACTCGCCGCTCGATCTCCGCGCGAATCGCGCGTACGTCGTCGACTGCCAGGCCTGACGGATCTTCGATCTTCCAGTCCTGGAACTGCACACCGGGCATGTGCGCGAGCTGCTCGCAGCAGTCGATGCCGACCACTACGTCAGCGTTGTGCACGTCGCTCGGGGTGAGCTGCCGCGGCTTCCACGCGGTTACGTCGAAGTCCAGCTCCTCCATCGCGCGGTACACGCTGGATGGCACCTTGAACTGCGAACTCGCGCCGGTTGACGCGCTGCGAGCCGAGTGACGGCCCGCGCTCTCGCGCTCGAACACCGCGCGGCTCATGTGCGAGCGACCGGTGTTGTTGCGGCATACGAAGAGCACCCTTCTCATCAGTGCTTTGTCTCTGTCTGTATTCATCGCTTGCGAGGCTAAGCACGCTGCCGCTGTAGGTGTTACCGGCCGGTGAATGCAACGGCTCATGCGAGCGGCGCTGGTGCTGTGTCCGGATCGCGACGGCTAGTGGCGCCGATTGGACACGGCAGATACCGTCAGCCAGCGCATGCCACAGCTGCTCATCGTCCACCACACCGCCTCCCCCGCCACCCACGAGCTGCTCGACCAGGTGCGGACTGGAGCGAGGTCGCCGGACTTCGAGGGCGTCGAGGTCGTCGTGAAGGCTGCGCTCGAGGCGACGCCGTCAGATGTGCTCGTCGCCGACGGCTACCTGCTTGGCACCCCGGCGAACCTGGGCTATATGTCCGGCGCGCTCAAACACTTCTTCGACACGATCTACTACCCGTGCGTTGAGTCGACGCAAGGCCGCCCCTTCGGCGCCTGGGTCCACGGCAACAACGACACCGGCGGCGCGAGTGCCGCCATTGACAAGATCGCGACCGGCCTGGCGTGGCGCAAAGCAGCGCCGACGCTCGAGATCACGAGCGCGCTGGACGCGCCTCAGCGCGAGGCGGCCTGGGAGCTCGGGGCCACGCTCGCGGCGCTGGTGTCAGGCGCGCTGAGCTGACGGCTGCTGGTGCGCGAAGCGCTTGCGTGAGCGCTCCTTGAGCTTCCCGATCTCGACCTCGCGGTTCTTCGGCGGGGCGTTCGTCGTGAGCCCATCGAGCAGCCGCCGAGTCGCCTCAGCGATCTTCCTTACGAACTGAAGGGCCGCATCTCGCGCCTCCTCATCAGCCGCAGGCGGCTCGAAGTTGCGCAGAGTCCGAATATTGCGACACATGCGTGAAGCGGTACAGGTCGGGTTGAACCGCACCAGTCGGCGACCAAACCTGCTGCAATGCGGATATGCGAACCAGATCGACAATGGTCGTCGCCATCGTCGTGCTGTTGGCGCTTGCTGCGCAGGCACCCGCCAGCAACGCGGCGTTCAAAGCACCGACCAAGAGCTGCGCGAAGTTAAAGGGCTCGGCGCAGAAGCAATGCAAGCGTCAGAACAAGGCAAACCGCACCCTGTTCAGCGCGATTAGCGGCTACCGGTTTGCCGGGCGACTGTCGAACGGCGTGGGCATTGACGCCACGTTCTGCAAGAGCGGCAAGTGGCTGACCGTGGTGACGTTCTCTTCGGGCGAGGCTCGCGAGTTCAAGGGCTCAAAGTGGCAGCTCCGAGACGCAGACATCAATCCTCGGCGTCCGAGCTGGTTGGCAGCCGAGGCACGTGGGCCCAGCAACAACATCTACACACGGGTGTACCTGCAGCGGCGAGGTGCCAAGTGGCACTTCTTCCGCGGCAACTGGATGGCGAACGCCGGCGCCGAGATCAGCCGCACCCCCGCAGACCCCCAGGTTTGCACCTGACCGATAGCGCTACAGCGCCCTTTGAGCGCCGAGAGCAAAGCATCGCCGTCAAACGCGAAGCTCACGGCGCTCAAAGTGGAGACGGCGGGAATTGAACCCGCGTCCAAGACCGCATTTGAATGGCTTCTACGAGCGTAGCCAGTGCTCTGATCTCGCTCCGCGGTTGCCGCACTGGCAGGGTTCCGTGGTGCCAGCCTCCTGAAGATGTCCCCGCTTTGGCGGAGGCGGACCGCCGCGGGTTAGCCGGCATTCTGAATCCGCATCCCCAGCGGCCGGCAGGCCGGGGGCAGATCCCCGCTCACCTAGAGCTAACTAGGCAGCAAGGGCGTACTCGTGAGAGTCCGCACATATGGTTTTCCCGGGGTTTTACAAGGCCTCCGGGACCTTGGCTCGCAACCACCCAAACGGAATCAGCCCTGTCGAAGCCTGTCGTCCCCTGGGTGTTGTTGTCACTCAATGGTATCGGCAGAGTCGGGGCGCTTCACAACGTTCTGACATCGGCGTGACCTTTGCGTCTTTCGCCCGTTGTTGATCGGCAGCAACGTGTCCCGGCGCCTTACCCCCTTTGTCGCCGGGCCAACTCCGTGGGGCGGGTGTGTCAGGGCGCCCGCCCCACGGCCTGCGGGCGGCCTTCGTCCATGCAAAGCCTAGGCTGTAAATATGGCCGACACTGCTGCTGCTCCTGACGTCGCATGGGACCTCGACCCGCTGGTCGATGGTGAGGGTGCTGCCGGGGTCGCCCGGCTGCTGAAGGAGGCCGACGAGCGCGCCGCAGCGTTCCAGGAGCGCTACGCGGGCAAGGTCGCCGATCTCGACGGCAGCGGGCTCGCGGAGGCGGTCGCCGAGCTCGAGGCGATCTCCGACTCGGCCGGCCGTGCGGCCGTCTACGCGTCGCTGCGCTTTAGCGTCGACACCGCCGATCCTGAGAACGGCGCACTGCTCGCCCAGGTTCAGGAGCAGAGCACTCAGATCGAGACGAAGCTCTTGTTCTTCGAACTCGAGTGGGCTGCGCTCGATGACGATCAGGTTGAGGCGCTGCTCGGCGCCGACGGACTCGATCATGTGCAGCACTACCTGCGCTCGACCCGGCGTTACCGCCCGCACCTGCTGTCCGAGCCAGAGGAGCGGATCATCGCCGAGACCTCGGTGTCTGGCGCGGACGCGTGGCGACGGCTGTTCAGCGAGGTCACGAGCGCGATCGAGGTACCGCTCGACGGTCACGACGAGCCGGTGCCGCTCGACGTCGCGGGGTCCGAGCTCACCTCCCCCGATCGCGAGTACCGCAAGCACGTTGCCGAGCAGATCTCCGAGGCGCTGAAGCCGACGCTGAAGATCCGCGCGTACATCTCCAACACGCTGCTCGCTGACAAGGCGACGGGCGACCGGCTGCGCTCGTATGACTCATGGATCTCATCGCGCAACCTCTCCAACGAGACGAGCGACGAGTCTGTGCAGGCACTGGTCGAGGCGGTGCGCGGCAGTTACGAGATCTCCCGCCGCTGGTACCGCCTGAAGGCCAAGCTGCTGGGGCTAGAGAAGCTCCGCGACTTCGATCGCCTCGCCACCGTTGCAAGCAGCGAGGAGTCCTACACGTACGAGCAGGGCAAGCAGATCGTGCTCGATGCGTTCGAGGAGTTTTCGCCCGAGATGGCCGACGTGGCCCGCAAGTTCTTCGACGAGAACTGGATCGATGTGCCGCCGCGGCCGGGCAAGCGGGGCGGCGCGTTTTGCTCCTACGCAGTGCCGTCGCTGCATCCGTACGTGATGCTCAACTGGACGGGCAAGCGCCGGGACGTCACGACACTCGCCCACGAGCTCGGCCACGGCATCCACGCCTACGTCGCTCGCGAGCGGGGAATGTTCGAGTTCTCCACCCCGCTCACGCTGGCCGAAACCGCCTCTGTGTTCGCCGAGGCACTGGTGTTCGGCAAGCTGCTGGAGGAGACGACCGACCCGGAGTCGCGCCTCGCGCTGCTGGCCGAGAACATCGAAGGCTCGCTCGCGACGGTGCACCGCCAGATTGGTTTCAACCACTTCGAGGACCTGGTGCACACCGAGCGTCGCGAGGTTGGCGAGCTGTCGGTCGAGCGCTTCGGTGAGCTGTGGCTGCAGTCCAGCCAGGAGCTTTTTGGCGACTCGATCGAGCTCTCTGACGGGTACGAGAACTGGTGGTCCTACATCCCCCACTTCATCAACACCCCCGGTTACGTCTACGCGTACGCATTTGGGCAGCTGCTCGCGCTGTCGGTGTACGGGCGCTACCTCGAAGAGGGCAAGGACTTCGTGCCGGCTTACCTGGAGATGCTCGCGACCGGCGGCTCCAAGAAGCCAGAGGAACTCGTGGCTATCGCCGGACTCGACCTCACCGATCCGTCGTTCTGGCAGAGCGGCCTCGCACTCGTCGAGGACCAGTTGAGGCAGGCCGAGGAGGCCGCTGAAGAGGTGCTCGCCGCCCGCGAGCAAAACGCGTGAGCGATTGGCTGCCACCCACCCCAGGAAGAGGCGGCGAGCGCGACGCGTTCGGCAACGCGGCCGCGCCAGCTCCCGTTGTACGTGCTCCGGCGCCACCGCCACCTGAGCCTCCGCACAGCGAGGACAGCGACCCGGAGCGCCCGGACCCGGTTCCCGAGCGGCGCTCACTGCTCAGCAAGCTCGCTGCACCGCTCGTGTTCCTGGTGGCGCTCGGCGGCAAGTTCAAGGTCGTGCTGCTGGCGCTCACGAAGCTGAAGTTCTTGACGAGCGCAGGGTCGATGCTGGTGTCGATCGCTGCTTACGCGGTCATCTGGGGCTGGAAGTTCGCGGTCGGGTTCGTGCTGCTCCTGTTCATCCACGAGATGGGTCACGTGATCCAGCTGCGCCGCGAAGGGCTCGAGGCGAGCGCGCCGATGTTCATCCCGTTCATGGGGGCGGTCGTCTGGGCCAAGTCACTGGGCGAGGATGCGGCGGCCGAAGCGCGCGTGGCGCTTGCCGGACCGATCGTGGGTTCGCTGGGCGCTGCGGCGGCGGCCGGTATCTACGGCTTGACCGGCAACGAGCTGTTCCTCGCGCTCGCCTTCACCGGGTTCTTCCTGAATCTGTTCAACCTCTTGCCGGTGTCGCCGCTCGACGGCGGGCGCACAGTCGCGGCGATCAGCCCGTGGTTCTGGCTGGTCGGGGTGTTCGGGATGACCGTGCTCGTGCTGACGTTCCCGAACCCGATCCTGATCCTGATCGGGATCGTCGCCATCTGGGAGACCTACCGCCGCTTCAAGGAGTTCCGTGAGGGCGGCGAGGCAGCACAGGCCTATTACGCGATCAGCGGCCGCGCCCGCGTGCTCACGACGGTCGTGTACTTCGGACTGATCGCGGTGCTGGCTGTGGCGATGCATTACAGCCACGTCGAGCGCACGCTGTGAGCAGCGCCGCCTAGCTGAGCACCTCGATCTCCCTGACCGCGACTCCGAGCAGCCGGGTGTCGTGGGAGCTCGGATCAGTTTCAGCCGGGCGCACTCCAGGGCAGGTCAGTCCGATCTCAACGGCTGTACTCGCTCCCGTGTTGGCGAGCTGCCCGATCAAGACCAGTCCCGGGTCGCTGGCCGATCGCTGTAGCTCAACCTCGGTTCCATCCACGTCCAGGGCGAGCTTGTCGAGCTGCCATTCGGCGACGACGTGCGCGAGAGTGATCCGCACGGTCAGCTCGGCCGCCTGCGGGCGGTCGACGCGCACCCAGGCACGCTTGTCGCCGTGCGTCCACGAGAACGCACCCAGGCTGTCTGACTCGTGGCCATGCCAGTTGGCTCCCGGTGGCACGGTGTCGATCGTCCAGCGATGGGTCGGATGGTTGAGTGCTGGCAGGCCTTTGCTGCGCCTCGTGTAGTCAGCGATGACGCCCGGTGGGTACAAGGGCGGGGCCGGCCACTCTCCCTGCACGCCTGCGGCGAGGCTCTGAGCTACCCGTTCCGACATGGCCTCTGGATCCTGTGCCAGCGCGGCGACCGCTTCGCGTTGCGGTGTGACGTCTCGCGTCACGTAGCTGTCTTTACGCCAGGCAGCCGGGAACTTGACGACAGTCGCACGCCCCGTGCTGCCCACTCGAGCGCCGAGGGCTTGGCAGTCAGCGAGGAAGCGGTAGTCGATTGGCCGGCCATCGTGTGCCGGGGGCGTCCATTGGGCAATTCGTGGCCCCAACCGCACGTGGCCGAGCGACGACGGCGGCACAAACGTCTCGATCGTCCACGTGCTGGTACCGGCGATCCCTGTCTGCTCGGGCTGGGTCCAGTCGCTCAGCATCAAGGTGGTGGCGTGCGCCATGTCGACCCCGGAGTCCAGGACCTCTAGCAGCGAAGAAGCGTGCTCGGGGTGCCAGATGTCGTCGTGGCCTAGGTATGCGACGAACGGGGCGTGCGCTCGTTCGATGCCCAGTGCGTTGGGCCCGGATTGGCCGCCGCACGGTGGGTCCAGAGCCATCCATCGCACGCGGCTGTCGCCTGCTCGTTCGACCACGTCGCGGGATGCGGTGTCCTCCCCGTCCTCCACCACGAGCACCTCGATGTCCGCTTCGCTCTGTGAGAGCGCGCTGGCCAAGCTGAGCTCCAGGGCCTCCGGCCACCGGTAGGAGGCGATGATGACGCTCAGACGCGGCGCCGACATCGCGCTTAGAAGCTGAAGGGGATCTTGTCGGTGTCCAGCGGTAGCCGGTGCTTGTCAGGGTCGCCGTGGTCGTAGGCGACGGTCGGCATGTTGACGAAGCCAGCTTCGGTGTGGCCGACGTTCTGCACGGCGTGCCACACGCCTTCGGGCACCGTAATCAGGGATCGAGTGGCCTCGGTCTGAGTCACGGTCTGGATGAGGCCCTTCGTGGGTGACTCTTCCCTGCCGTCGTAGAGCACCCAACGCAAGCGACCGAACAGCGCCACAGATCGATCGTCCTGCCCCATGTGACAGACCCAGCCTTTGACCACACCGGGCACGATCGTTGCCAGGTAGATGTGAGGAGCACCGTCACCGAAGTACTCGGGCCAGCCCTCGCTGAGCAGCTCCACGACCGAGCCCCGGTGATCGGTGTGCGTCGGTGCGGGGCGCACCGTGACGCCGTCGATCGTCGGGGTCTTCAGAACCCCATCACGGGTGACCGTCGACGGGTCCTTTACACCTGTG
>CAZLKZ010000045.1:0-6832 GCA_964560235.1 uncultured Conexibacter sp. | reverse complement strand
CGGGGTCTTCAGAACCCCATCACGGGTGACCGTCGACGGGTCCTTTACACCTGTGGCTGCTGCGAGTCCGGTCATCCGGGAAGACTACCCGGCAACCGAAGCCCGCTATCGGTTCGCCTCACGCAGCGCGCGATCGAGATCCCGCTTGGTCTCGCGCTCCTTGATCGAATGGCGCTTGTCGAAGCGATCCTTACCACGACCGAGTGCCACCTCGACCTTGGCGCGGCCGTCAGGTGAAAAGTAGATGCGAGTCGGCACGATCGTGAACCCGCGCTCGGTCACCTTGCCGCGGTACTTCTCGATCTCGCCGCGGTGCGCGAGCAGCTTGCGCGTGCGCTCGGGCTCGTGGTTGTTGTGACTGGCGGGCGCGTATTGCGGGATGTGCACGTTGTGCAGCCACAGCTCGCCCTCGGTGATCGTCACGAAGCCGTCCTTGATCGTGGCGCCCGTCTCGCGCAGCGCCTTGACCTCAGTTCCGAGCAGCGCGATGCCGCACTCGAGCTTGTCGCTGAGCTCATAGCGGTGGCTGGCTGCGCGATTGGTCGCGACATCCCCCGCCGCGACCTTGCGTTTGCCGCCTTTGGCCATGGCTAGTTCAGCGTAGCTGGCGCGAAGTTACGCACTGCGGTGCAGGTTTCGGCAACCAGCGGTATGAAACCCACACCGCACGTCAGCTGCTCAAACGAGGTCGAGGTCGACCCGACCCCGCGGCGCGTCGACGCGCAGCACCCTCACGTCGAGCACCTGCCCCATCCTGAGCGTACGTCCGGTGCTTGCGCCCTGCAGGATCGTGCCTTCCTCGTTGACGTCCCACCAGTCGCCTCCGATTCGGCGCACAGCGAGGAAGCCCTCGAACCCTCCACCGAAGCGGATGAACGCACCACCCCCGACGAGGCCAACGATCTCGCCGCGGCCAAAGTCCTCCGGCAGGTTGCCTGCCGACAATCGATCCTCCAGGAGGAACGCCGCCGCGATGTCATCGGCCGACCGCTCGATCACCATTGCGTCGCGCTCTCGCGCTGAGGTCCACAGCGCGGCCTCGGACATGGCACTGCCGCCACGCGGCTGATGCTCACCCGCACCGATCTTCGACAGCAGCGCCCTGTGACACACAAGGTCGGGGTAGCGGCGGATTGGCGAGGTGAAGTGGCAGTAGGCGTCCGAGTGGAGCCCGGCGTGGCCGAGGTTGACCGGGTCGTAGCGAGCCTGCTTGAGCGACCTCAGCACCAGCGACCCGAGCCCTGCAGCGCCTTCCCCGCCGTGCCTTGCGACCTCTTGAGCAACGAGTCGCGACGCCTCGGCAACGATGCCGGCTGCGTCTGCCGGCGCGACTCGCTCACCTGTGGCAGGAGTGGGGATGTTCAGCGAGGCAAGCTGGGCGAGCAGCCGCTCGGCGGCCTCTGGGTCCGGGCGCTCATGCACGCGGTAGAGCGTGGGCACCTTGGCGGCGTCGAGCCGCCGCGCGACGGCCTCGTTGGCGGCGATCATCAGGTGCTCGATCAGCTGATGCGATTCCGTCTGTTCGGCCGCGCGCATCTCGGCGACGCTGCCGTCAGCGGTGAAGTCGAATTCCGGCTCGCTCGATGTGACCTCGAGCGAGCCTTCACGATCACGCCTGGCTTTGAGCGCCGCGGAGGCTGCACGCGCGGCAGCGAGCGGTGCGTCCACCACCTCGGGCGCCGCGACCGTGCCGGAGAAGATGTCGTCGACGTCCTCGTATGCCAGCCGCACGTCTGAGCGGATCAGCGAGCGGTAGGCCTTGTCGCGGACGACCTTCTCGCCCTCGATCTCCATCTCGATCGTTACCGCGAGCCGGTCCTCGCCGGGCACCAGAGAGCACGCCCCGTTTGACAGCACTTCGGGCAGCATCGGCTCGACCTTGCCGGGCACGTACACCGAGGTGGCTCGGAGATAGGCCTCACGGTCGACAGGCGACCCCGGTCGCACGTATGCGCTCACGTCGGCGATGTGCACCCACACGCGCCAACCGTCGGGGGTCGCTTCTGCTGAGATCGCGTCGTCGAAGTCCTTGGCCGTCTTCGGATCGATCGTGAAGGTCGTCAGCGGGCGCAGGTCGTGCCGTACGCCCTCGCCGGGATCCTCGGCCGCGACCTGCTCGGCGATCTCAGCCGCGGCACGCTCGAGGCCCGGCGGGAACCGCCGCGCAAGGCCGCGATGAAGCATGTGCGCCTCGATCACAGCTGCGGCGTTGTCGGGCTGCCCGAGCACCTTCAGCACGCGTGCCCCTCCGCGCGCCCGCTGGCCGTTGGACGCGAGCACCAGCTGTCCGTGCTTGGCATCGCCTGTCTTTTCGACAGCTATCGGCCGCGCGCGCTCGAAGAACGGCGTGACCAGGTTAAGCCTGCCACGGCGCTCCAGCACGCCAACCAGCGTGTCGCCAACCGCCGGCCCCACATCCGCTACGAACGGTCGCCGCTCACGACCACCCTCCATCCCCCGCGGCTGTCGCCCGTGGCCTCGCTTCGGCCGCGATGAGCGGCGGCCTTTACTCACCGTGCTTCGGCGTCAAGGGTCTTGAGAGCCGTCTCGAGCGACCGTTCGCGCCATGCCGCCGTGTTGCTGTCGCCGGGCACCTTGACGTCAGGAGCGAGCCCCTCGCCCTTCTTGCTACCGCCCGCACCGAGGTTGCGGCCGTTGGGCGTGTAGTACTGGCCAGCAGTGAGGTCGAGCGCGCCACCGTCACCGAGTTCGATCAGCTGCTGGAAGACGCCCTTGCCGTACGTGCGGGTGCCCACGAGCTTGGCGCGCTTGTGATCCTGCAGGGCGCCCGCGACGATCTCCGATGCCGACGCGCTGTTCTTGTCGACCAGCACCACGAGCGGCGTGTCGGGTGCCACGGCGCCACCGATCGTCTTTAGCGTCACGCTCGGGACCGACCGGCCGCGGGTGGAGACCACGACCTTGCCCTTCGGCAAGAACTGGCTGGTGACACCCTGCGCCTGGCTGACGAGCCCGCCGGGGTTGCTACGCAGGTCGAGCACGACCCCCTTGGCGCCCTTCTTCTTACCGTTCTCGATCTCCTTGATGACCTGCTCTGTCACGTCGGACTGGGTGAATCCGCCGATCGCGATCTGCTGGTACCTGCGCCCGTTGTAGGTGCGGATTCGTGACCCGACCGACGGCACGATCACCTCGCGGCGGGCAACGGTCACCTTGCGGGTCTTGCCGTCGCGGCGGATGCCGAGCACGACCTTGCTGCCCTCTGGTCCCTTCACCAGCGCGACGGCCTGCTCGAGCTTGAGGCCCTTCAGCGGCTTGCCGTCGGCGGAAACGATGATGTCGCCGGTCTTGAGTCCGGCCTCGCGGGCAGGCGAGTCGGGGTAAGTGCGCAGAACCTGGAGGCCGAGGTCGTTTGGCCCGACACCCACACCGATACCGCTGAACTGCTGGGCCTGGTTCTCCTGGAACTCCTCGTACTCCTTCGGCGGGAAGTACTTGGAGTACGGATCGTCGAGGTCCTTGACCATGCCACTGATCGCGTTGCTGACGAGCGTGCTTTGGGGGACCTTCCGATAGAAGGTTGATTCGACGACTCCGAGCGCCTCGTTGAAGCGCTGCGCGCCGCTGTCCTCCACGAGGCGGTCGCGCACGGGGTCCGGCAGGTTGTGCGGGTGGCCGCCGAGCCAGATGCCTGCGACGAGGATCGCGCCGAAGACGACCAGGAGCACAAGGACCCTGGCAAGGACTGAGCTAACGCGCGCGATCATCGGCCGCACACGTTATTGGGGTCCAGCCGATTCTCAGCGATCAGACCCGCAGGAAGCGGCGCAGCGAGAGGCTTGAGCCGATGCCGGAGACGATCACGCTCGCACCGATCAGCAGAGCGGTAAGCGCACCGAAGCCGATCGTCTGAGGCGTGGAGATCAGCGCGAAGTCAGAAGCGAGCGGGTCGATCAGCGTGAGCTTGGCTACACCGAGCAGCGCCACGGCGCCGAGGCCGCCGAGTGCTCCGAGCACGATGCCTTCCAGCACGAACGGCCAGCGGATGAACGAGTCGGTCGCTCCCACGAGCTTCATCACCTCAACCTCGCGACGACGCGAGAACAGGCTGAGCCGGATCGTGTTAGAGATCAAGAGGATCGATGCGATCAGCAGCAGGGTGATCAGCAGGCCCATCGCGATCTTCACGAAGCGAGTGATCGTGAGGATCTTTTCCTTCTCGCGCTTGCCGCTGACGGCCTCGTCGATCGAGTCGTCGATCGGCACCACGCCGCCGGCCACTCCGCGCGGCTGGATCTGATCGAGGATCTTCTGGATGTTGTCCGGGTTGTCGGGAGTGATCCGGAACGTGTCGGGCAGCGGGTTGGAGCCGAGCAGCGCGTAAGCCTCAGGGTTGAGCTTCTTCTGCTCCTGATACGCCGCTTCCTTGCTGACGAACTTCAGCGACTTGACGTGATCAACGCGGTTCTGCAGCAGCGTCTGCACGCGCTGCGCGTCAGCCTTCGAGGAGTCCGTCTTGAGGTAGACGTTGACGATCAGCCGGTTGCGCACATCGTTTGCTGCGCCGGTGGTCGCCTGGACGACGGGAATGAACACGCCGAGCACGAGCACGGTCACGAGGACCGATGCGATCGCGGCGAAGCTCGGGATGGCGTTGCGCCGCATGGAACGGAACGCCTCTTTGATGAAGAAAGTCGGATGCATGGCGGCTAGGAGAAGATGCTGTCGATCTCGTCGTCGGGACCATCGTCGTTCAGCAAGCGAGCGAACTCGGCCGTATCGAGGTCCTTGGTGGAGTAGGTC
The DNA here is from genome assembly GCA_964560235.1 of uncultured Conexibacter sp. Lineage (GTDB taxonomy): Bacteria > Actinomycetota > Thermoleophilia > Solirubrobacterales > Solirubrobacteraceae > Baekduia. The sequence goes on along the minus strand of CAZLKZ010000045.1, from coordinate 2,068 downwards.
GCGTCGTACTCGTCGCGCACGAGCTCACCGGCAGAAAGCTCGATCACGCGGCGGCGCATGCGGTCGACCATGTGCGCATCGTGCGTCGCGACGAGCACGGTTGTGCCAGCGCGGTTGATGCGGTGAAGCAGCTGCATGATCCCAACGGACGTCTCGGGGTCGAGGTTGCCGGTCGGCTCGTCGGCCAGCAGCAGCGGCGGGTGGTTGACGAACGCACGCGCAACCGCGACGCGCTGCTGCTCGCCACCCGACAGCTGGTCGGGGTAGTGGTGCAGCTTCGTCGAGAGCCCGGTGAGGCGCAGCACGTCCGGCACCTTGGCGCGGATCTCCTTGCGCGAGTGCCCGGTCACCTGCAGCGCATACGCGACGTTGTCGTGCACGGTGCGGTCAGGCAGCAGCTTGAAGTCTTGGAAGACCATGCCGATGTTGCGGCGATAGAACGGCACCTTCTTGCGCGTGATGTCGCGCAGGTCGTGCCCGGCCACCCGGATCTGCCCCGCGTCGGGCTCGATCTCCTTGATCAGGAGCTTCATCAGCGTCGACTTGCCTGAACCGGTCGAACCGACCAGGAACACGAAGTCGCCGCGCGCGATCTCGAACGAGATGTCGTCAACGCCGCCGTTGGTGGCGCCGTAGGACTTGGTGACCCCACGAAACTCGATCACGGATCCCGCCCGGTCCTGCGGACGGGCGTCGCGGTTTTTCTGCTGCTTGTGTCGTTCCACGATTGCCATGGGCTTGAGGGTGGTTCGCCACCCATGATCAGGATGCCTGCCATTGGCAGGTGCCGTGCAAGCTAGATTGCGGGCGTGCCCAAGATCTCGAGCAGTGCACTGTCAAACGGGCTTCCGCTCCACCGGATCGCGATCGACGGCACTCGTGCCCTGACGATCCTGGTGGCCTTCGACGCCGGTGCGCGCACCGAGCGGGCGGAGGAGAACGGGATGGCCCACTTCCTCGAGCATCTCGTCTTCAAGGGTGGCGAGAAGTACGACCACTATACGAAGGTCAACGAGACCGCCGAGCGCATGGGCGGCTCGCTGAACGCGTTCACATCGCACGAGATGGTTGCTTTCCACATCACGGTGAGAGCGGAGTCTGCGCCGGAGGCGATCGACCTGTTGACGGACTTCGTCGGTCGGCCGCTGCTCGACCAAGCCGAGCTCGACAAGGAGCGCGGTGTGGTCATCCAGGAGATCCAGCGCTACAAGGACCAGCCGTCGGCTGTCGCCGAGGAACTCATCGACCGCGTGGCGTTTGGCGACCATCCTCTGGGCCGCACGGTGCTCGGCCCAGAGAAGCATCTGGAGACGTTCACGCGCGATGCGATCGTGTCGTTCCGCGAGCGCCAGTGGGCGGGAGAGCGTGGCGGGGCGTTCATCGCGGGCAACATCGACCACCTGCCCGGTGACGACGAGCTCTCAGAGCTGTTCGGGCGTTTCCCGACCCTCTCCCCCGGACCGTCGCCCGAGCCGGCGCCGGCGCTCAACATCGCCACCGACGTGGAAGAACGGGACACCAACCAGTCTCACCTGCGCATCATCTACAGCCCGCAGATCGACCCGACCGACGCCAAGAAGCGTGCTGCGCTCAGCATTTACAACACCCTGCTCGGGGGCTCGATGGGCTCGCGCCTCTTCGACGAGATCCGCGAGCAGCGCGGCCTCTGTTACTCGGTCTGGTCGGTGGATCACGTCCGGTCAGACAGCGCGCTGCTGCAGCTTGGGTCGGGCTTGGAGTCAGGCAAGGTCGGCGAGGCTTACCGCCGGATGCGGGAGATCGTCGGCGAGCTCCACGAGAGCGGCCCAACCGAGGAGGAGGTCGAGCGGGCACGCGCGTACTCGGCCGGGCGCAGGGTGCTCGCGTTTGAGAACACCAACGCGGTCGCGCGTTACGGGGCTGGCCAGTCGATCGTGCACGGCGACGACATCAACCCCGACCTGGCGATCGATCGCCTCGACGCCGTCACCTATGACGACGTGGTCGAAGTCTGCAAGTCGATCGATCCCGACCAGGCCGCCGTTGCCTGCGTAGGACCGCACGAAGTCTCAGATTTCGACTGATTTGG
>CAZLKZ010000044.1:0-15241 GCA_964560235.1 uncultured Conexibacter sp. | reverse complement strand
AACAAGCGGATCGCCAACCCGGCCTCAATCACCAGCGGCGACCGTGCCTCGTGGAAGACGAGCAGCGCCGTCAACCAGGGGATCACGTCGGTTCCCGTCGGTAAGCGCCGGTTCACCAACGCGTCGGTCGCAAACACGATGAACCAGGGCACGCTCTTCCCGTTCGCGAATGACTACGGCTTCTACGCAGGCAACTGCGACGGCAACAACCCTGAGCTCTACAAGGAAGCGACCGGCGTAGCGGGCCGCGTCAACCCGGGCACGGCAACCACTGTGGCAGTGGACCTACCCGCAATCGCGGTGACCGTTCGTCAGGGCACGACCAAGCGCTCGGGGTACCGCGTATACGCGACGCCCAACACCGACCCCGTCTCGCCCGAGCCGAACACCACCATGGAAGGCTGCACCGAGCGCATCACGAGGGCAGGCGTCACCGCAGGCACCAACGCAGGGCCGGTCCCTGCCGCCACCGACTCCAACGGTCTGACCTCGATCCCGCTGCCTTACGGCGTGTGGAACATCTGCATCGACAACAACACGTCGGGCAGCAGCGCACGGCGCTACGCGGTGATCTTCAAGAACACCCCGATCGGCACTGACACCCCGCTCAACCCGACGCTCGTCTCGGGCGCCCGCGCGATCGACCTGAACATCAGCACAGCCACAGCCACCAGCAGCCTCTGCGCATGAGTCCCGCCCGCCACATAGCGGCCGACGACCGCGGCGTGACGCTCATCGAGCTGATGGTCTCGCTGGCGATCGGCGGGCTCGTACTCGCAGCAGCTCTCACCATGTTCCTCTCGGGCTCTACCGGAGCGGCGCAGGTGCAGGATCGCGAGGACGCAGCTCAGCGTGCCCGGATCGGCCTCGACCGCGTGATGGCTCTCGTGGGAGCACAGGTGTGCAACGGCGTCACCAGCGCCGGCGCCCCGGTTGTTGTCGCGGAGAGGAACCGGGTGATGTTCACGGCCAACATAGGTGGCGTCGACGACGATCCGGTCGGGTACGAGCTGCGGTTTGACCCAGCTGCGAAGACGCTCACCGAGTACCGCTACCCGCTGACGGGTGCCGAGAACGTCGCGGGCTATAAAGCCTGGGCAGCTAGCTCCACGAGCTCTAACCAGTTGATCCAGCAGGTCGTGCCGGCAACCGGCAAGAACGTCTTCACTTACTACGGCACCAACAACGCTGACACGGGGGCTCTCTCGCAGTTCCAGGCGGGCGGCTCTGCACTCACGGCAGACGAGCGCGCCCGCGTGCTCCGCATCGACGTCAACCTGCGCGCCCTGCCGACCCGCACCGGCAAGGACGACGACAAGCGCTCCACGCAGATGGAGACCCAGAACTACGTGTCGAGCAACGTGCAGACACAGTCACTCGATCAGGGGCCGCGATGCTGACCTCAGCCAAACACAGGCGCTTCGTAGCCGCGCAGGACGGCTTCACCATGGTCACCGTCGTGATGACGATGGCAGTGCTGTCGATGCTCGCCGTCGCAGCCTGGGGCGCGGCGACCGGCGACATGCCGCTCGCGCGCAAGGACCAGGACCGCAAGCGCGCTCTTTCAGCCGCTCAGGCCGGTGTCGACTGGTACGCCTACAGGCTTCGCGTCAACCCCGACTATTGGGTCAAGTGCGCCGACTCCGCTGACGATTCGGCACCGCTCACGCTGGAGGGCCCACCGAAGGCCGGGGCAAACGGCTGGCGCACGATCGCGGGAGGCAGCGCCAAGTTCCGCGTCGAGATCCTCAACATCAAGAAGAACGGCGCGCCTGTTTCGTGCAGCACCACCGATCCGTGGAACACGGCTCTGCAGAAGGGCTTCCTGCGCATCCGGGCTACCGGCTTCGCGAACGGTCAGTACCGGTCGGTGATCGCGAACCTCCAGCAGGCCAGCGAGTTCGTCAAGTACGTCTACTTCTCCAACTGGGAGACGATGGACCCGCAGATCTCGGGCGTAACCGCGCTCGCGACCGACGGCAAGTCGATATGTGACCGCGCACGCACCGCCCGCGACGCTCAGTCGGGCAACCCGAAGTGCGTGCAGATCCAGTTCGGATCGGGTGACTCGATCAACGGATCACTGCACACGAACGACGAGACCGTCTACGCGTGCGAGGCTACGTTCGGGCGCAACTCGAGCGACGTCTTCGAGACGACTACGAGCAACTGGCACGTCGGCGGCTCCGGTAGCTACAGCTGCAACGGCGGGCCTCCGGTCTACAAGGCCACCAAGAAGAAGGTCAGCCACCTCGACCTGCCTGCCGGTAACCAGGCCCTCGATCAGCTCGCAACTCCGGCCTACACCTTCTACGGACAGACCTGCCTCGACTTCCACGATGACGAGGTCTGGGTCTACCGCGCTGGCGGATCGACGGTCGGCCACGATCCGTGGTCGCAGTACGACCCGGCAACGGGCAAGGGCTCGATTAAGTGCACGGGCAAGGTCGACAAGATGCCGCTGCCTGACAACGGCGTGATCTACGTGCGATCCGCAGGCGGTCAGTGCCAGGTCAACTACGCGGTCGCCGCGCGCACGAGCTACACGAACTCTGAGAGCTGCGGAGACGTGGCAGTGCGCGGCACCTACAACTCGGGCATCACGATCGGCGCCGCCAACGACATCATCGTCTATGGCGACCTCACGCGCACGAGCGGCAGCGACGCGCTGCTTGGCCTGATCGCGAACAACTACGTACGCGTGTACCACCCGATGACAGGTGACCCGTACGGCCGTGCCTACGATTCGAGCAACCCCTGCAACGGCCTCGGCAACGTCACCTACGACACCGTCAACGAGATTCAGGCGTCGATCCTGTCGCTCAAGCATTCGTTCCAGGTCGACAACTACGGCTGCGGAAGTCCGCTCGGCACCCTCAAGGTCATGGGCTCAATCGCGCAGTACTACCGAGGCACCGTCGGCGTGTTCCGCAGCGGCAGCCCGGGCAGCGGCTACGTCAAGGACTACCAGTACGACGACCGCCTGCTCCGCAGCCAGCCGCCGTATTTCCTTGCACCGGCCAACGTAGAGGGCCGGTGGAAGGTCAACCGGCGGTCCGAGCAGACGCCCGCTCAGCGCATTCCGTAGGGCCAGTACCGTGTGGGCGTGCCCCGGTTCCGTCTCGACTCAGCGTTCAGTCCGGCCGCCGATCAGCCGCACGCAATCAGTGAGATCTCCGCTGCGGTCGAGCGTGGCGAGCGCATGATGACCCTGCTCGGTGCCACCGGCACCGGCAAGACGATGACGATGGCCGGGATCATCGAGGAGACCCAGCGGCCCACGCTGGTACTCGCACACAACAAGACGTTGGCAGCGCAGCTCTGCAACGAGTTTCGAGCGTTCTTTCCTGACAACGCAGTCGAGTACTTCGTCAGCTACTACGACTACTACCAGCCTGAGGCGTACGTTCCGTCGAAGGACCTGTACATCGAGAAGGACTCGGCGATCAACCAGGAGATCGATCGCCTGCGTCACGCTGCGACCGCCGCGCTGTTCGCGCGGCGCGACGTGCTGATCGTCGCTTCGGTGTCCGCCATCTACGGGCTCGGCTCGCCTCAGACCTACAACGACAACCTCGTCACTTTGACCCGCGGCTCTGAGTACGACCGCGATGCGCTGCTGCGCAAGCTCGTCTCGATCCAGTACGTGCGCAACGACCAGGCGCTCGGGCGCGGCACGTTCCGGGTGCGAGGGGAGACGCTCGAGATCTTCCCGGCATACAGCGAGACGACCGCCTACAGGATCGGCTTCTTCGGCGACGAGGTCGAGTCGCTGCAGGAGTTCGACCCCTTGACCGGCGAGCTCGTGAAGGCCGAGATGGAGCACGTCGGCATCTGGCCGGCCTCTCACTACAACGTGCGTGAGGGGACGATCGAGAAGGCCGTCGAGGAGATCGGCCGCGAGCTGAACACCCGGTGCGCTGAGCTCGAAGCCGAGGGCAAGATGCTCGAGTCGCACCGGCTGCGCCAGCGCACGCAGTACGACATGGAGATGCTGCGGGAGATGGGCTTCTGCAATGGCATCGAGAACTACTCGCGGATCCTCGATGGAAGGCAGCCGGGGGACAGGCCGTACTGCCTCATCGACTACTTCCCCGACGACTTCGTTTGCATGATCGACGAGTCGCACCAGACGGTCCCGCAGATCGGTGCGATGGCCGAGGGGGACCGCTCGCGCAAGCAGACGCTCGTCGATTTCGGCTTCCGTCTGCCGAGTGCCATCGACAACCGGCCCCAGACGTTCGACGAGTTCCTCTCGATCACGGACCAGATGCTGTTCGTGTCGGCCACTCCTGGCCAGTACGAGCGCTCGCACTCAAACCAGGTCGTCGAGCAGATCGTGCGGCCGACTGGCATCGTCGACCCACCGGTCGACGTGCGCCAGACGAAGAACCAGATCGACGATCTGATGAACGAGATCCGCCAGCGCACCGACAAGGACGAGCGCGTGCTGGTCACGACGCTCACCAAGAAGATGAGCGAGGACCTCACCGACTACCTGCTCGAAATGGGCATCAAGGTCAGGTACCTGCACTCCGAGGTCGACACCCTCGATCGCATCCAGCTGATCCGTGACCTGAGGCTCGGCGAGTTCGACGTGCTGGTCGGCGTGAACCTGCTGCGAGAGGGTCTCGACCTGCCCGAGGTCACGCTTGTCGCGATCCTCGACGCCGACAAGGAAGGCTTCCTGCGCGGCGAAACTTCGCTGATTCAGACCATCGGTCGCGCAGCGCGAAACGTCGACGGCAGGGTGATCATGTACGCCGACAAGGAGACCGCTGCGATGCGGGCGGCGCTGGAGGAGACCGACCGCCGCCGCAAGATCCAGCTCGCGTACAACGAGGAGCACGGCATCACCGCGGCGTCGATCGTGAAGGGCATCTCGGACATGTCCGAGTTCCTGCAGGGCGAATCGAAGACGCCCAAGGGGCGCGGAGCTCGCGAACGGCGCAAGCGCAACTCCAAGGTCGAGGCGATGACCCCGGACCAGCTGCAGCAGACGATCGTGGAGCTGGAAGAAGAGATGCAGGCAGCCGCGGAAGACCTGCGTTTTGAGTACGCGGCCCGGCTACGCGACGAGCTGCGCGAACTTCGGCGCGACCTCAATCGCTTGCACGATTTGCAGGCGCCGTAGCCTGACAACTGTCAGCGTTCGAAGGCCACGTCGAGCCCGCACGTGCGGCGAGGGCGCTTTTCGCCCTGGTCAAGCTGGATCAGTACGGAGCCGAGCCTGGCCCGGTCGCGCCGGTCGCCTCGAATGCATCTGAAGTCGTCGCGACGCGCACCGTCACGCAGGTCGATGCGTGTCTGAGACCGGCTTGGCGCGTAGGGAATCTCCAAGGTCACGCTGTCTGCGCCGGCGCCTCCGATCGCGGTGGCACCGGGATTGATTCGGATGGTGTCGGCGCCTGGTCCCCCCAGGGCGCGGCCGCCAGCTCCGGTGGTAAGCGTGTCACTACCTGGACCTCCGTCAACTGCGTCTGCCTGGAGTTTGGGCGTTGTCGGCGGAATCGTGTGGCTGATATCGCCATAAAGGCTGTCATTGCCAGGGCCGCCGATCAGGCGGTCGCTCCCGCCATTTCCGATCAGCACGTTGTCGGATGCATTCCCGATCAGTGTGTCGTCGCCCGCGCCGCCTTCGATGTCGGTCACTCCGTAGCCGAATCTGTCGCGTTCCCCACTCGCGCCGCCGGTACCTCGCCGCGGCGTCAGTTCGGCTTTGACCGCGGAGCGGTGGTCGGCGTAAGAGACGACTCCCCAGCTCATCCGATCGTCTCCAGGCCCACCGACCAGCTTGGTCGTCTGACCGTTGCCGGAGAGCGTGTCGTTGCCAGGGCCGCCAGTCAGGGTTGTGTTGCCAACCGGCGCGGCACCGGATGAGTTGAGGTCGTCGCGTCCCTCTCCGCCGTGGATACTCGCCAGGGCGCAGGCGGCGTTGACGCGGTCGTCGCCCGATCCCAGATTCACCTCACACCAGTCGGAGTAGATCAGCGCGCTGTCATCTCCGTCCCCGGTATCGACAACCACGCGTACTTCGGTGGGGCCCGGGGGCGGGCAGGCAACCGCTCGCTCATTGAGCGCCATGCAGCCGACGCCCATCTGAATCGACGCGCCAAAGTCCTTGACGACCGTGTTCCTCGATTCGATGCGGTTCGCCTCTCCAGGTGCCGCCTCGATGTGGATGGTCCAAATCTGCTCGCCGTAATCGTTGTTCGGCCGGACGACGCTTTCGCTGCTCGCACTCACGGTGACGGCGCCGGAGGCGGCCGGCAGGGCAAGGCCCACGATCAGGAGCATCGACAGTGGCATCAGTCTCCTCAACTGCATGCTGAGCATCTTCTCACGGGTATCGTCTGCGAGCGATGGCAGCACGTAAGGGGTTCTGGCGGCGACGCGCCGCGGTGACGAGCGGCGAGATCGAGCCGATTCGCGTGGGCGATGTGTTGCCCGCAGCCCCCGGTGAGAACGCGCAGCAGGTCGCGGGACGCGTGCAGTCGATCATCGCGGCGGCTCAGGAGAATGCGGCCGAGATCGAGCGCTTCGCTCACGCTGACGCCGAACGTATCCGCGCCGAGGCGATCGCGGAGGGGGAGGCCCACCTCGAGCGCGTTCGGGCATCGACCGCTGCAATCGAGAAGCGAGCTGCGGCGATGGAAGAGGCGATCGCGGAGATCGTCGGCGGCCTCGGCAGGGGCGCCGCGCAGCTCGACCGCGAGCTGGCGGACATCTCCAGCACGATCGCGGAGCTTGAGGCGCCCGCCGAGCCTGCGCCCCAGGATGAGCTCGAAGTCAGCGAGCCTGCCGCCGAAGCGCCGACGGTCGACGCTGGGTCGTCATCCGGTGAGCCTGACAACGAAGGCGCTCGCCTGGTCGCGCTCGACATGGCTCTCGAAGGCCGGGACCGAGACGAGGCGGGAGCCGAGCTGGCCGAGCACTACCCCGGTGTCGACATCGAGAAGGTGCTCGACGAGGTCTACGCGGAGTTCGGGCCCGCCGAGCCCGACGAGACTCCCGCAGACCCAGACAGCTAGCCGGCCCTCCGGCATCGAACATCCGTTCGTATTCCTATACTCGAACGCGTGCCGCCGAAGAACGTCATCACAGTCGCTGGAGCGCGCGAGCACAATCTCAAGGGCATTGACGTAACGATCCCGCGAGATGCGCTGACGGTGATCACCGGGCTCTCGGGATCGGGCAAGTCTTCGCTGGCGTTCGACACCATTTACGCCGAAGGTCAGCGCCGCTATGTCGAGTCGCTGAGTGCATACGCGCGGCAGTTCCTGGGGCAGATGGACAAACCCGACGTCGACTCGATCGAGGGCCTTTCGCCTGCGATCTCGATCGATCAGAAGACCACGTCTCGTAACCCGCGCTCGACCGTTGGCACGGTCACAGAGATCTACGACTACCTGCGCCTGTTGTGGGCGCGGATCGGTCACCCTCACTGCCACCTGTGCGGCAAGCCGGTCAGCGGCCAGTCGGCAGAGCAGATCATCGACCAGGTGATGGAGCTCCGCGAAGGGGAGCGCTTCATGGTGCTTGCACCGGTGGCTCGCGGCCGCAAAGGGGAGTACACGAAGCTGCTCGATCACCTGCGTGCCGAAGGGTTCCAGCGGGTGAAGGTCGACGGCGAGCTGCGCACACTCGACGAGGAGATCTCGCTCGACAAGCGCTACAAGCACGACATCTCAGTCGTCGTGGACCGGCTTGTAATGCGCGGCGAGGTTCGCAAACGTCTGGCCGACTCGATCGAGACTGCGGTCGCTCTCGCTGCCGGCATGGTCGAGATCGAGACGGTGCCGAAGGACGGCACCGGGATGGTCACCCTCTACTCCGAACAGTTCGCTTGCCCCGACCACGGGCCGGTGATCCCTGAGCTCGAGCCACGGATCTTCTCCTTCAACGCGCCGCACGGCGCCTGTGAGCGGTGCAATGGGCTCGGGGCACAGCTTGAAATCGATCCCGAGATGGTGATCCCCGACCCGTCGCTGACGATCGGTGAGGGGGCGGTCGCGGTCTGGTCGAGCGGTGCACCGCAGTACTACCGGCAGGTCATGGAGGCGATCGCCAAGCAGCGCGGCATCTCCCTCGACGTGCCGTGGCGCGAGCTCGACTCAGCAGCCAAGAAGGTCTTCCTTTACGGACTGGGCGGCGACACGGTCACGATCACCTACGAGAACCGGTTTGGTCGCAAGCGCACCTACGCGACCCGCTACGAGGGCATCATCCCGAGCCTCGAGCGGCGCTATAGCGAGTCCGACTCCGACGCTTCACGCGAGAAGATCGAGCAGTTCATGGCCAAGGTGCCGTGCCCGGACTGTGGCGGCGCACGCCTTCGTCCGGAGTCACGCGCCGTGCTCGTGGGCGGCAAGGCGATCCACGAGTTCTGCGCCCTCTCGGTACGTGCGGCGCTCAATTGGTTCGATGAGGTGTCGCTGACGGACACCGAGCGCCACATCGCCCGGCTGATCGTCCGCGAGATTCGCGAGCGGCTGCAGTTCCTCGACAACGTCGGTATCGGTTACCTCTCGATGGACCGTGCTGCCGCGACGCTTTCGGGCGGGGAGGCACAACGGATCCGACTGGCTACTCAAATCGGCTCAGCACTCGTTGGCGTCCTGTACGTGCTCGACGAGCCGTCGATCGGCCTGCACCAGAGGGACAACACCAAGCTCATCGCCACGCTCGAACGGTTGCGCGACCTCGGCAACACCGTGCTGGTGGTCGAGCACGACGAGCAGACGATGTTCGCCGCCGACCACGTGGTCGATATCGGCCCTGGCGCCGGCGAGCACGGCGGCAAGGTGGTCGCCGAAGGCACGGCCAAGGAAGTCATGAAGGTGAAGGACTCGCTCACCGGCCAGTTCCTCTCGGGCGCGCAGCAGATCGAGGTACCGGCAAAGCGTCGAAAGCCGCAAGGCATCGTTGAGGTGCGCGGCGCTTCTGCGAACAACCTGCGAGATGTCGACGTCGACGTGCCGCTCGGAGTGATGACCTGCGTCACCGGAGTCTCGGGTTCGGGCAAGTCGACTCTGGTCAACGACATCATCTACAAGGCCGTTGCGAACCGTCTTCACCGAGCGCGGCACCGTCCGGGCTCCCACCAAGCCGTAACCGGCCTCGATCAGCTCGACAAGATCATCCAGATCGACCAGTCACCGATTGGCCGCACCCCGAGGTCGAACCCGGCCACCTACACCGGCGTGTTCGACGTGATCCGTGATCTGTACTCGAAGACGCCCGAGGCGAAGGCGCGCGGCTACAAGGCGGGCCGGTTCTCCTTCAACGTGAAGGGCGGCCGCTGCGAGGTGTGCAAGGGCGACGGGCAGATCAAGATCGAGATGCACTTCCTGCCAGACGTTTACGTGCCTTGTGAACAGTGCCACGGCAAGCGCTACAACCGCGAAACGCTCGAGGTCCGGTTCAAGGGCAAGACGATCGCCGACGTGCTCGACATGCCCGTGGCAGAGGCCGTCGACTTCTTCCAGCACATCCCGAAGATCCACAGGCGGCTCGCGACCCTCCGCGACGTCGGGCTCGGCTACATCCGGCTCGGGCAGCCCGCCACCACCCTGTCCGGAGGTGAGGCTCAGCGCGTGAAGCTTGCGACGGAGCTGGCCAAGGTCGCAACCGGATCGACGCTGTACATCCTCGACGAGCCGACCACAGGCCTGCACTTCGCAGATGTGCAGCGTCTGCTCGAAGTGCTGCAGCGACTCGTCGACGCGGGCAACTCGATTGTTGTCATCGAGCACAACCTCGACGTCATCAAGACCGCCGACCACATCATCGACATGGGGCCTGAGGGTGGGGAAGAGGGCGGCACCGTGGTTGTGACCGGCACTCCCGAACAGGTCGCCGAGCACAAGACCTCCTACACAGGCATCTTCCTCAAGCCGCTGCTGCCTGAATCCGCGGCCAAGCCTGCGCGCAAGCCGCGTCGCACGCCTGTTCCCGCCTAGCGTTGCCGTTCGCCGCGACCTGTACGGTCTAAGGCCGATGTCCTCAGGCGACAGCTCACAGAACGTCGTCACCGTCACCGGTCCTGACCGCGCGACGCTGCTGACAGACCTCACGCTCAGGTACGGCCACATCGAGCTCGTCTCAGAGCGAGACACCACCGATCAGAACGGCCAACGCGTCGTCGAACTCACCGTGCGGCACCGTCCGTTTACCGATGAGTTCGCGCAGTCGACCGGTGCCCCGCCAGCCGCGGCGCCCCCTGCGCAGTCGGCGTCCCCTGAACCGGCCGAGCCCCGTCAGCCTGAGCATGCCCCCGAGCACGCCGCCCCGCGGCCGCCCGAGTCGGCGATGCCTGCGCCTCCGGCTGCCCAGGAGCCTGCGGCCGAGCCAGAGCGGGAGCCAGATCCTGCGCCTCCGGTGCCAGTTCCGTCGCCATCCGCCGCGGTCGAACTGCCGGACGACACCGACCCTCACTCGCTGCTCGGAAAGGCACGCGCACAGGCGCGCATGGCTCTCGACCAGGGCCACGCCGACGCTGCGCAGATCGTCGCTGACGCTCGGGCCGAGGCCGCACGGATCGTCGCGGGCGCCGCTGAGGAACTTGAGCGAGAGCGGACCGCGATGCTGGCCGAGACCCAGCGGCTCCGTGACGAGCAGGAGCAGGAGATCGAGAAGCGGGTCACCGAGCGCACCTCGTCACTTGAGCGCGAGCTGCTCGCAGACCACGATCGCCGCGTCGCGCAGGAAGTCGACCGTGCCAAGCGTGAGCTCGACAGCCAGCACGAGCGCGCTGTTGAGGAAGCCCAGGTTGAGGCGCGCAAGGTAATGCGCGACGCCCGTACCGAGGCCGAGACACTCCTGAGCGCCGCGCGTGCGCAGGCAGAGCGCGCGGCGACAGGTTCGCAGCAGCTGGCAGACCTCGTCCGTGAGATCGGCGGCGGCATTCGTGAAGCGGGCCAGCAGCTAACCGAGCAGATCCGAGCTGCCGAGAAGCGGCTCGCTGACGACACGTCGCTACAGGGCGTACAGCAGGCGGTTAAGCCTCCGCCTGCTGACCCTGACCAGCCTCAGTCCTGAGCCGGCATATGGGGGACACGCTCGCTCGAGGCAAGCTGTGGTGGCAGAAGTGGCGCTGGTACGAGCAGAACTCGCTGCCGTGGAACCGGCTGCGGATTCACCGCGAGTTCGCTCGCCGTAGGGCCTTCTGCCGTTGGCCGATCGAAGGCAACGTGCTCTCGGCGATGAGGGAAGGCAGGCTCGAACTTGGCGCTCAGGTGCTGACAGAGCCCGGTGTGTGGATCACCGTCGGCCCGGAGGCGACGGTGTCGATCGGTGAGGGCACGTTCCTCAATCGCAACGTCATGGTCGCGGCGACCGACCGGGTGGAGATCGGCGCACACTGCATGTTCGCGAACGGCTGCTTCATTACAGACGGCAACCACAGGTTCGACGATCCTGAAGTGCCGGTCCCGTGGCAGGGCTTCACGAGCAAGGGGCCGACCGTGATCGGCGACAACGTGTGGGCGGGAGCGAACGTGGTGTTCACGAGTGGCGTGACCGTCGGTGAGCGCTGTGTGATCGGGGCGAATTCGGTCGTTACGACCGACATTCCGCCGCACTCGATCGCCGCCGGCGCACCGGCCAGAGTCATCAAGACGATCGAAGGTCGCTCATGACCAAGCAGATCGGGGCATGGAGCCTTTTCGCGCTGGCGATCGCGGTGCTGCTCACGATCACCGACTACACGGCGCACGTCCGTAACGACGTGCTGGTCTACAGCGATCCGAACTCGGGCGGCCTGCTGCCCGACCAGCCCACGCTCGCCGTGTTCGGCGGATTCGTGGTCATTGGGGCGGTGTGCGCGATCGCAGGCAGATTGTTGTTCGGCGGGCGGGCATTGGCGCGCCCGTCGACTCCCACCGTGCTCACCAGCCTCGTGCTCTTCCTAGTGCTCTACAACCTCACCGGGGTGCTCGACGGCAGTCCGATGCTGCTGTACGCGATCCTCATGCTGGTCTGGCTGCCGCACCTCAGCCTCTCCGGACTGCCGCTCAACCGGATTGTGCTGCTGTCGGTGCTGCTTGGGGTGAGCGGTCCCGTCGCAGAGGGGATCAGGGCCTCGGACGGCTTCTTCCGTTACGTCGACGTCGACGCGTTCCACGTGCCGCTCTGGCTCAGCCCGCTGTATTTCAACGGCGCTGTGACCGTTGGTCTGCTGTCAGCCGCGCTCGCCGCCCGGCTACGTCGCTAACCGAGCCGCTCGGCGAGATCAGCGCGGAAGGCCGCGAACTCCTCGTCGGGAATGGTGTAGCCGTGGTCCGGGCTCGGGTAGTGACGCTCGCGCACGTCGGCGCCGAACGCCTCGACACCGGCGACCATCTCATCGAGCAGGTTGGCGTAGCGCTGCACGAAGCGCGCCCCGCGACCCTCGCGGATGCCTAGGAGGTCATGGAACACAAGCACCTGGCCGTCGGTGTCGGGACCGGCACCGATCCCGATGATCAGTGCGTCCATGTGCGGCATGATTGCGCTCGCGACCGCGCTCGGAATCGCCTCGAACACGATCGAGAAACACCCGGCGTCCTGCAGCGCCTTCGCCTCATCGAACACGCGCAGGGCCGCATCAGCGGTACGGCCCTGGGCCTTGTAGCCGCCGAGGGCCGTCGAGGTCTGCGGGGTGAGCCCGACATGGCCCATCACGGGGATGCCGGCGTTGACGATCGCACGGGCCCGCGCGACGGAGGTCGGCCCGCCGCCTTCGAGCTTGACTGCGTCACAGCCCGCCTCCTTGACGAACCGCATCGCGGTCTGGATCGCCTGCTCATCGGATACCTCGTAGGAGCCGAACGGCAGGTCGCCGACCATGAACGGGGTCGAGAGGCCACGTCGCACTGCGCGTGCGAGCACGAGCAGCTCGTCGAGCGTGATCGGCACGGTGGAGTCGTAGCCGAGCACGGTCATCGCACCGCTGTCGCCGACGAGCACGAGGTCTACGCCGGCCTTGTCGGCAGCGAGAGCGCTCGGGTAGTCATAGGCCGTCACCATCACCAGCGGCTCACCGGTGCGGCGCTTCTCGGCCATCCGGTGCAGGTTTACGGGCAGTCGCATGCGGGTGGCGGAGGCGGCCACATGGCCGCCGAAGCCGGGCCCCGCTGTCCCCTCGTCTGCCGGGATCTGGACGTTGCGCATCGTGGACATGACTGGTGCCTCGTTTCTCAGGAGAGGAGGGTTGCTACTGCCGCGTCGATGTCGATGACGCGGTTGGTGTCCTTCTCGACGTGCACGACAACCGGCTCGTAAGCGTCGAGTTCGGCTTCGTCGTACTGCGCGTAGGAGATGACGATGATCGTGTCGCCGCGGTGCACTAGGCGTGCTGCCGCGCCGTTCACCTGCATCGTTCCGGACCCACGCTCGCCGGCGATCGTGTAGGTCTCGAAGCGTGAGCCGTTGTCGACGTCGACAACATGCACTTGCTCGTGCTCACGGATGTTGGCTGCGTCGAGGAGATCGGCGTCGATCGTGATCGATCCGACGTAGTGCAGATCGCAGTCCGAGATGGTTGCTCGGTGGATCTTGGACTTCAGCATCGTGCGCTGCATTGGTGGTTCAGTGCTCCGGTTGGTGGTTGTGGGGGAGGAAGACGTTGTCGATCAGGCGTACGCCGTCGAGGTCGGCGGCGATCAGCACCAGGGCTCCGTCAGAGCCTTCGATCGAATCGAGCTCAGTCAGCGTGGCGGCGCTGCAGAGTGCCAGGTACTCGGGCGTGATGTCGTGCGCGGTAAGCACCGCCTGCGCCGGTGCGAGCACGGCCTCGCGCGTACGTGCTCCGGCTGCTGCGGCATCTGCAGCTGCGAAGAGCGCTTTGCTCAGGCCGAGGGCACGCTCACGGGCCTCAGCGGTGAGCCGCACGTTCCGGCTCGACATCGCTAGGCCGTCGGGCTCGCGCACGGTCGCCCCGCGCATGACCTGTGTGGGCAATCCGAGGTCGCGCACGAGCCGCTCGATCACCAGCAGCTGTTGCGCATCCTTGGCGCCGAATACCGCCACATCCGGAGCCGTGGCGATCAGCAGCTTCGTCACCACGGTCGTCACGCCGTGGAAATGCTCGGGGCCGCGGTGGGCGGCCTCGAGCGTGGACGTCAGCGGACCGTCCACGGTGACTGTGGTGGCGAAGCCGTCGGGGTAGATGTCTGCGACCGTCGGAGCGAAGATGAGCTGTGCGCCTGCGGATGCGGCCAGGGTCACATCGGCGTCGAGGTTGCGCGGATACAGCTCGAGGTCCGAGCTGTTGCCGAACTGCTTGGGGTTGACGAACACCGATGTCACGACGAAGTCGGTGCGCTCGGCGGCCTGAGCGATCAATGCCAGGTGCCCGTCGTGCAGCGCGCCCATCGTGGGAACGAACCCGACGGTCATCCCGGCATCGCGCACGCGGCTCAGCTCTTGGCGCAGCTCAGCGACGCTGCTGACGACGGCTGCTGTGGCCATGGTCATGCGGCCACCTTGTCTCGGCTCTGAGCAAGCTCGCGGGTGAGCCCAGTGAGTGCGTCAAATGCACCTGTCAGGTGCGGTGCGGTGAGTTCGACTGCGTCGCGCTGGCGAGCCACCGTCGCTTCGTCTCCTCGCGCGACGGGGCCGGTCAACGCCGCGCCGGCACCCTTGGCTCTCCATCCGTCGACTGTGGCACGCACGAGCGGCGCGAGCTGGTCGGCATCGAGGCCGGAGATCTGCTCTGCCGCGTCAAGCACTGCCAGCAAGTAGTTCGAGGCGACAGATGCCCCTGCGTGGTAGGCGGCCCGACGATCATCGGCAATCTCGAAGCTGTTCAACCCCAGTGCGGTAGCGATCGCGCGAGCGATTTCCAACGCCTCCGGGTTCTCGCCGGCGACAGCGCCCGGGGCGCCTGCGAAGTCGGCGTCTGGCCCGGAGACCGTCATCAGCGGGTGAACCGAGAAGGCGCGATGAGGCGCCAGAGGCGCGAGGCTCGTGGCCCCTGAAACGTGTCCGACGAACAGGCCTGAGCGCGGCTCGATCGCGGCCGCAGCGGCAGCGATCTCTGAATCGGGAACGCACAACAGGACCACATCTGCTGTCGGGCGCTCGCCACGACCGTAGGGGCCATCGACCTGCCAACTGGCATCTCGCAGTGACGCAGCAATCGCGGTCCCGATCCGGCCGGGGCCGACGACCGCGCAGCGCTTGCTAACGGTGGTCATGTGTTTCTCGATTCTCGGTCCAGCTCCACGCGGTCGTGGATGCCGGTCGCGACTTCAGGACG
>CAZLKZ010000043.1:12533-15781 GCA_964560235.1 uncultured Conexibacter sp. | reverse complement strand
ACGCGCTGCACGAAGGCGAGTACGCGCTGGCCGCCGAGCGCCTCGTGTACGCCCGTGACGCCGAGCCGGACAACATCAGCGTGCTGCGGCTGCTGACGCTCGCCTTCTGGCAGGCCGGAAACCGAGAGGCCGCTGCTCGCACGGTGCGCGACTGGGCACGGCGCGATCCCGACCGCCCCGCACCTCACCGCTTCGCGTCGCGGCTGTACGAAGACATGGGCGCGCTCGACCTCGCTGCGGATGCCGCTGATGTCGCCGCCGCCTGCGACGACCGCGACGCATCGGCTTTCGAGCGGGTCGGGCGGCTGCGGCTCGCACTGCTCGACCGCGTGCGAGCACTCGCAGCGCTCGAGAAGGCAAGGGCGCTGGGCGCGTCCGCCGACGGGCTGCTCGACCTGGCTCTCGCAGCACAGCTGTACGGGGACATCGGCGCAGAGCTTTCGGCCACCACCGCGGCCGTCGAGAAGGCCCCTGCCCGGTTCGACGTTTGGTCCCGCCACGCTCACGCGCTCGCGCGCACGGGACATCGCGCCGAAGCGCTGACCGCGTGCGAGCAGGCGCTGCAGATCAATCCAGACGACGAGGACGTCGCCGATCTGCGCGACCGCCTACGAGCGTCAGCGCCGCGCGAGCTGCACGAGCCCGCCGCCTAGCTGCGTAGCGAGTCGGCAGTCAGGCGCGGCAGCAGGGTGCGGGCCGCTGCCACGACGAGGTTGGGGTCGGTCGATCGGGCCACCAGGTAGTCGCCTTCGGGCTGCTGCTCTGCCGCGAGCGCAATCGCGAGTCCCGTTCCGAGCACGACCAAGCACCAGCTGCCGATCAGCCTGTCGCCCGGCGCGAGCTGCACGCCGGATGCCTCGGCGACCGGCTCGCTGCCCAGCTCGTCACCGAACAGCGCGACGAGCGGGGAGTGGCGCGCGATCGAGCGCATCCGCGCGGAGCGTTCCTCATCGAGGAGCGTCGGCGTCGGAAGTACCGACAGCACGACGACCCCGTCGCCGTGCTGGGCGCGCTGCTCTGCGAGTGTCATCGCCGCCTCGAGGGCGGCCTGCGGCAGGCGCTCGGGGGCTCGGCCTGCGGTGAGCATCTCGAACGGGGTTTGCGGATCGTGTTCGGAGACCGACTCATGGGCCTGGCGTGTGAACGGGCCGGTCGCGCCGACGGGCGGCGTCGTCAGCCCCGGCGGCCGATGCGGAACGCCGCCGAGGGGAGCGTCGGGCTCTGCGCCGGACTCGAAAAATCGGCCCTGCGCGAACCGGGCACCCAGCGCGGCAGCGGTAGTGAGGCCGTTCGCGCTCTCGACGCCCTCGGCAACGACCTGGCCGCCGGTGCGCTCGGCGTACGCCGTCACGGCGGTCGCCAGCCGCGCCTGCTCGCTCGGCGCGTGGCCGCTGATGCGGCTGAGGTCGAGCTTGACCACGTCGGGATCGAGCAGCGGCAGCAGCCCAAGCCCGCGCGTGCCCGCACCGAGGTCATCGATCGCCAAACGGCCGCCGAGGGCCTGCCAGCGCGCAGCGGCGCGCAACGTTGCGACCGCATCGCGCTCGAGCTCTGCAACCGGCAGGTCGAGCACGAGGTCGTAGCGGCCAGAGAGCTCTGAGCTGCTGCGGTGATCGGCCGGTGCTGGGTCGCCGATCGTCGCAGCGGTGGTGTTGACGAACAGCGTCGTGCCCTCGGGTAGGCCCTGGTCTGCGGCCGCATGCAAAGCCGCGGCGCGGCACGCCCAATCGAGCTCTGCGAGCAGGCCCGCGGCCTCAGCGGTCGCGACGAGCCGCTGAGGCTCGTGCAGGGCCGAGCCCTCTGGGCCGCGCGCGAAGGCCTCGTAGCCAGCAACCTCCGGGGCCTCGCCGGTGATGTCCATGACCGGCTGCAGCAGGCAGATGATCTGGCCAGTGGCGAGGATCGATCGCAGCTCGTCGACGTACGAGGCCGGGCCGAACGCCTCGTCTGCGTTCACAAGCATCCGCGTCGGCTTGGCTTGGAAGATCACATAGGGACGTCCCTGAGACAGCGCCAGGTCCGCCGCCATCGTTGCCTGGGTGAGGAGCTCCGGTGCGGTCAGGGCGCCAGGGAACACGGCGATGCCGGTGTTGGCACGCAGCTCGATTTTGAGGCTGTCTGAGCCGAACGGCTCACGTAGCGCGGCGTCCAGCCGTAGCGCGAGCTCGGCAGCGACCTCTGATGCCCTCGATGGCACGTCTGCGAGCAGCAGCGCGAACTCGTCACTGCTTGTGCGGGCGAGTGTGTCGCCCGGCCGGACGAGCCCTCGCAGGCGATCGGCTGCGGCTCGCAGGATCGCGTCGCCCACGTCGCGCCCGTGCGCATCGTTGACCTGGGCGAAGTCCTCGATGTCGATCAGCAGGAGCGCGGCTTCACGGTCGTGGACGCGCGCGCGGTGGAGCGCTGCGCGCATCTCGTCGTACAGGGCGCTGTGTCCCGGTAGCCCGGTTAGCTGGTCGAAGTCGGGCGTTCCCTGCGGCTGCTGCTGCAGCCGCATCCTGTCGCTGACGTCGCGCATCGCAGCGATCCAGCGCACCACGGTGCCGTGTTTGTCTCGCTGCGGGCTGATCGACAGCTCGTTCCAGAACGGAGAGCCGTCGGCGCGGTAGTTGAGCACCGTCAGGTAGCAGTCGGTGCCGTCTGCCAGTGCCTGGCGGATCGTCGAGATCGCACGCGGGTCGGTGTCAGGGCCTTGCAGCAGTCGTGCGTTGCGGCCGAGGACCTCGATCGCGCCGTAGCCCGTCAGCAGTTCGAATCCCGGGCTCGCCCAGGTGATCGCGAGGTCGTCGGACAGCGCGTCAACGATCAGGACGCCCGCAACGCTCTCGATGTCTTGATCGGCGTCCATCGGTGGTCGGCTCGCATCGTATGTGACCGGCTCGACCGCACATCGCTCACGCCGGGCGAGCGGGCGGGGCTGAGCGGTAGGTGGGCGGGGTCTGCGAAAGCGAGATCGGGTTGCGGGTCAGCCGCATGCCGCCAACGTCGACGGTCGGCGAGAGTCCCAGGCGCTCGGCCAGCGCGAACGCCTGCTCGATGTTGTTGACCGCGCCAGCCGGCACACCCGCAGCGTTGAGCTGCTCTACCGCTGCATCGGTTGAGAGGTTGCCGAGCTCGCGCTGCAGCAGGTCGTGGAGCGTCGCGCGGTCGGCTACACGTGCGTCGTTGTTGGCAAAGCGAGGATCGTCAGTTAGCTCCGGCACGCCGAGTGCGCCGCACAGCTCGCTGAACTGATGGTCGTTGCCAAC
>CAZLKZ010000043.1:6119-12433 GCA_964560235.1 uncultured Conexibacter sp. | reverse complement strand
ACGCCCACGCGCTGCGGGTGGCGGCCAGGCTCGCCGGTGATCGACATCAGTCCGCTCAGCGCCTGGACCACCATGTCGTAGCCCGGAAGCGCCGCTCCATCACCGGGGCCAAATCCGGTGATCGACGCGTAGATCACCTGAGGATTGGTCTCGCGCACCTGCTCGTAGGACAGCCCGTGGCGGGCCATCACTCCGGGGCGAAAGTTCTCGACGATCACATCCGCAGTCGCGCACAGCTCTCGTGCGGTCGCGGCGCCTTCTGGCGTGCTGAAGTCGATCCACTCCGAGCGCTTGTTGCGGTTGACCGACGCGAAGTAGGTCGCCTGTCCGTGTGCGTCTACCGGCGGCATCCAGCTGCGTGTGTCATCGCCGTGTGGCGGCCGCTCGATCTTCTGGACGTCGGCTCCCAGGTCTCCGAGCAGCATCGTCGCAAGCGGGCCAGCGAGTACTCGGGAGAAGTCGACGATGTGCAGGTCTGCCAATGCCGAGGCCATGGGCCCGATGCTAGTTTCGAAGCATGGCCCGCGCGAATGACTTTCTCGACATCGACCACATGCTGTCTGCCGAGGAGCTCGCGATTCGCGACACCGTGCGCACCTTCGTCGGTGACCGCGTGCTGCCGTCGGTCGGCGACTGGTTTGAGACCGCGACCGTCCCTACGCGCGAGCTCGCTCGTGAGCTCGGTTCGCTCGGCCTGCTCGGCATGCACCTCGAGGGTTACGGCTGCGCTGGTGCATCGGCGACCGCCTACGGACTCGCCTGCCTGGAGCTCGAGGCAGGCGACAGCGGGTTGCGGTCACTCGTGTCGGTGCAGGGCTCGCTGGCGATGTTTGCGATCTGGAAGTTCGGATCCGAGGAGCAGAAGCAGCAGTGGCTGCCGTTGATGGCAGCGGGTGAGGCGATCGGCTGCTTTGGGCTTACCGAGCCGGACGCCGGCTCTGACCCAGGTGCGATGCGCACCCGCGCTCGGCGTGACGGCGACGACTGGATCCTCCACGGCGCGAAAATGTGGATCACCAACGGATCGATCGCGGACGTGGCCGTTGTGTGGGCGGCGACCGAGGAGGGTGTGCGAGGATTCTTGGTGCCCGCAGGCACGCCTGGATTCACCACCAAGGACATCGAGCAGAAGATGTCCTTGCGGGCCTCGGTGACCAGCGAGCTGATCCTCGATGACGTCCGGCTGCCCGACTCGGCTCGACTGCCCGAGGCGACCTCGTTGCGCGGTCCTCTCTCTTGTTTGAACGAGGCGCGCTTCGGGATCGTGTTCGGTGCGATCGGTGCCGCCCGGGCGTGTTTGGAGGCAGCGGTCGCCTATGCGGGAGAGCGCATCGCGTTCGGCCGCCCGATCGCGGCAACGCAGATCCAGCAGCTCAAGCTGGCGGAGATGGCGACAGAGGTGAACCGCGGCACGCTGCTGGCGCTGCATCTCGGGCGGCTCAAGGACGACGGTGTGCTGCAGCCCGAGCAGGTGTCGATGGGCAAGCTCGCCAACGTGAACGGCGCGCTGGAGGTCTGCCGGACTGCGAGGCAGGTGCTCGGTGCGAACGGCGTGTCGCTCGAGTACCCGGTGATCCGTCACATGAACAACCTCGAGTCGGTCGTCACCTACGAAGGCACGGCGGACGTTCACGCACTCGTGGTGGGCGGCGCGCTGACAGGCATCCAGGCCTTCCGGTGAGCGGGCTCGGCGCCGCCGAAGAGCTGGAGGCACGCGGGCTCGAGCTGCCCGCCGGTCTGGAGATCCAGTGGCTCGGGGTATCCGGGTTTCTGATCACTTTCCAGGGCCAGGGGCTGATCATCGACCCGTACCTCTCGCGCGTGCCGCTGCGCTCGCTGCTGCTCCGACGCAAGGCGTTGCCTGACGCCGGATTGATCGCGCGCTACGCGGCGCTGCCCGAAGGCGTGGTGCTCGCCGGCGTGCTCGTGGGCCACACCCATTTCGATCACGCGGTCGACGCTCCGGCGATTGCTAGGGCGCACGGCGCGCACGCGTACGGGTCAGAGTCGCTCCGCAAGCTGATGGCGCTGCACGGCGCGGCCGATCTCGCGGTTGTCGTGGAGCACCACAGGCGTTACGAGCTCGGTCCGTTCGTGGTGTCGTTCACGCCCTCGCGGCACTCGAAGCTGCTTCTCGGCCGCAAGGTGCCGATGGACGGCGAGCTGACGTGCGAGGCGGTCGGAGGACTCGTCCCGAGCGCGTACCGCTGCGGAGACGTGTACGGGATCCGGATTGAGGTCGCGGGCATCTCGATCTACCACCAGGGCAGCGCCGACCTCGACGACGACGAGCTGGCTAATGAGCCGGTCGACGTGTTCCTCGCCGGCGTCGCCGGGCGGTCGGTGACGCCGCGCTATTGGGAGCGGATCCTGCCGAAGCTCGACCCGGCTGTGGTCGTGCCGACGCACTACGACAACTTCTTCACCCCGCTGGGCCGTGCTCGCGATCTCGTGCGCGGAGTGAAGCTCGACGAGGTGCCGGGCGAGGTTCGGGCCGTCAGTTCGGCCGCTGACGTGCGGGCGCTGCCGCGGGTCGATGCGTCGTAGGCGGACGCTCTCGGTGCTCTGCCTAAGGGGCCCACATCAGCCGGGCACCTCGCTTAGTGACGGGGTCCGCGGTGACGACGCTCGGCTTCTCCTCGGTGCTGCCTTCTGGCTTGAACGTGAACGTGAGGTCTTTCAGCCGCTGTCCAAAATGTTCCCGAAGGGCAAGGTATCCGCTCTCGGCATGGGTGTTCCATTCGGAGTACCGACCACAGTAGGCCCCGCATGCAATCGGCGCCAGGAGCGCTGAGCACAAGAAATCCGCCACCTGAAGTCCAGCGTGATTCTCGCTGTGTCCGAAAACCGGCATGTCCACCAGTTGGCGATACTTTGGCTGTTTCGCGAAGCGTTGGGTAAACAGGCTGTGGGCTAGCCGGTGGTTGTGGTGGTGGGTCTGGCTGTCGACTAAGACCATCCCGCGCTCGTCTTTTGCCAGCCCGTCGTGGAAGGCCCCGCAAACGAACTGGAGGGCGTGCGCGTACATCCCAACTGGGTTGCTTATCTCCACGTCCTCCTCCAGAACCCAGATCCTGGATATAAGTCGCGCATCAACCTCGGAGAGCAGCTTCAGGGTCTGATCAATGGTGCCCAGAGCGTTCTTCCGCCGCCGCATCGTTGCGCCCGACCGAAATGCTCGGCGGAATGTCGTCCCTTTGATTTCGTGCTGAATCGCGTCTTGCCAGCCCAAACCGACAGTCGCAATCGAAGGGTTGTACTGCCGTTTGATCTCGATCCAGCCGTGAGTCAGGCGAGTCAGTTGCTCGTCGGGTATGACAACGGCACCGATAAGGAAT
This sequence comes from uncultured Conexibacter sp., assembly GCA_964560235.1. Lineage (GTDB taxonomy): Bacteria > Actinomycetota > Thermoleophilia > Solirubrobacterales > Solirubrobacteraceae > Baekduia. Next base: position 9,095 of record CAZLKZ010000043.1, on the reverse strand, counting down.
ACCGGTTGGTGGTCCGGGGTCGAACGGGAAAGCGTTTGGGCTTTGCCTGACTCGTCTACGTAACAGAGCTGCATCTGAAATAGCCGAGGCCGCTCTAGAGCGGCCTCGGAGGTAAGGCGACCCACAATGGTCGCCTAAGCACCGGACGTAAGTCCGATGCGATGTGTGTACCTGCAATCTATCAATTCGGCTGACAGTTGCCATACTTGAAATTAGCCCTGCTAGGTGGCCTATTGTTGTCTGACGCGGGTCGTACGCTCCCGAACGATGCGCCTGATCGTTGCCCGCTGCGAAGTCCGCTACTCCGGCCGCCTCGATGCACTGTTGCCCGAGGCGCTGCGCCTTTTGATGATCAAGTCAGACGGGTCGGTGCTCGTGCACGCGGACACCGGCGGCTACAAGCCGCAGAACTGGATGACCCCGCCGACGGTGATCGAGGAGTCAGAGGATCACATCGTGGTTCGCAAGAAGGCGGGCGCCACGGAGGACCGGCTCGACATCGCGATCACCGAGGTGCTTTCGGACGTCACGCACGACATGGGGGAGGCCGCCGCGCTGGAGAAGGACGGCGTGGAGGCTCACCTGCAGGAGCTGCTCGCGGAGCAGCCCCACTGGTGTGGCGAGGGCTTCAGGCTCGTAAAGCGCGAGTGGGCTACGGACATCGGGCCGGTCGATCTGATGTGCCGCGATGCCGACGACGGCTGGGTGGCGGTCGAGATCAAGCGTGTCGCGACGATCGAGGCGGTCGAGCAGCTCACCCGCTACCTCGAGCGCCTCGCAGACACGGATGCCGAGCTGGAGTGCACCGGCGTGCTTGCCGCACAGCAGATCAAGCCTCAGGCGCGGACCCTCGCTGAGTCGCGTGGGATCCGGTGCGTCGAGGTCGATTTGGCGGTGTTGCGCGGCGAGCGTGAGCCGGACCTGACGCTGTTCGCCTAGGCCCCGTTGAGCGTAAGGACCAGGCGGCGCGGTCCGCCTGCGTCTCGATGCTCGCAGAGGTAGATCCCCTGCCAGGTGCCTAGGCGCAGGCGCCCCTCGCCGACCGGCACGGTCAGCGACGGGCCCATCAGCGACGCCTTGACGTGCGCAGGCATGTCGTCTGGTCCTTCGAGGGTGTGGGTCCAGGCGAAGTCCTCCGGGATCGCGGCGTTGAACCACGTCTCGAAGTCCCGGCGCACGTCGGGCGACGCGTTTTCGTTGATCGTGAGCGACGCGCTCGTGTGCAGGATCTGCACATGCAGCAGGCCGACCTCAAGGTCTGCGATCTCGGGCAATGCCTCGACGACCTCGCGCGTAACGAGGTGGACACCCCTGCGCTGCGGCGCGAGCGCAATCTCGCGCTGCACCCACATCAGCGAGGCTCCATCCCGTCGTAGTACCCGACTGCATCCTCGATGCGGAAGATGTGCCGAACTCCGCCACCGCCCACCCGGCGCTCACCCGCGCTGATCTTGTTCGTATCCGGGTACACGCAGATGTCTGTCGCATCGACGGTGCTGATCGACAGAAAGCGAGCCTCGGTGCCTGTGTCGTTGAGCAGCTGATGAGCGCCCTCGGCGTTTGCCGCGAACGACACGACCTCGCCGCGGTCCAGCACGCGCGTGCCCTCGGGCGTGCGCAACGTTGGAGTGCCTTCGAGCACGACGAGCATCTCCTCCTCTACGAGGTGGAAGTGGTACGGGTACGCGGCCTGCCCGGGAGGCAGGATCCACAGGCTCATGCCGAGCCGCTCGCCGCCCGCCTGGGCGCCGACACCGACACGGTGCGCCGTGTACCCCTCAAGCTCCTCACGGGTCTGGATGTCGCTGGGCTCGTAGATGTTCGGACGCTCGCTCATGCCCTCAGTCTCGCACCGAGCTGTGTGGCATTTGCCCCGGCATGTGGGGCAAATGCCTCAGAGCTCGCCGAAGCGAGCCTCATCCATCACCACACGCCCGCGCAAGATCGGCACACCCTCGGCCTCAAGCAGCGCCTGCTGCCGCTCACCCTGAGCAAGCGACCCATCGGCCCGCACCACTCGCCACCACGGCACATCCCCACCACTCACAGCCAACACTCGCCCCGTCATCCGCGGAGCGCCAGGCGAACAATCTCCATAGGTAGCCACGAACCCCTCAGGAATAGCCCGCACCCTCGCCAAAATCCCAGCTTCGCGATCAGACAGCCCAGCCACGGTCACATCCTCCCAGCTCCCGGCCAGCGTGAACCGGGAGGTGGCTGAGCGGGCGGGGGAGTGACACCCCCTCGCAGCGAATTGTGAGCGGAGCCGGAGGCGGAGCGAGCAGCCAGAGGGCGGTGTCACGGCCCCGCCCAGCTCTCGCGGACGCCCGAGCGTTAGCGCTGCCCGGGCGTTTTGGCCGGATACATCGAAACCGTGGCGTGCATGTCCAAAGCAGTCTCGAGGATCCGGTTCTGCTCATCGTTGTGGGCCACCGGGTAACCCTCACCCGGGCTCGCACGCTCGGGACGGCCGACGTAGCCGAAGTCCAAGTGATCGGGCAGGATCTGCAGCAGGCGCGGTGACATGTGCGCGCGGGCGCCCATATTGCGCGGCTCCTCCTGGACCCAGAGCACCTGCTCGAGGTTCGGGTAGGAGTCGATCAGCTCGCGCACCTGGCCCTCGGGGAACGGGTACAGCAGCTCCACGCGGCCGACCGCGACCTCGGGGTTCTCCTGCCGCTTCGGGTGGCTGACGAGGTCGTAGTAGATCTTGCCGGTGCAGAGCACGAGGCGCTTCACCGCGGCGGTGTCGACACGCGGCTCGCCCAGCACGGGGAAGAAGCGCGAATCGGCGAGGTGCTCAACGCGGCTGGTCGCCGTGGGCAGGCGCAGTAGTGACTTCGGGGTGAAGATCACGAGCGGGCGCTGCTTCTGGATGCGTGCCTGACGGCGCAGCAGGTGGAAGTACTGAGCCGGCGTTGTCAGGTTGGCGACGCGGATGTTGCCTTCGGCTGCGAGCTGCAGGAAGCGCTCCAC
>CAZLKZ010000043.1:2232-6019 GCA_964560235.1 uncultured Conexibacter sp. | reverse complement strand
CCGGGCAGGTGCTGGATCGGGCAGTAGCGATCGCCTGTCTTGGCGTCCGAGAGCACGAGGTGGCGCTGGCTGAAGGTGCCGCGCTCGACGTCCTGGCCGGTGAGGCGCACCGGGATGCCTTCGGTAAGCAGCGAGGCGTAAGCGAGCTGCTCTGCGTGTGCCCAGTCGATGCCGCCGTCGGGGCCGACGGCCTCACGGCGACGCTCGAGCTGCTTGACCAGCTTGGGGTGCACGTTGAAGCCTTCGGGCACGGTGAGCAGCTCGGTGTTGAGGCCGAGCAGGCGCTCCTTGTCGACAGCGGTGGTGACGTCAGGGGAGGGCGAACGGTCGAGCTGGTACTCGCCCGTCTGCTGGGTGATCGAACCTGCAGCCTCAGCGGCCTTGATGCGGTCCTTGAGGTCGTGATGTAGCTCGGTCAGCGAGTTCCAGATCGCGTCGCGCTGCTCTTCGACCTCGGCTTCAGAGATCAGCTTCTCGTTCACCAGGTAGTCGGCCCACAGCTCGGCGACACGCGGGTGATCCTTGATCCGCGCGTACATGTCCGGCTGGGTGTAGGCCGGCTCGTCTGCCTCGTTGTGACCGAAGCGGCGGTAGCCGATCAGATCGATCACTACGTCGGTGTCGAACTCCTGACGGAACGCGAACGCGAGGCGGACGGCTGAGATCGAAGCTTCCACGTCGTCAGCGTTGACGTGGATGATCGGCACGTCGTAGCCCTTGGCGATGTCCGACGCCCAGCGGGTCGAGCGGGAGTCGCGCGGGTTGGTGGTGAAACCGATCTGGTTGTTGGTGACGATGTGGACGGTGCCGCCGACGGTGTAGCCGTCGAGCGCACGCATGTTGAGGCCCTCTGCCACGACGCCCTGGCCCGGGAAGGCTGCGTCGCCGTGCAGCACGATCGGCACCGCGGCCGACGTGTCGCGCGAGGCGATCGGACCCTGCCTTGAGGTCTGAGCTGCACGAGCAGCGCCGACCACAACCGGGTGCACGAACTCGAGGTGCGACGGGTTTGACTCGAGGTTGACGAGGATCGACTCGCCGTTTGGCAGCTGGTAGGAGCCCTGTGCGCCGTGGTGGTACTTGACGTCGCCGGTGCCGCCCTGCGGGATCGTGGTGATCGCCTGCAGGGTGGACGCGCCTTCGAACTCGGCGAAGATCGTCTCGTACGGGCGACCGAGGTTGTGCGCCAGCACGTTGAGACGACCGCGGTGGGCCATGCCCACGACCACTTCGCGTGCGCCGTTGGCCGCCGAGAGCTGGATCAGCTCGTCGAGCATCGGCACGGTCACGTCGAGTCCTTCGATCGAGAACTGCTTCTGGCCCAGGTAGGCCTTGTGCATGAAGCGCTCGAAGGCGTCGACCTCGATCAGCCGGCGCAGCAGCGCCTTGCGCTCGTCCGCGGCAAGCGGCTTGCGGAAGTTACCGGACTCGATCTGCTCACGCAGCCACATGCGCTGGCGGTGCGAACCGAGGTGTTCGATCTCGTATGCGATCGTGCCGCAGTAGGTGTCGCGCAGGTGGGGGAGTGCGTCGGCGAGCGTCGCTCCCGGCACGTACATCCTGAGGATGCTCGACGGGATGCGGCGCATCTGATCGTCGGTCAGGTTGAGCGTGTCCGGGTCGAGCGCAGGGTCGCCCTTCGGTGGGGAGCCGAGCGGGTCGAGGTCCGCGGCGAGGTGGCCGTGGGTGCGGTGAGCCTTGAGCAGCGAGGTCGCGGCCTGCACGGCCTGCAGCATCAGCTCGTCGGTGCCGCCACCTGATGTCGGCCCGCCCGCCGCAGCAGCGACGGCAGTCGGCGCAGAGGCGACCGGAGGCTGCGGTGCCGCACCGAGCGGCGCGCCAAGCGATTCGAAGACCTCTTCGTAGAAGCCGTGCTCGCCCTGCAGGTACGCCTCGACGGTCTGCAGGAAGCGGCCGGACTCGGCGCCCTGGATGATCCGGTGGTCGTACGTGGAGGTCATCGACATGACCTTCTCGGCGCCGATCTGGGCGCCGACGTTGCCGAGGCCCACGGGGTAGGCGATCGAGCCGGTGGCGATGATCGTGCCGTTGCCCTTCATCAGGCGAGGAACCGATGCGACCGTGCCGATGCCGCCCGGGTTCGTGAGCTGCACGTTGGCGCCGGCGAGATCGTCGGCGGTGAGTGCGTTGTCACGCGCCCGTGCGATCAGGTCGTCGAACGAGGCCTTGAACTCGGAGAACGTCTTGCGGCCGGCGTCGCGAATAACCGGCACCATCAGGGTGCGGCTGCCGTCCTTCTTCTCAACGTCGACCGCGATGCCGAGGTTGACGGCGTCGTCGTCGACGCGAGTCGGCTTGCCGTCGATCGTGTCGAAGTGGTGCGCCATGACGGGCATCTCGCGCTGTGCTGCCAGCGAGATGGCGTAGGCGATCAGGTGTGTGAAGGAGACCTTCTGGCCGGCGTCCTTGAGCTGCTTGCGGCGCCCGTCCATGGTGGTGACGGTGATGGTGCGGAACGAGGTCGCGGTCGGGATCTCGCGCGAGTCGTCCATGTAGCGGGCGAGCATCGCGGCGGCGCCCTTGAGCACCGTGTTGGTCGGCTGCGCCGCGCCACCGGCGGGTGCGGTGCCGTTGGCGGCGGCCAGCACGTCGTCTTTGGTCACGCGGCCGCGCGGGCCAGTGCCTGAGACGGTGGAGATGTCGACGCCTTCGGCTGCTGCGGCGCGTGCTGCGACCGGTGTTGCGCCATCGGCACTCGCAGCGACCGGAGCTTCGCCGGCGGGGCCATCAGACGATGCGGCAGGCTTGGCTGCGCCCGGGCCGGTCTTGAGGCGAGCGAGCACGTCGCCGACCTGCACGGTGTCGCCCTCTTCGAAGAGCAGTTCGGTGATCGTGCCGGCGGCCGGTGAGGGCAGCTCCATGTCGACCTTATCGGTCGATAGCTCCACGACGGTGTCGCCGTCGGCGACCGTGTCGCCCACCTTGACCGCCCACTCGAGGATCGTGCCTTCGGTCACCGACTCGCCGCCGGCGGGAGCAACGATCTCGACGATCTCGCCTTCGCCCGAGGCTCCGTTTGCCGAAGCACCATTGCCTGACGGAACGGCGGACGCCGTTCCGTCGACGGCATCGGCGTTAGCCGATGTCGCGTTCCCCGGAGCGATCTTCGCCAGCACAGCGCCGATCTCGATCGTGTCGCCTTCGGCGCCGATCAACTCGAGAATCGTGCCGGTTACAGGCGCGGGTACCTCCGCATCGACCTTGTCGGTCGAGACCTCGACGAGGACTTCATCAGCCTCGATCGTGTCGCCAACCTGCTTGCGCCATTCGAGGATGGTGCCTTCTGTCACCGACTCGCCCATCTGGGGGAGGGTGACTTCGATCGCCTGTGATTCGGAGGACATTGCTCTCTGTCGTTCGACTGTATCGCCCAGGTTGTTGAGCGACGTTAGGGAATGTGCGTTAGCTAACGGGCCTTACTTCTCTCGCGCACGTTGCCTTTCCTCCCGTACGAACCAGTACGAGCCGACGAATGGCCCGATTCCGCCGATGACCGTCACGGCGACCGCGAGCTGCATGCTGATCACGCGTGCGCGCAATGCGGCAAAGCACAGCAGGCACATGAGGATCCAGCCGACGCCGTGCGAGAGGCCAAAAGCGAACTCCAGGCCCTTGAGCCCTGGGACCAGCCACACGATCAGCAGGCACACGTAGATCGCCGAGTGCGTGAATGAGAGGCGCTTGAGGGTTGTGAAGGAGAGCGACCACGTGCGCCTTGGTGACTGCTCTGCGGTCGTCATCCGAGCATCCGAGCCATCAGCCGCAG
>CAZLKZ010000043.1:0-2132 GCA_964560235.1 uncultured Conexibacter sp. | reverse complement strand
TTCAGCGCAGCGATCTTCTCGTCGGCCGCAAGGGTCTTTGCTGCGTCGGGGCTGAAGTGCTCCTCGCACCAGCTCACGATCACCTGTCCGGACTCCCACGGGCCGCGGGCGAGCAGCTCGGGTCCGGGAGGGGCAGTCGCCATTGCACATCCAGCCTATTACTCTGACCCGAGATGTCGGACACGTCGAAGATCGCCAAGAACCTGCAGGCGTTTCAGATCGCGATCAACGCGCACGATCGCGAGAACCCGACGCACACCGCGTACGGGATCGGGCTCGCGCACTTCGACATGGAGCGGCTCGGTCTCGACGAGGGCGAAGAGATCCTGCCCGGCATCACGATCCACACCGACCAAGGCGTGAGCGGCAACTTCCGCGTGTTGTGCGATGGCGAGCACGAAGAGGATGAGGTCGACGAAGCGGTCGAGGACCTGATGGTCGAGGCGGTTGCCGCCGGTCGCCAGATCCAGATCACGCCGCGCACCGAAGACCACTAGCGCGCCGCTCAAGTCTCGCGGCCGGGTGCCGACCGCGAGGTGTATGGAGTCCGCGTCGCCGGTGATCTCTCAACTGGTGCAGCATGCACCCGGCCTGCTTGCGGTTATCGACCGCAAAGGGGCGTTCACGTTCCTCAGCCCGTCGTGGGAAGAGGTGCTGGGCTACACGCGCGCCGAGCTGACACCGCTCTCCTACTTCGATCTACTCCATGAGGACGATCACGAGGCCGGTGTGGCCGAGCTCGCCGGCTTCAGCATCGAGTCGACGCGCTGCGACCGCCGGCTGCGCTGCGCTGACGGTTCTTACTGCTGGCTGCAGTGGGAGACACGTTGGGACGGCGAGCTGATGTTCGTGACAGCGCTCGACATCGACGCTCGCGTGATGCGTGAGCGGCAGGCGCTGCATGACCCGATGACGGGCCTCGCCAGCCAGGCGCTCGCTCACGACAGGCTCGGTGCCGCTCTCGACCGGCTCCGTCGTCGCGGCGGCGCGGTCGTCGTGCTCCTCGTCGACGTCGATGAGCTGACCGCCGTCAACGACACCCAGGGCTACGCCGAGGGCGACGCGCTGCTGCGTGCGATCGGCGAGCGCCTCGGAGATCGAGTGCGCCGCTCTGACACCGTGGCGCGTATCGGCGGCGATCGTTTCCTCGTCATTGCCGACGACGTACAGGCCGATCAGCCCGGATCGCTGGAGACCGTCATCGAGCGCGTCTCGCACACCTTCGCCCGTCCGTTCCGTACCCGCGCCGCTCTGACGATGCTGTCTGCGTCGATCGGGGTGTCCGTCTCGCGCGACGGCGACACGACCCCCGCCGACTTGATCCGAGAGGCCGACACGGCGCTTTCGCGTGCCAGGGCTCAGGGCCCCGGCAACGCCGAGGTCTACGACGCCGCCCTCGCCGAAGAGGTGCGCCTCCGCGTGCAGCTCGCCAGCGAGCTACGCGGTGCTCTGCAGCGCGGCGAACTGCGGGTTGTGTTCCAGCCGCAGTTCGAGATCGGTGGAGGCAAGGCGATCGGCTGCGAGGCGCTGCTGCGCTGGGACCACCCCGAGCGCGGCGAATTGCAGCCCGCTGACTTCCTCCGCATCGCAGAGGACGACGGCCTGATCGTCCCGATCGGCGCTTGGGTGCTGGAGCAGTCCTGTACCCAGCTGGCCGACTGGCGCGCTTCCGGCCACGATCTCTACGTGTCGGTCAACGTGTCCGCCCGTCAGCTCGAACAGCGTGACTTTGCGGCCGTCGTCGAGCGGGTGCTGCACCTGACCGGTGTGCCGCCGGAGAAGGTCTGCCTGGAGATCACCGAGACAGCCGTGCTACGCCGGCCCGAAGTCGCAGCCCGTGCGCTGACATCGCTGCGAGCGCTTGGCGTGACCGTCGCGCTCGACGACTTCGGCCTCGGCTACTCCTCGCTTCACCACCTCAAAGAACTGCCCGTCGACGTGGTCAAGGTCGACCGCTCCTTCGTCGCCGACCTATGCAACAGCGTCGAAGACCAGGCCGTCGTCGAAGCCGTCCTGACGATCGCGCGCCGGATGGGCGTCGCAGTTGTCGCCGAAGGCGTCGAAACCCCCGAGCAGGACGAAATGCTCCGCTCCCTCGGCTGCCAGCTGGTCCAAGGCTTCCTCTACGGCCG
>CAZLKZ010000042.1:7956-16242 GCA_964560235.1 uncultured Conexibacter sp. | reverse complement strand
GCGTTGATCGTCATCGACGTGTTCATCTCGCCGAGCGGGATGCCGTCGAGCAGGGCGTGCATGTCGCCCTTGTGCGCCACGGGCACGCCGACCTTGCCGACCTCGCCCTTGGCGAGCTCGTGATCTGCGTCGTAGCCGGTCTGCGTGGGCAGGTCGAAGGCGATCGACAGGCCCGTCTGGCCCTTGGCCAGGTTGGACCGATAAAGCTCGTTGGACTTCTTCGCGGTCGAATGACCTGCGTACGTCCGCATCATCCAAGGACGATCGGGCTGCTCGAGGCGGTGCTCCATGGCTCAAATGGTATCGGCGCTTCGCTTCGCGAGGCGCCTGCGAGCGCGCGTTCCGCGCCCTCGTCGGCCTTCGGCCGGGCGGCTAGCTTGTTCGGGGTGCCCGGTGGACGTCTCCGTCATCTCCTGCGGCGACGCGATCCGTTGCTGCCGCCCGTAGTCCCGCAGGGGCGTCGGCCACACGAGTTCCGCTCCGACGGCGACGAGCTGCTCCTTACGCTCGCTGCCGCCGACGCGATAAGCCCAGACGATGCGATCCTCGACATCGGGTGCGGCGACGGCCTGCTTGCGCGGCCGCTTACCGAGTTTCTGGTCCCGGGCGGCACGTACCTCGGCGTCGACGTGTCGCAGGAAGCGATCGAGTGGTGCGCTCGTGCATACACGGAGTACGAGTACTTCAGCTTCGCCCACGCTGACGTCGCCAATGCCTTCTACCGGCCCGAGGGCTCTGTCCCGGCGAGCGAGTTCAGGTTTCCGGCAGAGGACGGGTCGGTTGACGTCGTCGCATTTGCGACCGTGTTCGCTCACCTAGTCACCGCCGAGGCCGCGCACTACCTACGCGAGGCCGCACGCGTGCTGCGGCCAGGCGGCATGGTGATCGTCGGCGCGTACTTGCTCGACCTCGCCTCGCGCGCAGCGATCGCCCGCGGGCTCGCGACGCCCGCCTTCGACCTGACGGCCGAGGCGGGGCCGATGGTCGTGGTCGATCCCGACCTGCCCGAGGAAGCCGTCGCCTTCGAACACACATGGTTCGAGCAGGTCACGGTGGAGTGTGGTTTCAAGCAAGTCGCTGCGACGCCTGGCAGCTGGCGCGGCGGGCTGGCGCGATTCGATCGAGACCTCGTTGTGCTGGAGTGGGCGCCGTGAGCGAGCACGTCGAGATCGACCTCAACTTCCAGCACACAGGGCGCGCCATCTGTTCGCACCTGATCGACGGGTGGGTGGTGGACCCGGGGCCGGGCTCCTCGCTGCCTGTCCTGATCGACGCGCTGCAGGGCGTCGAGGTCAAGGGAGTGCTGCTCACCCACATCCACCTCGACCACGCCGGCGGCACAGGCGAGCTGCTCTCGCAGATCGGGCCTGTGCCCGTGTACGTGCACGAGAAGGGAGCCCGCCACCTGATCGATCCGTCGAGGCTGCTGGCGAGCGCGACCCGGCTCTACGGAGACCAGATGGACGCGCTGTGGGGCACCATCGTGCCCGTACCCGAAGAGCACGTGCGTGTGCTTTCTGCCGACGCTGCGCCTAGCGGCTTCCGCTGGCAGTACACGCCGGGCCACGCGGTGCACCACGCCGCCTACCTGCACGAGAGCACTGGCACAGCGTTCTGCGGCGACGTCGCCGGTGTGCGCATCGGCGACGGGCCCGTGTTGCCGCCAACGCCGCCGCCGGACATCGACGTTGAGCTGTGGCATCGCTCGCTCGAGCTGATCGCCGCCTGGAAACCTGCGGCTCTCGCTCTCACACACTTCGGCACGTTCACGGACGTCGACGAGCATCTCGGCCAGGTCGGCGCGGAGCTCGATGCGCTCGCGCAGCTGGCGCGCAGCTCGACCGAGGCCGAGTTCGAAGCCGCGATCCGCGAGCGACTGGGCGAAGCGTCCGACACAGCGGGCTACCTCAAGTCGATGCCGCCCGAGACGCTCTACGCAGGGCTCGATCGCTACTGGTCCAAGCGCGACGAGGCGTGATTTTCGTCCACAGCCCTTCCGATTCGGGTCCGAACCAGGAATACTGTGCGGCGCAGATGAGCCAGACAATCGAGCTTCCCCGCGTTGACGGGCCCGACAGCGCGCTAGGTGGAGCCTGGCGCGTGATCGTCCTCAACGACGATCACAACACCTTCGACGGAGTCGCCCGCGCACTCTCCAGCACGCTCCCTCAGGTGACGATGGACCGCGGTTACGAAATCGCAGATGAGATTTCACAACCGCGGCCAGTCGGTCGTCTGGTCAGGCCACCAAGAGCTCGCCGAGCACTACTGGCTGCAGCTCAAGGGCCATGGCCTGACCATGGCTCCGCTCGAGCAGGGCTAGCGGCGGACGACCTTCACCGTCTGCGCCTGCTCAACGCAGCCGTAGGCGCAGCTGATGACCTTCACTTGGTAGCTGCGTCCGGACCGCAGCCGTGAGGACACGTTCGACCCAAGCGTTAGGTCGATCCGGCGCGGGTAGGTCTTGTATCCGTGGTCGCGAGGTTTGTCGACCGAGATCACTTGCCCTGCGACAAGCACCGTGATCCCCTGCGGGTATTCGCCCTTGCCGGGCCGTCCGTACCGCAGCGTCAACGTTGTCTTGCTGCGCGATCGCGAAAGCGTGGGCTTGGACGAGAGCTTGGCGCCGCCCTTGGATACCTCGACTGGGGTCGTTGGTGCGGGAGGGCCCTGCAGGGTGGTCGCGTACTCCTCGACAGATGTGCCTTCCGGGGCCCGCGTTTGACCACGGCTGTCGAGGCCGATCACGCTCTTCGGGAGGTACTGGTCGCTCTCAAGCAGAAACGCTGCCGAACACGACGGACCGAAGACGGCCTTGGTCACCGATGGTGACAATGAGTAGACCTCTAGGAGGGCCGTTGCGCGTGTTCTCTTCACCAGGTCAACGACAGACATCGAGTAGCTGAGCGACTGGTAGCGGTAGTTCCCGCCCTCGCTGGTCACGAGGGCGCACCCGTTAGCTACCTGCCAGACCGTGGACCGCGAGCCCGAATCAAAGAAGTTGGATGTCGGCCCCGTGGCGAGCTCGATCGGGTCGCCGAAGGCCCCGCATGCCATCAGGGGGGCTCCTGCGTACTGCCAGACCGTGGCGCTGTCCGCGGTCTGCATCACCTTGCCGCCAGTTGGCACGCATGAATCGGGTGCAGTTGCGGCAGGTGCTGATGTAGTCGCGAACCCCAACGCGAGTGTGGAGAGGGCAACTGATCCCGCGGCCGATAGGTAGTGCATTAGCGGACCCTGATCTTGTAGGTCTTGGAACTGCAGCCGTTGTCGTTGCACGCGCTGAGCTTCAGCGTCACCTGCGATCCACGCTTGGCTGAGCCTCGGGGAGCGTGGGCGCTCTTGCCCCCGGTAACCGTTGCTCGTCGGCCGCCGATCTGCGCCCGAACGGCAGCCACGTCCCCTGAGTATGCGAACGTCGCCACGAGTCGTTTGCCGCCTGCAGAACGACGGACGGTCGGCGCCTTGCGAAGCTTGGGGCCGGCACCGTATGCGACTGCCTGCGGCGAACCCTGGAGGTCTGCCACGGCGTCCTCTAGCGAAGTCGCCACCACGCTCGTGCCACGTGAATCGTTCCGCGCCACGGTACGGGCGCCGTTTACTGGTGCCGCCTGGCCGGATTCGGTGACGACCCACGCCGCCGAGCATCCGGAGTTGAACGTGAAGTCGCTGATGCTGGTGGCCGCGTACTGGTTGCCGGACGACGTTGGCTGGTAGCTCCAGCGGGTGCGTGCCTTGATGTCGAACACCCACACTTTGGATTCGAAGCTGCTGGTCTGGGTGGACGACGCAGTTATCGCCACACAGCTGCCGGACGCCGCTGTCAGTTCGTAGCTGCCGTCCTCGATGAAGCGCTTCCACCCGGCGAGTGCGAGCGGGGTGGACTTCTTGCTGAGGCAAGCGCTGATGATGCCGCCGGAGTCGCGGTACACGGAAGCCTCTCCCTCCGGAGACTTCTTGAATGCGGTCGTGCCCGCTGGGATGCAGGCACCGTCCTGCGCCGCAAGAGCGGCCGGGGCGCTAAGGCCGATGGACGCGGCGGCCAGCCCGGCTGCTGCGATTGCGCTGGTGGTGATGTTCATGCGGCAACGACGGATGTCGCTGCGCAAGGTTGCGCTCAGCCAGCGTTTTCGTACGCCGAGGCCGCGACGGCCTCATCTGGCGTCACGACGTCCGGACCCTCGGTCACGACGTCGAACCAGCTGTACATGAGCGGCACCTGGTAGGCGCCGGAGTTGTGGGCGCGAAAGGTCTGCATCTCGCTGCCGTTCCAGAAAAGGTCCCAGTCCTGCTTACTTGGGAACGCCACCTGTAGGCGCATCGAGTACGCGTCCTCGACGGAGCGGTGCACCGACCACCACGTCGCGTTGTAGCGACGAGCGACCGGCGCGATGTCCGCGAGCGCACCCGCGAGTTCGTCGCCGCGGAAAGCGGTTGCGTAAAACGGGATGTGTGCGACGCCTGCAGCCATGGTGATCAGCCGATCTCTGCGTAGATTGCACCAGGTCCGTCGGCTGTCTTGCCGAGGCCCTCTTTCTCAGCACCGACGAGGATCGAGATCTTGCCTGCGTGCTTGTTCTCGCGCATCAGCTGGTGAGCCTCGGCGACGCCCGTGAAGGGAAGTGTCTTCCAGATGACCGGACGGATCTGGCCGGACTCGATCAGCTCGTTTGCCTTCATGCACTCGTAGGCGTTGGCGAAGTGCGATCCGAGGATCTCCTTCTGCTTCATCCACAGGTAGCGGACGTCGAAGTCGAGGATGAACCCGGTGGTACCGGCACAGATGACGACCTTGCCGAACGGCTTGACGATCACGACCGACGTCGGGAACGTGGCGGCGCCGACGTGCTCGAAGATGATGTCGGGGGCGGAGCCGCCGAACAGCTCAGCGACAGCCGCGCCGAACCGCTTGGACTCCTTGAACCGCTCCTTGTCGTTGTCGAAATCGTCACCGGGCTTGCGCATCATGCCCGCGAAGTCGTTGCGGTTGATGTAGCCCACAGCGCCGAGCGACTTGACGAGCTCGCCCTTTTCCTCGGAGTTGACGACGCCGACAACCTCGGCGCCAGCAGCCTTGGCGATCTGCACGCCGAACACGCCGAGGCCGCCGGCCGCGCCCCACACGAGCACCTTCTGACCGGCCTGCAGGTTGCAGCGGGTCATCAGCATGCGCCAGGCGGTGAAGTACACGAGGCCGTAGGAGGCTGCCTCCTCCCAAGTGAGGTTCTTCGGCTTGGGCAGCAGCTGCTGGGCCTGAACCTTGGTGTACTGCGCGAACGAGCCCCAGGTTGTCTCGTAGCCCCAGATCTTCTGCGACGGAGCCGCCATCGGGTCGAGGCCGTGGACCTCGGGGTCCTCGTAGGAGGCCTGGTTGCAGTGCACGATGACCTCGTCGCCGACCTTCCAGCGCGTCACGCCGGGGCCCACCTTCCAGACGATGCCGGAGGCATCCGAGCCGCCGATGTGGTGGCCGTACTCCGGGTGGTCGCCAGAGTTGAAGACGGTGATCGGCTGGCCGAGCGCGGCCCAAACGTTGTTGTAGTTGACGCCGGCCGCCATCACGCGAACGATGACCTCGAACGCTGCGGGCTCCGGAACCTCGATCTCTTCGAGCTGGAACGCGTCGATCGGCTCGCCTTCGCGCTCCTGGCGGATGACCCAGGCGGTCATCGTCTCCGGCAGCTCGCCGGGCTCGGTGGTCACGGTGTGGACTTGGGTGACGTCAACGGCCATCGGTGGTAACTCGATCCTTCGTAGGAGGGGTTAGCGGTCGGGAAGATACCCAGAACGGTCCGCCCGCTCGCGGTCGGGAAGATACCCGGAACGGTCCGCCCGTTCGCGGTCGCGAACGATACCCAGGCTCGGCGGCCCAGGCGTTGCGGCGATTAGGGGGTCAGGAGCTCGTCTTGTGAGCTCGGCCGGTCCGGGCCGACGCGGATCACTGCGGGCTCGATGTCGTCACCGGCGCGCAGCTCGTAGGTGCCCGGCTCCAGGTTGGCCTGAGCGCGGCTGTTCTCGCCAGCGGAGATCGGTGTGGTCTCCAGAGCGACTGCACTGGTGCCGCCACCGTCGATCGACTCGAGCGTGATGCTGCGTGCCTTCGTCGACCGGTTGGTCACGACGAGGTCGATCTCCCCGGCACCGATCGAGTCGGGCGAAACACGGATCGTGTCCTTGGTCACGATCGCGCCGACCACGATCGGCAGAGCCGGGCGGTCGAGGTTGCTGCGGCGCTCGCGCTTGTCACCGCAACCAGCAAGCGGCGCTGCCGCGACCAGGGCCAGGGCAGTTACAAGCAGGCGCTGGCTGACGTTGGCGGGCTTGCGCATGATCTCCTCGCCGGGGGACCCGGCGGCCCAAACCCTAGCCGACATCGACCCCCGATGCACAGGAGTCCGGCGCGAAGGGCTCAGATCGTCGCGACCGGCAGGCGACGCTCGATCTCAGCGAGCTCCTCCTGCAGCGCGTCCCAGGCCTGCTCTTCGGCCTTGTCGTAGGCCTTGCCGGTGATCCCGTCCAGCTGGTCGCTGTACTGCTCCCAGGCAGCAGAAATCGCCTCTTCGCGAGTCTGCATCGATGGGAAGAACGGGCTGGCGGCCACGAAGAAGACGGTAGCGGGTCGCCGGAGGGCCGCGCGACCGCTAAGCGATCGTTGCGCTGATGCCGTCGGCCACGACAACGGTGTCGCCGGGGCCTGCTTCGCGCCGCACCATCGCCAACGCGATCGGGCCCTCGGAGGGGGAGACGACGGCGGTGCCGATGGTGCCGAGAGCGCGATCGGGCGTATCAGGGAGAGTGATCGCGTCACCCTGGCCGCCGGGCGCATCGAGGCGCAGCTTGCGAAGGAAGCGGTTCGGCTTGCCCTTCCAGTGGAGCCGCGCCACCGTCTCCTGGCCGACGTAGCAGCCCTTGGTGAAGCTCACGAGCTCATCGACGAGGCCGGTCTCCTCAGGCATGACGGTTTCGTCTAGCTCGTACCCCCAGCGCGGCCGGCCGTGCTCGACACGAACGATCTCTGCGAGCGCCTCGCTCGCTGGTAGGGCTCCGGCCTCAGCGAGCGCCGAGCGTGCCGAGGTCTCGTCGGCGGCGGCGACCAGCAGGTCGGCGCCGTAGGGGGTGCGCACTGCGTCAGCGCTTGAGGAGTGAAGGGGCTCGCCAGGGGGCGCATACCCGGCCGCGGTCAGCACCTCGTCTGTACGGGGCCCGAGCAGCTCGATCCGAGACAGCTCCAGGGTCTGCTTGATGAGCTCGGCATCCCAGCCGAGGCCGCCGGTGCGTAGCCGGTCGAAGAGCTCCTGCAGCGTTGCTCGCTCGGTCAGGAGTAGGTATCCGTCAGCGCGCCTGAGCACACGGACCGGGGCGACGATCCTGCCCTTGCCGGTGAGCAGCGCGCTGTCGCAGCCCCGGCCGGGCTCGAGTGCGCCGATGTCGTTGGAGAGCTGACCGTCGAGCAACCCCGCTGCTTCGCTGCCGCGCAGCAGCAGCTTGCCGTCCTCGCGCGAGTCGAGCACGCCGCAGCCGGCTTCGGTCAGCGTCTCGTAGGTGGCGGCTGCGCTCAATGTGCATCGAGCGTAGCCCCGCGCGACACCCGAAAGTTAGATGTGGCTAAAATTTGATTTGTGAGGCCAGATATTTCGCACGCGATGGAGGACTACGCCAAGGCGATCTACGCGCTCGAACAGCGCGGGGACGGGGCGGCGGTAACGACAACGGCGCTCGCCGAGCGGCTTTCCGTCGCACCGGCCTCGGCCACAGCGATGGTCAAGCGGCTTGCCGAGCAGGACCTCGTGACCCACGAGCCCTACCACGGGGTACGGCTCACCGAGCGAGGACGACGCGTGGCGCTGGAAGTGATCCGGCACCACCGGCTGCTCGAGCGATACCTCACCGAGGAGCTGGGCGTGCCGTGGGATCGCGTGCACGAGGAGGCCGAGGTGCTCGAGCACGTGCTCAGTGAAGAGCTCGAGGCGCTGATCGCGGCGAAGCTCGGCCACCCGACCACCGACCCCCACGGCGATCCGATTCCGAGCGTGGAGCTCGAAATGCGCGAGCCCGACACTGTGAGCGTCGAGGACCTGCAGCCGGGGGATCGCGGCGTGTTCGTGCGGATCTCCGACAGCGACCCCGCCATGCTGCGCCATCTGCAGGAGTGCGGCATCGCGCTCGGGCAGTCGTTCACGGTTGTAGAGCGGCAGCCGTTCGGCGGCTCCCTGCTCGTGCGGTTCGAGGGCACGCGTGAGCCACAGGTGCTCGGCATCGGGCTTGCCCGAGCAATGCGCGCGAGTG
>CAZLKZ010000042.1:0-7856 GCA_964560235.1 uncultured Conexibacter sp. | reverse complement strand
GAGGGCAGCGAACACCTCCCGCAACTGCGCTACGACGACCTGCGCAAAGCCGGCCTACGTGGCCGGCTCGCGCTGCTCGGCCCGGCGTTCGTTGCGTCGATCGCCTACCTGGACCCGGGCAACTTCGCGACGAACATCTCCGGTGGTGCCGAGTACGGCTACCTGCTGCTGTGGGTGCTGCTCAGCGCCAACCTGATGGCGATGCTGATCCAGTGGCTGTCGGCGAAGGTCGGCATTGCGACTGGGCGCAACCTCGCGCAGCTCTGTCGCGAGCGATTCCCGAGGGCCGTCAACGGCTTTCTCTGGGTACAAGCCGAGCTCGTCGCGATGGCGACCGACCTCGCAGAGTTCGTCGGCGCGGCGCTGGCTCTCTACCTGCTGTTCGGTGTGCCACTGCTGCCGGCCGGGCTGATCACAGCGGTCGTGTCCTTTGCGGTACTGGCGATGCAGGCACGGGGCCACCGGCGCTACGAGCTCACGATCATGGGCTTCCTGGCCGTGATCATGGCCGGGTTCCTCTACGACACCCTGCAGATCGGGTTCGACGCGCGCGACGCTGCCGGGGGCTTCATTCCGAACTTCCAGGGCACCGACTCGATCCTGCTTGCCACCGGCATCCTCGGCGCCACGGTCATGCCGCACGTCATCTACCTGCACAGCGCACTCACCCAGGACCGGGTCCACGCGGCTGACAGCGCCGAGAAGCGCTCGCTGCTGCGCTACACGCGGATCGACGTGATCGTCGCCCTCGGCATCGCCGGGCTCGTGAACATGTCGATGCTGATCATCGCCGCCTCGCTGTTCTTTGACGGCAACGTCCCGATCGACACGATCGAGGACGCCTACAAGGGCTTCGAGAATCTGGTCGGCAAGGAAGCGGCGATCGCATTCGCGCTGGCACTGCTCGCCTCGGGCCTTGCCTCATCGAGCGTCGGTACCCACGCGGGACAGGTCGTGATGCAGGGCTTCATCGGCCGCAACCTGCCGCTGTTCTTCCGCAGGCTCGTGACCATGCTGCCCGCGCTGATCGTGCTTGCGGTCGGCGTCGATCCAACGAAGGCGCTGGTGCTCAGCCAGGTCGTGCTCTCGTTCGGCATCCCGTTTGCGCTCGTGCCGCTGGTGATCCTGACCTCGAGCAAGTCGGTGATGGGGGAGTTCGTGAACGCACGCCGCACGACCGTGATCGCCTCGATCGTGGCCGCGGCGATCAGCGGGCTCAACATCTTCCTGCTCGCGGACCTGGCCGGGATCGCCTGAGTACGCGCCTGCGGCCGATAGCATCGCGGCATGGCGTTGGCCGAGACGTTCACCGAGGCAGTCGAGGCGCTTCCGGAAGACTGGTCGCGCGCCGGCGTTGACCTGCGGATCTTCGACGAGCGCCGCTACGTGGAGGCAGCGCTGCTGCTCACCACCGCAGGCGCTCAGCCGTACTCGGAAAGCGACTGGCACTGGCGCATCAACGTCGCCAACCGCTTCGGGCACGGGGCCGCAGTCGAGGCCGTCACCGGGGCACTCAAGATGCTCGACGACTCGGGCATCGACGGCGAGATGCAGATCCTCGACGTGCGCTCAGGGCGCGCCCCAGTGACTCACGGGTGGGGGCGCCCAGAGTCCGTCAGGCGCGAGTTCCGGCACGTGCACCGGCAGTAGCTGCCCAATGGCGCGCCGGACCGTCACCTACTCGCGCAACGTCACGCTCTCGCTCTCGCGCACGTGCGTTTCGTACTGCAAGTACTGCGCCTTCCAGACCCACCAGCCGCACCTTCACACGCCAGATGAGGTGATCGAGTTGCTCGATCGCTCGGCAGCTCAGGGCATCAAGGAGCTGCTGGTGCTCACCGGCGACATTCCCGACCACCACGAGGGTGTCCGCGAGCTGCTCGCAGATCTCGGGCACGAGGATTTTGTCGCGTACGTGGTGTGGTGCTGTGAGCAGGCGCTTGAGCGCGGGCTGCTGCCGCACACGAACCTCGGCGCCCTGTCGCGCGAGGACCTCGAGCGACTGCGCTCAGTCACGGCGTCGCAGGGGCTCATGCTCGAGTCGGTGCGCGATGACCTCGTCGTGCACCAGGGCTCGCCGACCAAGGTGCCTGAGCTGCGGGCGCAGACCATTCGGCACGCCGGCGAGCTGAAGATCCCGTTCACCACGGGCATCCTCGTCGGTATCGGCGAGACCCAAGAGGACAGGGTCGCGGCACTCGAGCTGCTCGCGGGCATCCACCGCGAGCACGGCCACATCCAGGAAGTGATCCTGCAGAACGTCGTTCCTCACCGGAAGTACTACGGCGAGGAGCCGGGCGAGATCGCGGCCGAGGTGTCCAAGCGCTTCTGGCGTACAGGGCTGCGCGAGGAGGCCGCAGGGCCCCCGGGCGGGCTGCCCGCGTGGGCCGATCCGCTCACGCTCAACGAGCTGCGCGAACTCGTTGCGATCGCTCGCGAACTCTTCGACGACGAGGTCGGCATCCAAGTGCCGCCGAACCTGTCGGAGTTCTGGCCCGAGCTCGTCGCAGCGGGCGCGACGGACCTGGGCGGGCTGAGCGCCAACGGCGACCACATCTCGCCAGAGCACCCGTTCCCGTCGCCCAAGCAGGTCGCCGACAGGCTGGCGCTCGACGGCGTTGCGGTGCGCGAACGGCTCTGCGCCTACCGGCACTTCCTGGTGCCCGAGTGGCAGGACGAAGGGGTGCTCGCGATCGCCGCAGAGCATTTCCCGACGTTCGTTCCAGAGCGTGTCCGAACGACGCCGGGTGGACCGCTGCTCGGCGGGCAAGCGCTCGAGGCCGTGATCGATCGGGCCCGCCATGGTCAGGCCCCGAGCGAGCGTGAGCTCGAGGCGCTGTTTGCAGACGACAGGCCCGAGGTGGCCGAGTCGGTCAGGCAGGCCGCCGACGAACTGCGAGCCGAGCTTGTCGGTGACACGGTCACCTACGTTGTCAACCGCAACATCAACGTGTCGAACGTGTGCACCGTCGGCTGCGCCTTCTGCGGGTTCGGCCAGGCTCGCCGGTCACCTGACGCCTACACGCACTCCGAGGAGAGCTTCCGCGAGCGTGTGCGCGAGGCGGTCGAGTACGGCGCGAGCGAGCTCTGCATTCAGTCCGGCATCCATCCGGATTGGAAGATCGAGGACTACGAGCACTGGCTGCGGGTCGCCAAAGACGAGTCGCGCGGCGCAGGCCGTGAGCTGCACCTGCACGCCTACTCGCCGATGGAGATCTCGCACATTTCCCAGAGCAGCGACCTGCCGCTCGCTGAAGTGTTCGGACGGCTAAGGGAGGCAGGCCTCGGTTCGACTCCGGGCACTGCTGCCGAGATCCTCGACGACGAGGTCCGGCGTCAGATCAGCCCGAACAAGCTCACCGCCGATCGCTGGGTCGAGGTGATCGAGGCATCTCACGCTGCCGGGCTGCACTCTACGGCCACCGTCATGTTCGGCCACGTCGAGACCCCGCGGGCGCTGGCACGCCACATGACGGTCGTGCGCGAGCTGCAGGAGCGCACCGGAGGCATCACCGAGTTTGTTCCGTTGAGCTTCGTGCCCTACATGACGCGGCTCGGGCGGCGAGCGGGCATCGAGCCGATCTCGCGCGAGGAGAACCTGCGCCACACCGCGGTCTACAGGCTCGCGCTCGGTCGCTCGATCAAGAACCTGCAGGCGTCCTGGGTGAAGATGGGGCTCGAAGGGGCAAGCGAGTCGCTGTCGTGGGGCGTCAACGATCTGGGCGGCACGCTGATGGAAGAGTCGATCACCCGAATGGCGGGCGGCGAGCACGGCGTGCGGCTCGACCCAGAGCAGCTGATCGCCGCGGCAGAGGCGGCCGGCAGGCCGGCAGCTGAGCGCACCACGCTGTACGCGCCGGTCGGCGCTCGCGCCTAGCGCGGTACCGTCTCCCGATGCCCGAGGCGATCACCGCAGAAGGACTGACCCAGCTCAAGGCCGAGCTGGCCGAGCTGGAAGGCCCCGCGCGCCGCGAACTTGCGGCCCGCATCCTGGCCGCTCGCGAGCTGGGCGATCTCTCCGAGAACGCCGAGTACCACGCGGCCAAGGAAGACCAGGCCCACCTCGAGACAAAGATCCTGCGCCTGATCGAGCGGCTACGCAACGCGACCGTCGTCGATGTCGTTGCCGATGCCGACACGGTTACGTTCGGTGCGACCGTCGACGTGCTCGACGTCGCGAGCGACAAGACCGTCAGCTACACGATCGTTGGCCCGACCGAGGCCGACCTCAACTCAGGCAAGCTGTCGGCTGAGTCGCCCGTCGCACAGGCGATCCTCGGCGCCGCTCCCGGCGACACAGTGCAGGTGCAGACGCCGACCGGCGCTCGCGACCTGCAGATCAAGAAGATCCACTAGCGCGCGCCGAAGAGGTCCTCGCCCGCAGGGCGCAGGAGCTCAGAGACGCCCGGTCCGTCGGCCTCGGTGACGAACGCGTCGAGGCCGGTAACGAGCACGGCCGGTCGGCCGGCTGCCTTGTCGCCGCGTGCGAGGTCGGCGGCCGCTGCGGCCTGGTCGGCGATTGCGATCGAGCTGACGCTGAGTTCGCGTCCGTCTCTGTCGTTGAGTCCCCGGCGGTCGTCGATCGGCGTGAGCCCGGCGGCACCGATTGCGATGTCGCACTCCCCGCGCCGCCACGCGCGCCCGAACGAGTCGGCAATTACGACGGCGGAGCGGCCGGGGAGAGCGGCGCGTAGGGCGCGGGCCGAGGCGTCGGGGTCGGCGGGGAGCAGCACACAGTCCGCGTCGGGCCCGGAGTTCGAGCGATCGACGCCGGCGTTGGCGCAGACGAACCCGTGGATCGTGCGGCAGATCAGCACTCCGCCTTCGGCGCGCACAACCTCGGCGGTCTGGCTGAGCACCACTTCGATCAGCTCAGGGTCGTCGCGGCCGAGCTTTTGGGCCAGGTCGATCGCTCGCTGCGAGGGGGAGACGTCCGCGAGCGCGACGAGCTGGCCCTCGGCCTTCGAGACGACTTTGTGCGAGACCACGAGTACGTCGGTTGCCGCGAACGGGCGCGAGCTGGCCGCTTGAAGAAGTGAGGCGAGGTCGGCTCCCGGTGAGACCTCGGGGAGTGGGTCGAGCGCTAGCGCCGTGACCTGCATCTCAGCGCCGGCCGAGCCGGGCGAGCATGCCACGGGTGTTCGCGGCGCCGCCGTGCACGTTCTCGAGATGCGTGATGAGCGCGTCGAGATCCTCGCCGGTGTCGACGTCAAGGGCGAGCGACGTGAGCTCGGCCACCTCGCTGCGGGCGCCGGCGGCCGCGGCCAGGTCGGCGTGCCGCAGCCGGCTCCCAGGTCCGAAGGCGGGCGTGATCACCTCGGGTCCCGTAAGCAGGAGGCCATTTGTGCCGGAGCCATGGCGGTCGGGCATGATCACGACTTCAGGACCGCGCTCAGGGCGGGCGAGCAGCTCGTCGAGCTCGGCGGGGTCGAGCGCAGGCACGTCACCGGGCACGAGCAGCACACGGTCTGCGCCGCGCTCGCGGGCCGCGCGCATGCCGAGCTGGACGGCGGCGTTGTGGCCGTTGTCGGTGCGGTCGGTGATCGCGTCGAGCGCGTCGTATCCGGATGCGAGTGCGATCGCACCCTCGTCGCCGCTCACGACGAGCACCGCATCGATCAGCTTCGTCCGGCGCAGTGCGATCAGTACGTCGGTGACCATCGCCTCGGCCAGCGCCTTGCGGGTGCCTGTCGGGAGCGCGTCGGCGAGCCTCTGCTTGGCGTTCTGCAGCCGCTTGATCGGGATGACCGCGAACGTGCTCATCGGAGCCCCAAGCCGAACTCGACAACGGCCGCCGCGACGGCGCGTCGCTGCTCGGGCGTGCTGAGTTCGGTGTCGTGTTGCAGATGAGGAAGCATCGGATCCGGGGACGGCTCGTCACTGACGAGGCCGTCAAGCAATGGACCGTAATGTCTCGCGATCCCGGACGCGCTCACGGGGAGTCCCAGCCACTGCATGCAGGCGGCGGTCGGGCCTTTGAGGATGCTGCCGCCGACGACTGGTGAGACGGCGATCACCGGCGCTCCGGTCTCGACGAGCTGCGCTCGCAGCTGCTCGATCGCCAGGATCGGGCCGATCGACAGCATCGGGTTGGAAGGGCCGATCACGATCAGGTCCGCCTGGTCCAGCGCCTCGACTACTTGCGGCGTGGGCTGTGCGCCGCTCGCGCCCTCGAACTCGATGTTGTCGATCGGCGCCTGGCCTCGCTCGCTGATCAGGAACTCCTGGATGCCGATTCGACGGTCGCCGGACACGATCACGGTGCGTACCGGGTCGTCTGACATGGGCAGCACGGCGAGGCCGAGTCCCAGCTCTCCACACAGCTCGGAATGGGTGTCGGTGAGCGTGCGGCCCTGCGCCAGCCCGGCTGCGCGCTGCACGCAGATCTCAAGATCGCGATCACCGAGGGCAAACCACGGGCGGGTGCCTGTCTCGCGCTCGATTGCATCCATCGCGTTGAACGTGTCGCCCGCGAGTCCCCACCCACGCTCGTCGATCACGTCGGCGAGCCAGAACGCGCACAGGTCCGGATCGGGGGAGACGTGGCCGCCGTGGATCTCGATGCCGTCGCCTGTGTTCGCGATGACCGTGAGCCGCTCGCCGCATACGTCGGCAAGTCCTCGTGCGAGCTTTGCGCCTCCGGTTCCGCCTGAGAGCACCACGACGCGTGCTGGTTCGATGTCGGGCGCTGAGATCACCGCGGGGGACTGTATGTGGTTTCCGTAGGCTGTCTGTCGATGAGTGACGCTGGCCGTGGCAGCCTTCCCGAGTCGGTCCGGATCCGTGAGGTCGGGCCGCGCGACGGCTTCCAGAACGAGCCCGAGGTCATCGCGACAGAAGACAAGGTGCGCCTCGTCAACGCACTGATGAGGACAGGCCTCAAGCGCGTCGAGGTCACATCGTTCGTGCGCGCCGATGTGATTCCTCAGCTTGCCGACGGCGCTGAGGTGCTGGCTCAGATCGATCGGCCCAGCGACGTCGAACTAAGCGTGCTCGTGCCAAACGAGCGCGGGCTCGACAACGCCCTCGCGCTCAAGGACCGCTTCCAGCACGTCGGCTGCTTTCTGAGCGCGAGCGAGACGCACAACAAGGCCAACGTCAACCGCACGGTCGCCGAGTCGCTGGAAGGCCTGCGCACCGTGATCGCCCGTGCCAAGGGCGAGGGGCTACGGGTCGCGACCGTGATCGCGACATCGTTCGGATGCCCGTACGAGGGCCACGTCGATCAGGCGCGGGTGCTCGACCTCGCCGGAGAGCTCGCGGCGGCTGGATGCGACGAGCTGGGCTTCGGTGACACCACCGGGATGGCCAATCCCGTGCAGGTGGGCGAGTTCTTCACCGCAGCGTTCGAGCAGCTCGAAGGCGTCGAGCTGACAGCCCACTTCCACAACACGCGCGGGCAGGGCCTTGCCAACGCGCTGGCGGCCCTGCAGACGGGGTGCCGGAGCTTTGAGTCGAGCTTCGGTGAGCTCGGCGGCTGCCCGGTGCCTGCCGGCGCGACCGGCAACATCGCAACCGAGGACCTCGTCTCGATGTTCGAGGAGATGGGCGTCGCGACCGGTGTGGATCTCGGCGCGCTGCTCGGTGCCGCACGCGACGTTCGCGACGTGCTCGGCCGCCCCCTCGGGTCACACACGCTCGTAGCGGGCGCGATCGACTGGCACGGGGCCAGCAGCTGAAGTGGCTGAGGCCGCCTTCTGGGGGCTGGTCGGCGGCGGCGCGCTGATCCTCGGCGCGCTCGCTGGGCTGTGGCTGCCGCTCTCGCGGAGGGTGATCGGCCTGATCATGGCGTTCGGCTCCGGCGTGCTGATCGCGGCGCTGAGCGTCGAGCTCGCCGACGACGCGTTCAAGCTCGG
>CAZLKZ010000041.1:0-17172 GCA_964560235.1 uncultured Conexibacter sp. | reverse complement strand
CGTCGACGATGTCGAGAGACGGGGCTCCACGGGCGAACGAGATCGTGTCAGGCATCAGGCCGTCCACAGTAGAACACGGCCCGCGACGATGGCTGCCCTACAGGGCAGCCATCGCAAGCTCGGCCGTCTCGGTCGGCGTGCGGCCGACGCGGACGCCGCAGGACTCGAGTGCCTCGGCCTTGGCCTTGGCGGTGCCTGCAGAGCCGGAGACGATCGCGCCTGCGTGACCCATCTGCTTGCCCTCGGGAGCGGTGAAGCCTGCGATGTAAGCGACGACAGGCTTGGAGACGTGGTCGCGGATGTACTCGGCGGCTTCCTCCTCGGCTGAGCCGCCGATCTCGCCCGACAGCACGATCAGTTCGGTCTGGTCGTCCTCTTCGAAGAGCTTGACGATGTCGACGAACGAGCTGCCCGGAACCGGATCGCCGCCGATGCCGACGATCGTGGAGTTGCCGAAGCCTTTCTGGGCCAGCTCGTTACCGATCTGGTAGGTCAGCGTGCCAGAGCGGGACACCACGCCGACGTTGCCCTCCTTGAAGAAGGCGGCCGGGATGATGCCGACGTTGGCCTTGCCTGGGGAAAGGATGCCGGGGCAGTTCGGGCCGATCAGGGTCGTGCCCGGGAAGTCGCGCTTGACGGTGTTGTAGAGCTTGAGCTCGTCGTGGGCGGGGATGCCCTCGGTGATCGTGATGACTACCTCGACGCCTGCCTCGGCTGCCTCGAGCGCGGATGCAGCGGCGAACGGGGGCGGCACGAAGATCATCGCCGTGTTGGCGCCGGTCTCCGCGACGGTCGACTTCCAGTCGGCGAAGACGGGAATGCCCTCGACGTTCTCGCCGGCCTTCTTCGGGTTGATGCCGCCGACGACGTTGGTGCCGTACGCGCGGTTGTTCAGCGTGTGGAACGAGCCCTCGCGGCCGGTGATGCCGGCCACGGCGAGACGTGTGTTCTGATCGATCAGGATTGACATGAGGGCTCCTTACGCGGCGTTCGCCAGCGCGACGACCTGTGCGGCCGCGTCGTTCATGGTTGTTGCGGTGTGCACGTTCGGCAGGGCTGCTTCCTGCAGCAGCTCGCGACCGACGACGTCGTTGGTGCCGTCGAGGCGCACGACGAACGGCACGCTCGGCTTGAGGTCACCGAACGCGGCGATCAGGCCCTTGGCGACCTCGTCGCAGCGGGTGATGCCACCGAAGATGTTGAACAGCACGGCCTTGACCCTCGGGTTCGAGAGGATCAGCTCGACTGCCTGCTTGACGGTGTCGGCGTCAGAGCCGCCGCCTGCGTCGAGGAAGTTGGCGGGCTCGCCACCGGCCTGGGCTACGACGTCCAGTGTGGACATGACGAGGCCCGCGCCGTTGCCGAGGATGCCGATGTCGCCGTCGAGAGCGACGTAGGTAACGCCCTCTTCCTTTGCCTTCAGCTCGATCGGGTCGGAGTTGGCGGTGTCGCCGAGGCCCTCGTGGTCGGGGTGACGGAACGCGGCGTTGCCGTCGAGCGAGACCTTGGCGTCGAGGGCCTTGACCACACGATCCGGCGTGATGATCAGCGGGTTGATCTCGGCGAGGGTTGCGTCCTCCTCGAGCCACACGGCGTAGAGCTTCACCAGCAGGTCGGCGAGCTGGTCGATGACGTCTGCGTCGGCGCCGCCCTCGGTCACGACCTTCACGACCTCTTCCTTCGTCAGGCCGACGAGTGGGTCGATGTGGTGCTTGATGAGCTTCTCAGGTGTCTCTTCTGCGACCTGCTCGATGTCGACGCCGCCCTCGACGCTGAACATCAGCATCGGCTTCTTGGCGGAGCGGTCCAGGAGGATCGAGGCGTAGTACTCGGTCGCGATGTCCGAGGCGTGCTCGATCCACACGGTGCGGGTGATGTGGCCCTTGATGTCGAGGCCGAGGATGTTGCCCGCGTGCTCGCGTGCTTCGGCTTCGTCGTTGGCGAGCTTGACGCCGCCGGCCTTGCCGCGTCCGCCGATCAGCACCTGTGCCTTGACGACGACGGGGTACCCGACTTCGTTTGCGGCGGCGACTGCGTCGTCGACGGTGGTGACGGCCTTGCCGTCGGAGACCGGGATTCCGTGCTTGGCAAACAGTTGCTTGCCCTGGTATTCGAGGAGGTCCATAGCGCCGCGTGACGTTAGCGTGCGTTAGCCCAGCGCGCGGTGCGGTCGATGGCAGAACTCGCCGAATTACCCGCGCGTCCTAGAATGTGCCGCCGAACATGGCACTTCCCAAGAACATCAAGTGGGTCACCTTCGACGTGTACGGCACGCTGATCGACTGGGAGGCAGGCGTCGTCGCCGCGTTCCAGCGTGAAGCCAAGCGCGATGGTTTCGAAATCGACGCTCCCCGTGTAGTCGAGCTGTTCCACGAGATCAGCGCCGACATCCAGAGTGGCTCCTACGAGCTTTACGCGGAGGTGCTGCGGCAGACCGCAGTGCGCATCGCTGAGGAGATCGGTTGGGACCTCGAGCCCTCGCGCTCGGGCTTCCTGCCTGACTCGGTGCCGCGGTGGATGCCGTTCAAAGAGACGAACACGCAGATGAAAAAGTTCCTCTCCAAGTACGAGACAGCGCTGATCTCCAACATCGACGACAAGCTGCTCGGCCACACCCGTCGCCACGTACCCGCTGACGTCGACCTCGTCGTCACCGCTCAGCAGGTCCGCTCCTACAAGCCGGACCCCGCGCACTTCAACGAGTTCGCCCGTCGCATCGGCGGCAAGAAGCAGTGGGTACACATTGCATCTGGCCCGCTCGCCGACATCACACCCGCGGCTGCGATGAAGGTGCCGACCATCTGGGTCAACCGCACGAAGGCAGAGCTCCCGGCCGGCGCAAAGAAGCCGACCGCTGAGGTCAAGTCGCTGCTCGAAGCGGCCAAGCTGCTCGGCCTCTAACAGGCGGTCTGCATGCAGGCGCTCGCACTGCACGAGGGCGCCATCGTGATCCGCTCTGCCCGCTGGCAGACGACCTGCACGATCCTGCACTCCGGCGAAGAGACGTTCGTCGTCGACTCCCCGGTCTTTCCCGATGAGCTCGATGCACTGCCGGGCATCGTCCAGCAGGCGGGGTGGGGCGTGTCGGGGCTGCTGGCAACCCATGGCGATTGGGATCACCTGCTGGGGCGGCTCGTGTTCCCAGACGCTGCGCTAGGAGTGAGCGAGACCACTGCGGCGCGGATGCGTGCGGAGCCAGGCGAGGCGCAGCGGCGCCTACGCGAGCACGACGACGAGGCCTACGTAGTGCGTGCGCGCCCGTTGTCACTCGGGCACGTCGAGGCGCTGCCAGTGCCCGGCCACATCGGGCTCGGCGCAGAGGAGCTGGAGGTCCATCCCGCGGACGGGCACACACAGGACGGCATGTTCATCTTCTCGCCAGAGCATCGGCTGCTCTGCGCCGGTGACTACCTGTCGCCTTGCGAGATCCCGATGATCTCCGAGGGTGGGTCGCTCGACGGCTACCTCGCCACGTTGGACCGGCTAGAGCAGACGGTCGGTCGAGCAGACTGGGTCGTGCCCGGCCACGGCGAGCCGCTCGACACCCAGCGAGCACTCGCGATCCTGCGCGAGGACCGCGACTACCTCGTTGCGCTACGCGAGCGCGGCGCCGACGGCCCGCTACCGCTTGCTCGCCGCGGAGCCGCCATGAAGGCGATCCACGACGAGAACGCGGCGCGGGTCAGTCGCTGATCGAACGCTGCAGCACGCGTGTCGCAAGTGGCGCGACTATCACCGTGATCGCGACGATCCAGATCACCGAGTAGAGAATCGGGTGCTGAAGTGACCAGGGGGCGTCGGGCTGAACTGGTGACTGAGGGTTTCCGAACAGCACCCTGAAGGCTTCGGCCAGCGTGGTCACCGGGTTCCATTCCGCCACCGTGCGCAGCACACCCGGCAGGGTGTTCGCCGGAACGAACGTCGACGCGATGAACGTGATCGGGAAGATCACGACGAACGCGACTCCCTGCACAGCCTCAGGCGACGAGAGTGCGGCGCCAAGCAGCACGCCGATCCAGATCATCGCGAACGAGAAACCGAGCATCAGCGCGTAGGCGGCGATCGCGTCGCCAAGGCCGTTGCGGATGCGCCAGCCGACAATCAGCCCGGTCAGCGACATCAGGATGATCGGCACGATGCTGCGGATCAGGCTCGCGATGGCATGGCCGGCGAGGTAAGAGCCCTTGGCCATCGGTAGCGAGCGGAAGCGGTCGACCGCTCCGTTCTTTCGGTCGTTGGCGAGCGACATCGCGACGCCGAAGCAGCCGAACGCGATCGTCTGGGCGAACACGCCACCGATCATGAACTCGCGGTAGCTGCCGCCCTGGACTGCGATGGCACCGCCGAACACGTACGCGAACAGCAGCGTGAACATGATCGGCTGGATCGTCGCGTCGGTCAGCGCCTCCGGCACGCGCTGGATGTGAAGGATGCCGCGGCGCGTCATCACCCACGTGTCGCTGATGAAGTTCGGCTTGCCGACCTTGTCGGGAGTCGTGTCGCTCATACCGAGGCCTCCTCGGTGTTGTCGGTTGCGTCGTGCCCGGTCAGGTGCAGGAACACCTCGTCGAGCGTGGGTTGCCTGATGCCGAGGTCGTCTACCTCGATGCCGGCGGAGTGAAGGGCGGCTGCGGTGCGTGAGAGTGCTTCGACGCCGCCGTCGGTCTGCACGACCGTCGCGCCGGTCTCGCGGTCCGCCTGCGGAGTGCTGCCTTCGGCCGCGACCCCGGCGAGGATCTGCGTCGCTTCATCAAGGCGCTGCGGGTCACGGACGATCAGCTGGATCTGGTCGCCGCCGAGGATCCGCTTGAGCTCATTGGGCGTGCCGCGCGCGATGACCTTGCCGTGATCGATCACGACGATGTCGTCGGCAAGCCGTTCAGCCTCTTCGAGGTATTGGGTCGTAAGCAGGATCGTTGCGCCCGAATCGACGAGGTCGTCGAGCACATCCCACAGCTCACGGCGAGCCCGGGGGTCCAGACCGGTGGTCGGCTCGTCGAGGAACAGCACTGGTGGAGTGGACACCAGCGTCGCGGCCAAGTCGATGCGGCGTCGCATTCCGCCCGAGTACGTGTCGACGCGCCGGTCGGCGGCGTCGGTGAGGGAGAACTGGCCGAGCAGCTCTTTGGCCCGCTCGATGGCGCGCTTACGCCCGAGGTGGTGGAGCTCGCCGATCATTATGAGGTTTTCGCGACCGGTCAGCAGTCCGTCGACGGTGGCGTTCTGCGCTGTCAGGCCGATCAGCGCGCGCACCGTTTCCGGGTCGGCGATCACGTCCTGTCCAGCGACCGTGGCCGAGCCCTCGTCGATCGACGAGAGCGTGGTCAGCATCCGCACGGTGGTTGTCTTGCCGGCGCCGTTGGGGCCGAGGATCGACAACACGGTCCCGCGAGGGACGCTGATGTCGACTCCGCCGACCGCCGTTAGGTCGCCATAGCGTTTGACGAGGCCCGTGGCCTCGATCATCAGTTCAGGCACACGAACAATCTAGGACGTGGCTGCGGCTAGTCGCCGAGGTGCCTGCGGAGGTACAGATCCCTCGGGTGCTCTGGTGACTTGCGCTCGAAGAACCCGAACGAGTGGTAGAGGCCGAGGGCCGCCTCGTTGTCCTCGGCGGTGTCGAGCTCCATGCGGCGGCAGCCGCGCTCCAGCGCTCGTTCGGTCGCCAGCGTGAGCAGCGCGCGGCCCAGGCCTTTGCCGCGTGCCGATTCAGCGACGAACACGTCCTCGACGAGGCAGTCCCCGCCCGCGCGCCAGATGCCCCAGCGGAAACGGAGCTGCGAGACAGCCAGTGGCTCGGAGTCGTCTTCGACTGAGGCAAGCAAGAACTCCGTGTCACGGTCGTCCATCAGCCGCTCGACGCCGGCGAGGAACGCATTCGCGGACGGCGTGGAGCATCCGTTGTGGTCGCGGAACTGCACGAGGAGCGCGGCAACCTGCTCGGCTTCGTGGTGTTTGGCGACCCAGGCTGGCATGGGGCCAGTGTACGTTCAGAGGATGGAAGCCCAGGTCGTCACCGTGTTCCGCTCGCGACTGAAAGAGGGAGTGGGCGAGGAGTACGGCGCGCTCGCCGCTGAGATATCGGCGCTAGCTGCTGAGCAGCCCGGGTATGTGAGCCACAAGAGCTTCGAAGCGGCCGACGGCGAGCGCGTCACGATCGCAACGTTCACCGACGAGGCGTCACAACGAGCCTGGCGCGAACACCCACGCCACCGCGAAGCGCAGCAGCTCGGGCGCGAGCGCTACTACGAGACGTATTCGCTGCAGGTCTGCGAGGTCACTCGCGCCTACGGCAGGTAGGTGCGGTGTGGGTTTCGGCACCATAGGTTCCGAAACCCACACCGCACGCGCGGAGCTTTACTCCGCTGGAGCTGCGGCGACGATCGTCGCGATCGGGTCGCCGGAGTTGATCGGCGCGCCCTCGGTGATCGGCAGAGACTTGATGACGCCGTCCTTGTGGGCGGTGATCTCGTTCTCCATCTTCATCGCCTCGATGATGCAGATGAGATCGCCCTCCTTGACGGTGTCGCCCTCCTTGACCTTCACCTTCCACATGTTGCCCTGGAGCGGGGAGTCGAGCTGGTCGGCCCCTCCGCCACCACCGGACTTGCGCTCGGAGCGCGCCGGCTTCTTCTTGGCCGGAGCACCGCTTGCCACAACGCCACCGACCGGCGGCGGTCCGACGACCTTGACGTCGAACCGCTTGCCCGACACCTCGACCATGTAGTTCTGCTCGACCTTCTCCTCGTCGTCAGGTGCGTCGACCGGCGAGGTTGCGACGACCGGCGCCTCGGGCGCTGTGGTCTTGAGCCAGGCCTTGTCGTCGACCAGCTCGTGGCAGGTCGAGCCCTCGGCCCAGTTGTCTGTCGCGAGGATCGCCTTGTGGAACGGGATCAGGGTGGTGAGCTCCTCGATCTCGTACTCGTTCAGGGCGCGCAGCATGCGGCGGGTTGCCTTCTCGCGGTCGACGTCCCACACGATCAGCTTGGCGACCATCGGGTCGTACATCGGCGAGACCTCGCCGAACGGCCCGACGCCTGAGTCAACACGCACGCCGGGGCCGGACGGCTCCTTGTAGTTGCCGATCTTGCCCGGGGCCGGAGCGAAGTTCTTGGCTGCGTTCTCAGCGTTGATGCGGCACTCGATTGCGTGGCCGGTGAGCTTGATGTCTTCCTGCTTGTAGGAGAGCGGCTCGCCGGCGGCAGCGAGGATGCCCTCGCGCACGATGTCGACACCCGTGGTCATCTCGGTGACGCAGTGCTCGACCTGCACTCGGGTGTTCATCTCGAGGAAGAAGTACTCGCCGTCCTGGAGCATGCCCTCGATCGTGCCTGCGCCGACGTAGTCGACCGCCTTCGCGGCGTCCACACCGATCTTGCCGATGTGCGCGCGCAGCTCCTCGTCGACGACCCACTCCGGCGCGGGGGACTCCTCGATCAGCTTCTGGTGACGGCGCTGGATCGAGCAGTCGCGCTCACCGAGGTGGATGCAGTTGCCGTGCTTGTCGGCGATGATCTGCACCTCGACGTGGCGCGGGTTCGGCAGGTAGCGCTCGAGGTAAACAGTGCCGTCGGAGAAGAACTTCTCGCCCTCGCGGGAGGCGCCCTCGAAGGCGTCCTTGAGCTTGTCTTCGGTCAGTGCGACGCGGAAGCCCTTGCCGCCGCCGCCGGACGCGGCCTTGACGGCGACAGGGAAGCCGATCTCCTCGTTGGCGATGCGCAGGGCATCCTCGTAGGTGTCGACCGCCTCGGTGGTACCGGGCACGATCGGCACGCCGGCCTTCTGCATCGTCTCGCGGGCCGCTGTCTTCGAGCCCATCGCAGTGATGGCCGACGGCGGCGGTCCGATGAAGACAATGCCGTTGTCCTCGCAGGCCTGGGCGAAGTCAGCGTTCTCGGCGAGGAAGCCGTAGCCGGGGTGGATCGCCTCGGCGCCGGACTCCTTGGCGACCTCGATGATCTTGTCGATCACCAGGTAGCTCTCCGCTGCTGGACCAGGGCCGATCAGGTACGCCTCGTCGGCGCGCTTTACGTGCAGGGCGTCGCGGTCGAGCTCGGAATACACGGCGACGGACGCGATGCCCATCTCCTCGAGCGTCCGCATCACGCGGATCGCGATCTCACCACGGTTGGCAACAAGAACCTTTGTGAACATACGGCGCGGAAGGGTACTGAGGCGCGATGGCTGCCGCATCGTGAGCGACCAGACCGCGGCTAGCCTCGGGGGTAGCAATGGCAGACGCTGACTCCCGCACCGGCACCACCTACATCGGCAAGCAGCTCGCCACATGGCTCGCAGAGCAGCACGCCCCCCAGGACGACGCGCTGAAGCGGGCCTATGACTCGCCGGTCGAGCACGGGATACCCGCGATCCACGTGAGCCCTTCAGAGGGCAAGCTGCTGACGCTGCTGATGGAGCTGATCGGCGCGCGCAAAGTGGTTGAGGTGGGCACGCTCGCCGGCTACTCAACGATCTGCTTGGCGCGTGGGCTCGCGGACGACGGCCACCTGTGGACGATTGAGATCGACGAGGAGCACGCAAGCATCGCCGAAGCGAACATCGCGGCCGCCGGGCTCGCGGACCGGGTCACGGTCCTGGTCGGTGCCGCTGCAGACATCCTCAATGGGCTCGACACCGGCGGCCAGGTTGACGCTGTGTTCATCGACGCAGACAAGGAGAGCTACGTCGAGTACGGCCGCTGGGCGCGCGACAACACCCGGGCGGGCGGGCTGCTACTCGGAGACAACAGCGCACTGTTCGGACTGCTCCTGAGCGACGAAGACGAGCGTGCCGAGCCGATGCGGCGCTTTCACGAGGAGGCTGCGCAGGCCTTCGACACCGTCAACATCCCCACGCCCGACGGGTTATTGCTCGGCATTCGCCGCACCGCGTGATTTTCCGAGAATGGGATAATGGCCGTTAGTGACTGAAAGAATCGATGATCCAGCTCACATCGATCCGAGTCAGCCTTACGAACCTGACGCCCCGGACGTAATTGATGAGGAATTCGAAGGTGAAGCAGTGCTCGTCCAGCTCGGGACGGGTTGCTACTACTCCCTAAATCCGACCGCGTCTGCGATCTGGCAGGCCTTCAAGGCCGGGCGGTCCAGCAGCGAGGTGTCCGCCGGGTTGGGTCGTGACCTCGACGAGGTCCTGGAATTCGTCAACCAACTCGTAGCCGAAAAGCTGCTGAGGGCGACCGACTCCAGCGTAGGGGCCGTCGAGACTGAGGCGGACGGAGTACCCACAGGCGCGCCCGTCTTGCAGCGCTTCACCGATATGCAGGACCTCTTGATGCTGGATCCGATCCACGACATCAACCTTGGCGGCGACGGCTGGCCGGTCGTCCCCGAGCAGGCGTGACGGCAGAGAAGTCTGCGTTCGTCGCCGAGCTCGCGGACACGGCGGCCGAGGCGGCCCGGTCGGTCGGTGCGCGAACATTCGATCTGGCGCCCGGCGGTATCGGTGTCCGAGTGCACCTGGTCGGCGACCGGGTGGCGGACGAGCTCGAACCCGGACTGCTCAAGGCGCGCCAACCAGTACAGCTCGCGATCGAGCTCTGGACCTTCGACCACGCCGAATCGGGGCTCGTGCCACCTCCTGCGCCGTGGTCGCATGACGCCTACCGGCATCGGGAAGAGATCGCAGGATGGACGGAGAGCCCGGTGTTCGCGAGCTTCGACACAGCACACGCGACGCTGTGCGCTGCCGACACCACTACAGCCAAGGGCGTGCAGTGGGCACGAGATGCCGCTGCGTACGCGCCTTGGGAGGGCGGAGCTCCCCTCAGGTACCTCCTGCGCTGGCTGCTCGCCGAGCACTCGATGCACCTCGTTCACGGCGCTGTGGTCGGAACCGAGCGGGGCGGCGTTCTGCTCGTGGGCAAGGCGGGCTCGGGAAAATCGACCAGCTCACTCGCATGTATCGACGCCGGTATGCGGTTCGTTTCCGACGACTATTTCCTGCTCGGCGGTGGCGCCGAACCCGTGGCCTATCCCTTGTTCACCGTTGCGAAGGCGGATGACAACGCTGTCGGGTTGCTCGGCCAGATCGCCGAACGCGCGCCGGGCGCCGCTCGCGACTGGCGTGGCAAGTACCGGCTGCCGGTCGAGGACCTGGTGGTCGATTCGCTCCCCATCCGTGCCGTAGTGCAGCCACGCCGCACCGACAAGACCGGTGTGCCGTCGCCCGGAGGCGCACGAGAGGCACTGAAGGAGGTCGTCACCTCGAGCCTGTCGCAGCTACCCGGAGCATCGGGCGCGACGCTCGGTGCGCTGAGGCCCGTGTTCGATGACCTGCCGTGCTTCGAGCTGCCGGTGGGGCCCGATCTGGAGAAGATCCCGGTGGCGCTGACGAACTTGATCGACGAGCTGGAAGGGGCCGCGTGAGCTCCCCCGACCTGAGCGTCGTCATGCCGATGTACAACGCCGAGGAGTGGGTCGGCGAGGCGATCGAGAGCGTGCTCGCGCGCGCCGACGGGCTGTTGGAACTGATCGTCGTGGACGACGGGTCGACGGACTCGGGACCGGAGATCGCTGCCGCGTTCGGTGACCCGGTGCGCTTGGTGCGGCAGGAGAACGCGGGACCCTCGCGCGCCAGGAACGTCGGCATCGGGCAGGCTCGGGGCGCGCTGGTGGGGTTCTTGGACGCAGACGACATCTGGGTGGCGGAGTCGCCAGATCCACGGCGGTCGAGGTTTGAGGACCCGGCGGTTGACGTGGTGATGGCGCGTGTGCTGCCGGTGACCGGAGATCCGCTCGAACCGTGTTTCGAGCCGATCGCGACTTCGCTCCCTGCGCTGCTCGCCCGACGCGACGTATTCGATCGCTTCGGCGGGCTGGACGAGTCCCTCACACACAGTGAGGACCTCGACTGGCTGACCCGGGTCCGGGCGGCGGGGGCGATGCTCGATTCGATTCCGGACATCGTGGTGCATTACCGCCGGCGGCCCGGCTCACTGACGCAGGACCTGGAGGCGACCAAGCGGGGCGTGCTGTTGGTGGCACGAGCCGCACTCGAGCGGAGGCGCGCAGCAGATGCCGGCTGACCTCTCGGTGGTCGTGCCGCTGTACAACGGTGCCCGGTTCATCGGCGACGCGCTGCGATCGGTCCTCGACCACGCTGAGGGCCTGCTCGAAGTGATCGTGGTCGACGACGGGTCGACCGACGCGGGCCCTGCGATCGCGGGCACCTTCGGTCCGCTCGTCACGGTCATCCGTCAGGACAACGCCGGGGTGTCAGCGGCGAGGAACACGGGACTGCGCGCAGCGCGTGGCCGGTTGGTCGGGTTTCTCGATGCCGACGACATCTGGACCGCAGGTATCCCGGACCCGCGCCGCGCTGTGTTGGGTGCTGGCGGCGCCGGTGCCGTGCTCGGCCACGTACAGCCGGTGCGGGACGATGGCGTCACTCCGATCGGCGGACCGCTCACGGGCGTGCAGCTCGGAGCGCTGCTTGCGCCGCGCGAACTGCTGCTGGAGCACGGCGGCTTCGACACGGAGTTGCGCTTCAGCGAAGACCTCGACCTGATCCTGCGGATGCGGGATGCGGGAGTGCGCATCGCGACGATTCCGGATGTCACGGTGCTTTACCGCCAGCATCACGAGTCCGCGACTCGCGACCGGGCCTCGGACCGCGAAGGCATCGTCCGCGCAATCAAGGCGTCGCTCGAACGGAGAGCGATCGCATGATCGGCGTAGTCATCGCGGTCCGCAATCAGGCCGAGTACATCGCCGAGGCGCTCGAAAGCATCGCTGCGCAGAGCGTCCCAACCGCCGAGGTCGTTGTCGTCGACGACGGCTCCACCGATGACACAGCCAGGGTGGCGAAGGCGCACGGCGCGCGCGTGCTGTCGATCGAGCGCCAGGGACCAAAGGTCGCCCGGTTGATCGGTGCGCGTGAGACGACGACACCATGGCTCACCTTCCTCGACGGAGATGACCGCCTGTGCCCGCGTCACCACGAGCTGCTTCTTGCCGCAGCCGAGGCGGCCGATACGCGGGCGGCCTACGGAATGGTCGCCGAGTTTGCGGATGCCGCCGTATTGGAGGCCGGCCAGTTCGAGGTGCGCACCGAGCCACAGCTCGTGCCGCTGACCGGCACTTGCCTCGTTGAGCGGGAGCTCTATTTCGAGGCGATGGAAGCCGACCCCGACCCCAAGGGGCACGACTGGTTCCCGGTCGCAGAACGGATCAAGCGGCTCGCACAGGTGCACGAGCTGGTGCTTGAAAGACGCATCCACGGGAAGAACCGCACCATCGTCGACCGCGACGAGGTGCACGCGGCCTACCTGGCTGCAGCACGTGCGGCGATCATGCGGGCGCGCGGGGGAGGCCAGGAATGAGCAGCGTCGCGCGCATGCTGCCGGCCGGCCATCACCGGCTGCTGCTGGAGGCTGCGCTGGCGGTCGATCCGCAGCGGGCGAACGCGTCGCTGGAGCGCTGGACGGCGCAGGTCGATCTGGACAAGCTCGATCACGGCTCGCTGCAGCTGTTGCCCCTGCTGGCAGCGACTGCGGCGCCTATCCCTGACGAGGAGCTGGAGCGGCAGGTGAGCCACGTGGTCAGGTTCACATGGCTGCGCACGCAGTTGCTCAACAGGCGGGTCGCGCCGGTCGTGGCGGCCTTGCACGAGGCCGGCGTTGACCCGATGCTCAGCAAGGGGGCGGCGCTCGTCAACGCACACGGCGTACCGCAGAAGCTCCGCCCGATGTTCGACGTTGACGTCGCGGTACCGGTCGATCGCCTGGGCCGCGCGCAGGAGGTGCTGCAGAGCTGCGGCTTCACGTCCGAGCTCGGCGGTGCGCTGGAGCGCCTGCCCGATTTCATGGCCAGAGACGTCCACGCCGCACCGTTCGGCGACAAGGACGGCACCATGATCGACCTGCACTGGCATCTGCTGCACACCGCGCGCAGCAACCGCCTGGACGAGCTGTTCCGCGCCCGGTCGGTCGAATGCAACCTCGGAGATGCCCCGTGCCGTGCCACCAGCCTCGAAGACTCGATCGTTGTGGCGATCGCCCACGGCACGCGGTGGGCACGCGCCGCATCGGTGCGCTGGGTCGGTGATGTCGGACTGGTATTGCGCGACAGCCACGACGCGATCGATTGGGACGGTGTTGTCCGGGCGGCCCGTGAGACACGGCTCAGCCAGCAGGTGGCGGATGGGCTGGAATACGCTGGCGACCTTGTAGGGGTCGCGTTCCCGGGCGAGGTGATGGCGGCGCTGCGGAAGGCTCCCGTTCCGTTCGCGGTCAGGCTGCGCAACCGTCGTCCTGACGACCCCGCTGACGACGGTCCGGTTCCTGCGGGGCGTCTCGGGGCGCTGGCCGAGTCCTACGAAGAGGACGCGGGTTCGCACGCCGAGCCCGGCGCCAAGACAGGCCCCGGGGACGTCGCACGATTTCTCGCGCGCCGATGGGGGCTCGGCAGCGCACGGCAGGTGCCGGCACACGCTCTGTGGGTGGCTGCGGGCCGCCCGCGTAACCCACGTCGCCCCCGGCTAACACCTGACATCGAGCGCTGGATCAGCGGGCGCACGCACTACGAGTTCGGTACAGAGCTGCGATTCGCCACCAGCGGCGAGGGCTACACCCGGCTTGGGCCCGGCTGGTGGTACCCGGAACTGCACGGCACCTGGGCGCGCACGCACTGCTCGCAGATTCTGCTTCCGCTTGCAGAGCATCCCCCCCATTCGCTCGCCGAGCTCGAACTGGGCTTCACGGCCGCGATTTCACCAAGACGTCCGAGCCAGCATGTGTGCGTTCTGTTCGGTAACCGGCAAGTTGCCGCCCTGAAGTTGGACAGGCGCAATCCCGGAGGATCGGTGCGGGCTACCGTCCCCGCCAGTCAGCTGACGCGAGAGCTGGTCGCTGTCATCTCCATATGTTCGGATCCCGTCATGACTCCGGCCGATGGTCGACTCAACTCAGACCTGCGCCAAATCGGCGTCGGCCTCCAATCGCTGCGGTTGTTCTAGCCGGCGATCATCCCGGCTGCGACGGTGTCGTTGCTCGACTCGTCGATCAGGATGAAGGCGCCTGTGACGCGGTTCTGGCTGTACGGGTCTGCGAGCAGCGGCCGGCGCGTGCGGATCTTCACGCGAGCGATGTCGTTGAGCGCGAGCTGAGCGGGCGCTGCGGCGCGCTCGAGCGTGTGCACGTCGACCACGTCGGTGATCGAGTCGACGACGGCGTCTGCGGTGTGGGTGAGGTGCTTGAGCAATACCCGGGCTCCGGGCAGCAGCGGGCGCTCGGAGAACCAGCACACGTCCGCGTCGATCTCGCGCGTCATCGTCACTTCGTCTTCGGTGTGGACGATCACGTCGCCGCGTGAGGCGTCGACATCGTCCGTCAATCGAATGGTCACAGACTGCGGCGGGTAAGCCTGGTCGATCTCGCCGTCGAGAGTGTCGATCGACGCGACGGTCGTCTCGACGCCTGACGGCATCACGCGCACTGCGTCGCCAGGGCGGATCACTCCTGAAGCAAGCTGTCCGCCGTAGCCGCGGTAGTCATTGCCGTCAGAGCGGATCACCAGCTGCACCGGGAAGCGCAGGTCGGCGAGGTTGCGCTCGTCGCCGGGGTTGAGCCCTTCGAGGTGCTGAAGCAGCGTGGGGCCGTCGAACCACGCG
Organism: uncultured Conexibacter sp.; assembly: GCA_964560235.1. Taxonomy (GTDB): domain Bacteria; phylum Actinomycetota; class Thermoleophilia; order Solirubrobacterales; family Solirubrobacteraceae; genus Baekduia. Next base: position 2,541 of record CAZLKZ010000041.1, on the reverse strand, counting down.
AGCGGATCCGATGCGTCGACCACGTTGTCGCCGGTCAGAGCACTGATCGGGATTGCGGTGACCTCGGGGTTGCCGGGCAGCTGGGGGAGGAAGCTGTCGAACTCAGTCGCGATCTCGTCGAACCGCTCCTGCGAGAACTCGACGAGATCCATCTTGTTGACGGCGAGAACGATGTGCGGGATGCCGAGCAGCGCCGAGATGAACGCGTGACGCCGGGTCTGTTCGAGCACGCCCTGGCGTGCGTCGACCAGGATCAGAGCGACGTCGGCAGTCGACGCCCCGGTGACCATGTTGCGCGTGTACTGCACGTGCCCTGGGGTGTCGGCGAGGATGAACCGCCGGGCCGGGGTGGCGAAGTATCGGTACGCGACGTCGATCGTGATGCCCTGTTCACGCTCGGCACGCAGGCCGTCGGTGAGGCGCGAAAGGTCGAGCTCGCCGTCGCGGCCGGCCAAGTCGTCGTACTGGTCGGCCATGATGGCCTTCGAGTCATGGAGCAGACGGCCGATCAGCGTCGACTTACCGTCATCAACCGAGCCCGCCGTCGCGAGCCGCAACAGCGGCGCGCTAGAAATATCCAGCAACTTTGCGGTCCTCCATGGCCGACTCTGAGACTCGGTCGTCGGCACGGGTCTCGCCACGCTCGGTCACCGCGGTAGCCGCGATCTCGGCGACCACGCTCTCGAGCGTCGAGGCCTCCGAGCGGACTGCACCGGTGCATGACATGTCGCCCACCGTGCGGTATCTGACCGAAGTGGTGAACGGATCGCCATCGCGTGAGTCCCGCTCGATGAACTCCGAGTCTGCGTAGAGCATGCCGTCGCGCTCGAAGACCTGACGGTCGTGAGCCATGTAGATCGACGGCACTTCGATCTCCTCGCGCAGGATGTACTCCCACACGTCGAGCTCGGTCCAGTTCGAGATCGGGAACGCGCGCACGTTCTCGCCGCGGCGGACGCGTGCGTTGTAGAGGTTCCAAAGCTCCGGGCGCTGGTTCTTGGGGTCCCAGCCGCCGAAGTCGTCGCGGAAGCTCAGCATCCGCTCCTTGGCGCGGGCGCGCTCCTCGTCGCGTCGCGCACCACCAAAGAGGGCGTCGAAGCCGTGCTCCTGGATCGCGTCGAGCAGCGTGGTCGTCTGCAGCCGGTTGCGCGATGCGCGCGGGCCGGTCTCCTCAACCGCGCGGCCGGCGTCGATCGAGTCCTGGACCGACGCGACAACGAGGCGCTCGCCGAGCCGCTCTGCGAGCCGGTCGCGGTATTCGATGACCTCGGGGAAGTTGTGGCCGGTGTCGACGTGCAGCAGCGGGAACGGGAAGCGGCCTGGGCGGAAGGCTTTCTCCGCAAGCCGGACGAGCACGATCGAGTCCTTGCCGCCACTGAAGAGCAGCGCCGGCTTCTCGCGCTCTGCGGCTACCTCGCGCATCACGTGGATCGCCTCGGCCTCGAGTGCCTCTAGGTGGGTCATGGAGCGTTCAGCAAGCATCACGCGGTCCTTTCTTGGGGTCTGCGGGCCACGGTGATCGCGGCGAGCAGCAGTCCTGCAACGACCGGGACGGCTAGTACCGCCCAGGTCGGCACGTCAAGTCCGGCCTTGGTAGCTACGCCGATGCCGGCGGCCAGCAGCACGCAGGCCAGGACCGGGCGCAGGATCCCGGCCGGGATGTAGTCGATTAGAGCAGTGCCGATCACGACCCCTGGAAGCGAGCCGATGAGGATCGTTCCCATGAGCGCGAAGTCGACGTTGCCAAAGAAGAGATGGGCAAACGCAGCCGCCCAAAGCATCAACGCAGCATGGAAGACGTCGGTGCCCACAACGCGGTGGGGTGTGAGGCGGAAGAAGAGGATCAGTACGAACCCGACCAACGCGCCCGAGCCGACGCTCGTGAGGCCGAGCAGCACGCCGAGCACGAGGCCTGTGCCAGCAGCAAACGATTTGGTGCGGGCGTTGAGCGGCACCGCGTGGCGTTCACGAGCCTCGAGATCGGTGAACACGGCAGAGCGCACGAGCAGCGTCACTGACACGAGCACGAGGACGCCGGCGATGATCGAAAGGAGCAGATCGGGCTTCGCGCTGATGGCAAGTTCGAGGATCAGCACGCCGAGCACCGAACCGGGCACAGAGCCAAGCGCCATCCAAAACGACACGCCCTTGTCGACGGTGCCCTTCTTCCAGTGCCGCCAGCCCCCGAGAGTCTTGGTGATCGCTCCGTACGCGAGATCGGTTCCGATCGCGATGGTGGGGGAGATCCCTCCGAACAGGATCAGTAGCGGCGTCATCAGCGACCCGCCGCCGATGCCTGTCAGCCCGATCAGGATGCCGACGCCGAGCCCAAAGAGGACGATCTGAACGTCGAGCCCGAGAAACTCCATCGGTCAGCTCAGGCGACGTGAAGGCCGCATTCGGTTTTGTCAGTTCCGGCCCAGCGCCCTTCGCGTCCGCTGCCGGGCTGGGTGCACGGCGCGCAGCCGATCGATTCGTAGCCCTGGTCGTGCAGCGGGTGGTACGGGAGCGAGCGGGCGTGGATCTGCCGCCAGATGTCCT
>CAZLKZ010000040.1:10276-17545 GCA_964560235.1 uncultured Conexibacter sp. | reverse complement strand
TCTTTCTCCTGAGTCTTTTCTTGTTTCACCCTGTTGTCGCTGCGCATCGTCGCGGGAGTTGTGACCGAGCTTGTGAACGTCGTGTGAAAACGGGTTGGGACTGAAGTCACACAAGGATCTGCCGATGTTTGTGGCATGCGGCACGAACTCACCAGCGAGCAGGCGCGCGCGATCGCTTTCCTGCGCGGCCGCCACCCGCGTGCGGAGCTGCTCGTACACCGCCGCCCTTGGGGCGTGATGGTCGAGGCGCGACGAGACGGGCGTGCGCTCGAGCTACTGCGTGCCGACTACTACGGCCGCTGCGAGACCGAGCACGCCGTACCCCGCGCCGCCTAGCCGCTCAGAACTTCAGGAGGACTTTGCCGACCGCCTTGCGCGCTTCGACCGCGCGATGCGCATCCGCCGCGTCCGCGGCCGAGAAAGTCGGTCCGAGCGTCGGCGTGAGCTCACCGGCGCGCCAGTAGTCAAACAGCCGGCCGAGGGTCGCCGAAAGCGGTTCGGCACCGCCATGGCCCAGCCACAGACCAGCGACCGTGAGGCCGTGCTTGAGCATCGCCCCGGTGTTGACGCTCGCCGTCTGCCCTCCGGCCACTCCGTAAACGACCGCGCGTCCACCGGGCCGCAGCGCACGCATGAGCGCGCCGAACTGGGGCTCGCCCACCATGTCGATCAGGTGGTGTGCACCTGGCCTGCCCGCCGCTTCGCGGGCAGCAGTCGTCAGGTCTTCGACCTGATCGGTGCGAATCACGGCGTCCGCGCCGAGGCTTGACACGAACTGCTCCTTCTCGGGGCTACTGGCAGTCACAATCACCGCGCCCGCCTCGCGGAGCTTTGCGAGCTGCACCACGAGGTGGGTGACGCCGCTGCCCGCGCCCGTCACGAACACGATCTCTCCGGAGGTCACGGTGCTCGGGGTCTCCAGCAGGTGCCACGCCGTGGCGCCCTGAATGACCATCGCGAGGGCCACGTCGTCGGGCACGTCTTCAGGAAGCGAAACCACGTCGGCTTCAGGCGCAACGACGCGCTCGGCATACCCGCCGGCCGCGAGCAGCGCTACGACCCGCTCGCCGGTGTCGACGCGTCGACCGGCGACCTCCCAGCCTGGAACAACGGGAAGCGCGCCACGGCCCATGTACTGGCCGCCTCGGAGCAGCAGGTCGCCGAAGTTGACCCCGATCGTGTCCACGTCGATCAGCACCTCGCCGTCGCCAGGCACGGGCTCGTCGACCTCGGCAATCGACATCACATCTGGCCCACCGAACTCTCGTACCACCACCGCGCGCATGAGCTGGAGCCTACGCGGGCTCTCGTGCGACGAGCGCGGCGCCGACGTCGTCTGCCAGCAGCAGGGATCGCCGCACCAAGGGAAACATGATGCGCCACGGCCAGGGCCGCACACCGCGTGCGCGGAGCGAGTCGGAGGTCTCGGCTGCCGCGACAGAAAGCATCGGGATGAAGCGCACGGTCATGCCCACCGTTAGCGCGATCGCGTCGGGATCTGCCCCGAAGCGGCGCAACGGGCCGGCCCAGCGATGCACGGAGCTGATCACTTCGTCGAACGGGGTCGTGGCAGTTATCAGCGCGGCGAGGGAAACCATCGCGAGCATCTGTACCGCGGTCCGAATCCCTAGCTCGAGATCGCCGTTCCACCATTGGAACAGCACGAGCATCACGACGAAGAGTGAAACAGTGCGCATCGTCTTCCACCAGGCTGAAGCTGGCACGCGCGCGACGAAGTAGAGGACGACCGTGAGCGCAATCGTCAGCCCGAGCATGGCTGGCGTGCGCCAGACCGTGAGAGCCACACCGGTCACCGTTACGAACAGGAGCTTGGCGCCGAACGACACGCGCCGCAGCGGCGAATCTGGCGGGGTGCGGTCGATCAGCTCCACTGCGCGATCTCCAGGTAGCGGGCGATCGCAGGCTCTGCTGCCCCGTCGAAGTCGACCTGCCCGTTCTCGATCACGAGCACTCGGTCACAGCCCGCGATCAGGTCGAGATCGTGGGAGGCGATGATCGCTTGCTGGTCGAGTTCGTCGATCGCCGCCCGCATACGCCCGGTGAATGCGAGATCGAGGTGGGTTGTGGGTTCGTCGAGGAGCAGGATCTTGGGATGGCGCACGAGTGAGCCGGCAAGCGCCACGAGCTGCTGCTCGCCGCCGGAGAGCTGGTGGGTAAAACGGTCAGCAAGGTTGGCGATTCCGAGCCGCTCCAGTACCTCGGCGACCTTGCGTTCGTGCTCAGGCTTGCGCTTTCCGCGCGTTAGCCCCAGTGCGACGTCCTCTGCGACGGTCGGCAGCACGAGCTGCGTCTCGGGGTTCTGGAACAGGTAGCCGACGAGTGGCCGCACCGCCTTGAGGTCATCGCGCGGATCGATCCCCTCGACGGTCACCGCGCCTTCGCTTACGTAGTCGAGCGCCCCGGCGAGCCTCATGATCGTGCTCTTTCCCGATCCGTTGCGGCCGATCAGACCGACGCGGTGCTCGGTGAGATGCGCCGTGATCCCAGACAGCACGCGGCGATCCGCTCGGTCAAAGGAGACGTCGTCGAAGCGGATGCCCTGCTCAGACTGCATCCGCCGCCTGCTCCCTTGCACGCGCACGGGCAACCTTGCCGGACACGGTGCGCGGAAGCGCATCGACCCGGATCCACTGCTTGGGCGCCTTGTGCGGCGACAGTCGCTCGCGCACTGCATCCACCAGCGCGGAGTCGTCGATCGGGGCACGGAGTTCGAGCAGTCCCACCAGGCGCTCGCCCCAGTACTCGTCTGGGAGCCCGACGACGACACAGTCCTCGACCTCGTCGCGGTCGCGAAGCACCGCCTCGATCTCTTCGGGATGCACGTTCTTGCCGCCGGTGATGATCATGTTCGACCCGCGGCCGATCAGCGAGAGCCTGCCGTCGTCATCGAATCGCCCGAGGTCGCCGACGGTCGCAAAGCCTTCCTCGTCGAGCGTGTCGTCCAGTGCACCATCGGCCGACAGGTGCCCGGCGAACAGGAACGGGCTGCGCACCCAGATCTCGCTGTTGTCACCGCGCAGCTCGATCTCTACTCCTGGAAACGGAACGCCTACGTCCTCGCCAGGTGGAGGGCCGCCCGGGTCGTCGACAGCGACCGTCACGAAGCTCAGCTCGGAGGCGCCGAAGATCTGCACGATCCGCGCCTCGGGGAACGCGGCGCGAGAGATCTCGCGGTGCCTGCCGTCGAATGCGGACCCGGAAACGATCACCGAGCGCACTTGGTCGAGCGGTGCTCGCCCCTCAAGCACCGGCTCGATGGCCGAGAGCATGGTCGGGACAACGAACAGCACCGCATCCTCTGATCGCTCCAGTTGCTCTACGAGCAGCGCAGCGTCGAAGCGCGAGAACGTGTGCACGGTCGCTTCTCGCTCGAGGCCGAGTACCGCGCCGAACAGAAAGTGCGAGTGAGCGAGCGATCCGGGCAACAGGACCGTGGTGCCGGGACCGATGCGATGTAGCTCGGCGGCGGCGTCGAAGCTCGACTCCCATGACTTCCACCGACGGGCGAACGGCTTGGGGGCGCCGCTGGTGCCGGAAGTGAAGCCGATGTAGAAGATCGGGTCGTCGTCGACGGCCGGCAGCGGGAAGCCGGACGCGCCGGTCGGGGCGAGCTCCCCGGACCGGTTCAAGACGTGGGTCGCGCCCGCGGCCTGCAGCGCCCGCGCTCGTTCTTCGGGCGCGAAGTCGAGGTGCGCTACACAGGCCGGTCGCCCCGCTGCGGCGGCTGCAGCGAACGCGGTCAGCAGCTGAGGCCCCGATGGAAGCTCGATCGCTACAGGCCCCTGATCGCCGTCCATGGTGCCGGCCAGAACCTCCACGGCGGCCGTGAACTCGGCGGCCGTGAGCGTCTCAGCGCCGCCGTCTGCGATCAGCGCGACCGCATCGGGTGACTGCGTCGCGCGTTCAGACGCTCGCGCGAGTGGAGCCACTACCGCCGATCAGCCCAGAGGTACGAACCTGAGCGATGACCAGGGTCGCGATTGCGACCTTGAACGTGTCCCAGCCGATGAAGAGCTTCGCAACGTCCCACGCGGCCGAGAAGGAAAGGTCAGCGTTGATCATCAGGCCTGCGATGCCGAACGCGTAGACGACGACCACGCCACCGACGAAGGTGGAGAGGGCGATGCGCACCAGGTTGTTGCTGTTGCCGATCAACGCGCCGATGACTGCCGCGCCGAACGGGAAGCCGATGGCAAATCCTGCGGGCGGAGTGCTGAAGTACTCGATGCCGCCGCGGCCGCCGGCGAGCAGGTGAAGCCCCGCCGCTACGAGCAGCACGAACAGGCCGACGGACAGGAAGCCGCGCTTCCAGCCGAGCACACCACCGGCGATCATCACGCCGAGGGTCTGCATCGTGAACGGCGTCCCGCCCGATGCGCTGCTGTACACCGACGGGAACAGGCCGAGCGCAGCGATCAGGGCCGCGAAGAGTGCGATCAGGGCCGCGTCGGTCATCGCCTGAGTTGGCGATGCGGCAGGAGTCGGAGCTGGCTCGGTCGTCATAAGGCGCGGAACTATAAACCGGCGCCTGTGCGTTCCGCGTGCTGCTCTAGCTCCTCAAACGCCGCTTCCACGGCACGCTTGGCCGCTGTCAGGCGCGCGGTCGACTTGGCCGACTCGTACTGGGTTGCCCAAGCCTCCGGAGCTGCCAGCTCCTCCTCCAGCGCCGCGAGCGCCACTTCGGCAGCCTCCACGGCCTTCTCAAGCCGCTTGAGCTCTTTCACGGCGTTCTTAGAAGGGGTTCGCTCAGAACCGGTCGGTTGAGCATCCTCTACCTCCGGCGCCTGCGGCGGAGTTGCGCGGGCCGCTCGCTCACCAGCAGGCGTCGGACCCAACGGATCCTCACCGGCCGCGATGCGTTCGTCGCGCACGCGCGCGTACTCGACCCATCCCCCGAGGTAGGAGCGCAGGCGCTTGTGCTCGACGGCGACGGTGCGGTTACCGACAGCTTCGAGCAGCGCCCGGTCATGGGTAACAAGCAGCAGCGCGCCTTCGAACGACGTCAGTGCGTCCTCGAGCGCCTCGCGTGACTCGATGTCCAAGTGATTGGTCGGCTCGTCGAGGATCAGCACGTTGGCGCCCTGGCTGAGGAGCACGGCCAGCGCCAGCCGTTTGCGTTCGCCGCCCGAAAGCCCGGCGAGCTCCTTCTCCGCGTCCTCGCCACTGAACAAGAAGCGGCCGAGCAGCGACCGCGACTCGTTCGGCGTGAGGCCGGTGAGTACACCCGCGGCCTCCGCGACGGTGCGCGCGGTGCCGGTCGCCTCGAGCACGGAGTCGTGCTGACTGAGGTAGCCGACCTTCAGGTTGTGGCCGCTGCGGAGCTTTCCTCCGGCGAGCTCACGCACGCCCGCGAGGGACTCGATCAACGTTGTCTTGCCTGTGCCGTTTGGGCCGACGACCGTCACGTGCTCGCCGCGTTCAAGCCAGAGCTCTGCCTGCTCGATGAGCACCTTGCGGCCCGCGCCTTCGCCTACCGCGATCGTGCCATCTTCGAGTTCGAAGATCACGCGCCCCGTGCGCTCCGGCTTTGCGAACTGAAAGCCCATCGAGCTGTTGTCACGTGGGTCGCGGGTTACGCGCGCGGCTTTCTTCTTGTCGAGCGCCTTCACGCGCGACTGCGCCTGGCGAGCTTTCGTCGCCTTTGCCCGGAAGCGCTCGACGAAGCGCTCCATCCTGGCGATCTCCGCTTCCTGCTTGGCGATCTGACGACCGAGCGCGATCTCACGAGCGGCCTGCTCCTTGCGCCAGTTGTGCCACGTGCCCTGGAATGTTCGGGCGCGCCCGGCCTCGATCTCCAGCACGCCGGTACCGACCGACTCGAGGAACCAGCGATCGTGGGCTACGAGCATGATCGCGCAGTCGAGGCCCACGAGAGTCTGCTCGAGCCACTCCAGCGACTCGATGTCGAGGTGGTTGGTCGGCTCGTCGAGCAGCAGCAGGTCGGCCTCTACGGCCAGCGCCCGCGCGAGCGATGCGCGGGTCAGTTGGCCGCCCGAGAACGTTTCGAGGGTGCGATCGAGAGCGCTGTCGTCGAAGCCGAGGCCGTGCAGGTATTGGTCGGCGCGGTCGCGCCAGCCGTAGCCGCCGACGGATTCGAACTTGGCATAGACGTCCGGGTAGCGGGCCATCGCCTTCTCGTCGCCCGCAGCCATCTGCTGCTCGAGCTCGGTCAGCTGCTGCTCGAGCCCAAGCTGCTCAGCACAGCCCGACAGCACGTAGGAGCGCAGCGTCACGCTGCGGTCGCGCGGTGGGCGCTGATCGTGGAGCGCGACCCGGGTGCCCTTTGCGAAGACCAACTCTCCGCCGTCGACCGACTCCTCACCGGCGAGCATCCGTAGCAGCGTTGTCTTTCCCGCCCCGTTGCGTCCGGCCACGGTGAACCGCTCGCGTCGTTCGAGCTTGAACGACACGCCTGTCCACAACGGCTTGCCGACCATGTCCTTGGACAGGTCGGATGCGATGACTACGGCCACGGCCGGTCATGGTAGGAAGCCAGAGTCTCCCGCGCTGCCCCGGTTTTCTGGTAAACACCAACGCATGCGTAAGGGAACCGTGCTGCTCATGACGCTGGCCTCTTGCCTGCTCCTCCCGCAGACGGGGTCTGCGGCCGAGACCGGATTCGGTGGCAACGGCTGCCTTGGGAAGGTCTCGATCACCGGCCCCAACGCGTATGGAGGGCTAGCGATCAACACCTTCGTAGCCTGCGTCTTCGGCACGCCCTCTCCGAAAGAGGCTCTGACGATCCGTGTGAACGACGGACCGGCCAGGCTGGTCGGCCCCAAGTACCTGGTACCGGGAAGCACCTACCTGTGGTCCGGTACTGGGGCATCCCAGGACGTCACCTCCACCACGCGGAAAGTGGAAGCCTGCTCCCTTATCGCGACGAGCGACGGCAGATGGCTCGCCGTCGGCTGCACCACCATCTTCCGCGCCCCCAGCACGTCTTCGAGCTCCACGCCGCGCTGGGTCTAACCGGCGTAGGCAGCCTGGCGGTCTGTTAGGCATATGCCATGCGCATCCGCCCTGCCCTGGCTTGCCTGCCCGTAATTGCTGCCCTGGCAGTAACTCCTTCAGCGGGAGCCAAAGAGATCACGGTGCAGGGCTGGACCAAGGCGCCCGGCCCACGCTCGTTCGACAAGCTGCGCGTGTCGACGTTTGGCCCCTCCAAGGCCAAGCACGTGCTGGTGCTGATTCCCGGCACGAGCGGAGGCCGCGGAAACTTCGCTCTGATCGGCGAGCGGCTCGCGA
>CAZLKZ010000040.1:8959-10176 GCA_964560235.1 uncultured Conexibacter sp. | reverse complement strand
GTCGCCTACGCAGGATGGGACTTCGCTGGCCGCCCTGGTTACAAAGACGTCGAAGGGCTCGTACTGATCGACGGTGGCCTCAAGCGCAGCTTCGGGCAAGGCAGCGACACGATCGCGGACCTCGACGCTCGCCTGGCTGCCATCAAACAGCAGCCCTTCGCCGACCTGCTCGGGCTCGGTATTCCATGGACGGCTGGCGTGCTCGCCGAGCTGGCGGGTGTCGCAGCACTCAAGGATCCCCATGGGCCGTCCCTCGCCCAGAGCTTCTCGCTCCTGCCGCCGGCGCTCAAGGCGCCGGGCAACGCCACCAACGCGGGCCAGTTCGGATTCGTGTTCGACGAGACAACGGGACCCGACGCCTTGTCGCTCATCCAGGTCAGGGCGGGCAGCCTCGGCGCCAACGGAGATTGGGTTGACGGAGAGGTAACGCCGATCCAGAACCTCGCCAAGATCTTCGCGCGCGAGCCTGGCAACAGCGTGGAGTGGTTCTTCCCCGCCCGGCTCAGCCTCGACACGCGGGCGGCGTCGCCGCTGAAGATGACCGCCGACGCCAAGCGCCTCGGCCTGCGCCTCAAGTACGGGTCGGCGATCGACCTGCCGGTCTACGCGCTCCAGACGTCGCTGACCAAGGGCGGGGTGCTCGCCGGAGCAAAGCGCCTGATCGCAGACAGCAAGATCAAGCGCCTGCCGAAATCAGAACGCGTGCTCGTCGACGCATCGAAGACCGACAGCCACCTCGATCCGCTGACCGCGGCCCCGAGCAAGAGCCGGTTCCTGACGACGGCCACTCCGTTCCTCAAGCGGCTGACCACCAAGTAGGGACGAAGCCGCGCAGCGGGTTCGTCCGACGGGTCAGGGGCGCAGCCTCTGACCCGCCACGCCACCGTAAGGCAGCGTGCCACCGTCGCGCTGGAACGCGACGATCTGCTCGTTTTCGTTCGCGGTCCGCTCGTGCAGGCGCTCGTTCTCGGCGAACAGCGCTTTGACCTGGCGTAGCCCCTTCGCCGACTGGCCTGTCAGCACCTCGGCAAGCTCCAAAGCGACCCGCTCTGCATCCTCTTCCGCGGCACGCCCTGCGAGCAGCCCGAGCGCCTCCGCCTCGTCGATCTTCACGAGCTTGGAGGTGTAGATCAGCTCCTTGGCCTTCGACATCCCCACGAGCGGTGTCAGCCTCGCCGGACCGACCGGAACACCGAGCTTGGCGCCCGGGAACATCA
>CAZLKZ010000040.1:1379-8859 GCA_964560235.1 uncultured Conexibacter sp. | reverse complement strand
CGACGCCGCACCTCGTCACGCCTCGGTCACTACCGCTAGGTAGCTCCCTCGCGCCCCTCGGGCGCACTCACCGGCCTGCTTTGCGCACCCGCCGCAGTCAGCGCTGGTAGTAATCCGTAGGATTACGGCCCATGTCGTATTTCGTGACCGGCGGGACTGGCTTCATCGGACGCTTTTTGATTGACCAGCTCCTGCGTGAACGCAAGGGCGACATTCACGTGCTCGTGCGCAGCGGTTCGCTGGAGCGCTTGGAGCAGATGATCGAGCGCTGGCCCGAAGGGGCCGCCCGCGTCAAGCCGGTCGTCGGAGACCTGACCCAGCCGCTGCTGGGTGTCGACAAGAAGTGGCTCGCCGCCAACAAGGGCAAGATCAAGCACTACTTCCACCTCGCGGCGATCTACGACATGACCGCCAGCGACGAGTTCAACCAGACCGTCAACGTCGAGGGCACCATCAACGCCATCGACCTCGCCAACGCGCTCGAGGTCGGGTGCCTTCACCACACTTCCTCCGTCGCCGCCGCCGGCGACTACGACGGCAAGTTCACCGAGGATATGTTTGCCGAAGGGCAGCCGCTCCCCTCGCCCTACCACCGCACCAAGTACGAGTCAGAAGCACTGGTCCGCGAGACGGCAACCGTGCCGTGGCGCGTCTACCGCCCCGCGATCGTCGTCGGCGACTCGCACACGGGTGAGATGGACAAGATCGATGGCCCGTACTACCTGTTCAAGCTGATCCAAAGGCTCGGCGGCTCGCTCCCCGCTTGGGCGCCGCTCGCAGGCCCGCAGCTCGGCCGCACCAACATCGTGCCGGTCGACTACGTGGTGCAGGCGATGGATCACATCGCGCACAAGCCGAAGCTCGACGGCCGCGCCTTCCACCTGGTGCACCCCAAGGGCCAGTCCACGATCTCGGTCTACAACTCGATCGCTCGCTGCGCTGGAGCACCTCAGATCCGCGTCAAGCTCGGCGGGCCGATCAGCGGGCTCGTGCCCGCCGCTGGCGCCGCGCTCAACAGCCCCGGTCTGCGCCAAGCCCGCGACACGCTGATCAGGCAAGCCGGCATCCCGCCCGAGATCCTCGGCCACGTCGACTTCAAGCCCACGTTCGATGCGAGCCAGACGCTCGCGGCCCTCGCCGGCAGCGACATCAGCTGCCCGGACTTCAACAAATACGTCCCGATCCTCTGGGAGTACTGGACCCAGTACCTCGATCCGAAGCCGCGGATGCACCGCGCGTTCGCCAAGTCGATCGAAGGCAAGACGGTCGTCATCACCGGTGCTTCATCGGGCATCGGCCGCGAGACCGCGATCAAGGTCGCGCGAGCCGGCGGCATCCCGATCCTCGTCGCACGCACGCTGTCCAAGCTCGAAACCGAACGCGACGCGATCATTCGCAGCGGCGGACAGGCGTACGCGTACTCGTGCGACCTCTCTGACCTAGAAGCCATCGACGAGCTCGTCGAGGTGCTGCTCGAAAACCACCCGCGGATCGACGTCGTCGTCAACAACGCGGGCCGGTCGATCCGCCGCTCGATCGCTCTCAGCCACGATCGCTTCCACGACTTCGAGCGCACCATGACGCTCAACTACTTCGGCGCGATCCGCCTGACCATGGGACTGCTCCCGCATATGAAGGCCCACGGCGGCGGCCACATCACCAACATCAGCTCGATCGGAGTCCAGACCGCTCCCCCACGCTTCTCGGCGTACATCGCCTCGAAGGCAGCGCTCGACGCATGGACGCGCGTCGTGTCATCTGAGGTGATCGGTGACGGCATCACGTTCACCACGATCCACATGCCGCTCGTGCGTACCCCGATGATCGCGCCGACCAAGATCTACGACTACTTCCCGACAACATCACCGTCAGATGCAGCCGACTGGATCTGCCAGTCGATCGTTGAGAAGCCCAAGCACATCAACACCACGATCGGAACCGTTGGCGAGGTCAGCTACGCGCTCGCGCCAAAGGTCGTCGACCAGGTGCTCCACGCGGCCTACCGAGTGTTCCCGGACTCAGCAGCCGCTCGCGGTACCGCGGACGATCCGACGCAGCGGGCGTCCATGGAACAAATCGCGATGGCGAACGCGCTGCGCGGGGTGCATTGGTAATCCTGGCCGCTTCCGGGGACTGCGGGTAGCCCCCTGGCTGCTCGCTTCGCCTCCGGCTGCGCTCACAATTCGCTGCGGGGGCCACCCTCCGCCCCCGTTCGCTGCGCAGCTTGCCGCGCCCGGCGCAGCGTGCTCGCCCCCGCTCACAGCGAACCCCAGAAGCTTCCTAGTGAGACGCGTATTTGAGGATGTAGTCGCGGATTTGGTCGTCCGTGAAGCGGATCGAGCGGTCGACCGGGAGTTTGGTGCGGCGTGATTGGGATGCTGTTGCGTCGCGCTGGAGGACTGGGGAGCCGTTTTGGACGGTGAAGCTTGCGAGCGTGAACGGCGAGGTGTTTTGGAACTTCACGTCGTGCACGGCGCGGAACTTGACCTTCATGGCGTCGCTACGACATTCCACGAGCGCGTAGCCCTTGTACGAGGAGTTCGCGTACTTCCAGTGCGGGTTCATCGAGCCCAGGAAGCCGTCGACGAGCTCGGCGATGCCGTTGCGTAGCGCCTCATCTGACTGACGTACGGCGTTCGGGTTGAAGTACTTCTCGATGTTGTAGCCGAGGTTGAACAGCTCGCCCGAGACGCGATCGGAGATGCCCTGCGAGGTCATCGCACCGACGACGAACTCCGGCATGACCGGCCCGCCCGGCGTGAGCCCCGCGAACGGCACCGACGCATCGCGGCCGGTGCGAGTGACTTGGCCTGCGTAGAACATGTGCACGTCGCCGGTCAGCACCGCAACGTTCTTGATCGCGTTCGAGGTGACCCAGTCGCAGAGCATCGCTCGCTCTGCTGCGTAGCCATCCCAGCCTTCGGTGTCGAACGTGTAGCCGGGCAGCAGGTCGTTGGACATCATCATCACCTGGTTGGCGATGAGCTTCCAACGGGCCTTCGAGTTCTTCAGCCCGTTGAGCAGCCAGTTGCGCTGCGTCTGCCCGATCATCGTGCCGTTGGGGTTGAGCGCATCCCGCTGGTCGGCGCACCACGCGAACGGGCCGTCCTCGGGGTTGCAGACCTGGTCGGTCTTGTACTGGCGAGCATCGAGCCTGAACAACTCGACCTGTCCGGTGCGGTGGGCGGCGTAGGTGCGGTCGGGCTCAGCGGCGTTGCGGATGATCGGATGCGCCTCGAAGAAGGCCTTGTAGGCGTTCGCGCGGCGCTGCATGAACGGAATGTCCTGGCGCTGCGGCACGCCGCTCAGCTCCACCCACTCGTGGCCGGGCTTGTCCGCTGCGTAGTTGTCCTGCACCTCGTGGTCGTCCCAGATGACGGCCATCGGCGCCATCGCACGCACGTCACGCAGGTACTGGTCCGCGTGGTAGGCGCGGTACTGGTTGCGGTACTCGTCGAGCGTGCGGACCGTGCCGTCCGGTGTCTCCGGGACCTCGCGGATCCCGCCCGCGAAAAACGCCTGCTCGTAGATGTAGTCACCGAGGCTGACCACCAGGTCGACGTCCTGGGCGAGCAGATCGCGGTGTGCGACGTAGTAGCCGGAGATGAAGTCCTGGCAGCTGAGGAACGCGATCTTGATCGGCTCGTTGGAACCCGGCGGCAGCGCGGTACGGAACCGGCCTACCGGCGAGCTGGCGTTGTCTGCCTTGCTGAAGAACCGGTAGTAGTACTGCTCGCCCGGCTCGAGCCTGCGTGACTTCGGCACTAGCTCGCCGTTGGCCCTGCGGTTAGCGACGCGGATGCGCGCTGTGCCCGACTCAGGGCTCACGTAGACCTGGCCACGGCGCTTGATGCGCGAGAACGCAGGATCGGTCGCTACCTCGACCGTGAGCTTCGCGCCAGCCTGCAAGCCATCGACCTGTGTCCAGAGCGTGATCTCACGCTGAGCGACCTGGCCAGAAGCGACGCCGCTGTTGAAGGCCACGTCGCTCGCGGGGAGCAGCCTGCGGACCGCAGCGCTCGTGATCGGAGCACCAATGAGTCCGGTGCCGGCGAGTCCTGTGAGCCCGCCGGCGACGAAGGCACGCCGTGAGTACGGCTGCCACTCGATGGTCATCTGCTTGTTCCTAGTGGTGTGCTGCGAACTCGGCCATGTACTTCATGGCTTCGTCCTTGGTCAGCGGCACGTTCTTCTGCACCGGCAGCGACAGACGACGTGCTGACGCGGTGGCGTCGCGGTACACGTTCGGGTCGCCGTTCTTGACCGTGAAGCTTGCGAGCGTGAACGCCTGCGAGTTCTCAAAGCGCGTGTCGCGAGTAGCGCGGAACTTGACCTTCATCGAGTCCTTGCCGACCTCCGCGAGGCCGTAGCCCTTGTAGGACGTGTTCGCGAAGTTCATGTGCGGGTTCAGACCGAGTGCAAGCGGATCGACGATCTCGGCAATGCCGTTGCGCAGCGCCTCGTCCGACTGACGGATCGCGTTCGGGTTGAACTGCTTCTCAATGCCGTAGCCGATGTCCATGAGGATCGTGGAGATGCGGTCCGAGATGCCCTGCGAGCTGATCGAACCAACCACGAGCTCTGAGGCCACCGGGGCGCCGCCGTTCATGCCGGCGAACGGGACCCATGGCTCACGGCCCGTGCGGGTCACGTGGCCTGCGAAGTACGTGTGGATGTCACCAGTGAAGAACGAGACGTTCTTGATGTTGTTCTGCGCGATGACGTCACAGATGTAGGCACGCTCGGCGGCGTAGCCGTCCCAGGCGTCGGTGTTCATCGTGTTGCCCGGGAAGATGTCGAGGGCCATCATCATCACCTGGTTGGCGACGAGCTTCCAGCGTGCCTTCGAGGTCTTGAGGCCGTTGACGAGCCAGTTGCGCTGAGCCGGTCCGAGCAGCGTTGCGTTCGGGTCGGTGGTCTGCGACTGCTCGCTGCAGAAGCCGAGGAACGCGTCGTCCGGGTTGCACGGCTGGTCGGTGCGGTACTGGCGCGTATCGAGCGCGAAGAGCTCGACCTGACCGTTGCGGATCGACCCGTAGGTGCGATCGGCCTCAGCGGGGTTGCGGATGACCGGGTGCACCTCGAAGAACGCCTTGTAAGCGTTCTTCCGGCGCTGATCGAACGAGAACTGCGGATCCCCGGTGCTCTCGAACGTACGGGCAGGAGTTCCGTCGGCTGCCGGATCTGCGAAGTAGCCGCCCGGCAGGTCGCCGGCGTAGTTGTCCTCGACCTCGTGGTCGTCCCAGATCACGGTCATCGGCGCCATCGCGCGGACCGCTTGCAGGTCGGCGTCCGAGTTGTAGGTGCGGTACTGGTTGCGGTACTCGTCGAGCGTGCGCACCTGACCGTCCGGCGTCTTCGGCAGATCGCGGATCGCGCCGACGAAGAAGGAGTTCTCGTACATGTAGTCGCCGAGCGCGACGACCATGTCGACGTCCTGCTTGGCCATGTCGCGGTGGGCGGTGTAGAAGCCGGTGCCGTAGTCCTGGCAGGCGAAGAAGGCGATCTTCAGCTTCTCGTTGGAGTCCGGCGGGAGCGCGGTACGGAAGCGACCAACGATCGACTGAGCGGTGTCGTTGCTGTTGAAGAAGCGGTAGTAGTAGCGCTCACCGGGCTTGAGGCGCTTGGCCTTGGAGACCAGCGTGCCGTCGGCCTTCTTGTTGGTGAGGCGCAGGCGAGCGGTGCCCGAAGCGGCGTCAACGGCGACCTTGCCGTTACGGATCACGTTGGTGAAGCCCATGTCCGTAGCCACCTGGTAGTTGAGCTTGGCGTTGGCACCCAGCCCGTCGACCTGTGTCCAGATAGTCGCGGCGCGCTGAGCGATCTGGCCAGATGCCACACCGCTCGCGAACTTCACGTCGGAGGCAACACCGATACGGCGAACAGCAGCGCTGGTCAGCGCCGGAGTGCCGAAAAGGTAGATACCTGCTGCGCCGGCTCCCCCCACGAAAGCACGACGATCAAAACCACTCCCCAAAGACGTCATGCCGTTATCTTGACTGATGGGCGAATAGTTCGCAACTGGACCATTTGTTTAGCCCCGTGACCGCACGCACGCCACGGTGTTTGCCCAGCGGTCTAGAGTCGTGCAATGAGCGCTACGGAGGAGAGGCCGGCGACAGGCGGCGCTAGCTACGAAGTCGGGTTCGACGACCTGACCGAGGAGCTGCCCCCTACGTCGCTGGAGGTCACCGGCGAGCTGCCCGAGTGGCTGAGCGGCGGACTCGTTCGAGTCACCCCTGCCCAGAAGGACTTCGGCGCTCGTAGCGTCAGCCACTGGTTCGACGGGGCGGCGATGCTGCACCGGTTCGGGATCTCAGCCGGTGAGGCCGTCTACAGCAACCGGTTCTTGGACACCGGGTTTCGGCGCGAAGCGATCGCGAGCGGCGGCAAGTCGATCCAAGGGTTCGCGACCGATCCGTGCCGCACGCTGTTCCAGCGCGTGCAGTCGGTCTTTCGCCAGCCCGCGGCAGACAACACGAACGTGAACCTCTCCCGCCTAGGCGATGAGCACATCGCCATGACCGAGACACCGCTCGCGATCTGCTTCGACCCCGAGACGCTTGCCACCACCGGAGCCGACACAGCGGCCGGCGCTCTCGGACAGGTCACGACCGCGCACCCGCACCACGATGCACTCCGCGGCGAGCTCGTCAACTTCACAGTCCAGATGGGTCCCAAGTCGCGGTACCGCGTCTACGGGCGCCGCGGCAGCAACGCGGAGCCGCGAGAGATCGCGACGATGCCAGCACAAGAGCCGGCCTACATGCACTCGTTTGCGCTCACGGAGCGCTACGCGCTGCTGATTGAGAACCCGCTCGTAGTACAGCCCGTAAGGCTCATCGTCGGGATGACGCTCAAGGCTGAGAGCTTCATCTCGCAGTACCGCTGGAAGCCTGAGCTCGGGCTGCGGATCACCGCGCTCGACCGCGAGACCGGTGAGGTCGCCGGGCGCTGGAAGTGTGCGCCAGGGTTCGTGTTCCACACGATCAACGCGTTCGACCGCGATAGCGAGATCGTGCTCGACGTCTGCCTCTACGAGGACGCGAGCATCATCGATGCGCTGACGACTGAGCGGCTGCTCGATGACGACGCGACCTTCCAGGACACGTCGGCGCCGCGCGCGACGAGGTTCGAGCTACCGCTGAACGGCGATGAGGCGATCTCGGCTGTCATCTCCGACGAGATCGACTTCGAGCTACCGCGGATCAACTACCGCGCCCACAACGCGCGCCCGTACAGGTACGCGTACGGGAATGCCGCCTTCGGAGCGCCATTCATCAAGGACATCGTCAAGCTCGACGTCGAGACAGGCGAGCACCTGTCCTGGGGAGTCGCAGATCATTGGGCCGGAGAGCCGGTCTTCGTGCCCGCCCCGGACGCCAAGGCGGAAGACGACGGAGTGCTGCTGTCGGTGGTACTCGATGCCGCAGCCCAGCGCAGCTACTTGCTGGTGCTCGATGCGCGGGACCTCAGCGAG
>CAZLKZ010000040.1:0-1279 GCA_964560235.1 uncultured Conexibacter sp. | reverse complement strand
GCACCGAAGAACGCGGCTGAGCCCATCATCTCGGCCATCAGCCCGAACCCGAGCACGTCGCGGTAGAAGGTGATCGACGCGGCGATGTCAGACACCTGCAGATGCACGTGCCCCATGACCGTGCCGCTCGGCATGCCGTCGTACTTAGGCGGCTCGTCCTCCACCAACGCAAGCAGGCCCTCGATGTTCAACGGGTCGGTGGTCATCGTCGCGGCCACGTGCCCTTCCCAGAGCGACCACGGACGATCGCAGTAGATCTCGATGCCGTGGTTGTCGGGGTCTCGGAGGTAGACGGCCTCGCTTACGAAGTGATCGGAAGCGCCTTCGAGGCTGATCCGCTCACGCACCGCGTGCGCGAGCCATGCTCCGAGGTCTTCGCGCTCGGGCAGCAGAAGGGCGAAGTGGTACAGACCGGTCGCGCGCGGATCGGGCCGCGCGCCCGCCACCTCGGTGAGCACCAGGATGTTCTCGCCTCCGTCGATGGCACCCAACGTTGCCTGCTCGCCTGCGTGCTCGCGCACCTCGAGCCCAATCACGCGCTCGTAGTAGTCGATCGAGCGCGCCAGGTCAGAGACGGTGAGCTGGACTTCGCCCATCCGAGTCTTGGCTTCGATCAGGGACGGCACGGCCTGGCGGCCTGCGCCTGCACCCTCGGGGTCACGGTAGGCCTCAGGACCGATCATTCTGGCACTCCTTCTCGTGGGCGATGTACCTCCATCAGCTCACGGTGTAGCGACCTCGCGGCCGGATCTGCAGGGTCACCGTTGCGGCGCACCCAATCACCGTCCGGCCCTAGGTCCCAAGCGTTGACGGTGTCGGCGAACGCACGGTCCAGCGAATCGGCCAGCACGGCACGCAGCGCCGGGTCTTCAACCGGCGCCACGAGCTCTACCCGCGTGTCCAGGTTGCGCGGCATGAGGTCGGCAGAGCCGATGTACACGTGCTCCTCCGAGCCGCGCCGAAACTCGAAGATCCGCGAATGCTCGAGGAACCGCCCCACGACCGAGGTGACGGTGATGTTGTCGCTAAGTCCTTCCACCCCGGGCACGAGGCAGCAGACGCCACGAATGTTGAGCGCGATCGGCACGCCGGCCTGGGAGGCGCGGTAGAGCGCACGGATGCAGGGACGATCGACGAGCGAGTTCATCTTCATCCGAATCGATACGTCCTGCCCAGCGGCGCGGGCTGCGACGGTCTCTTCGATCTCGCGGAGGATGCCGTCGCGCAGGTAGCGAGGCGCGACCAGTGCCTTGCGGAACTGGCGCGGCTGGCCGATGCC
>CAZLKZ010000039.1:8977-20834 GCA_964560235.1 uncultured Conexibacter sp. | reverse complement strand
CGTGCTGAGCCCACGCCAGCAACTCATTCTGCGCAAGGTCGTAGAGCAGTTCGCAGCCACCGGCGAGCCGGTCGGCTCGAAGACGCTTTCGGCCGATCCGGAACTCGAGTACTCGCCGTCCACGATCCGCAACGAGCTAGCGGTGCTGGAGGAGCTCGGGCTGCTTGCTCACCCTCACACCTCGGCCGGGCGGGTGCCCACGGACTCAGGCCACCGCTGGTACGTAGACAGCCTGCGGAGCACCGGCCTCGTGGCGCCGTCGACTCGGCCACTCGGTTTGCAGCTGATGCGCCGCGAGATCGACGAGGCGATGCGTGTCACATCCGAGACGCTCTCGCAGGTCACGAACATGCTTGCGATCGTCTCGGCCCCGCCGATCGCTACGGCGACCGTCAAGCACGTCGAGGTGCTGCTGCTACAGCCGCAGGTCGTGATGGTCGTGGTGATCACGTCAACTGGCGGGGTGACCAAGCGAGTGCTCACCTTCGACCGCCCGCTCGACGCCGGTCTCGTGCAGTGGGCGGCAGCGTTCCTCAACGACCGGCTCGCCGGAGTCGGTCTCGGAGCGCGCACGCTTCGCAGCAGGCTCGGTGACCCCGGACTTACCCCGATCGAGCGCGGTTTCATCGACGAGCTGGGAGCGGTCTTCGCAGACCTCGAGGCCAGCGCCGAGGACACGCTGTACGTCGACGGCGCAGCGCGCCTGATCGGCGAGCACCGCCTCCAGGACCTCGTGCAGCTCGGCGATCTCCTCCAGATGCTCGAACGGCGTGCCGCGCTCCTGACCCTGCTCCAGTCGGCGATGGGGCAGAAGGACGTGCTCGTACGGATCGGTTCTGAAAACGTCGAGCCCGAGCTGCAGTCACTGGCGCTCGTGGCTGCGAGCTACGGGATGCCCGGGCGTGAGCTCGGCACCGTTTCGGTTATCGGTCCCGTTCGGATGGACTACGGCAGCGCGATCGGATCTGTCAAAGAGGCTGCCCACGAACTCTCCCGCTTCATCGAGGACATCTACTCCGCGTGAGCCAAACAACTCCCCGTGACCCGTACGAGGTGCTGGGTGTCGCACGCGACGCCGACGACACCGCGATCAAGAAGGCGTTCCGCCGCCTCGCCCGTGAGCTTCACCCCGACACCAATCCGGATGACCCGGAGGCAGAGGAGCGCTTCAAGGAGGTCGCGGAGGCCTACGAGATCCTCAGCGATGCCGACCGGCGGGCCACCTTCGACCGCTACGGCCACGATGGCCTACGCCAGGGTGGCTTCCAGCCACACCCTGACTCCTTTGGCTCGCTCAGCGACATCCTCGGAGCAATCTTCGGCGACGGCCTATTCGGTGGGGGCGGGGCGCCGAACGGACCAAGGCAGGGTCGCGACGCCGGCGTATCGGTCGAACTGACGCTTCCCGAGGCCTACGCGGGCACCAAGCGCGAGGTCGAGGCGCAGCTGATCGAGCGCTGCGGGCACTGCCACGGCAACGGTGCTGAGCCCGGCACCCCGATCGAGCAGTGCGAGCGCTGCAGCGGCACCGGGGTCGTGCAGTCCGTGGTGCGCACTCCCTTCGGTCAGGCGATGAGTCAGTCCGCCTGCGACGTCTGCGACGGCGACGGCCGGATCCCGCAGACCCCGTGTGAAGAGTGTTCGGGCCGCGGCGTCGTCGCCAAGGACCACACGCTTGAGGTTGAGATCCCGGCCGGCATAGACGACGGCCAGCGGCTCCGCCTGGCCGGTCGCGGCCATGCCGGCGACCGTGGTGGCCCTCCAGGCGATCTCTACGTGATGGTGACGGTCGCTCCGTGGAAGGACATGGCCCGTGATGGCAACGACCTTGTGACCGTCGTCGACGTTGACGCCTTCACGGCAGCGCTCGGCTCCGAGGTTGAGATCGAGCACCCGAGTGGCGATCCCGTCACGATCGAGCTCGAAGCCGGCGTGCAGCCCGGCGAGATCATCAAGCTAAGCGGTAAGGGAATGCCCGATGTGCAGCGCACGGGGCGGTTTGGTGACCTGCGAGCGGTCGTCAACGTGATCGTGCCGAGACGTGTCAGCGACGACCAGCGAGAGCTGATCGATCAGCTTGCGGGTACCTTGACCGATGAGCAGCTGCGCTCGACAGAGTCGCTCGCCGGCAAGCTCCGGCGGCTGTTTCACCGCTAATGCTGCGCCTCGCGATTCGCGTACCTCGCGAGAACGCAGACTTGGTGCTCGCCGAGCTGCTCGAACTCGTCCCGGCTGGCGTGGAGGAGGCCGACGCAGGAGATTGCGTGGAGTACGCCGTGTATGGGGCTCCTGGCGAGCTGCCCGAGCTGCCCGACCTGGAGGCCGCCGCGGGCGGGTCACTCGTCTCGGTCTCGACTACGGAGGTCGCCGACGACTGGCAGGAGCGCTGGCGCAGCTTCCACAAGCCGATCGAGGTCGGCGGGCGGCTTTTCGTCAGGCCTCCGTGGGAAGAGCCCCGGGAGGGGCTGCTCGACCTGCTGATCGACCCTGGGCAGGCCTTCGGCACCGGGGCGCACCCGACGACACGGCTCTGCCTTGAGCTGCTCGTCGAGCTCGACCAGCAAGGCCCGGCGCTCGACGTTGGGTGCGGATCAGGCGTACTTGCCGTTGCGGCAGCAAAGCTCGGCCACGGACCTGTGCTCGGACTCGACCACGAGGTCGAGTCGGTCCGCGCCACTCTGGAGAACGCAGAGGTAAACGGTGTGGCGGGAGAGATCACTGCCGAACGGTTTGACCTGCTCCGCGACGGACGCATCCCTAGTGCCCCGCTCGTGCTCGCGAACCTGCTCAGGCCGCTCCTGCTCTGCGTCGCCCGCGTTGGCTGGCTAGGCGAGGCTCCCGGCACGCTGATCGCAAGCGGACTGCTCGAGCACGAGGCAGACGAGATCGCGGCTGCGTTTGAGCCACACGGGCTGCGCGAGAGCCGGCGGCTTGCCGACGGTGGCTGGGCTGCACTGCTGCTGCAGCAGTAAGCCTCGTGCCATTGGTCTCTTGGCCTGCCGGTCCCTAATGTCGAGGGCAGATGGCAGCACGCGTAGTGATCCTCGGCGGCGGCTTCGGCGGCCTATATGCAGCCAAGCGGCTGGAGCGACGTCTGGACGCCGCCGATGCCGAGATCACGATCGTCAGCGACCGCAACTTCATGCTGTTTACGCCGCTGCTCCCGGGTGCGGCAGCCGGCACTCTCGAACCGCGTCATGTCGTGGTCTCTCTGCGGGAGGCGCTCTCCCGCACGCAGCTCGTCACGGGCTCCGTCACTGCTGCCGACCCTGACGCGCAGAGCGTGTCCGTGCCCACACCGGACGGCCGCGAACTTGAGCTCGAGTACGACCACCTGATCGTCGCGCTCGGGTCTGTCTCACGCACCCTCCCGATTCCAGGCTTGGCAGAGCACGGAATCGGCTTCAAGAGCCTGCCCGACGCGATTGGCCTACGAAACCGCCTGCTGCAGACGCTCGAGATTGCCGAAAGCATCGACGACATCGAGCAGCGCAAGTCATGGCTCACCTACGTGTTCGTTGGTGCGGGGTACGCGGGACTCGAAGGGCTCGCCGAACTCCAAGACTTCGCGGCAGACATCCTGGACAAGTACCCGCGCTGCAGAGCGACCGGCACGCGCTGGCTGCTCGTTGAAGCCCAAGACACCGTCATGCCCGAGATCGGCCCGAAGCTCGCCGGGTTCGCCGCTGGCGAGCTGACCGGGCGCGGCATCGAGATACGCACATCGACAATGCTCGACGAGGTCACCGAGGACTCCGTCGTGCTCTCCGGCGGTGAGCGCGTAGCGGCGCGCACGCTCGTCTGGACAGCGGGCGTCAAGCCCGTGCCGGTTACCAGCAGACTCGGCTTGCCGCTCACCGCAGCTGGACGTATCGAGACCGGCAGCGACCTGCGTGCGGCCGGCCAGCTGGCGGTCTGGGCCATCGGGGACATCGCCGCAGTTCCGGATCCGGCGCAGCCAGGCAAGCCGTGCCCGCCCACAGCGCAGCACGCGATGAGGCAGGCGTGGCGGGCGGCCGACAACGTTGCAGCGGTCATCCGCGGCGGCTCGCCGCGACCGTTCACCTACAAGACCCGCGGCGTGTTCGTCGACATGGGCCAGCGGCGTGCGGTTGCCAACGCGATGGGTATCCGACTGCGTGGGGTGCTCGCGTGGTGGCTAGCCCGCACCTACCACCTGTATTTGATGCCGGGCACGAAGCGGCGCTGGCGGCTGCTCGTCGACTGGAACGTGCAGCTGCTGTTCGGACGCGACCTCTCTGAACTCGGTCCCATCGGCCGCTCCGTGCCGCTCGGTGACGACGACAGCGCGTCGCCCTAGACTCGCCTGTAGATGGCGATTCTCGACCAGTTGCAGGAAGACGTGAAGACCGCGCTCAAGGGCGGCGACAAGCAGCGCGTGGGCATCTTGCGAATGCTCGTCTCCGAGCTGCAGAAGGACGCCAAAGAGGGCAAGGGCGACGAGCTGGCTGTGCTGCGCCGCGAGCGCAAGCGTCGCCTCGAGTCCGCATCTGCCTTCCGTGAGGGCAACCGCGACGACCTCGCGATCGTCGAAGAGGCCGAAGCCGAGGTGATCTCCGACTACCTGCCGGCGGAGCTGACCGACGACGCGCTGCGCGAGATTGTGAGCGCCGCGATCACTGAGACCGATGCCACATCTCCGAAGGACATGGGGCAGGTAATGCAGGCCGCGATGGCCAAAACCGCCGGGCAGGCGGACGGCAAGCGCGTGTCCGCCCTCGTGCGCGAACTGCTCGGCGGATGAAGCGCCAGATCGAGCTCAGCAACGAAGCGGCCGTCGCGCTGAACGATACGCGCGGCGAGATCCTCGCTGAGCTCGAACAGATCTCCGGTTGCGACATCCACGTACGGGGCAACCTTGTGACCCTTGAAGGCGACGAGGCAGGCGTCAGCGCCGCAGCAGAGCGTGTCGCTGAACTAGCTGCGCTCGTGGACCAGGGGCACGAGCTGACCGACGCGACAGTGGGCGTGGTGGCAGACGCGATCGACACAGATCAGTCACCGGCTGCGGTGCTCTCAGACGTCGTATGGCGCCATCGCACGACCAGCGTCGCCCCGAAGTCGGTCAACCAGAAGGCCTACGTCGACGCGATCCGCGAGCACACCGTCACGTTCGGGGTCGGGCCGGCTGGCACGGGCAAGACCTTCCTCGCGGTCGCGATGGCGGCCGCTGCGCTCAACCGCAAAGAGGTCAGCCGCATCATCCTCACGCGCCCAGCTGTCGAGGCGGGGGAGCGGCTCGGCTTCCTGCCGGGCGACCTGATGGCGAAGATCGACCCGTACCTGCGCCCGCTGTTCGACGCGCTCAAGGACATGATGGATCCCGACAAGGTCACGGTCCATCTCGAGCGCGGCGTCATCGAAGTGGCGCCGCTCGCCTTCATGCGCGGCCGCACTCTCAACGACTCCTTCGTGATTCTCGACGAGGCGCAGAACACAACGCCCGAACAAATGAAGATGTTCCTCACGCGGCTCGGGTTCGGGTCGCGCATGGTCATCACCGGCGACATCACGCAGGTCGACCTACCGCGGCACGAACGGTCCGGCCTCGTGGTTGCCGAGGAAATCCTGGCCGGAGTCGACGGGGTCTCATTCATCCGCTTCGACGGGCGCGATGTGGTGCGCCACCGCCTGGTCCAGCGGATCGTTGAGGCGTACGACCGGCACGACCTCGAAGCAGAGACCAAGTGAGGGCCGGACCGGACGTCGAAGTCTTCGGCGACGCGGTGCCGCCCGCAAGGGTCGCGATCCTCGTGACCGAAGCGCTGGCGAGCCGGTCGATCACCGACGGCCACGTCGCGGTTTCTTTCGTGGATGCGGACGAGATCGCCGAGCTCAACCGCAAGTACAGGAGCAAGGACGGCCCGACCGATGTGCTGTCCTTTCCGATCGACGGAGATGACGACGCTGTCGCCGGTCCGCGTGAGATCGGCGACATCGTGATCTGTCCGGAGCACACCACCGACCTCGAAGAGGCGGTTGTGCACGGCGCGCTCCACCTGGCGGGGATGGATCACGAGGTCGACGACGGGGAGATGCTGGCGCTACAGGACGAGCTGATGGACGGTCTGCGGTGACCGACCAGACAAAGTCGGGCTTTGTTGCGCTCGCAGGCCGGCCGAACGTCGGGAAGTCCACGCTGATCAACGCGATCGTTGGGCACAAGGTGGCGATCGTGTCCGACAAGCCGCAAACCACCCGCCGAGCGATCCGCGGTGTCGCAACCCGTGAGGGCCGCGAGCAGCTGGTGCTGGTCGACCTACCCGGCGTGCAGAAGCCACTCGATGGACTGACAGCGCGAATGCAATCGCGTGTCGAGCGCGAGCTAAAGGAAACCGACATCGCGCTGCTCGTGCTCAACGCGGCGCAGGGGGTCGGCCCTGGCGATCGCTGGATCGCGAAGGCGCTTGAGAACGCGGCCTGCCCGGTGGTCGTTGCGGTCAACAAGATCGACCGGCTCGACCGCCCAGCAACGGTGACGATGCTGCAGGAGGTCGCCGACCTAGGCGTCGGCGATGACATTTTCCCGATCTCGGCCCGCAAGGGCACCGGAGTCGAGGCACTGGCCGACCATCTGTTCGCTCTGCTCCCTGACGGGCCGCTGATGTACGAAGCAGACGATGTCAGCGACCTTTCAGAGCGTGTGCACCTCGCGGAGCTGATCCGCGAGCAGGTGCTCCGCCGCACCTTCCAGGAGGTGCCTCACGCGGTCGAGGTCGTTGTTGACGACATCGACGACGAGCGCGAGGACCTCACGGTCGTCGCAGCCAAGGTGTGGGTCGAGAGCGACTCACAGAAGGGGATCATCGTCGGCAAGGGCGGCAAGATGATCCGGCAGATCGGAACCGGCGCTCGCAAGGAACTCGAGCGCGAGCTCGGCACCCAGGTGCACCTCGAGCTGCTCGTGCGCGTGCGCCGCGGCTGGCGCGGCGACGACGCGTTGCTCGATCGTCTCGGCTTCGACGACTAGCTCCTGCGCTATGCGCTTGACCTGTCGTCGGCGCTAGACGACCAGGCGTTTTTCAGAGCGCCAGATCGCCAGTCGCCACATGACCGCCGCAAACACGAGCAGGAAGCCGAGGTGCCAGAGGTCGGTTAGGTCGAGCCCGAACGCGACCGAGTTGCGCACGAGCTCGACGCAGTGGTAGAGCGGATTTACGTTGGCGGCGACCTGCGCCCAATGGGGCAGACCGCTGATCGGGAAGAACGTTCCCGCGACCAGGAACAGCGGTGTGATGACCGTCGACTGCACGTAGCTGAACGAGTCGATCGACTTGAAGATCGCCGCGACCATTTGGCCGAACGCCGACCAGCCAAAACCTGAGATGAAGGCGATCGGTGGTACCAGCAACATGCCCCAGGACGGGTCGAGGCCGAACAGCATCGCCACGACAATCGGGAACGACCCGAACACGCTCGCGCGTGAGGCAATCCAGAGCGCCTCTGCTGTCACGAGCTCCTCGGCGTCGACCGGTGCCGCGAGGATCGCGTCGTAGGTGCGCTGGAACTCGCGCTTGACGAACGAGCCGAACATCGACGGGAAGACCGACGAGAACAGCACGGCTGTCGCTACCACGCCGGTGCCCACGAACTGCACGTAATCGAGGCCGTTGACCTTCGACACGAGCGTGCCGAAGCCGAATCCGAAGGCCAGCAGATAGATCAGCGGGTCCATCGTGGACGAGAACACGCTCGATCGCCAGAACGACCTGAAGTTGACGACCTCGCGCACGAGCACGCCGGTGATCGCCGACCGCTCTAGGCGGCCCGGTTCTGGTCCGCGACTCATTCCACTTCCTCGCCGGTCAGGAGTACGAACACATCTTCCAGCGACGCGGGGCGGCGTTCGCCCTCGGGCGCTTCGCCTGGGTCGAGCGATTCCGCTCGCAGGATCGTCACGGATGTGCCGGTGCGGCGGGTGGGCCAGCCACGCTGGTGCGCATCCCCTTCAACTTCCCTGAGCCGCTCTGGGGGGCCATAGACCTCGAGCGCCTGCTCGCCCGCATGGTCGCGGATCAGCTCGTCCGGCTTGCCCGTGGCGACCGCCTTGCCTTTCGCCATCACGACGACCGTGTCGGACAGGCGATGCGCCTCTTCGATGTAGTGCGTCGACATCAGGATCGAGGTGCCCTCGCTGCGGAGCAGGTCGATCAGCGCCCACAGCTCCTGTCGCACCTGGGGATCGAGGCCGACGGTTGGCTCGTCGAGCAACAGCAGTCTTGGGCGGTGGATGAGCGCGCGAGCGATCAGCAGCCGTCTACGCATCCCACCCGATAGCTGGTCGGTCTTTGCGTCCCGCCGGTCGGGGAGCTTCGCGATCTCAAGCGCGCGCTGGATCGCGGCCTTCCGCTCGCTGCGGGGCACGCGGTAAAGGTGCGTGAACACCAACAGGTTCTGTTCGACGGTCAGCGTCGTATCGAGATTGTCGAGCTGTGGGACAACACCCATCTGCGCTCGCGCAGCCTTCGAGTCACCCGGCAGCGTGTGGTCGAGCACGGTCAGCGATCCCTCGTCGGCGATCGCTTGCGCGGTGAGCAGCTTCATCGTGGTGGACTTGCCCGCCCCGTTGGGACCCAGCAGTCCGACGCAGGTTCCAGTCGGGAGCTCCAGGTCCAGTCCGTCGACTGCGGTGACGGGGCCAAAGCGCTTGACCACACCGCTCAACGAGATGGCATTGCCGGGCGAAGTCACCCGGCGAGCCTAGTGGGCGGGCTGCTTCTTGGCCTCGCCGAAGACATAGACGGGTGGGAGTCCAAGATCCATCGCCGGCGCAGTGATGTTGTAGGTGCAGTACAGGGCGGCGGGGAGCAGGCCCGACAGCGCGAACGACCAGCGGCCGGCCGCGTCGGTCACGTACTCGGCTGAGCCCTGCTTGCAGCCGGTGGCGATGCCCTTCGGCGGGGTCGCGACCACCTGCACAGTCAACCCAGGTACAGGGATCGTTGCTACGACCTTGTCGCCGCTGAGTCGTCGGCTCGAGACTCGGCCCGAAACCAGCACGTTGCCATTCTCAGCTCTGAACTCCTCCGCCATTGAGATGTCTGGCAGCAGAGTGCGGGTAGCTGACGTGAACGGATCGGCACCCGCCCGCACGAGACGGCATGGGGCCTCGGCATCGCATGGGGGTCCTCCGGTCGAATCTTGCTCTGAGTCCGCAGGACGCGCCTGTACAAACCAGCTCACTCCGCTTGTGCTGTCACGAGCGAAGGAACCGGTTGCATTGACTCTCACGCGCCGTTCCGCAGCCGACTTGGTCGACAGGTCGACACGCAGGAATGCGGTCGTGACCCCCCATCGCTGGCTGTACCGCATCAGGTACACCTTGTTACCGACCAGCGTCGGGTCTGAAAGATACGCGGCGCCCCCTTCGCCCCATCCGTTAGAAGCGAGCACACGGACCCTGCCGCCGGGCTTGGTGCTCACCGTCCGTAAGCTTGACGACATCAGTTCGGTGCCGGTGTAGACCAGGTTCGTTCCGCGGATCGACATGCCATTGATGTGGGCGCACAGGCCTCGATCAAGCCTGCGGCTCGGCCGCTTGGAGTCCAGCTCCCGCACGTAGGTCAGGTCACAGCTGCTCTGCTCGCCGCTGCCTCGGCGTTTCGGCGTGGGACGGTCCATCGTCTCGTCATACACGTTCCCCACGCGTGTGCTGAACCTACGGACAAAAGCCACTCGGCTTCCATCTTGTACTGGCAGGGCCTCGTCCCATTTTGGCGACGAGACCTCCGTGAGTTCACGTTCGCGCTGACTCTTGACGTCGTAGCTGTAGATGTCGCAGCCCGCCTTCTTGGTGCAGCGGGTGTACAGCGCAACCAGTTGCCCGGAGCGATCGGTGCCGAGGCTCACGTCAAATCCGGAACGCTCCGGCTTGATCTTGGCAGGGGAGATGGTGCCGTCGGGAGCGCGCAGCATGAGCCGCGCTGAGTTGTTTGAGCGCTCCGACCACGCCAGCCAGCCGTCGTGGGCAGCCAGGGAAGTGTGCGCACTCAAGGTCGCGACGCTCACGTCGTCATCCGCTGCGGCACTGGTGCTTGCAGCGCCTGTTACCGCCGCGACGGCGACCGCGCAAACGAGGGCTGTCTTCCACGAGCTCATGGCAACACAACGCACAGCGCGGCTTTAGGTGACAGAGGTTCGGTGAGTGGTCCAGACAAAAGCTGCCCTACAACAACGAAGGCCCCACACAAAGTGCGGGGCCCTCGCCGTGGATGTCCCCTCCGGATGGAGGCGTATGGGTGGCGAAGGCTCGACTTGCGGTCCTTGGCGGTCTCAGCAACAAAAGGCAGGTGCCGCGCTCCCTCCAGAAGCGACACCAATGGGCTGAGCCGACCCGTCCGTGGGTCTTGTTCGCCTGTTGTGGTCCAAGAATCGGATCGTTGGGTCGGATGTTTGATGGCAACTAGACACCTGTACGAGCGAGGAATTGGACTAAGCCACCTACAATTGGGCCTCTCGTTGGTGCCACAACGGGTACGAAAATGGACCATTCGTCGCGCTCCACACCGCTTGAAGCTGCACTCGCGCGCGACCTCGCGGCCGCTGAGACGCGCTACCGCGAACTCGCTCGTGCTGCTGAGTCGGCATTGCAGGACGAGCGCACCCGCGCTCAGCTTTATCTAGACGTGTCGGGCGCGCTGATCGTCGTCCTTGACGGCGATGGGCGAATGACCCTCATCAACCGCTCGGGCCTTGAACTCGTCGGGCGCGAGGAACAGCAGCTGATCGGCCGAGACTTCTGCTCGCTGCTGATCCCCGAGGCAGATCAGCTGAAGGCCGCCGATGCGATCGCCGAGGCACGCAACACGGGCGTCCACAGCGAGCTCGTCGAGACGGGCCTGCTCTCGGTCACCGGCGAGGACCGCACGATCGCCTGGCGCTTCAACGCAATTCGTGACGAGCACGGGCGCGCGCTCGCCACGGTCTGCTCAGGCGTCGACCTGACCGATCGTCGCCGCGCTGAGGATCAGGTCGCTCATCTCGCGTACCACGATCCGCTCACCGACCTGCCGAACCGAGCGCTGCTCGAGGAGCACCTCGAACTCGCGCTTGCCCGCTCCAAGCGTCAAGGCACCGCCGTGGGTCTTCTGTACCTCGACCTCGACGGCTTCAAACTCGTCAACGACTCGCTCGGGCATGCGGCCGGTGATGAGCTGCTGCGCGACGTCACCGCCAGGCTCAGTGAGCGCCGCCGTGACTCCGACCTGCTCGCTCGACAGGGTGGCGATGAGTTCCTGCTGCTGCTCAACGACCTCGACCGGCTCGGAGCCGAGCAGACCGCGATGCGAGTTGCCGACGGCCTGCTGCGGTCGCTGACCCGTCCGTTCGTGGTGTCCGGTGCCGAGTTCCACATCGGGGCCTCTGTTGGCATCGCGCTGTATCCAAAGGACGCGACCACCGCCGAAGAGCTGATGCGTCACGCCGACGCAGCGATGTACCAAGCGAAGGCTGACGGCCGCAACACGGTGTGCGTGTATCGCGAAGATCCGCACGAGCCGCTCGAGCGCCTTTCGATGACCAGCCGGCTACGCAAGGCGATCACGCGCGGCGAGTTCATCCTGCATTGGCAGCCGATCGTGGATCCGGCCGACGGCACTTTGGAGAAGCTCGAGGTGCTCGTGCGCTGGCAGGACCCGTTGCGCGGCCTGGTCTATCCAGGCGACTTCATCGAGTTCGCCGAAGAGACGGGGTTCGTAGACCGGATCGGCGACTGGGTCGTTTCGTCGGCATGCGACCAGGTCAGCCGCTGGCAATCCCAGGGATTCGTGGTCCCGCCGGTCACGATCAACATCTCGCCGCGGCAGCTGCGGCGCCCGGACTTCGGCGAGCGGCTGCG
>CAZLKZ010000039.1:6852-8877 GCA_964560235.1 uncultured Conexibacter sp. | reverse complement strand
CAGAGGCAGTTCATCGTTGAGAACGGCTGCCCGCTCGCGCAGGGCTTCCTGCTCGGCAAGCCGATGCCCGCCTCGGAGATCGAGCCGCTGCTCGGTACGGCGATGGGCGAGCCGTCCGCAGTCCTCACGCCGTAGCTGGCACCTAGACTGCGACCCGTGGAGCTGAAGTTCGACTCCGACGGCCTAGTGCCCGTCGTCATTCAGGATTGGTCTACAGGCGAAGTGCTGACGCTTGCGTACGCGAACGCTGAGGCCATCGAACGCACGCGTGCAACCGGTGAGCTGCACCTGTGGTCACGTTCGCGAGGCGAGCTGTGGCACAAAGGTGCGACCTCCGGCAACACGCAGAAGGTGCGCGCGCTGCGTAGCGACTGCGACAACGACGCCTTGCTTGCGCTCGTCGAGCCGGCAGGCCCTGCCTGCCACACAGGCGCGCGCAGCTGCTTCTTCAACGGAGAGCTGCAGCCGCTCGCTCCTCACGAGGTGCTGCCGGATCTCGAGCGCACGATCGCCGCTCGGGCGGCAGCGCTGCCCGAGGGCTCTTACACCACACAGCTGCTGACCGACGCCGGCCTGGCGGCAGAGAAGGTGCTCGAGGAGGCCGAGGAGGTCACTCGCGCCGTGCGTGAGGAGACAGACGATCGCGTCGACAACGAGTCCGCCGACCTGCTGTACCACCTGCTCGTGATGATCCGTGCGCGTGGGCGCTCTTTGGTCGACGTCGCATCAGTACTGAGAGACCGGCGTGGCTAGCACTCCGATTCAACCGTCGCTCGACGACGCCAAAGCGCTCGCCGGTGACTACGACGTAGTACCTCTGCGCACGCAGTTCGTCGATGACTGCGAGACGCCCGTCTCGGCATTCCTCAAGCTGCGCGCCGGGCTCGAGGGGCCGGCCTTCTTGCTCGAGAGTGCCGCGCAAGGGCAGCACGTAGGCCGCTACTCGTTCATCGGCGTCTCGCCACACAACGTTGTGCGCTGGGCGCTGGGCGACGAGGGGGACCCGTACGAGATCGCCAGGCAGGCCGCAGACGTCCGCCAGGCACCGTTCGAGGATGCCCCGCCGTTCACTGGAGGAGCCGTCGGCTTCTTCGCCTACGACCTCGTCCGCACGGTCGAGACCACGCTCGGCGAGCCGAACGAGGACGTGCTCGGGCTGCCTGATCTCGCGCTCATGGTCTCCGACGTGCTGGTGGTGTTCGACCACCTCAAGCACACGGTCACGATCCTCGCGAACGCATCCACCGACGACATCGACAGCTCGTACGCGAGAGTCTCGGAGCTCATCGGGCGCATCAAGGCACTGCTCGACGGACCGCTGCCGCGACCCGAAGGGCCGGTCACTCGCAAGCCACCGGAGTTCACCTCCAACATGGAGCGTGAGGAGTTCGAGGCGATGGTCGCTCGGATCATCGAGTACGTGCACGCAGGAGATGCCTTCCAAGTTGTTCCTTCTCAGCGCTGGACAGCCGAGCTGGACAGGCTCGACTCTTTTTCCGTTTACCGCGGCCTTCGCGCGGTGAACCCGTCGCCGTATATGTACTTCCTGGACTTCGGCGACTTCGAGATCGTCGGTGCATCGCCCGAGCCGCTGCTCACAGTGCACGACGGTCACGCATCGATGCGCCCGATTGCGGGCACGCGCCCGCGCGGCGCCGACCCTCAGGAGATGCTGGAGGACGAGAAGGAGCGCGCCGAGCACATCATGCTCGTGGACCTCGCCCGCAACGATCTGGGGCGCGTGTGCGACTACGCGAGCGTCTCGGTCGACGAGCTGATGATCGTCGAGCAGTACTCCACCGTGATGCACCTCGTCTCGTCGGTGTCCGGTGAATTGCGGGAGGGGCTGAGTCCGCTCGACGCTCTGCGTTCGATCCTGCCGGCGGGCACCCTTTCGGGCGCACCGAAGGTCCGGGCGATGGAGATCATCGATGAGCTCGAGCCGGTCAAGCGTGGGGGCTACGGGGGCGCGGTCGGCTACGTCGGCTACTCAGGCGACCTCGACACCTGCATCCACATTCGTAC
>CAZLKZ010000039.1:4162-6752 GCA_964560235.1 uncultured Conexibacter sp. | reverse complement strand
GCGCACCATTTACACCGACGTGCCATCGCCGCTCGAGGTTGGCCGGTACCACTCACTGATCGTGCGTGAAAGCGACCTGCCGGCCGAGCTGGAGGTCAGCTCACGCGGGCAGGACGAGCCTGACGTGATTATGGGCGTGCGCCATCGCGAGCTGCCGGTCGAGGGTGTTCAGTTCCACCCCGAGTCGGTCCTCACACCACTCGGCAAGCAGCTGCTGGCCAACTTCCTCGCCGACTGATGCCGAACCCGATCATCACCGAAGCGATCGATCAGATCGCAAACCACCGTGACCTCACGCGCACCCAGTCGGCCGCGGTCCTTGACGAGATCATGGGTGGGCGCGCCGAGGAGCCAGAGGTCGCAGCGTTCCTGATGGGCCTGCGTGTCAAAGGGGAGACGGTTCATGAGGTCGCGGGACTCGCGCAGACGATGCGAGCACTCTCGACAAGCGTCGCGCCCGAGCGACGCGACCTCGTCGACACGGCTGGGACCGGTGGCGGTCGCAGCAGCTTCAACATCTCCACTACCGCGGCATTGATCGCCGCTGGAGTCGGCTGCGGCGTCGCGAAACACGGAAACCGCTCGGCGACCTCCAAATCAGGGTCGGCCGACGTTCTCGAAGCCCTGGGCGCCAACATCGACCTCTCCGCAGATCAGGTCGCTGCCTGCATCGACCAAGTCGGATTCGGGTTCATGTTCGCGCCCGCGCATCACGCGGCCACGAAGTACGTGGTGCCGATTCGCAAGGCGCTCGGAGTCCGCACCGTCTTCAACGTGCTCGGTCCGCTCACCAACCCAGCGGGTGCGGGTCGCCAGCTTGTTGGTGTCGTGGACCCGAGCCTCATCGACCTGGTAGCTGGCGCTCTGGCCGAGCTGGGTACCGAGCATGCGCTGGTAGTGTCGTCCGCCGATGGTCTCGACGAGATCAGCGTCAGCGCCGCCACTCACGTGGCAGAGGTCAGGGCCGGAGAGATCGACCGGTACGAGCTGCTGCCCGAGGACGTCGGCGTCGACCGTGCGGACGACGGCGCGGTACCGATCGGCGGCACTCCCGAGGAGAACGCGGCCGTGACGCGCGCGGTGCTGGGAGGCGATCCGGGAGCCCACGCGGATGTGTCTGTGCTCAACGCCGCTGCCGCGATCTACGTCGCCGGCCATGCCGAGTCGATTGCCGCGGGTGTCGAAGCAGCACGCGCCGCGATCTCATCCGGAGCTGCGGCAGGAGCGCTTGACAGGTACATCGAGCTCAGTCACGGGCTGGCCGCATGAACGTGCTCGACAAGATCGTGGCCGACACCGTCGAACTGGTGCAGGCGCGCCGCCAGGCGCAGCCCGATTCAGAGCTAGAAGCTCGCCTCGCAGACCGGCCTCAAGGACGGCCGTTCGCGGAGGCTCTCGTCGGTGAGGGTGTTTCGGTCATCGCTGAGCACAAACGCAGGTCGCCTTCGGCCGGCCCGATCCGCGAAGACCTGTCCCTGGAAGAAATCGTCTCTGCCTACGAGCGGGGAGGAGCGGCAGCGCTCTCGATCCTGACCGAGCCCAAGCACTTCGGCGGCGATCTCTCGGACCTCTCGCAGGCCCGGGCAGCCACAGCGCTGCCGTTGCTACGCAAAGACTTCATCGTTGACCGCTACCAGCTGCTCGAAGCGGCTGTGACCGGGGCAGACGCCGTACTGCTGATCGTTGCCGCACTCGACCGGGCTGAGCTCGAGCACCTCCACTCCGAAGCACATGCGCTCGACCTAGACGTACTTGTGGAAGTACACGACGCTGGCGAGCTGCAGCGCGCGCTAGAAGAGATCGACCCGGACATCATCGGCATCAACAACCGTGACCTCACGGACTTCAGCGTCGATACCGATCGCACACTCGAGCTGCTCGAAGACATTCCCGCAGGCAAGACCGTGGTCGCTGAGTCGGGTTACCGGTCGCGTGAGCAGCTCGACGAGCTGGAGCGCGTCGGTGTGGACGCGGTCCTAATTGGCGAGTCGTTGATGCGCTCAGATGACCTAGAGCTGGCACTGCGCACGCTCGTCGGTCACTCGGCTCAATAGGAGCCTCCTAGGATGGAGCCCGTGGACGAGCGGGCGAAGATCAAGTTTTGCGGGATAACGCGTCAGGAGGACGCGGAATTCGCGGTTGAGCTGGAGGCCTGGGCCATCGGGATGATCTTCTGGGAAGGATCTCCGCGAGCCGTCGACCCTGCCGTGGCAATGCGCATCTCGCGGTCGCTGCGGCGCAGCACCGAGATTGCCGGGGTGTTCTTCAACCAGCCCATCGACTACGTGACCGAGATGGCCGACGTGACCGGTCTCTCGTTGATCCAACTACATGGGGATGAAGGAGCAGCGTTCTGCGCGGAGGTTGCGCGTCGTACCGGCGCACGGGTGATCAAGTCCGCGCGCATCGCGCATGCGTCCGACGTGCAGGCGATCGCGGCGTTCCGCACCGCGTTCCACCTGCTCGACACCTACCGTGACGGCGTTCCAGGCGGCACCGGCGAGACATTCGACTGGGCACTCGTGACCGAACGAGTCTCAGAGCTGCCAGTGCTTCTCAGCGGAGGCCTCACCCCCGACAACGTGGCGGC
>CAZLKZ010000039.1:0-4062 GCA_964560235.1 uncultured Conexibacter sp. | reverse complement strand
GGCGGGCAGTACGTGCCCGAGACACTGATGCCCGCGCTCACCGAGCTCGAGCAGGCGTGGACGGACGCGTGGGCAGATCCAGGCTTCCGAGCAGAGCTAGACGGTTTGCTGCGCGACTACGTGGGCCGTCCCTCGCCCTTGTACCTCGCCACCAGGCTGTCGGAGGTCGCAGGCCGGGAGATCTACCTCAAGCGTGAGGACCTAAACCACACGGGCGCCCACAAGATCAACAACGCGCTCGGGCAGGCCCTGCTCGCAAAGCGGATGGGCAAGCCGCGCGTGGTCGCGGAGACCGGTGCCGGCTCACACGGCACTGCGACTGCCACCGCGTGTGCCCTGCTAGGGCTCGATTGCGTGGTCTACATGGGCGAAGTCGACGTGGAGCGTCAGGCACCCAACGTTCAGCGAATGAAGCTGCTCGGCGCAGAGGTCGTGCCGGTATCCGCCGGGACTCGCACGCTGAAGGAAGCAACGTCGGAGGCGATCCGCGACTGGGTCACGAACGTCGCGAACACCCACTACGTGCTCGGCACTGTCGCGGGACCAGCGCCGTACCCGGCGCTCGTACGTGAGCTGCAGCGCCTGATCGGTGACGAGGCACGGGCGCAGATCCTCGAGCGCACCGGCCGCCTTCCTGACCGGGTTGTCGCATGCGTGGGCGGCGGCTCCAACGCCATGGGCATCTTCGCGGCGTTCATCCCAGACGAGCAGGTCGAACTTGTAGGCGTCGAAGCGGGGGGAGAGGGCCTCGATGGTCGCCACGGCGCCCCGCTGACCGCTGGTGGCCGGCCTGGGGTGCTCCACGGCACCTTGAGTGCACTGATGCAGGATGACGACGGACAGGTCGTCGAAGCCCACTCGGTTTCCGCCGGTCTCGACTACCCGGGGGTAGGACCCGAGCACGCATGGCTGCGCGACCGCGGGCGCGCCCGGTACGTGGCTGTCACCGACCGGCAGGCCTTGGAGGCGTTCCGAGACGTCACGCGACTTGAGGGGATCATCCCGGCGCTGGAGACCTCGCACGCCCTGCACTACGTACTCCGTGAGCCGGCCGAATCCACAGTGGATCTGCTCTGCCTCAGCGGCCGCGGAGACAAGGATCTGACCCAGGTCCTGGAGCTGCTCGGAGCCGAGGACTCATGAGTCGCGGGATCGAGCGGATCGCAGCGGCGTTCGCTGCAAACGAAACCGGCAGCGCGCTGATGCCGTACATGATGGGCGGATTTCCCGATCGCGAACGCTCTCTGGCGGTCGGACACGCGTACGTCGATGCCGGCGCCGACCTGATCGAGCTCGGTATCCCGTTCTCGGATCCGCTCGCCGACGGCCCGGTGATTCAGGCCGCCTCCACGCGCGCGCTCGAAGCGGGCACTACTCCAGCTGACGTCCTTGAGATCTGCCGAGATCTGGCCCCACGCGTGCCTGTGGTCGTGATGGTCTACGCCAACGTCGTGCTGGCGGATGGGTACGAGCGGTTCGCGCAGCGGCTGGTGGATGCCGGCGCGTGCGGGCTGATCATCCCTGACCTGCCACTCGAGGAGTCAGATGACGCCCTCGCCGCGTGCGAGGCCGCAGGCATTGCGCTTGTACCCCTCGTTGCGCCAACGAGCTCAAGCGAGCGCATGGCGAAGATCGGTGCGCGGGCACGAGGCTTTGTTTACGCGGTCTCGCTCGTTGGGACGACCGGTGAGCGCAGCTCCCTTGCGGCCGCGTATGCCGACACGATCCGGCAGGCCAAGGCGCACACCGAGGCGCCGGTAGCTCTCGGGTTCGGAATCTCCGATCCTGATCAGGCCCGTGAGGCCGCCGCGTCAGGTGCCGACGGCGTAATTGTGGGCAGCCGCCTGGTTCGGGCAGTCGCCGAAGCTACCGATGCAGGACAGGACCCGGCCGCTGCTGCCGGGGAGGTCGTAAAGAGCTTCAGGGCCGCCCTCGGGTAAAGTCTACGGCCATGGTTCTCAGCGCCGTTGTCATCGCCTCCCTCGCACTCTGGATCGTCCTCTGGGCGTTCGGGCTCAGCGGATTTGTCGCCTTCCTGATTGCTCTGGCGATCATTTTGCCCGCGATCGCAGTGCAGGTCGCGCGTAGCGGCGTTAGTTCAGAAGACTGACTTTTCGATCTCCTGCAATCAGGACTCTTTTGCGCCCAGTGGCGTGAAGAGAGAGTCTGACTGCAGGCGTTGCGCTGCTGTCCGTCACGTGGTTAGGATCGCCTCCGTTCGATTCGATCACCCTTAGGAGGGGACACGTTGCGCGCAAGTCACCTGGCAGCCTCTGGCTGCATCTTGGCCGCACTTACGTTCGGAGTAGCCGCTTGCGGCGACGACGACAGCGGCGATAGCGGCGCGAGCTCCGGCTCGAAGTCGCTCACCATCTACTCAAGCCTTCCGCTGCAGGGCGATAGCCGCCCGCAGTCGCAGTCGGTTGTTAACGGCGAGAAGCTCGCTCTCAAGGAAGCTGGCAACAAGGCCGGCGACTTCGAGATCACCTACAAGAGCCTCGACGACGCGACCGCTGCAACCGGCAAGTGGGAGCCGGGCCAGACCTCGGCAAACGCTCGTAAGGCTGCGCAGGACAAGTCGACCATCGCCTACCTCGGCGAGTTCAACTCTGGCGCATCCGCCATCTCGATCCCGATCCTCAACGAGGTCGGCATCCTCCAGGTATCTCCCTCCAACACTGCTGTCGGCCTCACCCGGTCGCAGGGTGCTGAGAAGGGCGAGCCGGACAAGTACTACCCGTCCGGCAAGCGCACGTTCGGTCGTGTCGTCCCTGCTGACCACATCCAGGCCGCCGCTCAGGTGACCTACCAGAAGGATGTCGGCTGCAAGAAGACGTACGTGCTGAACGACAAGGAGGTCTACGGCGCAGGTCTCGCGACACAGGTCGTGAGCGCGGCGAAGACCCAGGGCCTGGAGACCGTCGGCAACGAGGGCATCGACCCGAAGGCAGCGAACTACCGCTCGCTCGCCACCGAGGTCAAGGGCTCCGGCGCTGACTGTGTCTTCTACGGAGGCATCACGCAGAACAACGCGGTCCAGCTGTTCAAGGACCTCCATGCGGCCAACCCCGACGCCAAGCTGTTCGGTCCTGACGGCGTTGCGGAGTCCGCGTTCAGCGAGAAGATCGGTTCAGCTGTCGAGAAGGTGACCTACATCACCAACCCGACCCTCGATCCGAAGCTCTACCCCGAAGCCGGCCAGAAGTTCTTCAAGGACTACAAGGCCGCCTACGGCAAGGATCCGGAGCCTTACGCCATCTACGGCTACGAGGCAATGAAGGTCGTCCTGCAGGCAATTGCCGACGCAGGCGACAAGGGCAACGATCGCCAGGCTGTGATCGACGCCTTCTTCAACATCCAGGATCGCGAGTCGGTGCTCGGTACCTACTCGATCGATGAGAACGGCGACACGACGCTGTCCAGCTACGGCGGCAACCGTGTCGAGGGTGGCGCCCTGGTCTTCGACAAGAAGATCGAGGCACAGACCCAGCAGTAACTCGGTGGGCCTGCCGGGGCGGCGAGAGTCGCCCCGGCGGGAACCCCGTTTATTTCACCGACGAGGCAAGGACCGAAGCCGAGTATGGAAGCCGCAGCAGTTCCAGCCCCGCCCACCCCGCAGCCAAGCGGGAATGCGGGCGCCCTCGTAGAGCGATTCGCCCTTCCGGCGTTGCTGCTGACAGCGCTCCTCGCGCAGTTCATCTACTCGCCAGCCGACACCGCGGAGGCTGTAAAGACAGGCCTGTCAAACGGCACGATCTGGGCCCTTATTGCGCTCGGATACACCCTCGTCTACGGCATCGTCGAGCTGATCAACTTCGCCCACGGCGAGGTGTTCATGATCGGATCGTTTGTGGCTCTCTCACTTTGGAACGTCATGGGCATCACGCCTGAAAGTTCCGCGCTTGCGATCGCGCTCTCGATCGTGCTGGTGCTGATCCTCTCGATGGTCTCGAGCGGCGGGCTCAACGTGATGATCGAGCGTGTCGCCTACAGACCCCTGCGTGGCGCACCGAAACTCGCTCCGCTCATCACCGCGATCGGTATGAGCTTCATCCTCCAGAA
>CAZLKZ010000038.1:14168-21398 GCA_964560235.1 uncultured Conexibacter sp. | reverse complement strand
CCGCGACGATGCGCAGCGACAACAGGGTGAAACAAGAAAAGACTCAGGAGAAAGACAAATGAAGTCACGTTCTCTCATCGCGGTCATCTCCGCAGGAGCGCTCGCAATCGGCGTCGCAGCCTGTGGCAACAGTGATGACTCAAGCAGTAACGGCGGTTCTGCAGTTTCTGGCGCCATCGCGATCGATGGCTCCTCGACGGTCTACCCGTTCACGCAGGCAGCCGCAGAGCAGTTCCAGACTGAAAACCCGGATGCGCGCGTAACTGTCGGCGAGTCCGGCACGGGCGGCGGGTTCGAGAAGTTCTGCAAGGGCGAGA
The DNA here is from genome assembly GCA_964560235.1 of uncultured Conexibacter sp. Lineage (GTDB taxonomy): Bacteria > Actinomycetota > Thermoleophilia > Solirubrobacterales > Solirubrobacteraceae > Baekduia. Next base: position 21,081 of record CAZLKZ010000038.1, on the reverse strand, counting down.
CGGATGTCTCCAACGCTTCGCGTCCGATCAAGGACGAGGAGAAAGAGCTGTGCAAGAAGGGCGGGATCTCCTTCTCTGAGGTGCAGGTCGCAAACGACGGCATCGCGGTCGTGACCAACAAGAACCTCGCGATCTCGTGCCTGACGACCGATCAGCTCAAGCAGCTGTGGAACAGCAAGTCGACGGTCAAGACGTACAACCAGCTCGACTCGAAGTTCCCCGACACGAAGGTGTCGCTCTACGGGCCCGGCACCGACTCAGGCACGTTCGACTTCTTCACCGGCGAGATCAACGGCGAAGAGGGCGACACGCGCAAGGACTACCAGCCGTCTGAGGACGACAACGTGCTCGTCGAGGGCGTGTCCGGTGACGAAGGCGGCCTCGGCTACTTCGGCTTCTCGTACTTCGAGGCAAACCAGGACAAGCTGAACCTGGTGTCGGTTGACGCCGGCGACGGTTGCGTTGCTCCGAGCAAGGAGACGATCCAGGACGGCAGCTACAAGCCGCTCTCGCGTCCGCTCTTCATGTACGTGTCGACCGCCGCGATCAAGAAGCCGCAGGTCAAGGCGTTCCTGGACGACGTGATCGCCAACCAGGAGACAATCGCCGGCAACGCCCAGATCGTGCCGCTCACCTCCGAGCAGGCGACTCAGGCGCAGGCCGACCTGACCAAGGCCGAGTCCTAGGTCAGCCACGAAACGCAGGAGAGCGGGCATGAGCCCTCTCAACCGCAACGTCGCAACGCAGCCGGCCGGGGGTAGCTCCCTGGCCGGCGAGCGGCGCGTCCACGAGAGCGCCATCAAAGGGCTGCTCGTCGCAGCCGCGGCGCTCTCCGTCCTGACGACGGTCGGCATCGTCGTCTCGCTGCTGAGCGAGACGATCGGCTTCTTCCGCGTAGTGCCGATCAAGGACTTCTTGTTCGGGACAAACTGGACCCCGAGCTTCACGAACCCCGAGTACGGGGTAGTGCCGCTAGTAGCTGGCACCCTGATGCTCGCCCTGATCGCGATCATCGTCGCGGTCCCGCTTGGCCTCGGAGCAGCGCTCTACCTGAGCGAGTTCGCCTCCTCGCGCACGCGCAAGGTGTTCAAGCCGATCCTCGAGGTGCTCGCGGGCGTACCGACGATCGTCTTCGGCTACTTCGCACTCACGTTCTTCACGCCCACCGTCCTGAACGACTGGCTTGGGCTCGGCGTGCCCGTGTTCAACGCCCTGTCGGCCGGCATCGTGATGGGCTTCATGGTGATGCCGACGATCGCGTCTGTGTCTGAAGACGCACTGTCGGCAGTGCCTCGCTCACTGCGAGAGGGGGCTTACGGGCTCGGCGCTAACAAGATGCAGGTGGCGGTGCGCGTCGTGTTCCCGGCAGCGCTCTCGGGGATCGTCGCTTCAATCGTGCTCGGTGTTTCGCGTGCGATCGGGGAGACGATGATCGTGCTGATCGCTGCTGGGCAGAAGCCCAACCTCACGGCCGACCCGCGGCAGCCGATGGAGACGATCGCGACTTTCATCGCGCGTACCGCCAAGGGCGACATCGCGCAGGGCACGACCGTCTACAAGACGATCTTCGCGGTCGGGATGACGCTCTTTTTGATGACGTTCGTGATGAACGCGCTTTCGATCAAGTTGGTCAACAAGTACAGGCAGGTGTACGAATGAGCGCCATCACAAGCGGCGCCGGTGACCGCGCCGGCACACCCGTGATCCCGGAGGGCGCGCGCAACGTGCGCGCCAAGCTCCGCGCCTTCCAGTTGCTGCTGTTTTCCGCGCTGGCGATCAGCGCCGGAATGCTCGGCGTCCTGCTGTGGACAGTCGCCTCCGATGGCGTCGGCAACCTCAGCTGGGACTTCCTCAACAACCCCGCCTCGTTCAACCCAGCGAAGGCGGGCATATTCCCGGCGATCATGGGCACGCTGTGGCTGATGGGCCTCACCGCGCTTTTCATAGTGCCGGTCGGCGTGGCCGCCGCGATCTACCTCGAGGAGTACGCGGACCGCAGCAAGTGGTGGAACCGCGTCATCGAGGTGAACATCCAGAACCTGGCAGCCGTTCCCTCGATCGTCTACGGCATCTTGGGCCTGGCCTACATCGTGCGCGGTCCGCTCGGGCTGGGCCGAGCCGTCCTCGCCGGGTCGCTGACCCTCGGGCTGCTCGTGCTCCCGGTGGTGATCATCTCCTCGCGTGAGGCACTGCGCGCGGTACCGCCATCGATTCGCGAGGGAGCCCTCGCGCTCGGCGCGACCCAGTGGCAGGCGATCTGGCGCCAGGTGTTGCCGTCGTCGATCCCAGGCATCGCGACCGGCGTGATCCTGGCGCTGTCACGCGCGATCGGCGAGACCGCTCCGCTGATCGTCGTTGGCGCCGCGACCTACGTCGCGTTCGCACCGGCGGGCCCGATGGACAGCTTTACCGCCCTACCGATCCAGATCTTCAACTGGATCAGCCAGCCGCAGCCCGAGTTCAAAGCGCTTGCGGCCGCTGCAATCATTGTCCTGATGGGGATGCTGCTCTTGATGAACAGCCTCGCCATCTACCTGCGCAACAGGTACGAAAACAAGTGGTGAGCCACATGGAGACACAAGTGTCCGAGCTTGACCGACCCGCATTCGACGCACCGACGGAGCCTGAACGAGATTCGATGACTACGACCCTCCAGGTATCTGAGCCTGGCGCAACCAGCGAGACCGGCCCGCGCGAGCAGGTCTTCGGCCTCACCGGCGTCGACGTCCGCTACAGCGGCAACCTCGCCGTCGAGGGCGTTGACATGGAGCTCTACAAGAACGACATCACCGCATTCATCGGCCCGTCGGGCTGCGGCAAGTCGACGCTCCTGCGCTGCCTCAACCGGATGAACGACCTCATTCCCGGGGCCACTGTCTCTGGCGAGGTCCTCTACCACGGCGAAAACCTCTACGCACCGTACGTGGATGCAGTCCAGGTCCGTAAGCGGATCGGCATGGTCTTCCAAAAGCCGAACCCGTTCCCGAAGTCGATCTTCGAGAACGTGGCGTTCGGGCCCAAGGTGCTCGGCATGAAGGGCCAGCTCGACGAGATCGTCGAGAACGCGCTGCGTGGAGCCGCACTCTGGGACGACGTCAAGGATCGCCTCGACGACAACGCGTTCGGAATGTCCGGCGGTCAGCAGCAGCGGCTCTGCATCGCACGCGCGCTCGCGACCAACCCCGATGTGCTGCTGATGGACGAGCCGTGCTCGGCGCTCGATCCGATCTCCACCGGCAAGATCGAGGAGCTCATGATCGAGCTCAAGGAGCGGCTCTCGATCGTGATCGTCACACACAACATGCAGCAGGCTGCTCGCGTGTCGGACCGCACCGCGTTCTTCACCGTCGACCTAGCCGCGACCGAGGGCACGAAGATCGGCCGGCTGGTGGAGCTGTCTCCGACCGAGCAGATCTTCACCAACCCGCAGGACGAGCGCACCGAGATGTACGTCACGGGCAAGTTCGGCTAGCCGGATGCCGCTACAGACAGCAACAAGGCAGCACTTCGCCGACGAGCTCGCTCGGGTCGAGGAGCAGGCCCTCGGGGGACTCGACCTCGTCGTGGCGCAGCTCGACCGCACGCTGGAGGCGATCAAGCATCAGGACGTCGAGCTGGCCGCCCTGGTCGTAGCGACCGACGATGTGATCGACGGTCGCTACCTCGAGGTGCACCAGGGACTGCTCACACTGCTCGCACTCCAGGCGCCTGTCGCCGGAGACCTGCGGGTGCTGGCAGCGCTGCTTCACACGATGCGCTCGATCGAGCGCATGGGCGATCAGTGCGTGAATATCGCCAAGACAGTTCCGCTGACCGGCAACGAGCCGCCGCGCCAGCAGGAGGTCGTGGACCTGCTGCTCAAGATGGGCACCTGTGCCCGCGAGGAGATCCTGCAGTCGAAGAAGGCGTTCGCCGAGCGCGATGTCGATCTGGCGTGGGATCTCGTGCGGGCAGACCGCGAAATCAACCAGGCCAACCGCCAGCTCTTCCAGCTTGCGATCTCTGTCGGTGAGGACCCCGAGGTGCGCGAGTGGGCGACACACATGGTGATGGTCGGCCGGGCGATCGAACGGATCGGTGACAACGCGGTCGACATCGGCGAGCAGACAGCGTTCGTGGTGTCCGGGCTTTTCCGGGAGTTTTCGGATGCCAACCGCAACGGGGACAATTGGGCGCGCCGCAAGGACGACCCCCGCGAAAGCTCATGAGCGACGATCGCCGCACCAGTCCGTACACTGAAGCGACCATGACGAGCGAGAAGCGCTTGTCGAGCTCCGCGGTACGGATCGCGGTCATCGACAACGACAGCGGGTTCCTCCAGGTCCTCGCAAACCGTCTCGACCGGGTGGGCTGGGCCCACCGCACGCTCGAGAGCTCCGCGCCGGTCGACGACCTGCGCGCGATGAGGCTGACCGCCGTTGTGATCGATCCTTCGATTTTCGGCGCTGCGGGTGAGACCTACCTCGAGCGCATCTGTACCGAGCTTCCCGGACTTGCCGTGATCGTTTGCACCGCGCAATCGACGGTGGCCCAGCGCGTACGCGGTCTCAGGCTCGGCGCTGACGACTGGCTGACCAAGCCGTGTCACCCGGAGGAGCTGATCGCGCGCATCGAGGCGGTTACTCGCCGTCGCCGCCGCGTAGCGCCGGATGTTGAGGTCGAGGCAGTCGCCGCCGGCCCGCTCGAGATTCGCGCCGACCAGTTCCAGGCGTTCGTCGATGGCCGCTCGATCGAACTCACCCGCCGTGAGTTCGAGCTGCTTCAGCTTCTCTCCGCCGCCGGCGGTCGAGTGCTCGAGCGCGAAGAGATCTACCAGCAGGTCTGGGGTTACGCGATGGCTCACGGCGACCGGTCAGTCGACGTGTTCGTGCGAAAGCTCCGCCAGAAGCTGGAGAAGGCTTCACCGCACTGGCGCTACATCCACACCCACTTCGGTGTCGGCTACCGGTTCGCAGCCGAGGCGACCGACATGGCGGATGTGCCCTCCGCGGCACCTCCCGCATCACCGGCCCCCGAGGCCGACGTGCTTGGTGCTTCGAGCCTCGTAGGGGTCTAACGCGTGGATCGCGTGCTCGCACGCAACGTGCTGATCCTCGTCGTGCTCGCGGCGCTGATCGCGTTCGCGCCCGGCGCTGGCATCACGACGGAGGTCGCGAATACCCTGATCAACGGGGCGATCATGACCGTGCTCGTCTTCGCGGTCGCGGTCTTTTACCGGCGCCATCAGAGTGACCTTTGGGCGCTTGGGGATGCGTATCGAGCGCTGCTGTACGGGGCGCTCGGGCTGGTCGTCGTGCTGATGACGGCTCGTTATTGGCTGGCCGACTCGTCGGGTGGCTCGCTCGTTCTGATCGCTGGCTTCGGCGCAGTCGCAGCATCCATCTGGGTGCTGGTGCAGCGGGTCCGCCAGGTTCGTTAGCTCGTTGCGCCGATTCGGCGCAACACCTCCGCAGAATCTGCTGGCTTTGGGGCTCCGGATGCTGACCTGTCCGGGCAGGCTCATCGGCAATGAGGCGGCGGAAGTACGAGAGCGGGCAGGCGACGGTCGAGCTACTCGGCCTGCTGCCGCTGCTCGTGCTGCTGGCACTTGCCTGTCTGCAGGTCGCCGTCGCCGGACAAGCGTGGTGGATGGCGCGCGCAGCGGCCCAGCACGCGGCGCGGGCGGCAGCGATCGGAGCGGACCCTCGATCGGCCGCGCTCAGTCGGCTACCTAGTGGCGCGCGCTCCGGAGTGACAGTTACGAACGAGCCGGGCGGGGTCGTAGTCAGGCTTCGGGTGCCCCGCGTACTCGGCGCCGATGTGGGGTCGCTCTCGGCAACGGCGCAGATGCGAAACCAACGATGAGCGAGAGCGGACAGGCGAGCGTGGAGATGCTGGGAGCGATTCCGCTCCTGCTGGCTGTGGCACTGGCAGTTGGGCAGGCGCTTGCGTTCGGCGGTGCCCGCGAGGCGGCCAGCACGGCGGCTCACGCGGGGGCGCTGGCCGCTGCGCAGGGTGCCGACCCGGTGCAAGCTGCGCGCGCTTCATCTCCGGATGCTGAGCACGCTCAGGTCCACGTCAGCGGCGCCAAGGTCACGGTCGCGGTGCGGGCGCGGCGGGTCTTTCCGGGAGTGGGCGACAACCTGGTCGCTCGGGCTACGTTCGCCGGGGCGCCTCGATGAGTGGGCTCGCCCGACTGGCCGGCGTATTTCTGGAGCCGCGTGCCGCGAGCCATCAGCCCTCTGGTGCTTCAGGCTCCTGCGCGGTGGTCTGCGGCGTGGCGGACATCGCTCCCGTCGCAGCGGTGGTGGCCCGAGCGGTACGAGCGGGCGGGCGCTCTCGTGCGCTCGTCTGCTGGTGGGCGCCGGCAGACGTCCCGGACCTCGCCGTCAGAGGGGTTCGGTTGGCACGACTGCCAGACAGCGCTGCCGAGCACGACCAGTTCCTGGAGCGCGAGTGCGCGGCGGCCCCAGGTGGGCCGCTCGTGCTGCTCGCTGCTGGGCGCCGGCCTGCGGCTCTCGACGATCTGCTGCGCCGAGCCGACGCGCTTGTAGTCGCAGTGGCCGAGGCCGAGCGGGACGTAGGTGGTGTGGTCTGGGAGCGGCTACGTGGGGCAGAGCAACGGGGTGGAGTAGTGAACGTGCCGACCGGCATCGAGCGCGGCCTCGCGTTAGCTGGCATCGGCGTTGGCGGAGCATCCGCTGCCGGGCTGTCCGTGCTCATCGAATCGACTGTGCACCACCAGGCTGTGCCGGCCCGTTCGCATCATGCGCTGGCGTGATGACTCGGGGCAGAGCGCTGCCGCCGCAATCGTGATCACGTTCGCTGTTGTGCTCGTGGCGGGAGCCCTCGCCACTGTTGCCGTCGCCGTGAGCGTGCGCAACGACAGGCAGCGCGTGGCAGATCTAGTCGCGGTGAGCGCGGGCAAGGTGCT
>CAZLKZ010000038.1:6207-14068 GCA_964560235.1 uncultured Conexibacter sp. | reverse complement strand
TGGCTCAAGCGCAACGCGGGGAGGTACGGCTTCGTCCAGCGGTACAGCTGGGAGGACTGGCACTACGGCTACGTGCGCTCGCCCGGCTCGCGCTCGGTGGGCTACGGACCGCCCGACGGCCGCAAAGCGCTGCCCGCGTTCGTGCCGGAGCGATACGCGCCGATGCTCTCGGCGGCTGCGCAGCGCTGGAACGTCAGCGCGGCGCTGTTGGCAGCCCAGCTGTTTCGCGAGTCGCGGTTCAACCCGAACGCCGTCTCGTCAGCCGGCGCGGCCGGGCTCGCGCAATTCATGCCAGCGACGGGCCGTGCCTATGGCCTAAGTCCCGCGGAGCGATTCGATCCCGCGAAGGCGATCATGGCCCAGGCACACCACATGCACGACCTGCTTCGGGAGTTCGGCTCGGTGCCGCTCGCGCTCGCCGCGTACAACGCGGGGCCGCTCCCGGTGAAGCGCTGCGGCTGCGTCCCGCCTTATCCAGAGACGACCGCGTACGTCGCAGCGATCTTGGCCCTGCTGGCCGGGGCAGGGGACGACGCGGCGGCCAGCGCCCAGCTGCAAGTGCGGCTGGTGCGCTGACCGCGGTCGCTAAGGCGTCTAGCGCGCGAGCGCCTTGGCCTTGATCGTGTCGAACTCGTCCTGCGTGATCGTGCCCGCGTCGAGCAGCTTCTGGGCGGTGTGGATCTCGCCTGCGGGTCCGCCGGCGCCAGCTGCCTCCCGGATGTGCTGGTCAAACGCGGCCTGGGCTGCTGCAGCGCCCTTGGCGTTGCGCTCGGCGATGCCCTTGTTGTAGGCGATCAGGTAGATCAGCGAGCCCAGCAGCGGCAGCACGAAGATCGCGAGGATCCAGATGGCCTTCATGACGCCGCCCATGTCGTGGCGGCGGAAGATGTCGCTGAAGATGCTGATGGCGATCCAGATCCACATGATGAACCCGACAAACACGAGCGTCGACCACAGGATGTTTAGGAACGGATAGTCGACTTCGGCAAGGATCATTCGAACGTTCATTTCGATAGTTGGATGCGAACTGGGCGACCCTACCAATGGGCCGCTAGTGCGTAAGGTGCGTGCATGGCGATCACGTTCGGGTACAAGGCTTCTGCCGAGCAGTTCGATCCGCGCACACTGCTCGCGCTGTCAACGCAGGCGGCAGACGCGGGGCTCGAGACGGTGGCCGTCTCCGACCACTTCCAGGGCTGGAAGCACGACGGCGGGCACGCGCCGAACGTGCTCCCCTGGCTCGGCGCGCTCGTAACCGCCTCAGACAATGTCACCGTCGGCACGAGCGTGCTCACGCCCACGCTCCGCTACCACCCGTCGATCATCGCGCAGGCCTTCGGCACGCTTGGGTGCCTAGCCCCAGGGCGCGTCTGGCTGGGAGTCGGGACGGGTGAGTCGCTCAACGAGACACCTGCGACGGATGCCGAGTTCCCCGGGGTCAAAGAGCGGCGGATGCGGCTCGCAGAGGCCGTCAAGCTGATCCGGCAGCTGGGGACCGAGGAGCGCGTCACGTTCGAGGGGGAGTACTACCGGACCCACAACGCCACGATCTACGACAAGCCCGATCAGCAGATCCCGATCCACATCGCCGCGGGCGGGCCGCTCGCAGCAAAGCTTGCCGGGCGCGCGGGCGACGGCATGATCGTCACGAGCGGCAAGGGCGAGGAGCTCTACACCACGCTGCTCGGTGCGATGGCTGAGGGCGCGGAAGCTGCCGGGCGCGACCCCGAGCAGATCGACAGGATCATCGAGATCAAGGTCAGCTACGACCGCGACATCGACAAGGCGCGCGAGGCGTGTAAGCCGTGGTCGGCGCTCGCACTCACCGCGGAGGAGAAGGCCAACATCCACGACCCGGTCGAGATGCAAAAGGCCGCGGAGGGCGCCGAGGACCGTGCGCACACCCGGTTCATCGTCGCCGATGATCCGCAGGCCGTCGTCGAAGGCGTGAAGTTCTACACCGACCTCGGACTACGCCAGCTGATCTTCCACCTGCCTTCAGATGACCAGTCAGAGCAGCTCAAGGCGTTCACCGACGATGTGCTGCCGGCGCTGAAGGCAGAGTTCGCCTAGACGAAGCCCTCGGCGTCGAGCGCAGCTTTGCTCGACGCCCACAGCTCCGGGTCGATCTGCCCGAGCCGGTTGAGCTGGTCGACCTGCTCGTCGAAGGTCTTGCGCTTCCATTTGCCGGTGCGCACCTGCTCGAGCATGTAGGGCATCGTCTGCTCTGCCGCGGCCCACGTGGCTTCCTTCATGCCGGGCTGCGAGTTCGTGTACGCGGTGGCCGCCGCGGACTGCTCCCGCGCGACGGCGTTCTTGACCTGGCGCTTGCGGTCAGGGTTATCGAGGAACGCCTTCCAGTCGATCTCGACCTTGTCGCCTTCGATCGTGACCGGCAGCTCCAGGTCGGTCGGCAGCGTGTAGCCGGTGCTGCCGGTCGCCTTCGCCGGAACCTTGAACTCGCCCTCGACCTCGAAAGGCGTGCCGCTCAGTGGGCGCACCTCGAGCTTCAGCCGGTGGGGTATCGATCCGATCCCGAACGCGTTCAGCTCGTTGGACTCGATGCGATCGTTCGTGTAGGTGCCGTGCTGCGCACGGTCACCCCAAGTCGACGACTCCAGCACGAGCGCGGTGTCGCGCGGCGTGTCGTCGGCTTTGCGCTTGCGGCTGAAGAGGCCCATGCGCCGACCGTAACCGGTGAGCGCGGGGACGTCACGCGCCGGTGGTGCACTTACGTGCGCTCAGCGCGCATAAGTGCACCACCGGCGGGAAGGGTGGCTGTTACGCAGCCTCGACGATGGCTACAACGCCCTGCCCGCCCGCAGCGCAGACGGAGATCAGGCCGCGGCCGGAGCCCTTGGCGTGGAGCATCTTCGCCAGGTTGGCGACGATCCGGCCGCCGGTTGCGGCGAACGGGTGGCCCGCGGCGAGCGAGGAGCCGTTGACGTTGAGCTTGTCGCGGTCGATCGCGCCCAGGGCGCCGTCGAGGCCGAGGTGCTCCTTGCAGTAGTCCTCGTCCTCCCACGCCTTCAGCGTCGAGAGCACCTGCGAGGCGAACGCCTCGTGGATCTCGTAGTAGTCGAAGTCCTGCAGCGTGAGGCCAGCGCGCTCGAGCAGCTTCGGCACCGCGTACACCGGCGCCATCAGCAGGCCCTCCTCGCCGTGGACGTACGGCACTGCCGCAGTCTGCACGTGAGAGAGGTAGGCGAGCACGGGCAGGTTGCGCTCCTTGGCCCACTCTTCAGAGGAGAGCAGCACAGCGGAAGCACCGTCTGAGAGAGGCGTGGAGTTGCCGGCGGTCATCGTCGCGCCCTCGCCCTTGCCGAACACCGGCTTGAGCTTCGCGAGCTTCTCCAGCGAGGAGTCGGGGCGCAGGTTGTTGTCGCGCGTGAGGCCAAGGAACGGAGTTACGAGGTCATCCTGGAAGCCCTCGTCGTATGAGCGAGCGAGGTTCTGATGGCTGCGCACCGTCAGCTCGTCCTGCTCCTCGCGGCTGATGTTCCAGAGCTTGGCGGTGAGCGCCTGGTGCTCGCCCATCGACATGCCGGTGCGCGGCTCGGCGTTGCGCGGCTGGTCGGGCACGAGGTGACCGGGGCGCACACCCGAGAGAGCCTTGAGCCGGTCAGTGTTGGACTTGGCTGCGTTCGCCTTGACGAGCATGCGGCGCAGGTTGTCGTTGACGCCGAGCGGGGCATCGGATGTGGTGTCGACGCCGCCCGCGATACCGACTTCGATGTCGCCGAGCTTGATCTTGTTGGCGACCAAGTTGATCGCCTGGATGCCGGTGTCGCACGCCTGCTGGATGTCGTAGGCGGGCGTGAAGTCAGACAGAGCGGAGCTCATTACCGACTCACGGATCAGGTTGAAGTCACGCGAGTGCTTGAGGACCGCACCGCCGACTACTTCGCCGACGGTCTCACCGGCGAGCCCGAAGCGGGCCACGAGCCCGTCGAGGGCCGCGGTGAACATGTCCTGGTTGCTCGCGTTGGTGTACGGACCGTTCGAGCGCGCGAATGGGATTCGGTTTCCACCGAGGATCGCGGCGCGACGGACGGACTCGGCAGGGGCTGGCTTCTTCTTTGCGGGAGGCATATGACATCGAAAAATGTAACATGTAGATGTGTCAACGATGAGTTCAGACCGATACCAACAGCTCACAGCAACGACTCCCGGCCGCTTCGTGCAGAGCCGACTCGGGCTGCCTGAGGCCACTCCGCTTCGCCGCTACGAGCCCGGCAAGGCGATTCTCGACGGCCCCGCCGTCGTGCTCGGCGAGGGTCGAGTTGCTGATGCGATCGCCGCCGCCGCTTCGGAAGCAGGCGCGAAGGTCGAGCGCGAGCTTCCCGGCGGCAGTGAGAAGGTCGGCGCGGTCGTGTTCGATGCGACCAGCATCAAGTCGATTGCTGAGCTGCACAGCCTGTACGAGGCCCTGCACCCGGCCATCACGCGGATCGGCAAGTGCGGCCGGCTGATCGTTGTCGGCACTCCACCCGAGGAGACAGCCTCGCGCTCGGAGCGCATCGCGCAGCGCTCGCTCGAGGGCTTTACTCGCTCCGCGGCCAAGGAGGTCAAGAAGGGCGCCACCGCGCAGCTCGTGTACGTGAAGGCTGGGGCCGAGGGCTCCGTCGCTTCGACCGTGCAGTTCCTGCTTTCAGGCCGCTCGGCTTACGTAGACGGCCAGGTCATTCGCATCGGTGAAGGCGACGCGCCAGCACCGAAGGACCCTCTAAAGCCGCTCGACGGCCTGACCGCTGTCGTGACCGGCGCATCGCGAGGCATCGGCGAGTCGATGGCCCGCACGCTCGCCCGCGACGGAGCAACCGTGGTGTGCGTCGACATCCAGGCGCAGGGTGAGGACCTCGCGACCGTGGCCAACGCCATCGGCGGCTCAGCCCTCGCGCTGGACGTGACCGCAGACGACGCGGGCAACGCCCTGATCGACTACGTCAAGGAGCGCTACGGCAAGCTCGACATCCTGGTGCTCAACGCCGGCATCACCCGCGACAAGACTCTCGCGCGCATGAAGCCCGAGGTTTGGGACTCCGTGCTGGAAGTCAACTTGGCCTCGCAGGAGCGCACGCTCGACCAGCTGCTCGAGGCCAAGGCGCTCGGCAAGGGTGCGCGCGTGATCACCGTCTCCTCGATCGCCGGTATCGCCGGCAACCGCGGCCAGACCAACTACGCCACGTCCAAGGCCGGCGTCATCGGCCTCGTCGACAGCTACGCGCCGGAGCTGGCCAAGCTCGGCGCCACGATCAACGCCGTCGCTCCGGGCTTCATCGAGACGAAGATGACCGCCGCCGTGCCGCTGATGATCCGCGAGGCCGGCCGCCGCATGAACAGTCTGGCCCAGGGCGGTCAGCCGGTCGACGTCGCCGAGGCGGTCGCTTGGTACGCCCAGCCCGCTTCGGGCGCTGTGAACGGCAACGTGGTTCGCGTCTGCGGCCAGTCGCTGCTCGGGGCGTAGGGCGGATGTCGGTCCGCACACTCGACCGCGCACCTGACCTCGGGGCGCTCTACCGCCGCGCAGGTAAGGACGTCGTCCTTGGCTTCCTCCCGGGCGGGGGCAAGTCGGGCGACTCGCTGCCCGAGGACGTGCTGCAGCTCGAGTCAGTCGAGATCGACCGCGACCACCTCGCCGACTACAGCCGGGTCTGTGGATTCCAGTTGAGCGACGTGCTGCCAGCCACCTACCTCCACAACGTCACGTTCCCGCTGGCGATGGAGCTGATGACCTCGTCGGCCTTCCCGTTCCCGGTCGTCGGGATGGTGCACGTGGAGAACACGATCGAGCAGGTGCGTCCTGTCACCGCCGACGAGCGGCCCACGGTGCGCCTGTGGGTCGAGGACCTGCGCCCACACCGCGCTGGTCAGCAGCTCGACGTGGTCGGCGAGGCCGAGATTGACGGCGAGATCGTGTGGCGCGACCGCAGCGTGTACTTGCGCCGCGGGAAGACCGAAGGCCCGAGGCCCAAGAAGTCACCCGGCAAGGGGCAGCCGCCCGCACCGCAGCCCGAGGCTGTCTGGGCACTAGGCGGCGACACCGGGCGCCAGTTCGCCGCTGTCTCGGGCGACAGCAACCCGATCCACATGTCTGCACTTGCAGCGAAGGCGTTCGGAATGCCCGCGGCGATCGCTCACGGCATGTACGTCAAGGCACGCTGCCTCTCGCAGCTGGAGTCCGAGCTGTCAGACGCCTACACGATCGAGGTCAGCTTCAAGGCCCCGGTCGTGCTTCCCACCAAGGTTGGGTTCGCGTCGGCCAAGCACGAAGACCGCCTCGCGTTCACGGTCCACGGCACCCGCAAGCCCACGCAGCACCTGCGCGGCTCGCTGCGCCCGGCGTAGCCACAGCAGACCACCGACATTCGTCCAGCGCCGCAACAACGCGGCCCGTGTGCGTTCAGACACAACCCCAGGCGGTCGATGCATTAGACAGCCATGGAGGCCAAGCACGCAACGGATTGCCCACCCTGGAGGGAAGGCATTGACCCTCGAGCCCTGAACCGGGTCTCGGGAGCAATTGCCGAACTCGCCGAGTTCCCTGTGCTCGATGCGACTGTCATGCGCATCCTGCAGCTGTGCGACGACGTCGACACGACCGCCGCTGACCTCGTCGACGCCCTCGAACAGGACCCGACTTTCGCAGCGAACCTGCTGCGCTATTGCAACTCCGCCGCGGCCGCTAACCCGGTGCGCGCCAAGACCGTTCGCCAGGCAGTGATGCTGGTGGGGCGTCGTGCGCTGCGCCGCCTGGCGATGGAAGCCGCGACCTTCCGCTTCCTCGAGCGTTCGCGTGGCAACGGCCGCGCCTCGTTCGGGCAGATGCACGTGCACGCGATCACGGTTGCCACCGGTGCCGTGACGACCGCCGAAGAGGCGGGCATTCCGAGCGACATCGTGCACCTCGCAGGCCTGATCCACGACGTTGGCAAGCTGGTCCTTCCGCAGGCCTTCGGCGAGGAGGCGTGCGACATGATCGCCCGCAAGTACCCGTCGGGCGGCGAGCGCGTCCTCATGGAGCGCCAGACGTTCGGCATCGATCACGCGCAGTGCGGCGCGCTGCTCGCCGACGCGTGGGGGATGGATGAAGAGGTCGTCTCGCTGATTGCCTGGCATCACGGCGGACCCACCGGCGTTTCGGTGCCCACGCCCAACGTCGCGGCCGTGCAGGTCGCCGACTGTGTTGCGGCCATGCTGCACGGCGACGACCCCGATCACCTTCTGCTCGAGACGGCTCTCAGCCGCCTCGACCTCTCGGTCGACGTGCTGGACGTGCTCGCAGACCGCATAGTGCACGCCGACCAGGGCACGGCCGCCGGCCGACTCTCAGAGCGCGTCGAAGAGCTGGAGCGCCTGACCCGCACCGACGAGGTCACCGGCCTCGCCAACCGTCGCCACTGGCTGCAGACGACGCGCAACACGATCCACGCCACGCAGACCGGCGCGATCCTGCTGCTCGACATCGACAACTTCCGTCAGATCAACGAGCGCTTCGGATCGGCCGCCGCCGACAACATCCTCCACGCGCTCGGACAGATCCTCTCCCGCCACGGCCACGCCGGGCGGCTCGGCAGCGACGCCTTCGGCCTACTCGCCGACGGCGACATCACCACGGCATCCGACATCGCACAACGTGTCGTCGCCCAGGTGCAGGAGTCATTCGAGGCCGGTACCGGGGCCAAGGTCGACGTGTCGATCGGCTGCGCAGCTGCACCGCACCACGGACTCGAACTTGCGGACCTGCTCGAGGCCGCAGACATGGCGCTCGTCGACGCAAAGCGGGCGGGCCGCAGCAAGGCAGCCGTCGCGGGGCTTGAGCTCGCGCACGAGGCTCACCCAGACCAGTTCGCGGCTTAGC
>CAZLKZ010000038.1:2164-6107 GCA_964560235.1 uncultured Conexibacter sp. | reverse complement strand
GGCGTGGCGGACGACCGCGCGACGCGCGTAGCTAATCAGCGCAAGGAGCTGCCCGACCAGCCGGGCGTTTACCTGTTCCGCGACGCGCGCGGGCGAGTGATCTACGTCGGCAAGGCGATCTCGATCCGTAAGCGGGTCGCTTCGCACTTCGCGAACCCGGTCATTCGTGGGCAGACGAAGCTGACCGACGAGATCGACTCGATCGAATCCCTGGTCGTCTCGTCAGAGACCGAGGCCCTGCTCGTCGAGCAGAACTTCATCAAGCAGTATCAGCCGCGTTTCAACATCCGGCTCCGCGACGACAAGTCGTACCCATACATCGCGATCTCGATGGATGAGAAGTTTCCGCGCGTTTACTTCACACGCGAGAAGCACCGCAGCTCGCGCCTCTACTTCGGTCCTTACTCGTCGGCCAAGCGCACCCGGTCGACTCTGGAGACGCTCGGCAAGGTCTTCCAATACCGCTCGTGTACCGGCACAGAGCCAGGGCGCCGCAGTGGTTCGCCTTGCCTCGATTACTACATCAAGCGCTGCGGAGCGCCGTGTGTCGACTTCGGTGCGAGCCGCGAGGAGTACGCCGAAGCGATCGACGGAGTGCGCGCGTTTCTCTCGGGCCGTTACCGAGAAGTCGAAGACCAGATCGAGCAGCGCATGCGTGACGCTGCCGCAGCCGAGGAGTTCGAACAGGCAGCCCTTGAACGCAACCGGCTGCAGGCGATCCAAGCGCTCATGCAGCGCCAGCGCGTCGCTTCAGACAGCGTCGGCACGATCGACGTGATCGCCGTCGCGACCGGTGACGCGGACGCCAACGCACAGGTATTCCAGGTGCGCGACGGAGTGCTGTCTGACCGCCAGTCCTTTTACCTAGACAACGCGGGCGGAGAACCCGACTCGGTGGTCACCGAGCAGTTCCTGTCCCAGTACTACGCCGAGCAGCTCACGATTCCGCCGCAGGTGATCGTGCCCCCGGACGCCGGCGACACAGAGGCGCTGGCAGCACTGCTCTCCGAGCGCCGCGGGTCAGCCGTCGAGGTGCGCCACGCAGAGCGCGGCGACAAGGCCCGCCTCTACGACTTGGCACTACGCAACGCGCGCCTGGCGATCGACCAGGAGCAGCTCAAGTCAGAGCGACGGCGCCAGCAGCGAGTGGACGCACTCGACGGGCTGCAGCAGGCACTTGGCCTGCCCGCTCTGCCGCTGCGGATCGAGTGCTACGACATCTCCAACCTGATGGGCACGCACACCGTTGCCTCGATGGTCGTCTTCGAGGGCGGCGCAGCGAAGAAGAGCGACTACCGCCGCTTCAAGATCAGAGGCCTCGAGGAGGGCGTACCGGACGACTTCGCCGCGATGAACGAGGTGCTCTCGCGCCGCTACGCCCAGTGGGAGCTGCAGCAAGACCTCTCGCCGCACGACCCCGGCTACAACGCATCGTTCGCCGCGCTGCCCAACCTGATCGTGATCGACGGCGGCAAGGGCCAGCTCGCCGCCGGGCTGGCTGCGCTCAAGGGATTCACAGATCGCGGCGTGGCAGTGATCTCGCTGGCCAAGCGGATCGAGGAGGTCTTCGTGCCAGGATCGAGCACGCCGATCCTGTTGGGACACAACGACCACGCACTGCAGCTGCTGCAGCGCGTGCGCGACGAGGCGCACCGGTTTGCAATCACGCACCACCGCGAGCGCCGCGACAAGGCGATGACACGCTCGGCGATGGACACGCTGCCCGGGATTGGTCCGGCTCGTAAGCGCGCTCTGCTGAGCCACTTCGGCTCGCCGGACGCGGTGCTGGCGGCCTCGCGTGAGGAGCTCGAGAGCGTCTTGCCCGGCAAGGTCGCCCGCGACCTCTATGCGTTCATGCATCGCACCCGTACTGGCCTGTAATCCCCGCGCCGGGCCGTCATACGGCAGAATGTCCCGGCCCGTGAGACCGATCTACGTAACCGGCCACAAGAATCCCGACACCGACTCGATCGCGTCTGCGATCGCGTACGCCGAGTACTGCTCGCGTGTCGATCCGCAGCGCGAGTACGTGCCGGTGCGCCTCGGAGACATCAACCCCCAGACACGGTGGGTGCTCGAACAGGCCGGTGCGCAGAAGCCGCTGCTGCTCGAACACATCAACCTGCGCGTCCGCGACGTGATGCAGCACCAGTTCTACGCCGCATCGGTCGACGAGTCGGTACGCGAGGTCGGCCTGACGATGGCATCAGAGCGCCTTGACCTCGTCCCGATCCTTGCGCACGACCGCTCGCTGGCTGGCGTCGTCACGGAGCGTGAGCTCGCCCGCCGCTACATCCGCGAGTCGCGCGACCCGTCGTCGCTCGTCGAGACGCCCACCAAGATCGAGTCGATCGCATCGGCCGTCGGCGGCCGGATCGTGCTCGGCGGCGGCATCACGGTCGCCGGTCGCGTGTGGGTCTTCGCGATGAACGCCGACCGCAACGAGTCCGGGCAGAGCGAAGGCGACATCGTCGTCGTCGGTGACCGGCCAAAGGCGCAGCTCAAGGCCATTCAGCGCGGGGTGGCACTGCTCGTGCTCAGCAACGGCACCGAGCCGAGCGAAGCAGTGCTGGAGGCCGCTCAGGCAGCGGGCACTGGCCTCGTCGTCTCAGACCTCGACAGCTACATCTGCGGCCGGATGACAACGCTGGCGGCTCCGGTCAACGCGCTGATGGACAAGCAGCCGTTCACCGTCGGCCCCGACGACCTGCTCTCTGAGGTCAACGAGCAGATCAAGGACGTGCACTACCGCTCAGCCGTCGTCACAGACAAGAAGGGTGTGCCGGTCGGTCTGATCACGCGCTCAGATCTCGTCGGGCCCGAGCCGCGCCAGGTGATCTTGGTCGACCATGCCGAGCAGGCCCAGTCGGTCGATGGCATCGATGAGGCGCACATTGTCGAGATCCTCGACCACCACCACATCGGATCGATCGAAACCCAGGTGCCGGTACGGGCCACGTTCGATCCGGTCGGCTGCACCGCGACGCTCATCACCGAGCGCTTCCGCTCGTCTGGGATCGAGCCTTCGAAGCAGGCCGCGACGCTGCTCCTGTCGGCCGTGCTCTCGGACACCGTCATCCTGAACTCGCCGACGACCACCGATCGCGATCAGGTCGCTATCGACTACCTGGAGTCGCTTGTCGGCGTCGACCACGAGCAGTACGGCCGCGAGATGTTCGAGGCCGGCTCAGACGTGGCCGGTGCGCCCGCCGAGCAGCTCGTAGGACGCGACCGAAAGCAATACGAGGTCACCAACGGGTCGATGACGATCGGTCAGGTCGAGACGGTGGGTGACGCGCTGGCAGCCCGGCTGCCGGAGCTGCGGGCAGAGCTCGAGCAGGCCCAAGAGACCGGCGGCCACGTGCTGACGGCGCTGATGGTCACCGACATCCTTTCCAAGCACACGCACCTCGTCGTCGCTGGAGATGTGGTCACGGCAGGCCGTGCGTTCGGCAAAGACGTGGTCGACGGCGTGATCGACCTGCCTGGCGTGATGAGCCGCAAGAAGCAGGTGGCGCCGCCGCTGCTTGGCGCGTTCTGATCAGTCGAACTCGACGTCGCCTGAGATGACGGTGTGGGTGCTGCCCGCGACCCACACGTCGGTGCCGTCGTCCTCGATCGCGATGACTCCGTCGTAGCCGATCGCGCGGCCCTGCCTCACGACGTAGCGCTCGGGCACACGACCCTCACGCCGTAGCCACTGGGCGAGGCTCGCGTTGAGGCTGCCCGTCACGGGGTCCTCGCCGCTCATGTAGTCCGCGACCAACGCGCGCACCTCGTACAGATGGTCTGCGTCGGGGTCTGCGAACGCGAACACACCGACGTCCAGCCCGGAGAGCAGCCCGAGGTTGAGCCGCAGCGCGTGCAGCTCCTCGACGTTCGCTACCTCGATCGCGAGCCAGCCGGGGCCGTTGTCGACCCACTGGTGGCTGAGGATCTTCGC
>CAZLKZ010000038.1:0-2064 GCA_964560235.1 uncultured Conexibacter sp. | reverse complement strand
CGAACCCGGTAGTCGGCGCCCTCTGTTTGCGGCCGAAGCAGGAACGTCGTCTCCGAGAGGTTCGTCCAGCGGGCGAACTCCGCCATCTGCGCGTCGGTCAGCCCGTCCGCGTCATGCACAACGGCCACAGGGTTGCCTGCCAGCGGCGAGCCGCCGAACACGTCAACCTGGCTGAAGCGCAGGCGCGGCAACAGCTACCTCTTGAGCTTCATGGTGAGCTTGGCGGTTACCGACTTGCCCGTCTTGGGCTTGCAGGTGACTGTGAACGTGAGCGACGTGCTCTTCTTGCCCTTCAGCGCCCGGCGGAACGCCTTGGTGCCGCCGAGGTTGACGGTGAGGCTCTTGTTCGCCGAAAGCTGCTTGCTGGCGGTGCCGAGGGTGCGCTTGGACTTGTACCTGAGGCTCTTGGCCTGGGCAGCCGAGACGGTCAGCTTGCTGGTAGCGCGGCATGCGGCGGTCGAGCGAATCGTCACCCCGACCTTGCTGCCCGCTGCGAACTTGCCGAGCTTCGGCAGCTTGCGGCGTGTGAGCTTCAGTGTCAGCGTGGTGTTCGCCTCGGTGACGGTTACCGGTCCCGGTCCGCCACCTGAGCCAGACCCCAACGGCGAGTCGCTCTTGGGGTAGTCGATCGACTCGCAGCTCTTGGCGACCTGGTCGAGCACGTCAGCGATGACTGTGTCCGTGCCGCCTTCGCACTCGACCTCGTCGCGCACGTTGTCGCGCGAGATGATCGTGTCGTTGCCGAACGGGTTGGCGATGAAGTCCACGTCGCCTTCACCGTCGCCGTTCAGCTTGTCGACGCCTGGGCCGCCATCGATCCGGTCGTTGCCGCTCGACCCGTCGATCACGTCGATGCCAGCGCCGCCGTCGAGACGGTCGTCGCCGCCGAAGCCAACGATCACGTCGTCACCGTTTCCGCCGTCGATTGTGTCGTTGCCCTGGCCGCCAGAGAGCTCGTCGTCGCCGTCGCCGCCGCTGATCGTCATCGGGACGTTCGTCGGGCTCCAGAGGAACAGGTCGTCACCGTCGCCGAGGTTGATCCGCGCTGTGGTGTTCGCGTTGGCGCCTGCGCACTCAACGTTCTGAGGGGAGAGCTGGGTGCAGCCCGCGCCGGCGGTCAGCGTCGCCGGACTTGGGGTCGTGAACCACGGTGTGGCGTCGTCGAACGACGTCTCGTAAATGACGTTGTCATCGCTGTCGCCCTGGATCGCGATCACGTTGCCAGTGAAAGACACCGTGGTCGCTGCGCTGGCAGCGGTTGGCAGCACGAAAGCGCTGCTGACGATTGCGGCTGCGAGCGCAGTCCGGACAGAGATCCCCCTCATGAGTCCAGTATGTCGTAAGACGGGATTCACGGCTAGGGACAATGGTGGCTGACTTCGCCAAATCGACCTCATCGCTAGGGTCTAAAGCGCTTACTGAAAGCCACATCAAGGATCCGAATACCCCATGTCTGTACGCGTTGGCATCAACGGCTTCGGCCGGATCGGGCGCAACTTCTTCCGCGCGGCGCTCAAGCAGAACGCCGATATCGAGTTCGTAGCCGTCAATGATTTGACGGACAACAAGACGCTCGCTCACCTGCTCAAGTACGACTCCATCCTCGGCCCGCTTGGCCTCGAGGTCACAGCCACCGACGAAGGCATCCAGGTCGGCGACACGTTCATCAAGGTCTTCGAGGAGCGCGACCCGGGTGCACTGCCCTGGGGCGACCTCGGGGTCGACGTTGTCATCGAGTCGACCGGCTTCTTCACCAAGCGCGACGACGCAGCCAAGCACCTGGCCGGCGGCGCGAAGAAGGTCATCATCTCCGCTCCTGCTTCGGGCGAGGACATCACCGTCGTGCTGGGCGTGAACTTCGACCAGTACGACAAGGATCAGCACCACGTCATCTCCAACGCGTCGTGCACCACGAACTGCCTCGCGCCGTTCGCGAAGGCGATCAACGACGCGGTCGGCATCGAGCGCGGTCTGATGACCACCATCCACGCGTACACCGGCGATCAGCGCCTGCTCGACGCGCCGCACTCGGACCTCCGCCGCGCTCGTTCGGCGGCCACCAAC
>CAZLKZ010000037.1:0-21539 GCA_964560235.1 uncultured Conexibacter sp. | reverse complement strand
GTAGCAGTCCAGTTTGTAGTAATTTATTACCGATGGTGGAACTACAAGGGGAGCTATGAAGCGCTTGAAGATGAGAGTGGCAGTCGGCCTGGGTGTGGCAGGCATTGCCGCAGGTGCGGCGGCAATGCCTGCATCAGCCCGAATCCCGTCGACGCCGACGGGCGCTTGGGCGGCTTATCAGGGGGTGATCGCTTCGAACGGAACTGGCGCGGTCCCCGGCGTAGTGATCGTCGGCGACAGCCTCGTGGCATGGGGCAACGCAGGGGCATTCGCCGACACCATGCGTTTCATAACCGGGCGGAACACCGTCGTAGGTGCGTCAGCGGGTAGTTCGATGAGTCACTGGGTTACGCCCTCGCTTATCCAGCCGCTCAACATGCCGCTCCTCCAAGACCTAACGAACTTCGCGGCCAATGGAGTAGCGGTGATCGCGTTGGGCACCAATGACGCACGCCTGATGGATGCAGATGCGAACTACAAGCTGGCCGACTACGCCGCCGCGCTAAACAAGGGGATCGATGGGGCCCTGGTCGATGCGAAGTGCGTTGTGGTCGTCAACACGTCGAGCCGTGTCGGTCAGGCGAACAGGGCTCGCCGCCAATCGGTTAACAGCACAATTCTTTCCGTCAACAAGCGGGGTGGCAGGGTGTTGGTTGGCGACTGGGACGCCTACAGCGCGGGTCGTGCCGACTGGTTCTCCGGCGACAACGTGCACCACACCGCCGCTGGTTCAGAGGCGTATCGCGTTTTCATGAGTAACCAGGTCGGCGGCGCTCTGAACAATCAGCTCTGCAAATAGCCGATCGTGGCAGCCTCATCAAGGCTCTTGTTCGTTCGAACGAACAAGAGCCTTGATAATCTCTGGGCATGAGCGACACGCTGCTGCCCGGGACGGTTGAGAAGGTCCTTGACGCACTGCCCAAACGCACAGTCGACTGGGGTTTTCGCCAGGCGATGAAGTTCGGCCCGGCCCGCCGCCAGGTCGAAGCGATGTACGACGACATGCTCAGCGGTGTCGCCGACGGGATGCGCCCCTACCGCGGCGAGACGACCACCTACGCGTCGCTCCCCAAGCAAGGTGTGCCGCGCGACGAAGTGCTCAGCACAGTCCGCGACCTGTCCGAGCGCGAGCGCAACACCTGGGAGTCAGGCCACGTCTCAGGCGCCGTCTACCACGGCGACTCCGAGCACATCGAGTTCCTAAACAACGTCTACGCCGCCACCTCGCAGGCCAACCCGCTGCACACCGACATCTGGCCCAGCGCGACGAAGTACGAGTCCGAGATCGTCGCGATGACCGCCGCGATGTTCAACGCGCCCGAGACCGACGACCCCGACCAGCGCGTCGTCGGTTCGGTGACCTCCGGCGGCACCGAGTCGCTGATCCTCGCGATGCGCACCTACCGCGACTGGGCCCGTGCCGAGCGCGGCATCACCAAGCCCGAGGTTGTGCTGCCGGTCAGCGCCCACGCCGCGTTCGACAAGGCCGAGGAAGTACTTGGGATCAAGATGGTGCGGATCCCCGTCGGGCCCGACTACCGCGGCGACGTCGTGGCGATGGCCGATGCGATCAACAAGAACACGATCGCGCTCGTCGGCTCGGCTCCCGGCTTCCCCCACGGCGTCGTCGACCCAATCGTTGAGCTCTCGGAGCTGGCTAAGCGGCACGGCATCGGCCTGCACGTCGATGCGTGCCTCGGCGGCTTCGTGCTGCCATGGGCAGAGAAGCTCGGCGCGGCAGTCCAGCCGTTCGACTTCCGGCTCGACGGTGTGACCTCGATGTCCGCCGACACACACAAGTACGGCTACGCCGCCAAGGGCACCAGCGTGCTGCTCTACCGCAGCGACAACCTGCGCCGCTACCAGTGGTTCATCAACGTCGAGTGGACCGGCGGCCTGTACCTGTCGCCGACGTTCGCAGGGTCTCGCCCCGGCGCGCTCAGCGCGGCCTGCTGGGCGGCGATGGTGTCAACCGGCGAAGAGGGCTACCTCGAAAACACCGCGAAGATCCTTGCCGCAGCGAAAGAGCTGCGCGCCGTGATCGAAGCGCAGCCCGACATCAACCTGCTGGGCGACCCACTCTGGGTGCTCGCGTTCGGCTCTGACACCGTCGACATCTACCGCGTGATGGACGAGATGCACAACCGCGGCTGGGCGCTCAACGGACTGCAAAAGCCGGCGTCGATCCACCTCTGCACAACGCTGCGCCACGCACAGCCCGGCGTAGCCGAGCAATTCGCCACCGATCTCGCCGACTCAGTCGAGGCAGCCCGCGGCGCGGCATCGACATCCGAGGGCATGGCGCCGATGTACGGCATGGCCGGCTCGTTCCCCGTGCGTGGCGCTATTAGCGACACGATGCGCCGGTACTTGGACAAGGTGTATGAGCTGTAGCTCAGCCGTTGCGTGAGTCGCGCCAGTCGATGAGGCGCTGGACGATTTCGAGGTCGTAGCCGGATTGACCGTCGATGCCGACGATGATTTGGTCGACTCCCGCGTCGGCGAGTTCGTCGACGTTGTTCATGAGGCCGGTGTGCATGCCCCAGGCCCGTTTGATCTCTGACGGGTCGCGGCCTTCGCGGGCACAGTGTTCGGCGAGGATCGCTGACTTCTCGCGGTAGACGTCTGGGTCGCCGAAGGAGTGCCACCAGTCGGCGTGCTTTGCGACGAGCTTCAGCGTCACCTTCGGGCCGGCGCCGCCGATCATGATCGGCAGCTTGCCGTTGACAGGGCCGGGGTTGAGCTTTGTCAGGCGTGACTCGATCCGGGGGAGGGCTTCGCCGAGTGCACGCAGGCGCTCGGGGGCGGTGCCGAACTCGTAGCCGTACTCGTCGTAGTCGCGCTCGAACCAACCCGCTCCGACGCCAAGGATCGTGCGGCCGCCGGAGATGTGGTCGATGGTGCGGTGCGCGTCGGCCAGCAGCTCGGGGTTGCGGTACGAGTTGCAGGCAACGAGGAGCCCGACGTTTGCCTTGCTCGTAACGGCGGCGATCATCGACAGAGTTGAGATGCCCTCGTAGTGCTCGCCGTCGGGCTCTCCGTACAGCGGGTAGAAGTGATCCCAGGTGTAGATCGCGTCCGCGCCGAGCGCCTCGGCGTCGATGGCGGCCTGGCGAATCGCGTCGAGCTGCGCATGCTGTGGCTGAAGCTGTACTCCGACGGTAACGGGCATGCTCCGAACGTACCCAAATAGCGGGCCTTCACAAAAGCCGCGCGCCTTGCAGATTGCTAGCGTCAAGGCTGTGACTGCTGCCGCTGACCTAGACCTCAAACTCCTGGCCTCGGGCAAGGTCCGGGAGATCTACGAGATCGACGCCGAACGCCTGCTGCTTGTGGCTTCGGACCGCATCTCCACATACGACGCCGTGCATCCCAATGGCATCCCGGACAAGGGCAAGGTGCTTACCGGCATCTCCTCCTACTGGTTCGGCCAGACCGCGGACATCGTCAAGAACCACGAGCTGTCGGTGACCACCGACGTGCCGGAGTCGGTACGCGGCCGCGCGATCGTCGCGCAGCGCCTCGAAATGCTTCCGGTCGAGTGCATCGTGCGCGGCTACATCACCGGCTCGGGCTGGAGCGACTACCAGAAGACCGGCTCCGTCTCGGGTCTCGAGCTGCCCGAAGGACTGCAGGAGTCAGAGCGCCTCGCCGAGCCGCTCTACACGCCGTCGACCAAGGCAGAAGAGGGCCACGACGAGGCGATCGACTTCGAGCGCACCGTCGAGCTGATCGGTGACCGCGAGCTCGCCGAGCGAGTCCGCGACGTGTCGATCGCGCTCTACTCGTTCGCCCGCGACCAGGCTGCAGAGCGCGGCGTGATTCTCGCCGACACGAAGTTCGAGCTCGGCCTCGACCCGGCCGGCAACCTCGTGCTCGGTGACGAGGCACTTACCCCTGACTCTTCGCGCTACTGGCCCGCCGACGACTACGAGGTCGGCCGCGGACAAGCGAGCTTCGACAAGCAGTACGTGCGCGACTGGGCGACCGGTACCGGCTGGGACAAGCTGCCGCCGGCCCCAGAGGTGCCGCAGGACGTCGTGGACGGCACCCGCGCCCGCTACATCGAGGCCTACGAGCGCATCACGGGTGAGCCGTTCCAGGCTTGGGTCGACAGGACGGCGGCGTAACCGTGCCGCGCGCCCGCGTTCTCATCCGCCCCAAAGAGGGCATCCTTGATCCGCAGGGCGTCGCCGTTGAGCGTGCACTCCCGGCGCTCGGGTTCGCAGGAGCAGGCAACGTCCACGTCGGCAAGCTCGTAGAGCTCGACGTCGCGGACGCCTCGCAGCTCGACGAGATGTGCCAGAAGCTGCTGGCCAACCCGCTCGTCGAGGACTACGAGATCGAGCTGCTCGCCTGATGGCGACATTCGGCGTCATCACATTCCCCGGCACCTGTGACGACGTCGACGCGCAGATCGCGGCCGGCAAAGTCGGGGACGTAAAGAAGCTCTGGCACGCAGACCGCGGGCTCGACGGCGTCGACGCGGTGATCGTGCCCGGCGGGTTCTCCTACGGCGACTACCTGCGCGCCGGTGCGATCGCGCGGTTCGCGCCGATCATGGAAGACGTCATCGACTTCGCCAACGCAGGCGGCCCGGTACTCGGCATCTGCAACGGGTTCCAGATCGTGTGCGAGGCAGGGCTGCTTCCCGGTGCGGTCCTTCCGAACACCGACCTGCGTTTCGTCTGTCGCCAGGTCGACC
This sequence comes from uncultured Conexibacter sp., assembly GCA_964560235.1. Classification (GTDB taxonomy): domain Bacteria; phylum Actinomycetota; class Thermoleophilia; order Solirubrobacterales; family Solirubrobacteraceae; genus Baekduia. The sequence goes on along the minus strand of CAZLKZ010000037.1, from coordinate 16,834 downwards.
TCGAGGTCGTGCGCACCGACACGGCATGGACCTCCGGCTGCGAGCAAGGCGAGCACCTCTCGATCCCTGCCAAGCACACGACCGGTCGCTTCACCGGCGAGGTGCCGGAGGACCAAGTCGTGTTCCGCTACGCCCCCGGACACAACTTCAACGGCTCGCAGAACGACATCGCCGGTGTGAGCAACGCCGCGGGCAACGTCGTCGGACTGATGCCGCACCCCGAGCACGCGATCGAGCAGCTGATCGGTGGCTCGGCCGACGGACTCAAACTCTTCGCCTCTGCAGCTGGAGTGGCCGCCTGATGAGTACAGAGACTCTCCCCACGATCGAAGAGGCCGTCGCGCTCGGTCTGACCCGCGAGGAGTACGCGATGGTCGTCGAGAAGCTCGACGGTCGTGCTCCCAACCAGGTCGAGCTCGCGATGTTCAGCCTGCTGTGGTCAGAGCACTGCTCTTACAAGCACTCAAAGAAGCTGCTGATGACGCTCCCGACCGAGGGTCCCGCGGTCTTCATGGGGCCGGGGGAGAACGCGGGCGCGGTTGACGTCGGCGACGGCTGGGCCGTTGCCTTCAAGGTCGAGTCCCACAACCACCCCAGCGCGGTCGAGCCGTTCCAGGGCGCGGCCACCGGCGTCGGCGGCATCCTGCGCGACATCTTCGCGCTCGGCGCTCGCCCGATCGCGGTGCTCGACTCGCTCAGGTTCGGCGAGCCGACCAGCGAGCGTTCGCGCTACCTGCTCGACGGAGCTGTCGCGGGCATCGCGCACTACGGCAACTCGATCGGCGTGCCGAACATCGGCGGCGAGGTCTACTTCGAGGAGCCGTACGAGACGAACTGTCTGGTCAACGCGATGGCGCTTGGTCTGGCACGTCAGAAGGACATGGTGCGCAGCGCGGCTGCCGGTATCGGCAACGTGCTCGTGCTGTTCGGTGCATCAACCGGGCGCGACGGAATCGGCGGCGCGTCGGTGCTCGCCTCGGCTGAGCTCGACGCCAGTGACGAGAAGCGCCCGACGGTGCAGGTCGGTGATCCGTTCGAGGAGTCCAAGCTGCTCGAGTGCTCGCTTGAGCTGCTGGCTTCCGGGCTGCTCGTGTCGCTCCAGGACCTCGGCGCCGCCGGGCTCACCAGTGCTGCGTCCGAGAGTGCGGCCAAGGGCGAGGTCGGGATCGAGATCGACGTCGCGAAGGTGCCGCTGCGCGAGGCCGACATGGAGCCGTTCGAGATCATGGTCTCCGAGTCGCAGGAGCGGATGCTGTGCGTCTGCACCCCGGAGAACGTGGACGCCGTGATCGCTGTGTGCGAGAAGTGGCAGATCCACGGCACCGCGATCGGCGAGGTGCAGGAGGGCGACCGCTTCCGCGTGACCAAGGACGGCGAGCTGGTCGGCGACATGCCGGTCATGGCGCTCGTCGACGACGCGCCGCTCTACGACCTCGCACCCGAGAAGCCGAGCGAGCCGATCTACCCGGCGCCGACAGGCACGCTCACCGGTGACGAGTCGATCCATGACACGCTGCTCGCGCTGATCGGCTCGCCGAACATCGCATCCCGCAAGCCGCTGTTCGAGCAGTACGACTGCATCGTGCAGTCGCGCACCGTGCGCCGCCCCGAGCAGGCCGGCGCGGCCGTCCTCGCACTACGCGACATGGCAGATTCGCCCGAGGAGGCGCCCGCGATCGCGACGTCGATCGACGGTAACGGGCGTCGAGTCGCCGCAGATCCGTACACGGGCACGATCGCCAACGCGCTGGAGTGCGCATCGAACCTCGCGTGCGTCGGTGCCGCCCCGCTCGGCACCACCAACAACCTCAACTTCGGCAACCCGGAGAAGCCGCACATCGCTTGGCAGCTGACCGAGTCGGTCCGTGGCCTCGGGGACGCATGCCGCGCGCTTGAGGCCCCGATCGTCGGCGGCAACGTGTCGCTTTACAACGAGGGTGCTGCTGGTCCGATCTACCCGACGCCGGTCGTCGGCATGGTTGGGCTGCTGCCCGATCCGTCGAAGACGGTGCCGGCCGGGTTCGTGCGCGAGGGTGACACGGTCGGGTTCGCGGGCTGGAAGGGCATGCCCTCCTTGGCCGCCTCCGAGTACGCCAAGCTCCGCGGTGAGGCGCTCCCCGACGGACTACCCGAGATCGATCTCGACCACTGCATCAAGGTGCTTGAGGCGATCCGCGAGGCAGTGCGTGCCGGTGAGCTGTCGTCCTGCCACGACGTCGCTGAGGGCGGATGGCTCACTGCTAACGCCGAGGCGTGCCTGTTCGGTGGACTGGGCGCTCAGATCTATCCGGACAGCACCGAAACCCCGTCGCTGGAGATCCTCTTCGGCGAGGACTCTTGCGGCTTCGTCGTATCCGGCTCGCGTGAAGCGCTCGAGCGGCTCGGCGAAAAGATCCCCGTCGACATCATGGGCACGGTCGGGGGCGACGAGCTCGTGGTCGGACCTGAGCGCTGGACGCTCGGCGAGCTCCGTGAAGCGCACGGTGCGCTCGCCCCGCTGTTCCCTTAGGCGCTAGCTCCGCGCCGTTGGTGCAGTTAGATGCGCTGGCAGAACACAAGTGCGCTACCGGCGCCTGGGTCGAGCCCTCATTGCGCTAGACCGTAGGCGTGGCTGACACGCGCCAGACCGAGCATCGCATGGTGCTCGTTGCTCTTTCCGGGCTGCTGCTTGCCAGCTTCGTAACGAGCATGGGCAACACGATCGTGTCGACCGCGTTGCCTGAGATCGCGCGCGATCTCGACGCAAGCCAGTCTTCATACGGCTGGGTGATGACGGCGACGCTGCTCTCGCTGACGCTTGCGACTCCGCTCTGGGGCGCACTCGCGGATCGGTTCGATCGCAAGCTGCTGGTGCAGCTGAGCCTTGCGTCCTACACGCTCGGTTCGATGCTCGCGGGGCTCGCGAGCTCGATCGAGATGCTCATCATCACCCGGGTTTTTATGGGGATCGCGGTCGGCGGGGTCGTGACGCTCGTCCAGGCGATCCTCGCCGACCTCGTGCCGCCGCGCGAACAGGGTCGGTACGCGGGCTACCTGACCGCCGTGTTCGGCGCGGGCACGATCTCCGGTCCGCTGCTCGGCGGGCTGCTCACCGAGGCGCTCAGCTGGCGGTGGTGCTTCTACCTCGGCGTTCCGCTGTCGATCGCGTCGCTGGTGGTGCTGCAGCTCAAGCTGCATCTCGCACCGCCGGCGGGCGCCAAGCACGGGCTTGACTGGCGGTCGGCCCTGCTGCTCGGAGAAGGGACCACATCGATCCTGCGCAAGCGAGCGGCCGTGCTCGGTCTGCTCGCTGGCCTATCGGTTGGCGCGGTGCTCTTCTCCTCGACGGTCTACATCAGTCAGTACATGCAGATCGCCCGCGGGTACAGCCCCGCTCAGGCGGGCCTACTCACGGTGCCCTTGGTCGCCGGACTCGTGTGGGCGTCGACCGCGGGCGGGCGCCGGACGGTGCGTACAGGTCGGTACCGCGACCAGATGCTGCTTGGCTCAGTCGTCATGACTGCCGGTGTGGCCTTGATGGGGCTTGCCGGGCTCCACACCAGCCTCTTCGAGCTCGGGTTGTTCATGGCGATGATCGGGGTAGGGGTGGGGGTACTCCTGCACTCGCTCGTCGTCGTTGTGCAGAACGCGGCAGGCCCTCTACTCATCGGTCGTGCGAGCTCCCTCGCGCTGTTCATGCGAACGCTCGGTGGCTCGATCGGCGTGTGGGCGCTCGGATTGCTGATTGCCTCCGAAGCGGGAGGCCTCACCGAAGGCGCGACTATGGCAAACGCAATCGGCGACGCATTCCTGGGGCTCTCGCTTGCCGGACTCGTTGCTACCGCTGCGCTCGTGGCCCTTCCCGAGATCCCACTGCGGACCAAGCCGCACATCGACGCGGCCAGCTCCACGTACGAATAACGGACATCCGTTCGGGTCCGACCCTCCTCATTGCTAGCCTGCGCACCACCTGCTTGATCGGGTCCAATGCCTGACGATCTGCCAGTCCTTGACGAGCGCGAAGGTCCCCGCGATGAGTGCGGTGTCTTCGGCATATATGCACCAGGTCACGACGTCTCTCGTCTGGCCTACTTCGCGCTATACGCGTTGCAGCATCGCGGCCAGGAGTCGGCCGGTATCGCCGCCGCCGACGTGGGCGGTCACATCATCACCCAGCGGTCCCTGGGCCTCGTCAACCAGGTCTTCAAAGAGCACGATCTGCGCGCGCTTGCTGGCGACCTCGCGATCGGCCACGTTCGCTACTCGACGACCGGCGCCAACGAGTGGGAGAACTCGCAGCCGGTCCACCGCTCGGCGGGTCCGCACGGACACCGCGAGCTGGCACTCGCTCACAACGGCAACCTGATCAACGCTGTTGAGCTCCACGCGGAGCTCCGCGAGCAGGGCGTCGCGTTCAGCTCCACCTCCGACTCGGAGATCATCGCCGCGCTGCTCTCGACCTCAGAGTGCGACCAACTCGAAGATGCGGTCGCCGAGGCGCTCCCGCGCATCAAGGGCGCTTTCTCAACCGTCGCGATGGTGCGCGACAAGGTCGTCGCCTTCCGCGACCCGGCTGGCGTCCGGCCGCTCTCGATCGGGAAGCTTGGCGACAGCTACTGCGTCGCATCTGAGACCTGCGCGTTCGACATCATCGGCGCCGAGCACGTGCGCGACGTCGAGCCCGGCGAGTGCGTCGTGCTCGACGAGCGCGGCGTCACGACCCGCTGCAAGATCTCCGAAGAGCGTCAGGCGTTCTGCCTCTTCGAGTACATCTACTTCGCCCGCCCCGACTCGCGCATGAACGGCCAACTGCTGCAGGCCGCCCGCGGCCGGATGGGGGAGATCCTCCATCGCGAGTCGCCGGTGCGGGACGCCGACCTCGTGATCGCGGTGCCGGACTCCGGCACGCCCGCGGCCCGCGGTTTCGCGCGCGCGGCAGGTTTGCCGCAGGACGACGGCCTGATCAAGAACCGCTACGTCGCCCGTACGTTCATCGCACCGGGGCAGGAGCTGCGCAAGCACGGCCTGCGCATGAAGTTCAACCCGCTGCCCGAGATCGTCGGCGGCAAGAAGATCGTTGTCGTCGACGACTCGATCGTGCGTGGCAACACCACGCGGCAGATCGTCTCGATGCTCCGGGACGCAGGTGCGCTCGAAGTGCACATGCGTATTAGTGCTCCGCCGATCAAGCACCCGTGCCACTACGGCATCGACATGTCGACGCGCGAGGAGATGATCGCCCACGAGCGCACTCCCGAGCAGGTCGCAGAAGAGCTAGGCGTCGACTCGCTCGCCTACATCTCGATCGAGGGTGTCTACGAAGCAGTGCAGGGCCAGTCGGCCAGCCACTGCGACGCCTGCTTCACCGGCCACTATCCGCTTGCCGGTACCGAAACCGCGCAGCACAAGGACGCGTTCGAGAACCGCGGCCTACCCGTGGTTCAGGCCTAGACGGCGCGTGACTGCGGCGCGCGCGTTTCGAGCGCACCGGCAAATGCGTCAACAAGCGCTGGGTCGAACTGCGTGCCCGACTGGGCGCGGAGCTCCATCAGCGCTTCCGCGCTGCTCATCGGCTCGCGGAACGGCCGCCCAGCGATCATCGTGTCGTACGCGTCGCAGATCGCGATGATCCGGGCCTCGATCGGGATCTGCTCGCCGCTTAGCGCGTCGGGGTAGCCGGAACCGTCGAAGCGCTCGTGAACCGAGCGCACGATCTCGGCGAGGTGGCGCAGGGCAGGCGCGGCCTCGAGGATTCGCGCGCCCGCGGCAGGATGCTCGCGCACGAATTCGGCCTCCTCATCGGTCAGCGGACCGGGCTTGTTGAGGATCGCGTCAGGGATCGACATGCAGCCGATGTCGTGCAGCATCGCTGCGTGGCGCAGGCGCTCGATCAGCGTCAGCTCGATGCCCAAGAACAGGGCGGTCTGAGTTGCACGCTCACGCACCGCTTCGAGGTGGCGCTGCATCTGCGGGACCCGCTCGTAGAGCGCGTGCACGAGGACCTCGGTGCTCTGTGCTCGCGCAGAAGACCGGTTGGAATGCTTGCGGTCGTACATGCGCTGGTCGACGATGCGCAGCGCGTCCTCGGCCGTGCCGGCCTCGGGCGGAAGGTGCACCGCGCCGAACGAAGCGCCGATCTGGAAGCCCTCGCCAGACTCGCTCAGGGCCTCGACGAGGTGCGCGAGCTGCTCGCTGGCCGAGTGACCTTCAACGAGTGCGCAGAACTCGTCGCCACCGATGCGGTAGGCGCCCCCGCGCTCGTCGGTGATGCGAGCGGCGAGCGCGTTGGCTAGGCGCTGAAGCAGCGCGTCGCCGGCCGGATGGCCGAACACGTCGTTGTAGGCCTTGAAGCCGTCGAGGTCGAAGAGCACCAGCGTGGTCGGCAGCTCGGCGTCGATCGCGGCCGACAGGTCGCGCAGCAGCGCGCGGCGGTTACCGAGCCCTGTGAGTGCGTCGGTATGGGCCTCGGTCTGCGAGCGCTCGAGCAGCTGCTCGTTTGAGGCAAGGCTCAGCCCGAGCCGCAGGAGCATCAGCGCCAGAGACAGCGTTGCGAGCACGATGGCGGCAGGGTGAAGGTGAACGATCGCGGCAGTCGCGAGGGTTGCGAGGCTGATCGCCGCGAACACGATCGGTGAGATCACATCCGCATACGCCCGCGGCGCGGAGCTCTCGCTATCGCTGCGCTCTCCGGCCAGCGCGGCATGCCGTGCGGCCACCGCGAAGAGCAAGATGCAAAGCGGCCAACCGGTATCGAAGAACTCCGGCGGGTTGTAGGACTGTGTCGCCTGCAGCAGCACGTAGCCGCTGTCGGCAAGCCAGAAGGCGACCAGTCCGACGCCCACGAGCGACGCAGAGCGGTTCGCTCGCCAGTGGTTGAGTGCGAACGACGCGACGATCGCGCCCAGCAGCAGGGCGTCCCCGATCGGCAGGGCCGTGATCGTGAGGAACTCGAGCATCCGCTCGCTGGTCGCGTGCGAGACAACCGTGTCGAGCACGATCGCGGCGCTGAGAGCGGCAACCGCGAGCGCGGCGGCAACACCATCGATCCGCTGGCTGAGCGTGCGTTCCTTGAGGCGAGGGGGAAGCTGCAACAGCAGTCCGCCGAGAGCAAGTGGGAAGAACGCGAGGAAGAACAGATCCGCCAACGAGGGCACGGGTACGTCCCCGGCCGGGATCAGCACTGTGTTCAGATAGAGGCTCGCGAAGCACCAGCTTGCAGCCGCTGCGCCGAGGAGCAGCCACGACGCCCGCTTGCGCCCCTGCATGGTCAGCGCGAAGCCGACGATCATGGCCACCGCGACCAGGTTCGAGAGCATCAGTGCGCCGAGCATGAAGTCGACGGCCCCGTCTGGGATGCCGGTCGTGAGCAGCACGAGCTGGCCGACGGCGAGATACGCCGCCTGCACGGTCAGCACGAGCTTGGTCGCACGTTTTGCGGCCACGTCCCGGATATCGGCGCATTTGTGCGGATCCTGAGCAGAACCCGTGAAATCACGTAGTTCGCCGCCGAACCGGCCGATAGCCTCACCTGCTCGCATGCACCTGCGCGCTGCCCTCCTTGAGCACTTCGGTTTTCCTGACTTCAGGCCCGGGCAGGAGGCTGCGGTTTCAGCCGCTTGTGACCCAGAAAACGCGCGTGACGTGCTTGTCGTTATGCCGACAGGTGCGGGCAAATCGCTGACCTACCAATTACCGGCGCTCATGCGAGACGACCTCACGCTCGTCGTCTCTCCGCTCGTGTCTCTGATGGCCGACCAGGTGCAGGCGCTGGAGCGCGTGGCGCCGGGTAAGGCGGCACTGCTGTCAGGTCAGCAGGAAGCGGGCGAACAGGCGACCGTCCTGGCGCGCGCCCGCGCGGGTGATCTGCGGCTCCTTTACATCGCGCCCGAGCGATTCTCCTCGGCTTCGTTCCTCGCTCTGCTCAAGGAGATCAAGGTCGGCATGTTCGTCGTCGATGAGGCCCACTGCGTCTCGCAGTGGGGCCACGACTTCCGCCCCGACTACTTCCGGCTGGGCGATGCCGCCCGGTGGCTAGGAGCACCGCAGATGATCGCGGCGACGGCCACCGCGACCCCGAAGGTCGCTCGCGACGTCGCCGAGCGGCTCGGTCTGCGCAACCCGCTGGTCGTCGCCACCGGGTTCGATCGTCCGAACATCGCCTTCGCGGTCGCGCGCTGCCGCACCACCGCCGACAAACACGCCCGAATCGCCCAGGTGCTGTCTGAGCCCGACGCGACCCCCGCGATCGTCTACGCGGGCACGCGCAAGCGCTGCGACGAGCTCGCGGGGCGTCTGGAGGCACAGCTCGGGCGCAAGGTCATCAGCTACCACGCTGGCCTGGCCCGTGACCGGCGAGCAGAAGCCCAGGATCGGTTCATGTCGGGCGCCGTCGACATTGTCGTCGCGACCAACGCTTTCGGCATGGGCGTCGACAAGGCCGACGTGCGCACCGTGGTTCACGAGACCGTGCCGCCCTCGATCGAGGCCTTCTACCAGGAGGCAGGCCGTGCCGGACGCGACGGCAAGCCAGCACGCGCGCTGCTGTTCGCCGAGCCTCGGGACAAAGGTCTGCACGTGTACTTCATCGAGCGCTCTGAGGTCAGCCCTGAGCTGATCGACGGTGCGGTGCAGCGCATGCGCTGGGCGGCCGAGACGAACGCCGGCCGGATCGACATCGACTTCAACGAGATCGACGAGGAGCCGGATCGCGCACGGTCGATCGCTGGGCACCTCGTGCGCGCGGGCGTACTGCGCCCGGCACCGGCGGCGCTCGATCGCTTCGTAGGCCGCTTCGACAAGGACTACGACGCGGCCACCCGCTCGCTCGCGCTGGCGTCTGCCCGTGAGGGCCAGCAGATCCGCTGGCAGCAGTACCGGTCGATCTGGGGGTTCGTCGAGGCGGGCACCTGCCGGCGCGAGCTGCTGCTGAGCCACTTCGGCGACGAGCGCGAGCCCGCGCCGACCGGCCCGTGTTGCGACGTTTGTCATCCCGGTCTGGTCCCTGAACCCCTACGTTCAGATGCGCGAGTTCGCGGAGCGAACTCGCAATCCTCGGGGCGAAGCCTCGAGGACGCGATCGTGTCGGTGGTGCGCACCGCGCGCCCGTCGATCGGGCGGTCCAAGGTCGCCGACGTGCTGCGCGGCAGCCGCGCGAAGGCGGTGCTGCGCAACTCTTGGGACGGGCTGCCGGAGCACGGGCAGTTCGCCCACCTCGCGACCGCCGACCTGCTCGCACGCATCGACGAGATGCTGGAAAAGGGCGAGCTGACGAGCAGTGGCGGGCCGTACCCGGTGCTCAGTGAAGGGTTTGTGTCCGGCGAGCAGGGAGTGATCGCGGTTTGAGCGTCGCGGTGCTGGTGTCTGGTGCCGGGTCGAACCTGCGCGCCCTACTGGCGGCAGGCACGGAGGTGGTGGCCGTCGCTTCAGACAAGCCCGGCGCGGGCGGACTTGCGATCGCCGAGGCCGCAGGCGTGCCGACGCGAGCGTTCCCGATCTCCGAGTACGCGGATCGGCAGGCCCGCGATACGGCTATCGCCGACTGGGTCTCGAAGCTGGGTGCCGACACGGTCGTGACAGCCGGCTACATGGCGATCCTCACGCCCGCGTTCATCGCGAGGTTCTCCGGGCGGATCGTGAACGTGCACCCGTCGCTTCTGCCGTCGTTCCCAGGCATCCGAGCGATCGAGCAGGCGCTCGATCACGGGGTAAAGGTCACCGGCGTGACCGTGCACCTGGTCGACGAGGGAGTCGACACCGGCCGCATCTTGCTCCAGGAGGCAGTGGCGATCCCCGACGGAGCGAGCGTCGATGAGCTGCATGCGCTGCTCCAGCCGGTCGAGCATCGCCTGCTGCCCGAGGCGGTCGCGCGGATCGCAGCGGCCCCCATCACATAGCATCGCCCCCAATGTCGCCCGAGCCGCTCCCGACCTCCGCTCCCCCCGCAAGCCCCGTGCACGTAAAGCGTGCGCTGCTGTCGGTCTCCGACAAGCGTGGCATCGTCGATTTCGCCCAGGGGCTGGCCGACCTCGGCGTCGAGCTCGTCTCCACCGGAGGCACCGCAACCGCGCTGCGCGAGGCTGGTCTAGAGGTACGAGCGATCGACGACCTCACGGGCTTCCCGGAGATCATGGACGGGCGCGTAAAGACGCTCAATCCCAAGCTCTACGCAGGCCTGCTCGCCGTACGCGACAACCCCGAGCACATGGCCCAGGCCGAGGAACACGGCATCGAGTTCGTCGATCTCGTGTGCGTGAACCTGTACCCGTTCGAGCGCACCGCGGGCAACATCAAGTCCACGCGCGAGGACGTCATCGAGAACATCGACATCGGTGGCCCCACGATGATCCGGGCGACCGCCAAGAACCACGCGTACACGGCGATCGTCACCAAGCCCGAGTCCTACGACGCGGTGCTCGACGAGCTCCGCGAGGCGGACGGCACGCTCTCTGCCGGCACGCGCGAGTCGCTGGCCGCTGAAGCCTTCGCCACCACGGCCCGTTACGACATCGCGATCGCGCGTTGGTTCGCCGAGCAGTCCGGTGAGTTCCCGCCGCTGTTTGTGCGTGCCTTCGAGAAGGTCACCGACCTGCCCTATGGCGAGAACCCGCACCAGCGTGCCGCCTTCTACACGCAGGTGGGGGCGCGCTCGACCGTGCTCAGCCAGGTGCAGCAGCACCACGGCAAGGACCTCTCCTACAACAACATCCTCGACCTCGACTCTGCCCGCTCGGTGCTGCGCGGCATCGAGGATCCGGCCGTATCGATCATCAAGCACAACAACCCGTGTGGCGTCGCGCTCGGCCACGACGCCATCGAGGCGTACCGCAAGGCATTCGCTTGCGACCCGGTCAGCGCCTACGGCGGGGTGCTTGCCTTCAACCGGCCGATCGACGCCGAGACCGCCGAGGCACTCAACCAGCAGTTCATCGAGGTGCTGATCGCGCCCGCCTACGAGGAAGGCGCCCTCGAGATCCTGCAGTCCAAGAAGAACATCAGGATCCTCGAGGACAACGAGCGGCGGCTACCGAGCCTGGTCGAGCCCGAGTTCCGGCAGGTCACCGGTGGCCTGCTCGTTGCCGATCGCGACAACTCGTTCGACGACCGCGAAGACATGACGGTCGCAACCGACCTCACCCCGACCGAGGAGCAGTGGCGCGACCTGCTGTTTGCCTGGCACGTTTCGCGTCACGTCAAGTCGAACGCGATCGTGGTGGCACGCGACGGCGCGACCGTCGGTATCGGCGCAGGCCAGATGAGCCGCGTCGACTCGGTACGGCTGACAGTCGAGAAGTCGCAGGTGGTCGGAGGGCTTGCTGGGGGAGCGCTTGCCTCGGATGCGTTCTTCCCGTTCGCCGACGGGCCGGAGCTAGCTGTGCAGGCGGGCGTTACGTCGATCATCCAGCCCGGTGGATCGATCCGCGACGACGAGGTCGTGCAGGCCGCCCAGGACGCCGGCGTGGTGATGGTGCTTACGGGCACCCGGCACTTCCGCCACTAACCAGCGGCGTTTGCACTGCGCATTTGGCGACGATGTCGCGCCTCCCCGCCAACTGCTTTGCGCAAACGCCGCTGGTCTTTCATCGGGCAAGGCATCCGATTTCGCCGCTGGTCCGTATAACCGGTAATGGCTGATCGGCGTTCGATCGCCGTCGTCGGCGCTGGCGTCTCAGGTCTGACGGCGGCGTACATCCTCTCCAAGGCGTGCGATGTGACCCTCTACGAGGCTGAGCCGCGCCTGGGCGGGCACGCGCACACGCACACGCTCACTGACTCCGGTGGGGCAGAGCAGCGGGTCGACTCCGGGTTCATCGTGCACAACGACCGCACGTATCCGCTGCTGCGCAAACTGTTCGCCGAGCTCGATGTGGCGGTCAAGCCCACCGAGATGTCGATGAGCATCACCGACCCGGCGACCGGCCTCAGCTACGCGGGCGGTCGGGGGCTAGGCGGAGTGTTCGCTCAGCCGCGCAACGCGCTGTCCCCACGGTTCCTCAGGGTCCTGGGCTCCGTGCGGCGCTTTCACAAGACCGCGCGGCACTTCCTCACCAACGCTCCCGACGACGACCAGACGAGCCTCGGAGAGTTCCTGACCCAAGGCGGCTTCAGCGACGACTTCCGGCGCTGGTACGCGGTGCCGCTAGTCGCGTGTGTGTGGTCATCGGGGGCGCAGACCGCGCTCGAGTACCCGGCCCGTTACCTGTTTCAGTTCCTCGAGCACCACGGGATGCTGCAGGTGAAAGGCTCGCCCACCTGGTACACGGTCGTCGGTGGGAGCCGTAGCTACGTAGACGCGCTCGAAGCCCGGCTCGCAAGCGTGAAGAAGGGGTCGCCGGTACGTGTGATCGAACGAGGTGACGGGTACGTGACTGTCACCACAGACGACGACCAGCGCCATGAGCACGATGCCGTCGTGATCGCGACACATGCCGACGACGCTTTGAGGCTGCTCGCGGACCCGAGCGAAAACGAATCTCGCGTGCTCGGTGCTTTCCGTTACTCCCCGAACACGACCGTGCTGCACACCGACGATTCGATCCTGCCTCCAGCCAAGGGAGCGAAAGCTTCCTGGAACTACCTCGTAGACACCGAGGGCGACCGGCCTCCCGTCGTCACCTACTGGATGAACAAGCTCCAGCGGCTCGAGTCGAGCACTGAGTACCTCGTCAGCCTTGGCGCACAGGACCGCATCGACCCAGCCAAGGTGCTCGCGGTAATGGACTACAGCCACCCGATCTACGACCAGGAAAGCGTGCGTGCCCAGGGGCAGCTGCCCTCGCTCGCGACCGCCACCACGGTCTACGCGGGCGCCTACCACGGCTGGGGCTTCCACGAAGACGGCTGCCGTTCGGGCGTGCAGGCGGCCGCGGCGTTGGGGGTGGACTGGTGAGCGCCACAGCACAGGCTCCCGTCACCGTGTCTGCAGGCGCGACCCCCGCGGTGCCCTCGCTGCTTTACGGGCAGACGGTGCACACCCGCAACACACCTTTAAAGCACCGCTTCACCTACAGCTACCGGCCGTGGCTGATCGACGTCGACCAGCCGCCGAACTTGCCGGCGCCTTGGCGACGACTCTCTCGATTCGAGCCCGCCGACCACCTCAGCCGCACGGCAAGCCGCAGCGTGCGTGAGGAGGTCGAGCTGGTCCTGGCAGAACACGGCGTTGAGTTCGCTGGCGGACGCATCCTCATGCTCGCCCATCCCCGTGCCGCGGGCACCGTCTTCAACCCGCTCAGCGTGTTCTGGTGCCTTGACGACGACGGCTCTCTAGGCGCAGTCGTACTTGAGGTTCACAACACCTACGGCGATCGGCACGTGTACGTAATCGAGGCTTCCGGCGACGGAGGTCCAATCGAGAAGCGCTTCTACGTGTCGCCGTTCAATCCGGTCGCCGGTGAGTACAACGTGACCGCCGCGCTGGAGGCGGACCGCCTCCGCGTCAGGATCGAGCTGCAGCGCAACGGCGAGGGTGTGTTCAGTGCCAGCGTCGGCGGCCGGCTGATGCCCCTTCGCGGCCGCGCACAGGTGCGTGCCGCTATCGCCGGGGCGTTTGCGGGCTACCGCACTGCGGCTCTCATTCGGCTCCAGGGCATCCAGCTGTGGCTGCGGCGCCTGCCGGTTCAGCCACGTCCAACCGACCACCCGGAGGTGCTCCAGTGAGATCGATCATCGCCCGCGCACTAGTCAACCGCGCCGTTCGGGACGTGCCCGTACGCGTCGTGTACCCCGACGGCTCGACGCAGGGCAGCGGCGGCCCGGATTCACCGGCGATCGAGATCGTGGAGCCAAGCAAGCTGTTCCGCCGGGTGGCTCGCAACCCGAAGGTCGGGATCGGCGAGGGCTACGTCGCGGGCGAATGGCGTGTCTGCGAAGGCACTGACCTCGCAGAGTTCTTTCTGCCGTTCGCCGAGCGCCTCTCGGGACTGCTGCCGGATTGGCTGCTCCGCCTCCGCCGGCTCGCCGACCGGCGGCTTCCGACAGGCCATCGCAACACCCTGCGTGGCTCGCGCCGCAACATCGAGGCTCACTACGACCTCTCCAACGATCTCTTCGCCCTGTTCCTCGACGAGACGCTCAGCTACAGCTCGGCGATGTTCGATCCTGTTGTGCCGAGGTCTGATCAGTCGCTGGAGAGTGCCCAGAGACGCAAGATCGAGAACGCTCTCGACCTCGCCGGGGTGGAGTCCGGCATGCGGGTGCTGGAGATCGGCAGCGGGTGGGGGTCGCTCGCGATCGCGGCAGCTGAGCGTGGCGCGCACGTAACGACGATCACGCTGTCACGTGAGCAGCAGGCGCTCGCGCGCGAACGCGTTGCGGCGGCCGGTCTCGGCGACCAGGTAGACGTCGTGTTGCGCGACTACCGAGAGGTCGACGGAAAGTTCGACGCGGTCGTCAGCATCGAAATGATCGAGGCCGTCGGCGACGAGTACTGGGCGACCTACTTCGAGGCGATCGACAGGGCGCTGCGCCCCGGCGGCAAAGCGGTGATCCAGGCGATCCTGATGGACCACGACCGCTACCTGACGACACGCAACTCGTTCGGGTGGATCCAAAAGCACATCTTCCCCGGCGGGATGATCCCCAGCATCGAAGGGCTCACCGCGGCTGGAGCCGGGACCGAGCTCGAACTCTCCGGAGTAGAGGCGTTTGGCGACGACTACGCGGAGACTCTGCGGCGCTGGCGCAGCCGCTTCCTGGAGAACTGGGCGCGGGTCGCAGAACTCGGGTTCGACGAGCAGTTCAGGCGCACCTGGGAGTACTACCTTGCCTATTGCGAGGCTGGGTTCGACGCCGGGTACCTCGACGTCGCACAGTTGACGTTCGAGAAGCAGCTCGCGCTGGAGACGATTTCGCTGGGCCAATACGAACTATCGAGGACAGCCTGATGACACCACTGAAGATCTACGGAGCGGCTACTGCGGCGTACGGCGCAATGCTCATCGCTCAGCCCAAGCGCCTGCTCGACCCGATGAAGGCGGCCGACACCGACCGGATGCGAGACGTAGCGAAGGCGATCGGCGCGCGCGACCTCATCTCCGGTGCGTGGCTCGTGCTCGCCGACGGGCGCCGCGAACGCCGGCAGGCTGTTGCTGCTCGGGTGCTGTGCGACGCGGGCGACGTGTTCGCCCTCGCAAACGTCGCGGCACCGGAGAAGCGCGGGCTCGTGCGCGGGGTCGCTGCTGCTTGGGCGGGCGTTGCGCTCCTCGCCCTGCGCGCCACCGACTGAACTTGCTCGCCGCGCGTGCGAGGATGTGAGGCGTGAGCGGGCGCCTCTTTTCGACCGAGGAACCGGCGGCGCAGCCGTCGCGCCCGACCTCGCGCTTCATGCCGCTTGCGGCGCGCATGCGCCCGCTGACCGCCGAGGAGCTGGTCGGGCAAGAGCGCCTGCTCGCCGAAGGCTCTCCGCTACGGGTTGCGATCGAGAGCGGTAGGCCGTTCTCGATGCTGCTGCACGGTCCGCCCGGCAGCGGCAAGACGACGACGGCCCGGATCGTGGCTCAGGCGTCGGGGGCCGTGTTCGAGGAGCTGAGCGCGGTGCAGGCCGGCAAGGCCGAGGTGACCGCGGTGCTCGCGCGTGCACGGGACCGGCTCAACGTTGAGCTCGACCCGAAACCGACCGTGCTCTTCCTCGACGAGATCCACCGCTTCAACAAGGCTCAGCAGGACGCGCTGCTGCCCGCGGTCGAGGACGGAACGATCACGCTGATCGGTGCGACGACCGAGAGCCCGGCGTTCACGGTCAACTCAGCGCTGCTCTCGCGGATGCGCCTCGTCGAGCTGGAGCCACTGTCGGCTGACGACCTATTGGAGTTGATGCGGCGGGCGATCGACGGGGGCGAGTGCGGAGAGCTGCCCGTGTCCGATGACGCGCTCGAGTTCATCGCGCGCAAGGCAGCCGGGGACGCACGGATGGCGCTCGGTGCTCTGGAGCTGGCGTGCTCGACTGCTGCCAACGATGGCGCGGCGGACGTTGACCTGGCAGCTGCGGAGGCGGCGCTGCAGAGCACGGCGATCCGCTACGACCGTGACGGTGATCAGCACTACGACACCATCTCCGCCTGGATCAAGGCGACGCGGGGTAGCGACCCCGACGCGTCTCTGTACTACCTCGCGGTGATGCTCGAAGGCGGGGAGGACCCGCGCTTCATCGCACGCCGCATGGTGATCCTCGCCAGCGAGGACGTTGGCAACGCGGCCCCGCAGGCCCTCGGCGTAGCAACGGCCACAGCCCAAGCGGTCGAGCTCGTCGGCATGCCGGAGGCCGCTCACGCTCTCGCTCAGTGCGCGGTGTACTTGGCGCTATCGCCGAAGTCGAACGCTTCGTACGAGGCGCTGGGGCGTGCCCGGGAGTACGTGCGCGAGCACGGCCCAGCAGCGCCGCCCTCCTACCTGCGGTCCGCGACGCGCAAGGAGTCCGGCTACGAGTACCCGCACGACCGGCCGGGCCACATCGGTACGCAGGAGCTGCTGCCAGAGTCGGTGGTGGGCCAGCGCTTCTACGTGCCCGACGAGGGCGAGCAGCGCTTCGCCGAGCGTGCCGCCGAGCTGAGGCGGCTGCGCGGCCGCGAGTAGCTGTGAGGCTTTTGCCCCCACCTGTCGGGCCAAATGCCACACAGCTCCGCCCGCTCGCGGTGTTGGCGCGCCACATCGCGCCGAGCTCCCGCGCTCCATAGTCTGCGCGGCCTATGGAGATCAAGGGATCAGTAGCGATTGTCTTCGGTGGCGCATCCGGCCTGGGAGCCGCGACCGCCTACCGCCTGAGCACCGACGGCGCCAAGGTCGTGGTCGCAGACCTCGACGAAGAGCGCGCGCAGCAGGTCGCTGCCGAGATCGGCGGAGTGGGAGTCAAGACCGACGT
>CAZLKZ010000036.1:19154-21816 GCA_964560235.1 uncultured Conexibacter sp. | reverse complement strand
AACATCGGCGCTTCCGGTATCAACCTGCTGCGCGAGCATTTCGACGTCGATGTCGCGGGCGAGATCGATGGCTTCGACCTCGATGCCCGCATCGGCGACTACGACGGCATTCTGATCCGCTCGGCAACCAAGCTCGACGCGGACCTGCTCTCAAAGGCGACGAACCTGAAGGCGGTCGGCCGCGCCGGCGTCGGCGTGGACAACGTCGACGTACCCGAGGCCACCAAGCGCGGCATCATCGTCGCCAACGCGCCGGAGTCGAACGTCGTCACTGCAGCAGAGCACACCATGGCGCTGCTCCTGGCGCTTGCCCGCAACATTCCCCAGGCGCACGGCGCACTCACAGGCGGAGCCTGGGAGCGTTCCAAGTGGTCAGGAGTCGAGCTTGAGGGCAAGACCCTCGGTGTGCTCGGTTTCGGCCGCATCGGGCAGCTGGTCGCGGCTCGCGCAAAGGGCTTCGGTATGCGGGTGCTCGCGTTCGACCCGTTCGTATCTGCCGAGCGCTACAAGGCTCTCGGCGTCGATAAGGCCGAGAACAGCGACCAGATTTACGCCGAGGCCGACTTCATCACGCTGCACCTGCCAAAGACGCCAGAGACCGAGGGCTGGCTCAACGCCGAAGCGCTCGCCAAGTGCAAAGACGGCGTGCGCATCCTCAACGTCGCTCGTGGTCCGCTGATCGTCGAAGAGGATCTCGCGGCAGCGCTCGATTCGGGCAAGGTGGGCGGGGCGGCGCTTGACGTGTTCCGCTCTGAGCCGGCCACAGAGGGGCCGCTGTTCGGCCGTCCGAACGTAATCGTCACTCCGCACCTCGGGGCTTCCACGAGCGAGGCGACCGACCGCGCGGGCTACCAGTCAGCAGAGCAGGTGGTGGCGGCTCTAACAGGCGGCGCCGTGACCACGGCTGTGAACGTGCCGGCGATCAAGCCCGAGGACATGGAGGTGCTCGGACCGTTCCTGCCGCTCTGCCAGTCGCTCGGCAAGGTCGCGATGGCTCTCGCAGAGGGCAGCTCGATCGACAAGGTTGAAGTGGAGCTCCTGGGCCGCATTGCTGGCCACGACACCCGTCCGCTGACTACCGCGACCCTCCTGGGCGTGCTTGCCGGCAAGACCGAAGAGCAGGTCAACGCCGTCAACGCACCTGCCATCGCGGAAGAACGCGGGATCGAGATCGTCGAGACCAAGAACGCCCAGTCGCGGGACTTCGAGAACCTGGTGCGCGTCTCGATCTACAGCGGTGATCGCCGTGAGCGTGTGGTCGGCACCACCTTCGGTCGTCGTCACCGCCCGCACCTGCTTGAAGCATGGGGACAGCGCTTCGACGTGCAGCTCGACGAGCACCTCGCCGTATTCCGCTACGGAGATCGCCCTGGCGTGATCGGGTGGATCGGCACCACATTCGGTGACGCGGGGGTCAACATCGTCTCCGCTGCGGTCGGCAGGCGCGACGAGGCCGCAGCCGACGCGGGGCAGGCCGTGATGATCGTGACCACCGATCGCGCGGTCCCAGCGGACGTGCTCGAGGCGCTCACGACCGGCGAGGACGCACTCGACGCAGCCAAAGGCGTCAGCCTCTAATCAGAGGCACCACAACCAAATAGTTGCTTTCCGGCCTCCGCTCCTGAGAGAGTGCCGCCGACCGTTTTCGAGAGAGGGAGTTCGGTATGGCGGAGCAAGGTTCTGAAGCCCAGTCTGAGGCAGCGATCGACTGGGGTACCGGAGCAGGCGAGAAAGGCCTGAAGACCGGTGCCATCGGCTTCGTATCGAACATGGTGATCGGCGTCGCGTCGACGGCGCCCGGTTACTCCCTCGCAGCCGTGCTGGGCTTCATCGTGGGCGTCGAAGGCATCGGGCTTGAAGCTCCTGCAGTGCTGATCGTCGCGTTCATCCCGATGCTGCTCATCGCGGCGGCGTACTACTACATGAACCGCGCCGATCCAGATTGCGGCACGACCTTCACCTGGGTCACCAAGGCCATGGGGCCGTACCTCGGCTGGATGGGCGGCTGGGGCATCGTCTGCGCCGGCACCATCGTGATGGCGAACCTCGGTGAGATCGCCGGGCTGTACACCTTCTACCTGTTCGGCGTGGACGATCCATCCACGTTCTGGGTCACCACGCTCGGAGTGCTGTTCATCATCGGCATGGGCTGGATCTGTGTCATCGGTATCGAGCTCAGCGCGCGCACGCAGGTCGGCCTGCTCGGCGCCGAGATCCTGACCCTCGCTGCGTTCGCGGTCGTCGCGCTGATCAAGGTCTACTCGGGTGACGCCGGGCCCGACGCGGTCGAACCCGCTCTCTCGTGGTTCAACCCGTTCGCGATCGACTCGATGGACGCGCTGGTCGCAGGTGTGATGCTCGCGATCTTCATCTATTGGGGATGGGACTCCACGGTCAGCGTCAACGAGGAGTCAGAGGACTCCACGGAGACCCCGGGCAAGGCCGCGATCATGTCGACGATCATCCTCGTGCTGATCTACGTGATCGTCACGGTCGCTGCGCAGGCGTTTAACGGGACGGCCGATCTTGCCGGCAAGGAAGACGCTCTCAGTGAGATCGCAACCGCTGTGTTCGGCACGCCATGGGACAAGATCGTGATCATCGCGGTGCTGACCTCTGCGGCAGCGTCGTGCCAAACGACGATCCTCCCGAACTCTCGTAC
>CAZLKZ010000036.1:0-19054 GCA_964560235.1 uncultured Conexibacter sp. | reverse complement strand
GCGAGGAACTTCTTCCTCGTGGGCGTGGCTCCGCTGCTCGGTGCGCTCATGCTCACAGGCGCGTTCATCAAGTCGTGCGTTGACCTGAGCGATCCAGAGAACGCGTACTCCGAGCCGATCCTCGGAATCGCACCACCGCTGTTGATGGGCGTCGGCTTCTTGGTGATCGGAGCGGTACTGATGCTCTTCTGGCGCTTCGGCAACCCGGACTTCTTCCGGCGGGTGCGCGAGGTCGCGACCCCGGGCATGCTTGAGGCAGCACCAGTCACCGAGGCAACCTCAGGAATCAAGGACGCATAGCGATGATTGTTTGTGGATATGACGGGACTCCCGGTTCACACGCCGGGCTGACCGAGGCGCTGAAGCTGGCCAAGGACATCGGCTCTGACCTGACCGTTGTCTTCGCGTACGCGCGGAGCGGGCTGCCGACCGAGATGAAGGACCTCGACGACGCGGTCAAGGCCCGAGCCGAGGTCGTGCTCAAAGAGGCACAGTCAGAAGCCGCGGCGGTGGGGGTCACCGCGCACGCCGAGTTCCGGCGCGGCGAACCAGCCGAGACGCTGATCGAGGCCGCGGACGCCTCTGACGCTCGCTACATCGTTGTCGGTTCGTACGGCGAGCGTCCGCTCAAGAGCGCGCTCGTCGGTTCGACTCCCTCGCGACTGCTGCATCTGAGCGACCGTCCGGTCGTGGTGGTCCGCGTCGAATAGGCGCTAATCTTGGGCGCAGACGTATGACGCTCCGCTCCTCGCTCCGACTTCTCGTGCTCCTCCCCCTCTAGGGGGATTATCTGCGCGTGGCGGCCGCCAGAAGCCGCGAACCAGCACAGGAGTGAGTTCAAGCGAGAAGAATCAAGGAGCCAGCATGTCCGACAATCCCGATAGCCCCGAGTTTGCGGAGCAAACTCGCCAAGGAACACGAGATCCGAAGGATCGAGTCTTCCTCTTCGACACCACGCTCCGGGACGGCGAGCAGTCACCGGGAATCTCCCTCAGTGGGGCGGAGAAGCTCGAGATCGCTCAGCAGCTCGCGCGACTCGGCGTCGACATCATCGAGGCGGGCTTTCCGATCGCCTCTCCGGGCGACTTCGACGCCGTTCAGACGATCGCCCGTGAGGTTCATGGCCCGGTCGTATGTGGCCTGGCCCGCGCGGTCCCTGCCGACATCGAGCGGTGCTGGGAGGCCATCAAGGATTCAGAGCGCCCGCGCATCCACACGTTCTGCTCCACCTCAGACATCCACATCGAGCACCAGATGCAGAACACGCGCGAGGACGTGCTTGGCCTCACGCGTGCATCGGTAGCTCAGGCTCGCGAGCTTTGCGAGGACGTCGAGTTCTCGCCCATGGACGCGACGCGCTCTGAGGTCGAGTTCACCGCTCAGGTGCTGCAGGTCGCACTCGATGAGGGCGCCAGCACGATCAACATTCCCGACACCGTCGGTTACGCAGTGCCCGAGGAGTACGCCGCGTTCCTCACGCGCCTGTACGAGCTGGTGCCCGACCTGCGCAACGCAACGCTCTCTACGCACTGCCACAACGATCTCGGCCTCGCGGTCGCTAACTCGCTGGCCGGCGCCGAGGCAGGCGCCAGGCA
Organism: uncultured Conexibacter sp.; assembly: GCA_964560235.1. Taxonomy (GTDB): domain Bacteria; phylum Actinomycetota; class Thermoleophilia; order Solirubrobacterales; family Solirubrobacteraceae; genus Baekduia. The sequence continues at coordinate 17,459 of CAZLKZ010000036.1, read as the reverse complement.
GATCGAGTGCGCGATCAACGGCATCGGTGAGCGCGCAGGCAACGCCTCGACCGAAGAGATCATCATGGCCCTGCAGGTCCGTGGTCGCCGTCTCGGCGGGCTGTGGACGGGTGCCAGCAGCCAGGAGATCTCTCGCACCAGCCGCCTGGTTTCGCGGCTGACGGGCTACCCGGTGCAGCCGAACAAGGCGATCGTGGGGGCCAACGCCTTCGCGCACGAGTCAGGCATCCACCAGGACGGCGTGCTCAAGAACCGCGAGACCTTCGAGATCATGGATGCGCGGTCTATCGGCCTGGCGCACAACCAGCTCGTGCTCGGAAAGCATTCGGGGCGCGCTGCTCTGCGCGCCGCGCTCGAGGAGCTGGGCTACGAGCTCGACGGGCAGGCGCTCAACCAGGCCTTCACCCGCTTCAAGGAACTCGCCGATCGCAAGAAGGACGTGTCGGCACTGGATCTCGAGGCGCTCGTCACTGACGAGCTGCGTGAGACCGCCGGGGGTAGTTACCACTTCGTCTCCTACGCACTGAACGTGGTGGACGGCCGTCCGCCGCATGCGACTGTCCAGGTGCGGGAGCCCAACGACGAAGTCGTCGAGGGCAGCTTCTCTGGTGACGGGCCTATCGACGCGGTTTTTAGGGCCATCAACAGCGCCACCGGTGTGGACGTTCGTCTCCGCGAGTTCCGCGTGGGCGCGGTCACTGGGGGACAGGACGCCCTCGGTGAGGTGACCGTCGTCGTGGAGCTGGGCGCGGATGGTGCCCCGATCCGCAGCGATCTTCCCGGCACCGAGTCCGGCGACCGCGTGACCGGCGCCGGGCAGGGCGTTGCCACCGACATCATCGAGGCGGCGGCAGTCGCGTACGTCCGTGCCCTAGGCAACGCGGCCGCGCGCGCCGCAGCATCCGTAGATGCCGAGGCGAGCGCGACCGCTAAGCCCTAACGCTTAGGCGCAGACGACCGACAGGTTGCGCGTCGTGCGCACTGTCTTGACGGTCTTGCCTCGCTTGTACGTGGCGGTGATCGTCACGTTGTAGTTGGACTCTGCACGATTGCGCAGATCAACGGAAATCGTGCGGCCTGTGACCTTCAGCGCTTTACCGCGCAGGGACGCTTTGGCGCTCACGAACTTCCAGCCCGCGCGGTTGGGGGCCCGCAGCTTGCGCAGGTCGTCACCGCGACAAGTTGCCCCTGAGGTAGCGGTCACGTCGGTCGCCGGTACCTGCTGGATGATCGTGATGGTCTGGCCAGGAGCGCCGGCAGCACCGGTCGCACCCGTCGCACCGGTCGCGCCGGTGGCACCTGTCGGCCCTGCAGGGCCGGCCGGGCCGGTTGCGCCCTGGCTGACCGCGCCGAACACGAACGTGTCGCCGTTGATCGTCATCTTGCGAAGCAGCGCCGAAACGTCAGTGCCGACGCTCCAGCCCTGGCTTACCAGGATCCCGACGATCGTCTCGTCGCCGTGCGCAGCGACGATGTTGGCCCACGTGTCGACGTTCGCCAACGAGTCGCAGCCGTCGTCGGAGTACCGAAGACGATCGTTACCGACCATCTGGAACGTCAGGTCGGTGGATTGATCGACCTGCTGTTGGATGCAGTAGCCGGGATCGAGGATTACGTCCTCATCGACCACGCCGTCGCCCGTGGTGTCCAGGAACACGCGGAGGTACGGCGCAGCGGTGTACCAGTAGGTCGAACCGTCGGTCGGCTCGCCGACTGCCTTGTAGCTGAACGTGTAGGACAGGTCGGTGATCGAGCTCAGGGACTGTCCGTCGAACCGATGGGTGATGGCGGTGCCGCTCAATGCCCCGCCGCTCGCGTACGTACCGAAATGGATGCCATCGGGCGTCATCGTGACGCTGGAGTTGGTGGCGCGGAAGTCGCCCTGCAGGTTCGGAACGTCAACCGTCGCCGCATGTGCGCTGCCGGCGGTGATCGCGAGAGCGGTGACGGCCAGAGCCGCCGTCTTGGTGGTGAATCTCACTGGGAACTCCTAGAGGTTGTGGACGTGTTTGGGACGAGTCGGCGGAGGGTGGCAGATCTGACTCGAGTCCACAAACTGGTAAAGCATCTCTGACTCTACGACGGCCGTATACGCCCGTCTGCGATAACATACGCGCGCAGATGGCTTCATTCGTCGACATCTCCGCATCGCCGGAGCCGCTGCAGATCGGCGTCCGGGTCCGCGCCCTGCGCGAGGCGATGGATCTATCTCTCCGGGATCTTGCCGCCCGTTCTGGCGTATCGGCGCCCATGCTCTCGCAGGTCGAACGCGGCGAGACCAGCCCGACGATTGCAGTGGCGGGCAAGATCGCGTCAGGTCTCGAGCTCCGCCTCAGCCAGCTACTGCGGCTCGACGAGGAGGGAGCGGTTTCGATCGTCCGAGCCGCAGAGCGACGCAAAGGCGCAGGCGCGGACGGGCACAGCTTCGAGGTCCTCACGTCGCCGCTGCCTGGTCAGCGGGCGGAGGTGAGTCGTCACGTGCTCGTGAGTGGAGCAAGGACCGGCGGCGAAGGAGACCCGCCGATGCACGAACCCGGTAGCCGGGAGATCGCGATCGTGGAGTCCGGCGCCGTGACACTCCACGTCGAGGACTTGGCCTACGAGCTTTCAGCCGGGGACACCGTCACGTTCGACGCTGACCTGGCACACAGATTTGAAAACAAGGGACCGGGCGAGGCTGTGCTGCTTGCCGTCGTCAGCGCTGGTCTGCGCAGGAGCTAAAAGGAACACCGATGCCGAAGACACTGTTCGACAAGATCTGGGAGCAGCACGAGGTCGCCGACGGCCTCATCTACATCGACCTGCACCTCGTGCACGAGGTCACGAGCCCCCAGGCGTTCGACGGGCTGCGGATGGCGGGCCGCACCGTGCGCCGCCCCGATCGCACGATCGCGACAGCCGATCACAACGTTCCGACCGATGGCACACCGGTCGCCGCGATGATCAAAGACGCGTTGTCGCGCAAGCAAGTTGAGACGCTCGAGGCCAACTGCGCCGAGTTCGGCATCCCGGTGTTCAGCCTCGGCTCAGAGCACCAGGGGATCGTGCACGTCATCGGTCCGGAGCTCGGGCTGACCCAGCCCGGAATGACGATCGTCTGCGGCGACAGCCACACCGCCACGCACGGCGCCTTCGGCGCGCTGGCGTTCGGTATTGGCACAAGCGAGGTCGAGCACGTTCTCGCCACCCAGTGCCTGGTGCAGCGCAAGCCCAAGTCGATGCGTATTCGCTACGAGGGTGAGCTCGGTCCCGGCGTCACCGCCAAGGACCTGATCCTCGCCACGATCGGCCAGATGGGCGTCGACGGGGCCGTCGGCCACGTGGTCGAGTTCGCCGGCCCCGCCATCGAGAGCCTGTCGATGGAAGGTCGCATGACGATCTGCAACATGACCATCGAGGGCGGCGGCCGTGCAGGCATGATCGCCCCGGACGAGACCACGTTCCAATGGGTCCGCGACCACGGCGGCGAGGTCGATCCTGCCTGGCTCGACCTCAAGACCGACGAAGGCGCCGGCTTCGACACCGAGATCGTGGTCGACGCGTCAGCGATCAGCCCGATGGTCTCGTGGGGTACCAACCCCGCACAGGTCGCTCAGGTGACCGACCTCGTTCCGCACCCCACGGGCGAGGGAGAGGAGCGCGCGCTCCACTACATGGGCCTCGAAGGCGGTACCCCGATCGAGGAGATCAAGCTCGACCGCGTGTTCATCGGCTCGTGCACGAACTCGCGGATCGGTGACCTTCGCGCAGCCGCGTCGATGATCGGTGGCCGGAAGGTTGCTGAGGGCGTGTACGCGATGGTCGTGCCCGGCTCGGTCAAGGTCAAAGCGCAGGCAGAGGCCGAAGGGCTCGACAAGGTCTTCACCGACGCCGGCTTCGACTGGCGCGGTGCCGGGTGCTCGATGTGCCTGGCGATGAACCCCGACAAGCTCGATCCTGAGGAGCGCTGCGCGTCCACATCGAACCGCAACTTCGAGGGTCGTCAGGGCGCTGGTGGGCGAACCCACCTCGTCTCGCCTCAAATGGCAGCTGCCGCAGCGATCGCTGGGCACTTCGTCGACATCCGCAACTGGCCAACCGAACCTGCCGCCGAGGAGGTCGCAGCCTGATGCCCGCTCCGCTCGAAACAGTCACCGGTCCCGTCTCCGTCCTCATGCGGGACGACATCGACACCGACCAGATCATCCCCAAGCAGTTCCTCAAGCGCGTGGAGCGCACCGGCTTCGGTGAGTTTCTGTTCTACGACTGGGCCAAGGAAGACGGCTGGGACCTGCCGGTCAACCAGATCCTCGTGACGGGCCGCAACTTCGGCTGCGGGTCCTCACGCGAGCACGCTCCCTGGGCGCTCGAGGACTACGGCTTCAAGGTCGTTATCGCCTCGTCGTTCGCCGACATCTTCCGCTCGAACTGCACCAAGATCGGGATGCTCCCAGTGCAGCTCACCACCGAGGAAACTGAGTCGATCGCCGACGCTGGCAGCGCGCAGGTCGACCTCGCTGCGCAAGAGGTGCGGTGGGATGCCGGCGGTGAGCTGCGCGTTGCTTCGTTCGACATCGATCCGGAGACCAAGCACCGGCTGATCAATGGCCTCGATGACATCGGTCTGACGCTGCAGGAGACCGACAAGATCGCCTCGTACGAGTCAGATCGCGAGCGGAACGGGCCGGACACGAAGGTCATCGCCGCGGCTGCATCATGAGCTGGGTTGCCCAGGCCGGGCTCGTCTACCTGGCGTTCGCGGCCCTGTCGGGCTGGCTGATGGTGATCGTCACCGAGAAGCCCGAGCTGCTGACGCGCGCCGGAGTGCGCGCACCTGGGCGCTTCCGGCAGGCCCACATCGACTGGATCCTGATGGCGCTGATCCTGATCGCTGTGGGCGTCGCAGTGCCCGAACTCGCGCTCGTCTGGGAGGTCCTGCTCGTCGCGAGCACGATCATCAATCCTGCGCTGTTCATCCCGATGGCGTTCAACCCCGACGTTCGCAAGAACAACGCGTTCCGAGCCCTCAGCACTGTCTCGTTCGTCGCGATGTCAGCCGCAACGATCGCGGCCGCGGTGACCGCTCTCGCATGATCTGCAGGCCATGAGCGCAATCGCTGCAGCAGCCACCACCGCAGGGTGGGTCGCAACCGCCATCGCGCTCGTGTTTGCCGCAGCGGCTGTCGCCTGTTTGTTTGCTCTCAAACCGGGGGGCCGTCGCAGCAGGAAGGCGCGACTGGAATACGCCAAAGCGCACGACTTTTCGTATCTGGAGGACGCCGTCTACCCCGAGCTGCAGGCCATCGCACTTCCGTCGATGCCGGTAATGAACAAGCTCACCGGTGCGGTGAGCGGACAGGTCGCCGGTCATCCGTTGGTCATCGCGGAAGTGCGTGGTGGGGATCGGAACGGTCTGCGCAAGCACCAGGTGTTGGCACTCGACCTCGGAAGCCAGTTCCTGGGAGTCGATGTATCGGCAATCACCGTTCCTTTGATCGCACGGCAGCGCCGCAGTCTCCCTCCTTTCGAGCGCGCGTTCACCGTGACGGGGCCACCGGGCCCGCGGGTGACCGTGCCCGACCAGATCAAGGCAATCATGCTCGGGTGCCCAAGCCGTAGCTTGCGCGTGGCCGGGCGGTGGCTGATCTTCTCTTACACGGGATTCAGCGCGGTCGACTGGGATCGGGAGGTCGCCGACCTGGTGCACGTCGCCCGTGCGATTCCTGATGAGTGGGTAGATTCGGCTGCCCCCGCGGCGGACGCCGGCAACCTTCGTCCGCTCGTCTCTAGTTCGCGTTGGAAGGCGCACTGAATCACGAGGGCTCGCTCCACCTGAGCTACGGTTCACAGCCACATGAGCACACGCATAGTCACGCTGCCCGGCGACGGGATCGGTCCTGAGATCCTTGCCCCGACCGTCGAAATCCTCACCGACCTAGTTCCCGGAGTCGAGTTCGAGGAGCACCTGTTCGGCGGCGCGTCGATCGACGCCCACGGCACCGCACTCACCGATGAGGTGACTGCCGCGTGCAAGGCATCGGACGCGGTGCTGCTCGCAGCGGTCGGCGGCCCCAAGTGGGACACGACTGACCCCAACAAGCCGCGCCCGGAGCAAGGCCTGCTCGGCCTGCGCAAAGAGCTGGGGCTTTACGCCAACCTGCGCCCGGTCAAGCCGATCCCGGCGCTCTATGACTCCAGCCCGCTGCGCCGCGACGTGATCGACGGAACCGATCTGCTGGTCGTGCGCGAGCTAACAGGCGGCATCTACTTCGGCGAGAAGACCCGTACCGACACGACAGCTTCGGATCTCTGCGCGTACAGCACCGAGGAGATCGAGCGCATCGCCCGCGCAGCGTTCCGTGCTGCGCGCACGAAAGTCACAAGCGTCGACAAGGCCAACGTGCTCGAAACGAGCCGCCTATGGCGTGAGACCGTCGTGCGCCTTCACGAGACCGAGTTCCCGAACGTGCCGCTGGAGCACCTGCTCGTCGACAACGCCGCGATGCAGCTCGTCTCGAACCCGACGAGCTTTGACGTGATCGTCACCGAGAACCTCTTCGGCGACATCCTCTCCGACGAGGCCGCGATGCTCACCGGCTCGATCGGGATGCTGCCTTCCGCGAGCCTCGGCCAGGACGGGGCGCCGGGTCTGTTCGAGCCCGTGCACGGCTCCGCGCCGGACATCGCCGGTCAGGGGATCGCCAACCCGCTCGCGATGTTCCTGTCAGCCGCATTGCTCCTACGTCACGGCCTGTCCTTGGAAACTGAGGCCGCAGCCCTAGAATCAGCGGTCGATCACGCGCTTGCGGGCGGGCTGCGGACGCGGGACCTGGGCGGCGACGCCGGGACCGCCGAAGCAACCGCGGCCGTCCGCGCGGCTCTCGACGCCTAAGGAGATGCTGTGCAGCCATCTGAACTGATCTGGATGAACGGTGACTTCGTTCCGTGGGACGAAGCCCAGATCCACGTGCTCACGCACGGGCTGCACTACGGCACGGGAGTCTTCGAAGGCGTCCGTTGCTACGACACACAATCCGACGGGCCAGCTGTTTTCCGGCACCCGGAGCACGTCGACCGGCTCTACAAGTCGTGCGAGCTGTACTACATGCCGATCCCGTTCGAGCGCGAGCAGATCCGCGAGGCGACGCTCGAGCTCATCGGTCGCAACGGACTGCGCTCCTGCTACATCCGCCCGCTCGTCTTCCGCGGCTACGGCACCATGGGCCTGTTCCCGCTCGACGCGCCGGTTTCGGTCGCGATCGCAGCGTGGGAGTGGGGCAGCTATCTCGGTGACGAGGGCAAGCAGCACGGCATCCGCGCGGCCGTGTCTTCGTGGAGGCGCATCAGCCCGCAGTCGCTGATCCCGCACGCCAAGGCGTCGGGCCAGTACCTCAACTCGATCCTCGCGAAGATCGAGGCTCACAAGGCCGGCTACGAGGAGGCGATCCTGCTCGACGAACGTGGCATGGTGTGTGAGGGCACCGGCGAGAACCTCTTCATCGTCCGCGACGGCAAGATCTACACACCGCCGCAGACCGCGTCGATCCTCGACGGGATCAACCGCAAATCGGCTATCGAGATCGCAGGCAACCTCGGTTATGAGGTCGTCGAACGCGACGTCGCACGCGCCGAGCTGTACCTGGCCGACGAGATCTACTGCACCGGCACAGCGGCTGAGCTGACGCCGATCCGCGAGGTGGACAACCACCCGGTCGGCGAAGGCAAGCCTGGGCCCGTCACCAAGGCGGTTCAGGCCGCGTTCGAGGACGCGCTGCACGGACGCAACGAGCAGTACCGCAAGTGGCTCGACCCGGTTCCGAGCCACCATTACGCCAGTTCACCGGCGGCCTGATCATGGTCGCTCCGCTCCTGAGCTTCCGGCGAATTCCGTAGCGGTGCTTCGCGCCGTCCCGATCGGGACGGCGGATGCGCCGCACATCGGACTACCGTTTCGCCGGACGGGTGTGCCCGCGCCGGTTCACCCTCAGAGCAAGGACCAGCAGCAATGACCAAGATCGAGACCTACGACGCCACGCTTCGCGATGGCATGCAGGGCGAGGGCATGTCCCTCACCGCCGCCGAGAAGGTGCGTGTCGTGCACGCCCTCGACGAGCTCGGTATCGACCTGATCGAGGCCGGCTTCCCGGCATCGAACCCCAAGGAGCAGGAGCTATTTGAGCTCTTGGCCAAAGAGCAGCTCAAGCACTCGACGATCGCAGCGTTCGGCATGACCCGTCGCCGCGGCGTCGCGGCGGCCGAAGACCCCGGGTTGGTGGTGCTGGCGGAATGTTTTGCTCCGGTCACCACGATCGTGGGCAAGACCTGGGCAGCGCACCTGGAGAAGATCGTCAAGGTCTCCCGTGAGGAGAACTTGGAGATGATCTCCGACAGCCTCACGTTCCTCCGCGAACGCGGCAAGCGAGCGCTCTACGACGCCGAGCATTTCTTCATCGCCTTCCGAGACGACCCGGGATACGCGCTCTCGTGCATCCGCGTCGCCGCCGAGGCCGGTGCCGAGCGTGTCGTCCTCTGCGACACCAACGGCTCAGAGCTGCCCTCCCAAATCGCCGATGCCGTGCGTTCCGTGCGCGAGCACTTCCCCGATCTCGCACTCGGGATCCACTGCCACAACGACCGTGAATGCGGCGTGGCCAACACCCTCGCCGCGGTGCAGGAAGGCGTCGACCACGTACAGGGCACGATGAACGGCATCGGTGAACGGACGGGTAACGCGAACCTCGTCTCGATCATCCCCAACCTCGAGCTCGGGCTCGGGTACGACCTCGTCGGGGAGGAGCGTCTGCGCAAACTCACGCCAACGGCACGCCTCGTTGACGAGATCCTCAACCGCAACCCTGCACCGGACCAGCCCTGGGTCGGTCGCAGCGCATTCGCCCACAAGGGCGGGCTGCACGTCGCCGGCGTCCGGGCCGACAGCGCGCTGTACGAGCACAACGAGCCCGAGGTGGTCGGCAACAAGCGTGCACTGCTCGTTTCCGAGCTTGCCGGCAAGCACACGGTGATCGAGAAGGCCGAAGAGGCCGGGATCACGCTGACCGACGAGCAGGCACAGAACGTGATCGACCGCGTCAAGGAGCTCGAACACCAGGGCTACCAGTACGAAGCGGCCGACGCATCATTCGAGCTGCTCCTGCGCCGCGAGAGCGGCGACTACCGCCAGCTGATGACCCTGGAGTCCTGGCGCGTGATCGCCGAGCAGGGCGCAGACGGCAAGTGCGTCACCGAGGCCACCGTCAAGGTCGTCGTCGATGGCGAGCGATACGTGCAGACGGCCGAAGGCAACGGACCGGTCAACGCGCTGGACGCCGCACTGCGCGCAGCGATCGTCCAAGCACACCCGCACCTGGCAGATGTCGAGCTCGTCAACTACAAGGTCCGCATCCTCGATCAGGCTCACGGCACGGACGCGATCACCCGCGTGTTCATAGATGCATCCGACGGTTCCTCTGTTTGGGGCTCGACCGGAGTCGGCGCGAACGTCATCGCAGCCTCGTGGCAGGCCTTGGTCGACTCGCTCGAATACGCGGAGCAGCCCGCGCCTGGAGCGGGCGGTTGACCGAGCAGCAGACAGGAGTGCCGATGGCCCGCCCGGTCATCGGGGCCGAGGAAGAGGCGGCAGTGCTCGAAGTGCTCCGTAGCGGGCACCTGTCGCTGGGCCCGCGCGTCCCGGAGTTCGAGTCCCGATTCGCCGCGCAGGTCGGCGGCGCCTACGGCTCGGCCGTCTCGTCAGGCACCGCCGGACTTCACCTCGCGCTGCGGGCCGCTGGGGTCACCGACGGCGACGAGGTCGTGACGACGCCGCTGTCGTTCGTGGCGACCGCCAACGCGGCCGTCTACGAGCGTGCGACACCGGTGTTCGCAGACATCGATCCGATCACGCTGAACATCGATCCAGACGCTGCTGCGGCGGCCGTGACCTCACGCACCACCGCCATCCTGCCGGCGCACATCTTCGGCTACCCCGCCGACATCGAGGCGCTCTCGAAGCTAGAGCGCCCAATCGTCGAAGACGCCGCGCAAGCTCTCGGCGCCACGTACCCGGACGGGCAGCCCGTAGGCAGCAACGGCAACCTCGCGGTGTTTGCGTTCTACGCCAACAAGCAGCTCACCACGGGGGAGGGCGGCCTCGTGATCAGTCCGGACGAGGCCACCAAGTCGATCATCGATTCCGAGCGCAATCAGGGCCGCGCACCGGACATGGACTGGCTCGATCACGACAGGCTCGGGTTCAACTACCGCCTCAGTGACATCGCGTGCGCCATCGGGATCGCCCAGCTCGACCGCTTGGACACCATGCTGGCGCAGCGCACCGCGCTGGCTTCTGACTATGCGACCGCACTCCAGCCGCTCGTCGACGACTTCGGGCTCCAGCTTCCCTGCGCTGACGGCTCAGGCGCAGGCGGCAGCCGAGGCTGGTTCGTCTACGTCGTTCAGTTGCCTGTCGGCGGCCCCAACCGGGACGACGTGATCCGGCTGCTCAAGGACCAGGGTGTGGCCAGCAAGCCATACCTGCCTGCCATCCACCTGATGTCCTTCTACCGCGAGCGGTTCGGTCTGCGGAAGGGAATGTTCCCTGTGGCCGAGTCTGTCGCTGAGCGCTCGTTGGCGTTGCCGTTCTTCCCCGAGATGTCTGCCGGCCAGGTCGAGCAGGTGGTCGCCGCGCTCACCGCGGCACTCCGCTCGTAGACTCTCGCGCCATGTCCCGGTTCTCAGAGCCGCAGCACCCTGCATTCGCGGAAATGAACACGTCGCTCGGCTTCGACCAGCGTCTGTGGCCGCAAGACATCGCACAGTCACGTGCGCACGCCCGCATGCTCGGGGCTCAGGGCATCATCACCGCCGATGACGTCGATGAGATCCACGCCGGACTGGACAAGGTCGAGCAGGAGCTGAAGGACGGCACCTTCCCGTTCCAGGACGGCGACGAAGACATCCACATGGCGATCGAGCGGCGGCTCACCGAGATCAGCGGTCGCGCCGGTGCTCGGGTGCACACGGCCCGGTCGCGCAACGATCAGGTGATCACTGACGTCGCGATGCTCACGCGCGAAGCGGCGATCACCGCGCAGCAGGATCTCAAGCATTACTGCCAGACGCTGATCGACGTCGCCGAGCGCCACATCGACTGGCCGCTTCCCGGCTACACGCATCTGCAGCGTGCTCAGCCCGTCTATCTGAGTCATCACCTGCTCGCCTGGTTCTGGATGGCGCTGCGTGACATCGAGCGGTTCGCTGCCGTCGAGCGCGCTGCATCCGTTATGCCGCTGGGCTCGGGTGCGCTGGCGGGAGTCAACTTCGACACCGATAGGCGTGCGGTAGCGACCGAGCTCGGGTTCACCGACGTCACGCCCAACTCGATCGACGCAGTCGCTAATCGCGACTTCATCTTGGACTACCTCAATGCGGCTGCCACGTGCGCGACCCATCTCTCGCGGCTGGGCGGCGAGATCGTGCTCTGGTCGAGCAGCGAGTTCGGCTTCATGACGCTGCCTGACGCTTGGTCCTCGGGCTCGTCGATCATGCCTCAGAAGAAGAACCCCGACGCTGGGGAGCTCCTGCGCGCGAAAGCCCCGCGCATCGTCGCGCACCTTCAGGCTCTCCACGGCGTGATGCACTCTCTGCCGCTGACCTACAACAAGGATCTGCAGGAGGACAAGGAGCACCTGTTCGACTCGATCGACACGCTCCGCCTGTGCATCGCTGCCGCAAACGGGATGGTCGCCGGTGCCGAATTCCATCGCGACGCTATGGCTGACGCGGCCTCAGACGAGCTGATCGCAGCGACCGACCTTGCCGACTACCTCGTCAAGCAAGGCACTCCGTTCCGCGAGAGCCACGGGGTTGTGGCTGGGCTCGTCAGGAGGTCGGTGGAGTCCGGTCAGCCGTTGGTCGAGCTCGCTGTCGCAGACCTTGGCGAGGGCGTACGCGCAATCTTTGAGCAGAGCTCCTGGCTTGAGTCCAAGGTGTCCGAGGGCGGCACCGCGCTGCCGCGGGTTCGAGAGCAGCTGGCGCTCGCCAAGACGCGCCTAGCCGCGGTGTGACCACGCGCCCGCTCGCGCGCCGCTTCTACGACCGGCCCGTGCTGGAAGTTGCGCGCGACCTCCTGGGCTGCACGTTGCGTCACGGTGACTGCGCGGGAGTGATCGTCGAGACAGAGGCCTACCACGACACCGAACCCGCGTGTCATGGGTTTGGCGGAGTCCGGCCTTCCACAGAGGTCCTGTTCGGCGAGCCAGGCAGTGCCTACGTGTACCGCTCCTACGGGATCCACGCGCTGGTCAACGCCGTGTGTGAGCCGGCAGGCGTTGGAGCAGCGGTCCTCATCCGTGCGATCGAGCCGACAGACGGGCTGACCCTGATCGCCAGCCGGCGCGCCGGCAGGTCGCCCCGTGAGTGGACGAGCGGCCCCGGCAAGCTGACTGAGGCACTAGGGATCTCCCTCGATCTGAATGGCACGAGCCTCTCCCGTGGTCCGATCACAATCGAACAGGGAAGTGTCCCCGACTCCGATGTACGGACTGGCACTCGCATCGGGATCACGAAAGGCGTGGATCTGCCGTGGCGGTTTGCGGTAGCCGGTTCACCGCACGTGTCGAGGCCGCGGCTCTAGATCAGGGAGCGCCCGCGCCGCCGGTGGCATCACCGGAGTCGCCTGAGCCAGCTCCCTGGTTGCCGGTAGCCGGAGGGGCTGGGGTAGGGGAGGGTGTTGGCGTAGGCGTGGGCTTCGGGGTAGAAGGCGCCTTTGTGGCTGGCTGCTTCGGAGCCTTGGGCGGCGTCTGGACAGGCTCGGGTGTCGGTCCGGTGGTGGTCGGCGCTGTACCCGTAGTCGGCTGCTCGGTTCCCGTCTCGGGTACGGGGGCGGACCCGTCGACCGGGATCGTTGCCTCTCCGGACTTGTCCCCTCGTGCTTCTGCGGCCTTGCGCTCGGCGAGGATCTTGTCCGCGCTGAGGATGAACGTGCGCCAGATGATCGCCGGGAACGTGCCGCCGGTGACCTCGTCACCACCGAACTCAGTGAGCATCGGCTTGAGCCCATCGGGGTAGCCGACCCAAACGGCGACGGTGTAGCGGTGCGTGAATCCGACGAACCATGCGTCGCCGGCGTTCTCGGTCGTTCCCGTCTTGCCGGCCGCGAACCCGCCGTACTGTGCACGGCGAGCGGAGCCCGCGTTGACCGGTCCTGTGAGCATGTTGGTTGCCGTCGAAGCGACCGACTGGCTCAGCGCACGCTGTGTGGTGCGCCTGTTTCGCTCGACAGGCACAAGCTTGCCGTCAGACACCTTCTGGATCGACCGGATACCTACCGGGCCTCGGTCGTCGGTGCCCAGCGTGCCGCTCACACGAAGGCCACCGGTGGCGAACGTCTCGTAGGCGTGTGCCATGTCGAGGGGTGTCACACCTTCTTTGAGACCACCGAGCGTCATCGCGTAGTTGGTCGAGATCGGCGTGCGGATTCCCATCGCCTTCGCGGTCTGCGCAACTCGCTTGGTACCGACTTTGATTCCGAGCGCAGCGAAGACGGAGTTGTCGGAGTACGTAAGCGCTGTTCCGAGAGACGCGGAGCCGAGGTACTTGTTGTCGAAGTTGTTGACGATGAAGTACTCGCCTCCGCCGCCGGGCACCTTGAACTCACGCTTCTTCGAAGGGAAGACTGTGTTTGGGCTGATGCCGTCCGACAGCGCCCGCGCGAGGATGAACGGCTTGAACGATGAGCCTGGCTGCCGCTGTCCTTGGGTCGCGAGATTGAAGGGCCGGGTGTTGTAGTCGCGGCCGCCCACCATGGCCCGTACTTCGCCGGTCGCGTTATCAATGACGACCATCGCCGACGTCGGTCCGCCAGCCCAAGACAGCTGGCTGTTGACTGCAGCCTCGGCTGCCTTCTGAAGGTCTAGATCGAGGGTCGTCTGTACGCGCAGGTTGCCTTCGAACGCCCGCTGCGCACCGATGTGGTCGACGAGGCTCTGACGCACCCAGGTAACGAAGTACTCGCTGTTGTCCGGGGTGTTGAGCTTCGGCAACGTGAGCTCAGACGGCACGGGCTCAAGCAGGCTCTCGCGGTACTCGTCGGGACTGAGCTTCCCTTGGTCGAACATTTTGCGCAGCACCACGTTGCGGCGGTCGGTTGCTGCCTTGGGATGAGCGATCGGGTCGAACGCTGACGGAGAGGCGATGATTGCCGCGAGCATCGCGGCCTCCGCCGGCGTGACGAGGCTCGCACAGCTGCGGCCCTGACCGTCACGCACTCCACAGTTCTCGTTGCCGGGCACGGAACCGAAATACGTCTTGGCCGCGGCCTCGATGCCATATGCACCGTTGCCGAAGTAGATCGAGTTGAGGTACTCGGTGAGGATCTTGTCCTTGGGCCACTTGCGCGTCAGGTGGAAGGCAAGCGCGGCTTCGCGAGCCTTCTCGAAGATCGTGCGGTTGTTCTGCGCCTTGCGTGCGTACTTGACGAACTGCTGGGTGATCGTTGATCCGCCCTGTACAGCGCCGCCCTGGACCACGTCTTGGTAGAAGGCGCGCGTAATGCCTCGCAGGTCCACGCCCGAGTTCCGGTAGAAGCGCTCGTCCTCAACGGCGATCACCGCGTTCTTGATGCTCGGCGAGATCTGCCGCGAGGACACGATCATGCGTCCTTCGTTCGAGGTGAGCGTTACGAGCGGCTTCTTGCGTACGTCGTAGAGGATCGAGTTCTTGCGCTTGGAGACCTGGGGCAGCTGCTCGAGCGACGGCAGGTCAGCTGCGACAGCCATCATCAGGCCGAACACCATCGAGATCATCGCGAGGGCTGCGAGAGGGAGGCCGACGGCTAGGACCCTCCGCTTCTTGATCCGTACGCGCGCGCGTGGAACCTCCGCGGCCGAGGCCCCGCCTTCTTCGGACACGTCGTCCGCAGGTGGATCTGAGAGGTCGCTCATGGCGGCCGGCCGGCGCGAAAACACAGCGCTCGGAGGGGGATCAGGACAGACATGGCGCCCTGAAGAAGTCGCCTGACTCTAGCATTGGGGGCGATGACAGAGCCCCAGCAGCAGGCGGAGATGCTCCTGCGCAACGTCGAAGCTTCGCTACCGGGAGGCGCACTCGTCGATCGGCTGAATGCCGTGGCGAAGGAAGGGCGGCAGCTGAGGGTCAAGCTCGGTCTCGATCCAACTGCGCCGGACATCCACCTCGGCCACACGGTCGTGCTGGGAAAGCTGCGCGAATTTCAGGATCTCGGGCACAAGGTCGTCCTGATCGTCGGTGACTACACCGCGCGCGTTGGCGACCCGAGCGGCCGGTCGCAAACGAGACCGGCACTCAGTGGCGAGGAGATCGACGCCAACGCCGAGACTTACAGGCAGCAGGCGTTTTCCGTGCTTAGCGACAACCCCGAGCTCCTCGAGGTCCGCCGCAACGGGGAGTGGCTCAACATGGAGGCGGAGAAGCTGTTCGCGCTCACCCGCACGGCGACCGTCGCTCAGATGCTCGAGCGCGACGACTTCTCAAAACGGTTCGCGGCCCACCAGCCGATCTCGGTCCTCGAACTGCTGTACCCGTTGCTGCAGGGCTACGACTCTGTCGCGATCGACTCGGACGTCGAGCTCGGGGGCACCGACCAGACGTTCAACCTGCTGCTCGGCCGCGACGTGCAGCGCGCGTACGGCATGCAAGAGCAGTCGATCCTCACGATGCCGCTGCTCGTCGGCACAGACGGCGAGCAGAAGATGTCCAAGTCCTTGGGCAACCACATCGGCGTCACCGAACCTCCGGGCGAGCAGTTCGGAAAGACGATGCGGCTTCCGGATACCGCGATGGACGAGTGGTTCCGTCTGCTCGCGATCGAGGACCCAGGCGCTGAGGTTTCCGCCCGCGATCGCAAGCGCGCACTAGCGCGCGCGATCGTTGATCGGTTCCACGGTGACGGTGCGGGCGCGGCCGCCGAGAAGGCGTTCGAGCGCCTGTTTGTGGACCACGCGCTGCCGGATGACGTGCCTGACCATCCACTGCCAGATGACGGAGGCGAGGTACATCTGCCTGCCCTCATCGCGTCCGCATTCGGTCGCTCGCGCGGTGATGCACGGCGCCTGGTCGAGCAGGGCGGGGTAAAGCTCGACGGCGAAGCCCTACCGGCGGGCACTCTTGACTACGAGCACGCTATGCTCGCCGGGAAGGTCTTGCAGGTCGGCAAACGAAACTTTGTTCGTCTCGTTTAGGTCGAGCCGCAGTTAGTCTGCGGGCCTGCTAGACTGCTCGATCCGCGCGGTGGGCACTGTCCGCCGGGCGAACATCAGGTCCGCCTGATGAGTCCTCTTGAGAAGGCAACACCTTCCCGAAACGGGCTGACGGTCTTTGAAAACTCAACAGCATGCGCACACATGACCCAGTCGGGGTCATTGTGCGCGTCCAGGTTCGATCTACCGTGCCTCAAAGCACGGTGGTCTGAGAAGTAAGAATCATCCCGTCATTCTTGGGATGCGCCGTGTACGACGCGTCCCGCATTGAATGACAACCTCTCCGCAGCACCGGTTCAGGCCGGCACTGCACTCGCGGATCGGGGGAGCCCTAGCCAGCCAATGAGTTCGCTCAGAGGCAGGCGAAGCGGCAAAGCCGGTTCGCCCAAGCAAATCCCGCAAGGGATCTGCCCTTCACGGAGAGTTTGATCCTGGCTCAGGACGAACGCTGGCGGCGTGCTTAACACATGCAAGTGGTGCGACGAACCGGGGCTTGCCCCGGGGCAGAGCCGCGAACGGGTGAGTAACACGTGGGTAATCTGCCCTGTTGATTGGGACAACCCCGGGAAACCGGGGCTAATACCAAATGTGCTCGGGCCACATCAGTGGCCTTGAGGAAAGGAGGCTTCGGCTTCCGCAACGGGATGAGCCCGCGGCCCATTAGCTTGTTGGTGAGGTAACGGCTCACCAAGGCTTCGATGGGTAGCTGGTCTGAGAGGACGATCAGCCACACTGGGACTGAGACACGGCCCAGACTCCTACGGGAGGCAGCAGTGGGGAATCTTGCGCAATGCGCGAAAGCGTGACGCAGCAACGCCGCGTGAGGGAAGACGGCCTTCGGGTTGTAAACCTCTTTCAGTTGGGACGAAGCCACGACGGTTAATACCTGTCTGTGGTGACGGTACCTTCAGAAGAAGCCCCGGCTAACTACGTGCCAGCAGCCGCGGTAATACGTAGGGGGCAAGCGTTGTCCGGAATTATTGGGCGTAAAGCGCGTGTAGGCGGCTCGATAAGTCCGCTCTGAAAGCCTAGGGCTCAACCCTAGGAGGCGGGTGGATACTGTCGAGCTTGAGTCTGGAAGAGGCGAGTGGAATTCCCGGTGTAGCGGTGAAATGCGCAGATATCGGGAGGAACACCAATTGCGAAGGCAGCTCGCTGGGACATGACTGACGCTGAGACGCGAAAGCGTGGGGAGCAAACAGGATTAGATACCCTGGTAGTCCACGCCGTAAACGATGGGCACTAGGT
>CAZLKZ010000035.1:8234-21918 GCA_964560235.1 uncultured Conexibacter sp. | reverse complement strand
CACGCTGCTAGCGTTCCGCCTTCGCAGTACCCCGTATGACGCTCTTTCGCGCTTACAAAAGTGCGCGGCGCCTGCCACTCGCAGCCGCAGCCGTGCTCCTCGCCACAGCCGTGGCCCCCTCAATCGCCTCCGCCGGCAACGGCGGTGTGACTTTCGAACGCCCCGAGGTCAAGGAGCTGCACTGCGCGGACGGCAACACGGACGGCTGCCCGCGCGGCGGTCTGCTCCGGATCAAGGGCGCGGGACTGAGCAAGACCCGCGTAGTGCGCTTCCTCGGTGGCAAAGGCAAGGCCGACGACCGCATCGCGCGGCCTATCGCTCGCAGCGACCACCGGGTGGTCGTGAAGGTGCCCAAATCTGCGCGCACCGGCAAGGTGACCGCGGTCATCCGCGGAGCGGTGCTCAAAGGGCCGCGACTCAACGTGCTCCCTGCACCGGCGCCCGCCGCGACCGAGCCGTTGCTGAAGACCACGACGGTCGAGCAGCCCGAAGGCGTGTTTCCGCTGACGGTCAAGTACAGCTTCGGCACCGCGACGAACCGCTTCGGCGGAGGCCGCGGCCACGAAGGGCAAGACATTCTCGCCCGCTGCGGCGCGCGGATCCGCGCGGTCTACGGAGGCGAGGTGCGTTACTCGGGCTTCCAGTCAGCGGCCGGCAACTACGTGGTCATCAACGCCGCCGACGGCACGAGCCAGGCGTACATGCACCTGGTCGCCCCTTCCCTGCTCAAGAAAGGCGACACAGTTCTCGCAGGAGAGCAGGTCGGCAACGTGGGTCAGACCGGCCGCGCCAGCACCTGCCACCTGCATTTCGAGCTTTGGACCGCGCCCGGTTGGTACGAGGGCGGCAAGCCGATCGATCCGCTGCCGCTGCTCAAGTCACTCGCCAAGGGCGACGCCGTCGCAGCGGCACGCTAGATCGACCGAGACCTACTCGGACGGCTTGTCGTAGCCGAACATCCTGAACGCGAGGCTCGCGAACGGAAGCAGGATCATGACGCCGATGATGGCGCTGATCAGGCCGCCGAGGTCGAACTTGTCGTCGTCGCCGATGCCGAGCCACTTCGTGAAGATCACCCAGCCGACCACGGCCCCTGCGAGGCCGAGCACGACCGAGAAGAGCCAGGACTTCGGGCCCTTCAGTCCGCTGAACATGTCTGGGACGAGCATCCGTCCGATTGCGCCTGCGAGCAGGCCGAGAATCAACGCTCCGATCATGCCTCGATCCTAACCAGATGGCGCGGTCCCGCCGTGCCGTAGGTAAGACTTGTCTGTCAGTGATGCGTAGAGCAGTGGCCTTCGGGGTACTTGTGATGTGCGCGGGCGCCGTTAGCCCCGCCCGCGCCTCGATTACCCCTGTCCCGACGAGCCGGTCCGCGATGGACCTAGGCCAGGCGATCGCCGGGCAGCAGAAGCTGGTGCGCAGCGCCTACTTCTCGACAGTTCCGCCGTGGTCACACCCCGCGGCCGTCTCCACCTCGTCGCTCGCGGGCTTCCCCACCCCTAACCGCAAGGCTTCGGGCGGTCGCTTCGGCTTGATCTCGACCGGCGACGCAACGCTGGCCTCAAAGCCCAACAACTCGACGTTTACCGGACGCGAGTCAGGCGGCCCGTCAATCCGTGGCGCGTTCGACGTCACGATCGTGCGGCTCAACCTGCGCGTGCCAAGCGGAGCGACCTGCCTCAGCTTCGACGTGGGCTTGCTCAGCGATGAGTACCGCGAGTCGATCGGGACCGGGTACGGCGACCTGTTCGTCGCGGAGCTTGGCGAATCGACATGGAAGCTCGGAGAGGGTTCTGCGCTTGTGGCGCCGCTCAACTTTGCGACCGATGCGAGCGGCCAGCCGATGACGATCACCAAGACCGGCTTCAGCGCGATGACACCGCAGCTTGCACGTGGCACGACCTACGACGGAGCCACCCGCAAGATCCGCGCTGCAACTGCGATCAAGCCGGGCGATCGGGTGCTCTACCTCTCGATCCTTGAACGCGGCGATCGCGTGTACGACTCGACCGCATTCCTCGACAACCTGCGCACCAGCAGCCCGTCGAGCTGCAAGACGCGAGTGCTGTAGAGCACTGCTAACTACCGGGCTGCGGAACGGCCCTTCCGGCTCGGTATGTTCCGGCGATGCGAAACCTCGCCTCGTGGTGCTTTGACAACCGTCGCAAGGTGTTCTTCACCTGGCTTGCCGCGTTCATCGCCGGTATTGCCCTCATGTCGACGGTTGCGGGCGAGTTCTCGACGAACTTCAACCTGCCGAACACAGAGTCCCAGCGCGCCTACGACCTGCTGAAGGACAAGTTCCCGGCGCAGTCCGGTGATACCGCGTCGGTCGTGTTCGCCGTCGAGAACGGCAACGTGCTCGACAAGAAGGCGGAGATCCAGAAGGTCATCGCCGAGATCAAGAAGTCGCCCGAGGTGCTCGGAGTCAGCGACCCGACGGCCACCAAGGGGCCGGTTTCCGGAGACGGGCAGATCGCGTTCGGGACGATCCAGCTCAAACGCGGCGCAGGCGACGTTGACGTTGCGGCCATCAAAGAGATGACCGAGAACACGCTCAAGTTCGACGGCCAGAGCGGCCTTCAGGTCTCGCTCGGCGGCGACATCATTCACTGGTCAAACCAGGAGGGTGGCGGCGAGGGCGAGATCTTCGGCGTTCTGGTCGCCGCGATCGTGCTGTTCCTGACGCTCGGCATCGTTGCGATGTGGCTGCCGTTGCTGAACGCCCTGTTCGCCATGGTCGTCGCGATCGCCATCATCGTGGTGGGCGCAACCCGGGTGATGGACGTTGTTGACTGGGCGCCGCAGCTCGCGGCGATGATCGGCATCGGTGTCGGCATCGACTACGCGCTACTGATCCTCAACCGCTTCAGGCTCGAGCGAGGTGCGGGTCGCGACGTACGTGACGCAACACTGATCGCCGCCGACACCGCCGGGCGCGCCGTGCTGTTCGCCGGCATCATCGTGGTCATCGCGATGCTCGGAATGATGCTGCTCGGCATCTCGTTCCTTTACGGGCCTGCCATCGCGGCCGCCCTCTCGGTGGCGCTGACGATGGTTGCGGCGATCACCCTGATGCCCGCGGTGCTGGCGATGATCGGTCGCAGGGTCAAGCCTGCAGCCAGCGGAGACCCGGTTGAGGGCGAAGACCTGGCCGAGGGCGAAGACCTCGCCGATCGCGAGCAGGGCGTCGCTGCCCGCTGGAGCGCGTTTGTTGCCGATCACCCCTGGCCGGTTGCCGTCGTCGCGCTGATCATCTTGCTCGTGCTCGCCGCGCCGGCACTGCACATGCGCCTGGCCGCCAGCGACGCGAGCACCTACCCGAAGGGCGACACGACCCGCACCGCCTACGAGCAGCTCAAGGAAGGCTTCGGCGCGGGCTTCAGCGCACCGCTGCTGATGGCCGTCGAGCTCGACAAGCCCGGTGACGAGGCCGCGCTGAAGAAGATCACCTCAGCAGTCGCGGGCTACGAGGGTGTCGCGCGAGTGCTGCCGCCTCAGCTCAACGAGGCTGGCGATACGGCGACGATCATCGCCTACCCCACAAGCACGGCGCAGGACGAGAAGACCGACAACACGGTGAAGGCACTACGCAACGACGTGCTGCCGCCGATCACCGAGGCCACCGGCACCCAAGTGTCGATCGGCGGGGCGACCGCTTCCAACCTCGACTTCTCGCAGGTGATCCGCGACAAGTTGCCGCTGTTCATCGGCGTGGTAGTGGGGCTCTCGTTGATCCTGCTGGCCGTCGTGTTCCAGTCACTGCTGATCCCGATCAAGGCGGGTGTCTTCAACCTGCTCTCGATCATGGGCGCGTTCGGCCTCGTGACGTGGATCTTCCAAGACGGCAACCTCGCGAGCTGGTTCGGTGACACGACCGGCCCAATCGAGTCCTTCCTGCCGATCATGGTGTTCGCGGTGGTCTTCGGCCTATCGATGGACTACGAGGTGTTCTTGGTGTCGCGTATGCACGAGGAGTGGGAGAAGACCCACGACGCGCGCTACGCGGTGCGCCACGGCCTCGCGATGACCGGCCGGGTGGTAACGGCTGCGGCGATCATCATGATCGCTGTGTTCGGTGCCTTCGCGATCGGCAACGAGCGCGCGTTGGCGATGATGGGCGTCGGTTTCGCATCGGCGATCTTCATCGACGCATTCATCATCAGGTTGCTGCTCCTGCCTGCGGTGATGCACATCGTCGGAGCCGCGATGTGGTGGATGCCCGAAGGGCTCAAGAAGCGGCTGCCGCGCCTGGCCATCGAGGCTCCGGCAGAGCCTCAGAAGCCAGCGCCTCCGACCGAATAGCTGCAGGCGGCTAGTCCACCCACCTGGCGGAACGCCCACGGCATCGAGTGCTGCCAGCTCGATGACTTCGTCGTCGAGTTTCATCCTTCCGCTCCCCCCGACTACGACGTACACCTCTTCCTGAGTGGCGTGCGTGTGACCGTAGGGGAACCGGTAGCCGGGCGGCACGTGCTGGAAGGTCAGCCCCGACTGCTCTAGCCCAAGAGCGTGGGTCGCCATGCGGAACTCGAGCTGCTCGTGACCGTCGAAGTTGCCGCCGACGTCCGCCAGGTCAGCACGCATGTTGAGGTGAGTGAACGACATGGGCCGATCCTACGTCGGCGCCTAGGAACGCAGAGTGAGCCGCGGCGAGAACTCCTTGCCGCGGCTCACAGACTGCGTCCTGCGCCCCCGCTATTGCGGGAGCTCGCGCAGCAACCGTTCCCCGTAGTCGCTGCGCACCTGTGTCCCACTAGTTTTCGGCACGTCGGGTTGAGCGCATGACCTCGACTGGACGCCTGATTGAGAGCGCGCCGCGCGCGGTACTATTTCTGCTCCCCCGGGGCCATAGCTCAGCTGGGAGAGCGCCTGCTTTGCAAGCAGGAGGTCGTCGGTTCGATCCCGACTGGCTCCACTCGGAGGCGCGCCTTACGGCGCACGCTTAGAAGTCGAAGTCCTTCGGGGGCTTCTGCTCGAACCAGAGCCTGTCGTGCTCTGGAGTCTCCTGCAGGAAGTCGGGAGTTGCGGCCAGCGGATCGTCGGGGTCGAGCTCGGGTGCGGGTGCTGCCTGCTCGGAGGCCTCGTCCTCAGCAGCGAGAGCGTCGTCGAGCTCGGACAGGTCCATCGCCTGCGTCGGCTGGTCGAGCTCCTCGCGCGAAGTCTCCACGGCAACCGGCTCTGCGAACTCCGGCTCCTCGACATCAGCCGCGGGCTCGGGCTCGTCTGCCTCAGGCTCGTCCTCGAAGTCGGCCTCCACCTCGGCCTGCTCTGTCGCGCGCTCACTTACGGGATCGGGCAGTCCTTCGGCTCCGATGGGCCCTAGCGCCTCGTCTTCAACGCGGCGCAGCTCGTCCTCAGCGACGCCTCGGCGGCGCTGCAGCTCGATGTGATCGCGGATTGCCTCGTCGAGGTATCCCATGACGGTGAAGGCTACCGGGCCGCAACCTGCGAAGTCAGCCCCTAACGACTGTTAGACGCTGTCGACCACTCGGTTCTTGCCGGTGCGCTTGGCCTCGTAGAGAGCGGCGTCGCCGCGCGCAACCAAACCGAGGGCGTTGGCCGCGGGACCGTGCGCTGACGCGACACCGATGCTGGCCGTGACCGAGAACGAGTCCCCGGAGTCGCCGTCGGACTTGAACACCAGCTCTTCGATTCGCGCACGGATTCGCTCGGCCACCTCATGCGCACCGGTGCGGTCGGCGCCCGGCAGCACGACGGCCATCTCCTCACCGCCGATGCGGCCCGGCGTGTCGGGATCGCGCGAGACCGACAGGAGCACGTCTGCAACCCCCTTGAGCACCTCGTCGCCGATCTGATGCCCGTAGGTGTCGTTGACCTTCTTGAAGTCGTCTATGTCGAGAATCACGACCGCAAGGTCGAGGCCAAGGCTGCGGGCGCGCTCGGCCTCGTGCTCTAGGCGCTGATCGAAGCGGCGGCGGTTGGCGAGGCCGGTCAAGGCGTCGGTCACCGCCTCACGAGCAACCTCTTCGTGCAGGCCGACGTTCTCCACCGACACGGCGGCCTGCCCGGCCAGGTACTCGAACAGCTCTCGCTCGTTGGCCGTGAAGGATCGTTCTGCGCGCCAGACCACGAGCATGCCGGTTACCTCGCCGGGATCGTCGGCGGCCGGGTTTTCGCGAAGCGGATAGCCGATGGCGAACCCAGGCGGGTTCTCCACCGTGATCATCTCCGAGCGCTCGAGCACCAGCTGCTGAGCCTGCAGGACCGCGTCTGCACTCGGGCCGGCAGTCCCGATCTCTGCAACGCGCTCCCAGCCCGCCGCGCGCGTGACCAGGATCGCGGCGCCGCCATCGGCCCGGAGCGTGTCGACAGCTGTCTCGAGCACGATCTCCAAGAGGCCCTTGCGATCGAGGTTGGAAGCGAACGCCTCGCCGAGCCGCCGCAGCGACCGTGCGAACCTGATCCGCTCCTGCCTGAGCTCGTCGAGCCGCGTCTCGAGCTGCTCTGACATCGCATTGAACTCTTGGCCCAGCTGAGCGAACTCGTCGTTGCCGCTCGTAGGAACCTTGGCACCGAAGTCACCGCTGCCGAGACGGCGAGCCGCGGTCAGGAACGTTTCGATCTCGCGCTCCAAGAGACGGGTCACGGCCGAACCCGCAACCATCGCGAGGAGCACGAAGCCCGTCAGGAAGATGACCGCGAGGGTGCGCGCCCACTTGATGTCCTCCTCGGTGCGGGTCGACGCCTCGAATGCGGTCACCTGGAGCGGCGCCCCTCGGAACGCGCTCAGCTGGAAGGTGGCCGCGCGATAGCGGTCGCCAGCGACTTCGACCGTGCCGGACTGCGGTGGGTCGGTGACGCCGGAGAACTGGTCGCGCGTGCTCGCGAGGGTCTCGTTGCCGTCACGGATCAGGATGTCCTGGCCGGTAATGCGCTTGATCTTTGCTGCGAGCTCATCGGCTGTAACGACCGAGAGCCGCAGGTTGCCGGCGGGCTTACCTTCGTCTCTGATGCCAACCGCGGCGGGCATCATCGCTTTGGCTGATCCGAACGAGATCGGCCGCTCGGAGTTGATATCGCGGAACTCGAGCCGGCGCCCGCCGACGCGCAGATAGTCGCGTCGCAGAATCCGGCGCAGCTCGGCGTCATCGCCTGACCGGATCTGGGCCGCGACCTCAGCGTCCGTGGCGATTACCTTGGCGCCGCGCAGCGCTCGCTGCTGTTCCTCCTCGGCCAGCCTGATCGAGACCGCCTGCGCAGCGGCGAGGCGGGCGTCTGCCTGGCCTCGCTCGCTGGAAGCGATCAGAGCGAAGATGACGAGCGCGACCGCGATCGTCGGCACGACGACGACGGCAAAGAAGAACAGCCGCATGCGGCCGCGAAAACTGCCGATCCGCCGGAGCAGCCGTGGGCGCTCGCCTTGGGACATCTGCTCGGGACACTAGCCAGCACACCGGAGCGCGTGTGCAAGCTGATCCCCAACCAGCGAGGCAGTGGAGCTAGCCGGACTCGAACCGGCGGCCTCCTGGGTGCGATCCAGGCGCTCTCCCAACTGAGCTATAGCCCCGCGAAGGCGGATTGTAGTTAACGGGGTCCGGCGGCACGCTGCGCCACCGGACCCCGCGGGAGAGCTTCCGGCCTAGAAGAAGTTGCCGGTCAGCGTGTAGGGCAGCGAGTCGGCGAAGTCGCCAGCTGAATTCGCCAGCCACAGGAGGATGAGTGCGGCGCCGATCAGTGCGAGGTTCTTGTTGAAGTTGATCTGCTCGCCCTGCTTGGCCTGCGGATCGGTCTCCTTCCAGAACGCGTGCATCATGAACGTGACGGGCACGAGGAAGATGATCAGGAGAAGAGCTGCGAGGTCGAGCCAGATGCCGAAGATCAGGAACACCGCGGCGAGCAGTGCGATTACACCGCTGGCGATCACGCCGTTTCTTGCGTTGGGCACGCCCTTGGCCGACGCGTACTGCGCCATGCCGTCAGCCTGCGTGAAGTGGCCGATTGCCGAGAGGAGGAAGATCGCGGCGAGGAAGATCCGGCCGAGAAGGAAAAGAAGATCCATTGAAGAGAGCCTTTCTAGTTGGTACTTCGCCAACCATAGCACGTAAGCGGACCGCGGTCCGCATCTAGTTGTGAACAGCCCCCACTCCTTCCCAGGCCGGTATTGGCACAGGCGCATCAGCACGGCGCGTCCTGCTGCGCTCGGCCGCGGCAGGCTGCTGGCCCTCGCCGCAGTGCTAGGCCCCGGCCTGCTTGCTGGGCTCTCAGACGACGACCCAGCCGGGATCACCACGTACTCGGTGCTGGGAGCTGAGTACGGCTACCAACTGCTCTGGGTGCTCACGCTCTCGACGGTCGCGCTGATCGTGTTTCACGAGATCGCGATGCGCCTCGGCGTCGTAACAGGCAAGGGACTGCAGACGCTGATGCGGGAGCGATTCGGCAGCCGCACCGCGCGGCTCATGCTCGCCGTGCTCGTCGTCGCCAACACCGGCACCCTTTGTGCTGAGTTCGCGGGGGTCGCGGCGGGCATGAACTTGCTCGCAGGAACGAGCGCCTACGTGAGCGTGCCCGTTGCGGCGGTTGCCGTCGGCTTCCTCGTACTGCGGGGCGGGTTCCGCCGCATCGAGCACGTGTTGCTCGCTCTGAGCGCGGTGTTCCTCACCTACCTCGTGGCCGGCTTCATCGCCGGACCCGACTGGGGCGCCGCTGCAAAGGGTGCGGTCGTGCCCACCATGCCGCTCGACCGCGACGCGATCTACATCGCCGTGGCAACGCTTGGCACGACGCTCGCTCCATGGGGCCTCGCGTTCATGCAGTCCTACGCGGTCGACAAGGGAATCGAGCCGAAGGACCTCAGGTATGAGCGAGTCGACGTGCTCGTCGGCGCGGTGCTGACAGGCGTAATCGGTGCGTTCATCGTCGTGACCTGCGCGGCGACCTTGCACGCCCAGGGCATCACGATCAACGACGCGAGCGACGCCGCTGCGGCACTGGAGCCCGTGGCGGGATCCTTGGCCAAGTCGCTATTCGGCGTCGGCATCGTCAGCGCAGCGATCCTGGCCGCCGCGATCGTGCCGCTGTCGACTGCGTACTCGATCTCGGAGACGTTCGGGAAGAAGAGCGACCTCGACGACAGCTTCGGAGAGGCACGCCCCTTCTACCTCGGGTTCGGTGCGGTCATGTTCTTGGCAGTAGCCATCACGCTCATACCGGGTATGCCGCTCGTGACGCTGCTCGTCGCAACGCAGGTCCTCAACGCGGTGCTGCTGCTCGTCTTGCTGCCGTTCCTCCGGAGGCTGGCATCCGACCGGGCGCTCATGGGCGATCACTCCCTCAGCGGGACAGGGCGAGCGCTCTCCGGGATCGCGCTGCTGTTGGTCGCCTGCTCGGTGGTGACGCTCGGCGTGCTCGTACTGAGCTAACCGTCAGGAGAGGTTGGTTGCCAGCACAGGGTCCGAAGTCGGCGCCGCCGGCCCCGGCGCGCGCTCGACCGTGACGAGCACTTGTGTCGCCTCGTCGAGGTCGCCCTCGATCTCGGTATCGATCCGCCGGCTCTCGACACTGGAGACGGTGCCGGCAGCTTCGGGCGCCTTGCCGGGTCGCACGAGCCAGAGGGCGTACACCGACCCGGGCGGTGGATTGTCGACACCGTCGACGATCAACCTGCCCTTGTCGCCGCGCACTTCAACAAACGCGCGGCTCGTGCCTATCGACTTGGTCGCCTGCACGGTCCGTGTGGGTTCGTTCGGATCGTCGCCGGACACGATCACCACCGCTCCCACAGCCACGGCAGCCGCTGCTACCAACGGCGCCGCCAACCGAAAGAGCCCGCGACGGCGGGGCCGAACCGGAGCCGCGCGGTCGGCGTCGGCTCCCGCGGCACGGAGCAGCTCTGCCTCAGCCGACACCGTCGCCATCAGCCGCTGCTTGAGCTCGGGCGGAGCCGTCTGCGCGGGCACCGACAGAGCCAGGGCCGAGGCACCAGCCCGCAGCTCCTCGACGTCACGCTGACACGCTGCACACCCGGCGATGTGCGCGGCGAACCGCTCGTGCTCCTCCGGTGAAAGCGCACCCAGCACGAAGCCGGCGACGTCCTGTGAATTTTCGCAATGCTCGCTCACGGGCGTGCCTCCTCCGGGAGTCGGGACCTAAGTTTGACCAGACCCAGCCGCATCCGCCCCTTCACGGTGCCGAGCGGCACCCCAAGCATGTCGGCGATCTCGGATTGGCTGAAGGCTCCGTAGTACGCAAGCTCGAGCGCCTGCTGTTGGTCGTCGGGAAGGAGAGCGAGCTCACCGCGCAGGTGCGCAGACTCCGCTCGCCGGACGACCTCAGCCTCGGTGTCCTCCGGGGCGACCATCCGCTCGGCGGCCGACTCATCGGCGACCACCCGGTCACGGTCGGGACGGTGCTTGCGCAGGACGTCTACGGCGCGGTTGTGGACGATGCCGAGCAGCCATGTGCGAAGGCTGCCGCGTGCCGGGTCGAATCGCATGTGCCCTCGCCATAGAGACAGGAATGCCTCCTGCGTCACGTCTTGGGCTGGCCCCACCGCGCCCATCATTCGGTAGGCGAGCGAGTAGGCAGCGGCAGAGTGACGGTCATAGATGACCTCGAACGCCACTTCGTCGCCACCGCCGAGCAGCTCCATCAGCTCCTCGTCGGCGAGCGCTGAGAGCTCAGCGCCGGCCTTTCGCTTGTTACGGGTTCTCGCCATTCAGAACTTCCTACGTACCCAATCTGGGATCGGATCAAATGATCCAATCGCAACCGAGCTCCGTAGCAAGCCTTCGAACCCAACACCGGAGGTCCCCGATGACGGAGCCAGACACAACCACGACGACCGCAACGCCTGGCGGAGCGGTCGATTCGATCAGGCGCGACCCGGCGACACGCCGCAAGTTCCTGAGCATGAGCGGCAAGACCGCAGGTGGAGCCGTAGCCGCGGCCTCTCTCGCGACCGTGCTCGCAGCGTGCGGCGACGATGACACCAGCAGCTCGATGTCGACCACGACGGCGACAACCACCGCCGACGGCAGCGGCGACCTAGCGGTCGTCAACTACGCCCTGACCCTGGAGTACCTGGAGGCCGACTTCTACGACAAGGTGGTCGAGAGCGACCTGTTCAAGGGCAAGGTCCTCGACACGCTCAAGACCTTCGGCGATCAGGAGCAGGCGCACGTCGACGCGCTGGAGAAGGTGGCTAAGAGCCTCGGCACGCCGGCTAGCAAGCCGGAGACCACGTTCCCGCTAGAGAACGCGGACGACGTCGCGAAGCTCGCGGCAACGGTCGAGAACGTCGGCGCAGCCGCGTACCTCGGAGCCGCAGGCAAGATCGAAAGCGCCGAGATCCTGGCGGCCGCACTGTCGATCCACTCGATCGAGGCGCGCCACGCGGCGGTGCTCGCCCGGCTCACCGGCACGTCGACCACACCGGACGGCGCGTTCGGCGAACCGATGTCGATGAGCGAAGTGCTCGACACCGTCAAGCCGTTCATCAAGGCCTAACCCGACCCGCACAACGAAAGGACAAGGCATGACCAACACGACCAACAACCAACTCGGCGCGATCGAGGTAGAGGGAATGTCGCGGTCGAGCTTCCTGCTGCGGGGCGCGCTGGCTACCGGCGCCGCACTCGGTGCAGGAGCGATCGGCCCGTTTGTGTCTCGCTCGGTGGCCGCAGGCGACGGCGACGTTGAGATTCTCAACTTCGCACTCACGCTGGAGTACCTCGAGGCAGAGTTCTACGAGAAGCATGCACGCCGCATCCGGCTGTCGTCGGATGTGCGCAAAGTCGCCCGCCGGTTCGGCGAGCAGGAGAGTGCCCACGTCGACGCCCTCACCAAGGCGATCAAGGCGGCAGGCGGAATGCCGGCAATGAAGCCGACGTTCAAGTTCCCGAAGGGCGACGAGAGCGCGTTCCTCAAGCTCGCGTACGACCTCGAGAACGCAGGTGTGAGCGCCTACAACGGCGCCGGCCCGCTGATCAAGAACAAGGAGTACCTGTCAGCAGCCGGGTCGATCGTGCAGATCGAGGCCCGTCATGCCGCCGAGATCGGCGTACTTGCTGATCGCTCCACGACGCCCGACGGCGCGTTCGACAAGGCCCTCGACATGGACGCGATCCTTGCGAAGGTCAAACCCCTGATCGCAGGCTAGGAGAAGAGCCATGGCTGGAATCGGACCCATGGAACTGATCGTTGTGCTGGTTATCGCATTGCTGGTGCTCGGTCCCAAGAAGCTCCCCGAAGTTGGCCGCTCGGTCGGCAACGGCATTCGTGAGTTCCGCGGATCGCTGTCTGACGACCGCCCTGATCACGCGGCAAGCAGCGACCGCAGCTAGACGCCGAGCGCCGCGCTCATGCCCAGCATGAGTGCGGCGCCCGCGGCGAGTCCCGCGCTGGGCAGCCGCCAGTCGCCGGACTTGTATGCGTCCGGCAGCACCTCGATCAGCACGAGCGTGAGCATCGCCCCCGCAGCGAAAGCGAACGACACCGGTAGCAGCACTGACACCTGATTCACCGCGAGGTACGCGATGACCGCACCGAGGGGCTGCGGCAGGCTCGTGCCGACGGCGGCCCAGAACTGACGGCCGAAGCCGAAGCCGGCCTGCTGCATCGGTACCGCGACGGCAGTCCCTTCCGGGATGTTTTGGATCGCTATCGCGGCGATCACGAATACCCCGAGTGCCACATCACCCGATGCGTAGGCCGAGCCGACCGCGAAGCCCTCGGGCAGGCTATGGATCGCGAGCACCATGAACACCAGCGCGGAACTCCGCGCGCCGGCACCGGTCTTGCCCATGAAGCTCGCATCCGGCTTCAGCACGCGCTCGGCGAAGAGCAGGAACAGGGCTCCCGCAACGCATCCGGCTGCAACTTCCGCGCTGCTGCCCTCATCGATCGCAGGAAGTAGCAGGCCGACCACAGCTGCCACGGTCATTACACCCGCGGCCAACCCCAACAGCAGCGGACCGCTCCGCGGGGCGCGGTCGCCGAGCACCGCGACCGGTATGGCACCGAGGCCCGTAGCCAGTGCGGTGCCCAGTCCGAGCAGCGCGACAACTACGAGGTCGATCACCGGTCGTTAGCTCTGTTCGAGCACCTTGAAGGTCAGCCCGGTGCTCGGACGACCCTCCGCCCCACCACCGATCTGCTCGAGGCGCTTGCGCAGCAGTGGGCCCATCGCCTGTGCGGTGGTGAGCTGACCGGCGAGATCGGGGAGATCGTCGTAGGCCAAGGACAGGGCCGTCTCCGCCAGCATCCGCGAGGTCTCGCGGTAGCCCGGTTCGCCGCCTGCCACCTCGGTCACAACGCGGCGGCCGTCGCTCTCACCGACGAAGCGGACCCAGAAGCGCGCCTTCTCCATGACCTCATCGCTCGGCCCGGTGCCCGGCGCAGCGATCTTGCCGAGCGCCCGACGGATCGGCGGCACCTGTGCGCCGGCCACCACGCCGGCCATCCCGACAGGGATGCCGATGGCAACCGGCAGCTTGCGGACCGCCATGTAGTGGCCGTAGCTGAAGTCGGGGCCGTACTCGGGGAGGGCCCGCCCCGATCGGGCGATCACAACAGGGTCGACCGTTGGCATCGGCACAGCCCAGTAACCGAGCGCCTTGTGCGGGCGGCCACGCTCGTTGCGCGAGCGCTTGCCGGGTGTGCCGCCGGCGGCCTTCTCCCGCTCGACTCGCTGCTTGGCCGTCTTCAGTGTCTGGCG
>CAZLKZ010000035.1:6956-8134 GCA_964560235.1 uncultured Conexibacter sp. | reverse complement strand
CGCAGCTGACCCGCATTGCTCGTATCCGCGATCACGATGTCCGCGCCCGCGATCTGAGGTGCGTCTGCCGCGAGCCGCTCGCGCACCTCCTCGAGCTTTGCCTGATTGCGACCGGCGAGCGCGATCTTGGCTCCTTCGGGCGCCCGCACCGCGATCTCGGCGGCGGTGAGCGACCCGGTGAAGCCGGTCGCTCCGAGCATGACGATGTCGTAATCGCGACTCATGTGGCGAGCCTACCTCCGCAGATTTGACGGTGCGTCGAGGTGCCCTACTACCGCAGTGTTCTAGACACCGGGCTCCGCCTAGCGGGTGTGCTCAGGCCACACGCATCGGACTCTGCGTCACAGGCACGATCGGTACATGCTCGACGCAATGGCCGCTCCGCACCCCGCCCTAGAAGCCCTCGAGGGAGTCACGACACTGCCGCAGGCGTTTCAGGCGACGTGTGCGAGCCGAGCCGATCAGCTTGCCCTCCGATCGCTCGATGGCGCGACCGAGCTGACGTTCGCCGAGTACGCAGAGCGTGTGCGCGCGGTAGCCGCTGGGCTCGCGGGCCTCGGCGTATCGCGCGGGGACCGCGTGGGGCTGATGCTGCTCAACCGGCCAGAGTTCCACTACCTGGACGCGGCCGTGATGCACCTCGGGGCAACCGCGTTCTCCGTGTACGCAACGTCGTCCCCCGAGCAGATCAAATACCTGTTCGACAGCGCAGCGAACGACGTGGTGATCACCGAGCAGCTGTTCCTCGACCGCGTGCTCGCGGCGCGGGGTGACGAAGGCCCTGAGCATGTGATCTGCATCGACGGCGAGCCGCGCTCGGGCGTGCTCGACTTGGCGGCCGTTGAAGCCGGCGAGCCGGCCGACTTTGACTTCGATGCGACCTGGCAGGCGGTCGAGCCCGATGACGTGCTGACGCTGATCTACACGTCGGGAACGACCGGCCCGCCGAAGGGTGTCGAGCTGACGCACGCCGGCACGATCGCGCAGTGGCGCGGTGTGGCCGCAGTACTGCCGCTGCGAATGGGCGGCCGGATGATCTCCTACCTGCCGATGGCGCACATCGCCGACCGCACGTGCTCGCATTACGCACAGATGATGTTCGGCTACGAGATCACGAGCATCCCGGACCCGACACAGATCGCAGCCGCGCTGGTGCAGGTGCGGCCCGAGTTCTTCGG
>CAZLKZ010000035.1:4010-6856 GCA_964560235.1 uncultured Conexibacter sp. | reverse complement strand
CCGCTGCCGCTCGACGTGCACCGCTTCCTGCGCGGCATCGGCCTCGCGACAACCGAGGTGTTCGGCATGTCCGAGAGCTCGTGCATCGCCACGACCTACCCGCCATCTGAGAACCGGATCGGCACGGTCGGTCGTGCGATTCCCGGGGTCGAGCTAGCGCTGGCCGAGGACGGCGAGGTGCTACTGCGTGGAGAGACCGTGATGCGCGGCTATCGCGGCGAGCCGGAAAAGACCGCCGAGGCCGTCGACGCAGACGGATGGCTCCACACAGGTGACATCGGCGAGCTGGATGCCGAAGGCAACCTGCGGATCATCGACCGCAAGAAGGAGCTGATCATCAACGCGGCGGGCAAGAACATGTCGCCCGCGCTGATCGAAGGCCACATCAAGGGCGCGCACCCGCTGATCGGCCAGGCCGTCGTGATTGGTGACGGGCGTCCGTACAACGTCGCGCTGCTCGTGCTCGATCCAGACGCCGCAGCGGCGACCGGCGCCAGCGCGTCCGACCCGGCGGTCCTCGAACAGATCGCAGCCGCGGTCGCAGCTGCCAACGAGCGCCTTTCACGAGTCGAGCAGGTGAAGTCGTGGACGTTGCTCGCCGACGAGTGGCTGCCCGGCGGCGACGAGCTCACCCCAACCATGAAGCTCAAGCGCAAGCCGATCGCCGAGAAGTACGCGGAGGAGATTGAAGCCCTCTACTCACGGTCCTGAGGTGCGCGCCGCCGTGCTCCGTGAGCACGGCAGGACCCCAGCGATCGAGGCTGTGCAGCTAGCGGCGCTCGCCCCTGGCGAGGTCGTTGTCCGCATCGCCGGTGTCGGCATCTGCCATACCGACCTCACCGCGATCGACGGTCACGTGCCGCTGCCCTTGCCCGCGGTGCTGGGTCACGAGGGATCGGGCGTGGTCCAGCAGGTCGGGCCGGACGTGATTCACCTGGCGGCCGGCGACCACGTGGTGCTCAGCTACGACCGCTGCGAGGACTGCCGGCGGTGCGCGACCGGCCGCTTCGCCTACTGCGAGAACTTCGGAGCGCTCAACAGTTCGGGTGCCCGGCTAGACGGGAGCACGACGCTGCTGCAAGAGGCCGGGCCTGTCCACGGCAGCTTCCTCGGGCAGAGCTCGATGGCGACGCATGCGATCGCCAGCGAGCGCAACGCCGTCAAGGTCGACAGCGATGCCGACCTGCGCCTGTTCGGTCCGCTCGGATGCTCGATGCTGACCGGCGCCGGGACGGTCTTTGCTGAGCTGCGCCCCCAACCCGGCGAGAGCGTGGCGGTGTTTGGTTGTGGCGCTGTCGGCCTCGCGGCCGTGATGGCAGCTCGAAGTCTCGACCCATCGCAATTGGTCGCAATCGAACCGCGGGCAGACCGGCGCGCGCTTGCCCTCGCGCTCGGAGCCGACGTCGCGCTCGACCCGGCGACCGACAAACTTCCCCGCAACGTCGACGTGGCGATCGAAACGGTTGGGACCGAGGCTGTGATCGGCGCGATGCTCAAACTGCTCGCCTCGCCCGGTAGGGGCGTAACGGTCGGCTTCCACGGCCCACGCAACCCGATGACGATCGACCAGGGCAAGCTCCTGTTCGGCCGCACGTTGTCGGGCGTGATCGAAGGCGACAGCGATCCGCACGAGCTGATCCCGCGACTGCTCGCGCTGCGATCCGCAGGCGGGTTCGCCTTCGAGCAGATGATCACCGAGTACCCGTTCGACGAGCTCGACCGCGCGATCACCGACACTCGATCGGGCGATGCGGTGAAGGCCGTACTCGTGCCGGACGCTTAGCCCCGCCGCAGCATGAAGGCGAGTGGAGCTGCCTCGCCCTTGCGGTCCATCAGGCCGAGCAGTGTGTCCGAATCGATCGCGCGGAAGTGATCGAGGATTGGGTGGCGGTCGTAGATCATCGTGGCGGTCACTACACCCCGGTACTCAACGGCGCGCAGCTGCGCTTGGCCGAGCACATCGTTTGGGAACCGCTCGCCAGCCTCGTTGAGGCAGATCAGCGGATCGACATCGTTTGCAGAGCGAAACTGCTTACCCGCCCAGCGCAGCCCGTCGAGCTGCGCCTCGCCCGGGTGACCCGTCGGCACCAGGCCGCCGTTCCAGTCGCCGAGCATCTGATCGACGTCGACGGCAGGGAGCTCGTCGAAGACAGCAAAGACGTCGTCGATCGTTTGTGCGCCGCCCGCGAGCAGCTCGTCTCCAGTCACTGCGCCACCTCGCTGGCCTCGCCGTTGCCCGCGCCGATGATCAGCAGCGCGGCATGCAACTCCACCGTCGGCGCGTCCCCAGCATCTCCGAGCAGCTGCTGCGCCGAACGCAGGCGCTTGGCGACGGTGTTCTCATGCACGCCGAGTACTCCGGCTGCCTTACGCGGGCTCCCGCCGCACTCGTAAACGCAGAGAAGGGTGCTGGCGAGGCGCCGGGCGCTCTCGTCATCGGAGGCAAGGTCGCCTAGGCGACGCTGCGCGAACAGCGTCGCCTGCTCGCTGTCGGTAGTGAGCAGTGCGAGCAGCGCCACGTCCTCGTAGGACGTGACCGACGGCGCCGCGCTCCTGAGCCGCGCCACGCGGCGGGCCTCCATCGCTTCGTGATGACTCGTGCGGAAGCCGGCGATACCGGCGCCTGCTCCACCGAGGGCGACGTACGCCTCCGGAGCGGCGTCAAGGTTCATGGCGCCTGGCGGGCACCAGCCCGCGATCAGCGACGAACCCATCGGCATCAGCAGCGCGCGTTGTCCCGCGATCGCCAGCGCGGCGGCTTCAGGGTGCGCGCTCTCGTCCTCGACCCAGACGACGAACGCCTGGTGCTCCTGACGCAGCTCGTAGCGGATGCGCCTGCTCGCCTG
>CAZLKZ010000035.1:1268-3910 GCA_964560235.1 uncultured Conexibacter sp. | reverse complement strand
GCGCGCTGGGCTACGCGATAGGCACGTGCCAAGTCAGCGACCGGGAGGTTGCGACGTGCGAGCTCCCGCGTGAATGCCACCGCCTGCGGTGGCGGCTCGAGCTCGTTCAGGGCAACCGTGCCGCCCGCCAGATCGGTCACGACCGCGATGTTCGCTGCAACGCTGCTGCGAGCAGCCTCGAGCAGGTCGGTGTCGTCGTGCAACACCGGCAGCTCCTGGCGCAGCGCGGTGATCACGATCTCCACAAGGGCATCGAGACCTTGCTCGCGGCCTGCCGCAAGCATCGCCTCCTGCCATGTGTCGAGGCGCTCCATCTGCAGGCCAACTCTAAGGGTGATTGACACACCCGTGTAGGTGTGGCGACCCCACACCGGCCCTGAATAGGGTGGTGGCCGAACCACCAGACTCCCAAGGCACTCCGAAATTAGGTTTAGTCGATGGAGAGCAGGAGGGCCGCCGGGCATGTGCCCGAGGCATCCGAAGCCCCTCCCTGGTTGTGGATAGACCGTCTCGGGGGGATGACGGCGCTCGCTCTGCGAAGCGCCGCTGAACTCGTTAGCCCGGGCGGCTCGTGGCTGCGCGAGATGGCGATCCAGGCTGCCGGGATCTTCCAGCGTGTCGTGCTGACGCTGATCCTGGTCGACCTCGCCTTCGGCTTCTCGGCAACAGGAATCTCAGTCGGCGGCGTGCTCTCCTCGATCGGCGCGATCGATCGTGCTGCGGCGACGGTTCCTGTGGCGTTCCTGCGGGAGCTCGGAGTGCTCGTGACCGCCGCCGTCGCGGCGGGAGCGATCGGCACGATGATCACTGCCGAACTGGGCGCACGAAAGATTCGCGGCGAGCTCGACGCACTGGCCATGCTCGGCGTCGATCCGATCCGGCACCTCGTGCTGCCGCGCATCGTCGCCCTGATGCTCGTGATGCCGGTGCTCAACGTGATCGGCTTCGTCGTCGGCTGCTTCGGCGCGTACCTCGGCATCGTCGGCTTCTACGACGCGAGCCACGAGAGCTTCATCTCGCAGTTCCTCTCGAACACGAGCTGGCTGGATCTGTGGTCGAGCCAACTCAAAGCCGTCATCTACGGGCTGATAATCGGCGTGATCGCCTCTTACAAGGGACTGTCGGTGAAGGGCGGGCCCGAAGGCGTCGGCCGTGCCGTCAACGAGTGCGTGGTGGCGTGCATCGTTGGGTGCGCCGCGATCGGCGTGCTGTACTCGGCGATCTTCCTGGCCATCAACCCCGACATCGCGGTGCAGCGGTGATCGAGGCACGCGAAGGCCGGCGGGACCCGCTTCTCGCGATCGGTGACTACGCCCGTTTCATCGCAGGCGCGGTCCTTCAGATCGGAAAGCTCCGTCCCTACGCGGGAGAGACGCTCCGCCAAGCGGGCATCCTCGCGCTCGGCTCCACCCTGATCATCGTCGTGATGGCGTTCCTGCTCGGCAGCGCTTGCGGCCTGCAGGCGTCGGCCGCAACGCGAGCGCTCGGGGGCGGTTCGTCGCTCGGAGTCTTCACAGCCTTCTGCACCACCCGCGAGGTTGTGCCGTTCATCTTCGGCTTCATCCTCGCCGCGAAGGTCGGCTGCGGCATCGTCGCTGAGCTCGGTTCGATGCGAGTCCACGAGGAAGTCGACGCGCTCGAGGTGATGGGCGTTCCATCGATCACCTACCTCGTGACGACTCGCCTCGTTGCGGCGATGTTGATCGTGCCGCTGATCTACGTGGCCGCGGTGCTCGCCGGGCAGTTCGGCGCGTGGCTCGTTTCGGTCGTGTACTTCGCGGACGTCTCACAGGGCACCTACTCGCTCGGCTTCTACTCCGCGCTCAGTCCGCTCGACCTCCTGTACTCGACGATCAAGGGGCTAACGATCGCGCTGCTCGTGGTGTCGGTCTCGCTCTATTACGGCTACACGGTGCGCGGCGGGCCGGTTGAGGTTGGCCTTGCCACAGCCAGGTCGATGACGGTCAACCTCGTGCTCGCGACGCTGGCGAACATGTCCCTCACCCTCGTGTTCTGGGGGATCGACCCACACATCCCGGTCGCATGAGCAGGCTGCGGACACGGGCGCTGGCGCTCGCAGCACTGGCAACCGTGCTCGTGACCGTGCTGGTACTCGCCACCCGAGGTGGCGGTCCAGACGGGCAGCAGGTCGTCGCCCAGTTCGAGTCGACGATGGGCCTGATCAAGGGCGCGCCGGTGAAGCTTGGTGGCGTGCCGGTCGGCAAGGTCGAGTCGGTCACCCTCGGTAGCGGCGACGTGCCAGAGGCTGTGCTGCACGTTGGCAGCGACGTCGTGCTCCGCGAAGGCATGCGCGCCGACCTGCGGCTCGACTCACAGGCCGGGCAGCTCAACCGGTTCGTGGAGATCACGACCGGCCGGGGCCGCGAGCTACCCGAACGCTCTCGACTGCCCCTCGCTAGCACCGACCAGCCTGTCGAACTCGATGACGCACTCTCCGGGCTCACGCCAGATGCGCGCGATGACGTGCGCTCGATCGTTGCGGCTCTGGACGACACCCTCAAGGACAACGGCGGACGCCTGTCGGCGACGCTCGCCGAAAGCAGCAAGAGCCTCAAAGAGGTCGCGGGCCTTGCGGACGTGCTGGCCGACGACGCCGCACCGCTCAGCCGCCTTGTCACGAG
>CAZLKZ010000035.1:0-1168 GCA_964560235.1 uncultured Conexibacter sp. | reverse complement strand
GCGCAGGCACGCAAGAGCGCCCCACAGCTTGCGGCCGCGCTGCAGGCCGCACCAGAGGCCCTCGCAGCCGCCGAACAGCTCGCGGTGCAAGCGCCGGGCAATCTCAAGGCGATGCGGCCTGTAACCAAGCAGGCCGCTCCGGTTGTCAAGAACCTGCCCGCCGCGCTCGACAAGTTCCTGCCGATCCTCGACCAGATGCGCGCGCGGGCCCCCGACGCGCTGGGATGGCTGCCGCTGCTCGGCGACGCCCTCGCAAACTACGACGAGAACGGGCACGGCGGGCAGCTGATGCTGGTGCTCGGCACGCCGCCGAACACGCCGGTCAAGGCCGACGAGAACAAGGCCGGGCTCCTCGAGGCACCCTACGACCGAACGCCCGGTTCACTGGCCGGTGAGCCCTGGACCAACTGGCGCGACTCCCTGCTCTCGACCCAGCCGAAGGGCGGCAAGTGAACCCGCGGCTGACAGGCTGGATCGGCTGGACGATGGTCGGCGCGCTGCTCGGCTCGATCGCCCTGCTCCTGACGCTCAACTCCGGCAAGGTGCTCGTGTCCCAACGCGGCGCGCTCGGCGGTTCGCTCGTC
Organism: uncultured Conexibacter sp.; assembly: GCA_964560235.1. Classification (GTDB taxonomy): domain Bacteria; phylum Actinomycetota; class Thermoleophilia; order Solirubrobacterales; family Solirubrobacteraceae; genus Baekduia. Next base: position 584 of record CAZLKZ010000035.1, on the reverse strand, counting down.
AAGGCGGAGTTCAAGAACTCTTGGCCGCTCGTGGCCGGGATGAGCGTGCGTGTGTCCGGTGCTGTCGCGGGGTCTGTGCAGGCGGTCAAATTGACCGACCGCGGCACCTCCGAGGTGGAACTGCGGCTGGCACGCGGAGTGCCGCAGCCGCGCACGGACGCCAGCGCAGCGATCCGCCAGGCCGACGTGCTCGGCGACACGTACGTGGCGCTGACGCTGGGAGATGCACCGGACAAGCTCGAGGATCCGATCGGCCTCGATCGCACGATCACGATGCCGCGACTGGACGAGCTCTTCTCCGCGTTCCCTGAGAAGGAGCGCGTGGCGCTGAAGGCCACGATCGAGTCGTTGTCGACCGCGGTCGACAACCGCGGCGGCGACCTAAACGAGGCGATCCTTGAGCTGCGACCGGGCATCGAGGCGCTAACTGCGCTCACCGGCGAGCTCGACAACCAGGAGACGGACCTGCGCGCGGTCGTGACCGACGCCCAGAAGCTCACGAGTCAACTGGCTGCCGGATCCAAGGAGATCTCGTCGAGCATCGACGACCTCAACACGATTCTCACCACGGCAGCGCGTCACGG
>CAZLKZ010000034.1:13006-22408 GCA_964560235.1 uncultured Conexibacter sp. | reverse complement strand
GCAGGTAGCGAGGCGCGACCAGTGCCTTGCGGAACTGGCGCGGCTGGCCGATGCCGGTGAGCGAGTTGAACATGTCGGCGACGTCCCGCCCGAGCGCTTCGTCGCAGGTGAAGAGGCCGAAATCTGTGTAGAGCCGCGCCGTGCGCGGGTGGTAGTTGCCGGTACCGATGTGCACGTAGTGCCGCACCCCATCGCCCTCGCGCCGCACCACCAGCACACACTTTGTGTGCGTCTTGAGCCCCGGGGTGCCATGAACGACGTGCACGCCAGCCTGTTCAAGTAGCCGCGCCCACTCAATGTTGGCGCGCTCGTCAAAGCGGGCCTTGACCTCAAGCAGCGCAACGGTCTGCTTGCCGCGCTCGGCAGCTCGGATCAGTGCTGGCACGAACGGTGAGTCATCCGACGTGCGGTAGATCGTGAGCTTGATCGCGAGCACGTCCGGGTCGTCGGCCGCCTGCTCGACGAACCGGCCGACAGAGCTTGTGAAGGAGTCGTACGGATGCTGGACGAGCACGTCACCGTCCCTGATCGCTGCGAACAGGTCGGCTTTGGCGCCGTCCTCGCCCTGCAGCCGATGCTGGGTGACCGACTGCCACGGCGGGTCGCGCAGCTCCGACGGGGCGCTCATCTTGACGAGCTGTGACAGCCCGGTCAGGTCGAGCAGGCCGTCGACCTCATGCACTTGGTGCTCCTCGACCTCCAGCGCCTGCACGAGGCGTGCACGCATCGACTCAGACATCCCCGATTCGAACTCAACACGGACGACCTCGCCGAACGGGCGGCGCCGCAGTTCGTCCTCGACCGCCGCGAGCAGGTCGTCGGACTCGTCGGCGATCTCGAAGTCGGCGTCGCGCGTGACTCGAAAGCAGCCACATTCGAGGATCTCCATGCCGGGGAACAGGTCGCCGACGTTGGCGGCGATCAAGCGCTCCAGCGGCACGAGGGTGCGGCCATCCTCCCCGGCTGCCAGAAAGCGCGGAAGGATCTCTGTTGGCACCTTCACGCGGGCGAAGGTGCGCTCCCCGTTCTCTGGGTCCCGCACCATCACGCCGAGGCTCAGCGACAGGTTCGAGATGTACGGAAACGGTCTGCCGACGCCAACCGCCAGAGGCGTGAGCACCGGGAACACCTGGCGCCTGTAGCGCCCCCCGAGCTCCTCCCGCTGTTGGTCGTCGAGCTCGTCGAGCTCGGACACGGTGATGCCGGCCGCACTTGCGAGTTCGGGCAGTAGGGCGTCCTTGACCAGGCGCGTCTGGCGGTCGAGCAGCTCACCAAAACGCTCGCTCACGCGCGCCACGACCTGCTCCGGCGTGCGGCCGTCAGGGCCCGGATCGACGATGCCGGCTTCGAGCTTGTCGAGCTGTCCTGCGACGCGGATCATGAAGAACTCGTCAGCGTTGGAGGTGAAGATCGACGCGAACTTCAGCCGCTCCATCAGCGGCTGGCGATCGTCCTCTGCCAGCTCCAAGACGCGCTCGTTGAAATCGAGCCAGGAAAGTTCCCGATTGCCGTACAGCGGCTCGTCCTGGGGGCTCACAAGCTCAACGTTAGTCGCACGATCAGGGTCCTGTTGCTATCTGGATGACGAGCCCTTCGCGAAGTCCTCCCGCGCCCGGTTCCGCTGGTCGCCCGAGTACGTCCACGGCCGCCCTGAGCAGCACCAGTGCAGCTGGAAGCAGGCGCGTCCGCGTCTCGTCGAGCCCGTGCGCCGCGGCGACCTCGATCGCGGGCGCGCCGCTCAACGTCGAGATCGTGTCGCTCAGGTTCGGGCCGTCGGCAGGATGCCCGGAGAGGAGCGTTGCCAGCGACTGCGTGCCGCCGCCGACGGTCCAGACCCGCAGCGGGTCCGCGGGTGGCCGCACTTCGTCAAATGCTGCCCGCGCAGCCGCATCGGCGGCTGCGATCTCGTCGATGGTCGGAGGATCTGAATGCAGGTAGCGATCCGTGAGAACCCGTGAGCCAAGCGGAATCGAGCACCACCAGCTGGGAGCCGCACCCGGGGCGCCGACGATCAGCTCGGTCGACCCACCACCAACGTCGATCACACCGACCGTCGCGCAGCGCGGGTCGGCGCAGGCTGTCGCGCCAGCGAAAGCGAGCTCTGCCTCGCGGTCAGGATCGAGGAGCTCGACCTGCACACCGGCCGCCTCGCCGAGCCTCGCCAGAATCTCCCCACGCTGAGCTTCCGGCACCGATCTGAGCGCCTGCGTGGCGACGGCGCGCAGGTTGCCCTGCTCCACCCCGGCCGCGTGCGCGTCCGCGGCCAAGCGCGCCACGATCAGCTCCAGCGTGCCGAGCCGGCGCAGCGCCACAGGGTCACCATCCTCAACCCCGGTGAGCGGCAGGAACACCCGTTCCTTGTGCACAACCCGCTTGAGGCCCGTGTGCCCGTCGCACTCGGCGACCAGCAACCGCGTGGTGTTCGAGCCGATGTCGATACAGCCGGCGATCACGTCGATGCGATCAACGAGTGAGCTTCAGCACTACGCGGCTCGTGCCGTTCTTGGACGCGGTGGCGACCACGTGAGCGCATACGGCGACTCTAAGCGACGCGGGATACCTGCGTCGGGTACAGCCAACAACTTTTCTACGCTGCTTGAATGCCCGGCGTGCCCCTCGCTGACTCACCGGCCGTGACCGTCCGCGACCTGCGGGTCAGCTACGGCCTCCTCGATGCGGTTCGCGGGATCGACTTCGACGTGCGGCGCGGCGAGGTGTTCGGGCTACTCGGGCCGAACGGCGCTGGCAAGACCAGCACCGTCGAAGTCCTGGAGGGCTACCGGCAGCGCACCGGCGGCGAGGTGTCGGTGCTCGGCCACGACCCCGATGATTCGGACGCCCTGCGGTCACAGATCGGAATCGTGCTGCAGACCAGCGGCATCTGGCGCTACATCAAGGTGTGGGAGGCGATCCAGCATTGGGCGCGCCTCTCAGAACACCCCCGCGACCCCGCCGAGACCCTCGCGCTCGTCGGCCTGTCAGGCACAGAGGATCAGCTCGTACGCAAGCTGTCAGGCGGCCAGCTGCGGCGGCTGGACTTTGCGCTTGCCGTCGTCAGTGACCCGGAGCTGATCTTTCTCGACGAGCCGACGACCGGGTTCGACCCAGCTGCCCGCAGGCAAGCTTGGGACGCCATCAGGTCGCTGCGCGAACTTGGCAAGACGGTGCTGATCACCACCCACTACCTCGACGAGGCTCAAGAGCTGTGCGACCGCGTCGCGATCATTCAGCACGGCAAGATCGTGGCGATCGGCCCTCCTGCCGAGCTCGGCTCAGCCGCCGCTCGCTACACGGTGCGCTGGCGTACAGAGGCAATGGGAGAACACGCCGCGCTCCAGGAGAGCCAGGTCGACGACCCGACCGAACTGGTTCACCGGCTCACGTCCGCGGCGCTCTCGGGCGACCCCGGCGCAAGGCTCACAGCCCTCACCGTGACGCGACCGACGCTCGAAGACGTCTACCTCGAACTCACCGATGAGGAGGAAGACCGATGAGCGCCCACGTGCTGTCTCTGACCTGGTACCAGTTCCGGCTCGAACGCCGAATGTTCTGGCGCAACCCGTCTGCGGCGTTCTTTGGCTTCGCGCTGCCACTCGTGTTCCTCGCGCTGTTCGGCTCGATCTTCTCCGGCGACCAGAACGCGCTTAACCATCTCGTACCTGGCATCGCCGGGCTGTCACTGGCGTCGAACACGTTCAGCGCACTCTCGATGTCGGTGCCGATCCTGCGTGACCAAGGGGTGCTGAAGCGGATTCGCGGCACCGCGCTGCCGACCGGGTCGTACGTCACGGCGGTGCTGCTGTCGGCCCTCGTGAACTCGGTGCTGCAGATGGCGATCTTCGTGCTTGCCGGCAAGCTGTTCTTCGGCATCGGCTGGCCACCGTTGCCGCTGGAACTGATCGCAATCGTTGCGCTCGGCGTGCTGTGTTTGTCGTCGCTCGGGGTTGCGTATGCGCATGTGATCCCCAACGCAGACTCAGCGTCGGCGTACATGAACATCGTGTACCTGCCGGCGATCTTCATCTCCGGATCGTTCTTCGATCCCGAGAACACCCCCGACTTCCTGCGCAAGGTGGCCGAGGCACTTCCGCTCGCTCACATCATCGACGGGCTCACCGCCACGATGGTCACCGGCGAACACCTGAGCGACATGGGGTCGGGTCTTGCCGTGATCGCATTGTGGACCGCGGCCGGCGTGTATTTCGCGATCCGCGGCTTCCGCTGGGAATCGCGCGACCGATAGGCGTCAGCCTGCAACGAGCCAGGCGGTTGGTGGCAGCCCGCTTGTCTCGACCTCCATGGCGGAAAGCCGGCCTGCGCCGTCGCGCCACTCGTCCTTCAGTAGACCGACGATGTTGACGTCTAGCTGACGGTCGGCGTGGCGGTGCCAGCCGCGCAGTGTGCCCTCGAGCCTGAAGCCGATCTTCTCCAGCGCACGAACGCTGCGCCCATTGTCGGGGTTTGCGTACGCGCTCACCCGCTCCATCCCGCAGACAGCGAAGGCGAGATGGACGATCAGCGCCTTCGCCTCATCGTTGACACCGGTACCCCAGTGCTCGCGCCCGATCCAAGTACCGACGATCGCGCGCCTGTCGCGCGCGCTCAGCTCGGTCAGGCCGATCACACCGATCACACCGTGTTCTGCGTGATCGATCACGAAATCGATCTGCACACCGTCGTTGCGCCGCTGCTCCTGCTGCGCGATCCAGGTCCGCGGCTGGTCGACGTGCGTGTACGGGCCCCAGCTGAACCACTTGGTGACCTGCGCGTCCGCGGCCTGTGCGAGCAGCTGCTCGGCATCCTCCTGGGCCGGGTAACGGAGAGTCAGCGTAGGTCCGCGCAGTTCCATGCGGTCAGTGTGCCCGCTCGCCTACTTCTTGGACTTCTTCTTGGATTTCTTCTTGGCGGGCTTCTTCTTGGCGGCCTTCAGTTTGACCGGCTTGCTGGTCGCTCGGGCCAGCGTGCCCGGCTTACCGAACTTCGGCATCGCCTGGACACGGACGGTGACCTTGTCGTCGTAGGTAACGCTTGGGACCGTTACCGACCGCTTCTTGGCCGGCGTGTTGAAGTATTCCTTGCGTCCGTCGGGCGCTGTCACGAGTACGCGGTAGCTCGCCGCACCTGTGACTTTGCGCCAGCTGACCTTCATCGCGGCAACCCCGGCGCGCTTGCGGGTGACCTTGACGGCGCGCGGAGCCGCGAGGCGCGCAGGCTTGGGCGCTACGTACGAAGTGATGCGCCGTGTTCCCGCCACCTTCGTGCCCGCGAGAACGACCGCCTCGATCTGGCGCTTTCCGCCGGCGGCAAGCGCCGGCCGGAACGAGAACCTCTTGACACCGTTCTTGGTGACCCGGCCGATCTCGTTCGCTGCCCCGCCCGGCAGCCGCTCACGCACGATCAGCGACTGGGACCCGAGGTTCGATGCCTTGACCGTCAAGACCCGCCGCGCACCACGGCGTCGCACACTGCCGGACACTTTCGGCTCCGGCAGCACCCCAGCCGACAGGACTCGGGCGATCGCCGGCGAGCCTTGCTCGGGAGCGATCGTCCAGCTGCCCTTCGGGTTCTTGACCTGCACCTCGATGGTGTCTGGGCCGACCGGGATCGCCACGATCGAGCCCTCAGCGACGCCGTCGGTCATGTTGGCCGGCACGACGATCGAGCGTCCCTTCGGACCGGCCAGCGTGAAGCCGGGCCGGCCGCCTGTACCGACGACCTTGACGCCCGCAAGGCGGCCCGACTTCAGCGCGAACTGCTGGCCGGTCGCCTGCGCGGCCCGAGCGAGCGGATCGAACGGCTTGGCCCCAAACACGGGTGCGAAGGCCGAGCCGCCCTTGAGCGAGGCAGGCACGTACTTGTCGATCTCACAGCCGCCGAGCTCGCTGTCCTTGCCCCAAGGCTTCTGATACCCGACCTCGATCGTGGTGCTCAGGCCGGTCTTCGGCACCTTGCCCTTGATCGCACCGCATGCGGCAACCCCGACCGACGACACGATCGAACTCGCATCGAGCGACCCGCTTACGATCACGAGGCTTACACCGACGTGTGCCTTGCCGGATGCATAGAAGTCTCCGTTGGAGAGGTTCACACCACCGGCCGTGCTGAAGCTCGCGTCGACGATGTCGAAGTCGATCCCCATCGAACCGCCAAACGTCAACGGCCCGTCGGTACGGATCTGCACGAAACCACCGCCGAGCGGGACGCCGACGATCTTCACGTCGCCCTGGGCGCGGATCTGCGCGTAAGAGCGGCTGGCGGGCACGAACAACGCGAGCGTGCCGTCGACACCGACAACAGCGGCACCGGCGATCTCGCCTCCGGCGACGATCGCGACCTTGCCCGCCATCGAAAAGCCCTTGGCGTCGTTGCTGGCGCTCGCAGCGATCCTGTTCAGCGTGACCGGTGGCGCTGCCCAGAGCGGCAGCGGCAGCGGCGGTACTCCAGGTCCGATTTCCAGCTCGGCGTGCTTGAACTTGCCGCCCTGCAGCCCGAGGCCGCCTTTGACGTTGTCTGAGGCTCCCGGCGGCAGCTTCATCGCGAAGTTGCCTTCGAGCGTGTCTGCCCCGACGGCGTACGCCAGCGCGAATTCGCTGATCTGGACCGGCCCGATCGGCACGTTCTTGCCGTTGACCGAGAAGCCGTCGACGATCAGCCCGTCGTTCATCGTGGCGCGCAACACGGTGTTCGCATTGACGGAATCGAGCGGCGACGGCATGTCGAGGTTGATCTGGATCCGCCCCTCGCCCTTCGTGAACCACAGATCGGCCTTGCCGGTGACCCCAAGCCCGAACAGGTGCACGCCGAACTTGGAAAGCCCGTCGATCTTGATCGGGGCGTTGAGATCCCAGTGGATCGCCGACTTGGCCAGCACCGTGGCACCGGCGCGGACCTCGTACTTGGCACTGCCCGAGGAAGTGACTGTGTGCGCCGACGTATTCACCGTCAGCGTGCCTGAGCCGGCCGAGACGATGTCGATACCGCCGACCCTGATCGACCCCGTGGTCTTGTAGACCGGCGCCTTGCCGGTGAAGCAGCCGCCGCTACGCACAACGGCCGGCGCGTCCTTTGTCACGTTGATCTTGGTCGGGCAGGCCACGGGCGGCGGGCCCGGCTTGACACGCGGGGGCGGCACACTGTCGCCCTTCGGCGCAATCGGCGCGATCGCGACCGGCCCATCGTTGTTGCTGTGCGACACGACCCAGCCGCCACCATCGGGTGCGATCGCAAGCCGCAGGTCGTAGGACCCGACCCCCGGATCGTGCTGGATCAGCTCCGGCGGCGACCACGTCACCCCGTCGTTGCTCCACTCGTAATAGACGCGGCCGTCAAATCCTGCGTCGGTCCAGATCAGGTGCAGACGTCCACCCGCGTCCTCAACGAAATCGAGATCGGAAGGGTCGTGCACCGGGGTCGTCTCGTCGATCACCGCGATCGGAGCCGACGCGACACCGGCGTCGTTGACACGCTGCACGGTGATCTCGTTCTGACCGAACTGATTGTCGACGGTCGTGAGGCCCGCGATGAACGCCCCGGCCGGGCCTGTGGCGATCGCAGACTGAGTGACCTTGTCACCGATCTTGGTCGCTGGCAGCCAGTTCGCGGCGTTGTTGTAGCCGGTCTTGGTGCTGTCGAACGGCTTGGTGAACAGCTCGTTCGTGAGGTAGCCGTGCTGGGTACTGAACGGCGTTGTCGAGTTCAGCCAGCCAACGTCGCCCGCACCGAGTATCGAGTCGTCGCCGACCAAAGCAGGCTGCTGCGCCGCGGTCGAGCCATCGAACGCAACGAACCCAGCGCGAGTGCCGGCGTTGTTGTTGACGACAGCGCCGGTCCCGGCCTGGTTGATCTCCGACCGGTACGGGGAGTAACCGGGAGACTCGGTCATGACCTTGGTGGCGGCGCCGAAGTTGGTGCCCCCGTCGGTCGACTTCCACATGAATGTGCCTTCCGGCGCACCGCAGCAGACGCTCTCCAGGATCACGACGAGTTGATCCTTGACGAGCACCTGGGTGAGCCCGAACAGCGAGTTGTTGGACGGCGACGGGAGTGTCTTGGTCCCGGTGCACGCGGTCGCGCCACGCGGGACCCGGCAGTAGGTGACCGAATGAGTTGTGCCCACCACACTGCCCCAGGCGACATGAGCAGTCCCTGACGCGTCAACGCCGATGCCGGGTGCTGTGTCCTTGTTGGGACTGATCACCACCGGGGCCGCCGAGGCCACTGCGGGAGCCCCACCGACTGCTAGTGCAACGGCAATCAGGACCTTGCGCAGAGTCGAGCGGTTCACGCCGGGCAGCCTACCTGCGCGGGCCGACCGCCAACCGTAATCGGACCGCCGAACCGACCCCCTACCCTGAGTGCTGATGGGCGGGCTCCAGGACTCCGAGGAAGCAATCGACCTTGTCGCGACGGTCGGCGGCTTGGACTCGGTCGTGGCATCGCTGCGCGATGTGCTGCACCGTTCCGGTGCACTCCGCTGGGTCGCGGCGATCGACTCCGAAACGCCCGCGATCGTCGACGCTGGCAGGCTCGCCCCGATCGAAGTGCGCACCGAAGATCGCGTCGTACATCTGCCCCACGCGATCGAGCTCGAGGTAGGACCGCTCTCCGCAAGCATTCACCTCAAGCAGCTTCCGCCGTTCGAGGCAGACCCCGTCACCGGCGACGTCACGTGCACGCTCGGCGGTCTCGACATGCTCGCCGACGCGGTCCTCGAACTCGCCGCGCTCTTCGGCGGCGGCAACACCGTAGTGGTGTGCCAGTACCAGACGATGACGCCCGAGCATCCGCTCGCTTTGACCGGGCGTTGTGGTGAGCCGGTCGTCGTGACCATTGGCGAAGCGGAGTTCGAGTTGCCGCCTCGCGACGAGCGTTAGGGCCGCTTGGCCTTCGTGGTAGGGGCCGGGGCGTGGGTGTGCCCGCTCACTTAACGTCGCTTCGCGGCTGAACCGTTCGCCGGGCACCCCCACGCCCCCACCCCACCCCAGACGCTCGGGCTCCACAAGCGCAATGCCTTTCGCTCTTGGAACGTTGCTGGCAGCGTGCTGGATCGAGCCGTGAGCTGTATGAGCCCGGCGCGAGCGGGTGGGGGCGGGGATTACCCGAAGGCAGCGTTGAGAAGTTCCGCGCGAAGCGCGCAGCTGCCGAAGGGTGATCCCCGCCCCCAACCGCGGGCGCCCAGAGTTACCGCAGCTCGGCGCTCGATTTTTTCAACAGCTGACGAGCGATGATCAGCAGCTGGATCTGCTGGGTGCCCTCGAAGATGTCGAGGATCTTGGCGTCGCGTGCACGCTTTTCGACCAGCGTCTCCTCGGAGTAGCCGAGCGCACCAGCGAGTGCGACGCAGCGCAGTGCGACGTCAACGCATGTGCGACCTGCCTTGGCCTTTGCCATCGAGGCGTTGAC
>CAZLKZ010000034.1:8009-12906 GCA_964560235.1 uncultured Conexibacter sp. | reverse complement strand
GCGAAGCCCTTCTCCACGTTGATCTCCGGATCACCGAGCAGGTTCTCCTTGGGCACGCGGCAGTCCACGAGGCGGAACGCAGCCGTGTCCGACGCGCGGATGCCGAGCTTGTGCTCGAGCCGCTCGAGGACCATGCCCGGGTTAGAGCGCTCCACGATGAACGACTTGATCGCGGGGCGACCGACCGACAGGTCCAGCGACGCCCAGACAACCACGACGTCTGCGCGCTCACCGGAGGTCACGTAGATCTTCTCGCCGTTGAGCACGTACTCGCCTGTTGCCTCGTCGAGCTTGGCGGTGGTGCGGATCGCAGCCGAGTCAGAACCTGCCTCCGGCTCGGTGATCGCCATCGCCGCCCACTTGTCGCCGAAGCGCGCAAGCTGCTCGTCGTTGGCGACCGCCGCGATGGCGGAGTTGCCGAGCCCCTGGCCGGGCATCGAGAGCAGCAGGCCGACGTCGGCCCGGCACAGCTCGACGATGCCGAGGGCGGTCGACATGTTCGACCCGTTCTTGTTGCCCTCTGTCTTGTCGGTCACGCGGCCGGCGGCAGCACCAGCACCCTCGGTGCCGCCCGCGTCGTCCATGCCGTCCATGAGCGCGGCGAGCATGTCGAGCTCTTTGGGCCGTGTGTGCTCCTCGCGGTCGTACTTGCGCGAGATCGGCATGAACACCTCATCCGCGACGGTGTGAGCCATCTGCAGGAGCTGGTCGAACTTCTTCGGTGTTTCGAGATTGATCATCGTTCAGATTCCTTGTTCTTCAGGCCGGGCGGGCTAGACGAGGACGATCCCGTCGAGGACACCTACTGCTCGTAGGTCGCGGTACCAGCGCTCAACCGGGTACTCATCGATGAACCCGTGGCCACCGAGCAGCTGTACGCCTTGCGAACCGATCTGCATGCCGTACTTACGTGCGAGCGTGCGGGCGAGCGTCACCTCGCGCCTGTAGTCCTTGCCGAGGTCGGCGCGCGAGGCGCCGCGCAGCATCACCAGGCGCAGGCCTTCGTGCTCGATCGCGATGTCCGACACTGTGAAGGCGACCGCCTGCCGGTGAGAGATCGGCTCGCCGAACGCGACGCGCTCGTTCACGTAGCCGGCAACGAAGTCGCGCACGGCCTTCGTCACGCCGCTGCCGACAGCCGCCCATGCGAGCTGCGAGCGGGCGACGCACTCCTTGTAGATCTCGATGTCGCCCTTGGCGAGTAGCGCGGACTGCGGGAGCACGACGTCATCGAACTTCACGCGGCCGAGCTGGGCAGCGTGAAGGCCCATCGCTCGATCCTCAGCCACCGAAATGCCAGCGGCGCTCGTCTCGACGATAAAGAGGCCGGGGCCGCCGCCCTCGATCGTGGCGCCCACGATCAGCAGCTCACAGTCGGCTGCTCGGGGAACGAGAGCCTTGACGCCTGAGAGCTTGAAGCCGTCTGCGATCGGCTTGGCGACCGTCTTCGGTGCGAGCGGATCGGCGAGCGCTTCGGGCTCTGCCAGAGCGATCGCGGCGACCGGCACGTCCTCTCCGAGGAACGGGGTGAGGTACTGCTCCTGCTGATCTGCGTCACCCCAGCTAGCCAGTGCGGCCGCGACCGAGGACGGAGCCAGCAGCGCGACGGCTAGGCCGGCGTCGCCGTACGCGAGCGCTTCGGTCACGAGTGCGCCGGTGGTGGCCGAGCGCTCGGTTACCGCTCCGCCGAGCTCCTCCGGGACGCCGAGCAGCGTGAGGCCGAGCTCTGAAGCTGCATCGGCGAGTTCCTTGGACACGCCGCTCTTCTCGGACTCCGCGGCGGCACTGCGCAGCTCGTTCGCGAATTCGCCCACGGCCTCGACGAGGAACTGCTGCTCCTCGGTGGGCGTGAGGTCGAACTGACCCTTCGACTTGACGGGCGTGAGGCGCGCGCCGTCCTTGCCGCTCGCCTTCTTGGGCGGGGAGAACGTGCGGCCCGCGGCCGCGATGGCCTTGAAGCCGTCGCGTGTGCCTCGGTAGAGGATGCGCTCCATTGGCTTGCGTGCCTTGAGCTTGTCGAGCGTGTCGGAGCCTGCCACGCGGGTGATGTTGCGCAGCGTGAAGCTCATGCCGCGGTCGGCGACATTGGTCATCGGTCGGTGTCCTTGGTTGTGTTGTTGGGTGACATTGCCGCGACCCGGGAGAGACCGGGAGCGACGGTGGCGATTAGGAGGTCGGCGGCCTGCTCGGCGCTCAGGGCACCGGTTCGCAGGAACCACCTAGCAAGTTGTTCTGCCGCTGCCATCAGAGAGACCGAGAGGGCCTCGACGATCGCTGCGGTCTGCGGATGCGCCCGCTGCTCGTCGGTCAGCGACTGGCCGATCGTCCCGCTCAGCAGTTCAGAGATGCGCTCGCGATATGCGGCTGCGCGCAGCGCCATTGCTCCGCCGGCCGGCAGCGTTTCATCGAAGACAACGCGCCATGCGTCGCGGTCGCTATCGACGTAGTGGAAGAACGCCCGCACCCCCGTGGCGAGTGCGTCGGTTGCATCGTCGGCCGAGGACAGCGCCGCCATCACTGACTCGATCAGTGCGTCTCCCGCGGGCTCCATGCACGCTTCGTACAGCCGATCCTTGTTGCCGAAGTACGCGTAGAGCAGCGGCTTGGTCACGCCAGCTTCGGCCGCGATCTCTTCCATGGTCACGGCGCCAAATCCGCGGGTGGCGAACGCACGGTGTGCGATGCCGAGGATCTGCTCTTCGCGGTCTGCGCGAGCAAGCCGGCGCGGCATGGATGTGGTGGCCTGACCTCCCACTGTCCAATTGACCCTAGTAGTAATTTATACCTAGGTCAACTGTGAGTGGGGTCACTCCGACCCGAGCGCTGCCGGTCGATCGGGGTCAGCCGCGTACTGCGACCACGAGCCCGGGTAGAGCCGGCCCTTGCCCAGCCCGATGTGCTCGGCCACAAGCAGGTTGTGGCACGCCGTAACTCCCGACCCACAGGAAGAAATGAAGTTGGGCTCCCCCGCCCCAGCGTCGTAGAACCGCTGGGCGAGCTGCCTGAGCCCGAGCAGCCTGCCTTCGCTGTCGACGTTTTCGAGCACAGGCAGCGAGCGGGCGCCAGGGATGTGTCCTGGCCGCGGGTCGAGCGGGCTGTGCGGCGGCTCCCCGCGATACCGGGGTCCGAGCCGAGCATCGACCAGCGTCACGCCGGCTTCACGGGCCCCGATCGCGTCATCGATCGACGCGATGCGGTCAGGCGGCCAAGGGCGCGGCGTGAACTGCGCGGGCGCCGGAACTACGGTCGTGCGTCGGCCATCCTCGGTTTGAGCGAGGTGTCCGCCGCCGGCCTGCCAGGCTGAGACGCCGCCGTCGAGCAATGCTGCGCGCTCGCCGAGCACCCGCAGCATCCATACGAGTCGCGCGGCGATCACACCTCCGGTGCCGTCGTATGCAACAACCGTGGCCCCGTCACCGATGCCGAGCCGGGACATCGCTGCCGCGAAGTGATCGGGATCGGGGAGCGGATGCCTTCCAGCCTCAGCGCTTGCGGGCCCCGACAGGTCACGATCGAGGTCGACGAACCGCGCTCCCGGAATGTGACCCGCGTCGAACGCTGCTCGGTCGGGCCCGGTCGTTGGGCCCCAGCGCACGTCGCATACGATCGCGCCCGCGAGCGCACCCAGCTCCTCAGCGGAGATGAACGGCTTCACCGCGGAAACGTGCGGTCCAGGAATCCCACGATGGCCGCCGCACACTCCTGCGGGGCATCCTCGTATACGAAGTGCCCGGCTCCGGGCACGACTTCGAGCTCAGCCTCGCCCCCGAGCTCGCGCACGAACCGATGCGCGCCGCCGACTGGAGCGAACGGGTCCGATTCGCCCCACAAGACCAAGGCTGGCATCGTCAGTCGTGAGAGGGCCCCGTCTTCGATCTTGTCGAAGTCGCCCGACCGGTACAGCTCGAGCATCCCGGCGCGGCCCTCAGGCGTCGCCAGAGCCTTGGCGTACTCGGCGACCGCATCATTGGTGATCCCGGTCGACATGGTCGAGAGGATTTGGCCGAGCAGCTGCTCGTTCCACTGGCCGATGAACTCCTCGCCTTGCTCGGGAGTGCGCATCACCTTCGCGAAGTCGTGCCACTCGCCGTCGGAGAAGTAGCCGGTGTCGCTGATCACGACAGCGCTGACTAGGTCGGCGTGGTCGACCGCCCACCGCAGGCCGATCAGGCCGCCCCAGTCGTGCACCACGAGCACGAGGTTGTCGAGCCCGCGCTCGGCTACCAGCCGGTCGAGGACTGCGACCTGAGCCTCCCAGCTGCCGTCGCCCTCTGAAGGCGAGTCGCCGTAGCCAGGGAAGTCCGGGGCCAGGCCGGTCCACCCTGCCTCGGACACCGCATCGAGCACGTCGCGCCACATGTACGACGACTCTGGGAAACCGTGCAGACAGAGCACCGTTCCGCGGGATTCGCCTGCAGGCTTGGACTCACGCACGTGGATGGCCATCGGGCGAGCATAAACTCCACGCGATGCTGCGGAAACTCTGTGGGCCTGTGTTCATCCTCGCGGGAGTCCTTCACTTCCTGATCCCGAAGACGTACGAGGCGATCATGCCGGAGTACCTGCCTGCTCACCGCGAGCTCGTGTATGCGAGCGGAGTCGCCGAGATCGCGGGCGGACTCGGCTTGCTCTCCTCAGACGAGCGCGTCAGGCGCCTCTCGATGTGGTGGCTCTTGGCGACGCTCGCCGCCGTGTTCCCGGCGAACGTGAACATGGCATTGAACCCCGAGCGCTTCTCGAACATCCCGCCCGTCCTCTTGTGGGCGCGCCTCCCGTTCCAGATGGCGTTTGCCCGCTGGGTGGTGCTGGCAGCTAAGCGCTAGCCGGCCCGCAGCTCGCGTCGCCACACGACGCGCAGACCTGACCACACCTCGTTGACCGCGCAGACCTTGTTGTC
>CAZLKZ010000034.1:0-7909 GCA_964560235.1 uncultured Conexibacter sp. | reverse complement strand
CATGAACCCGCCCGGGTCGTCGAGCACTGCCACGGTGTGCCCCTCTTTGATCCCGAGCTTCTTTGCGAGGGGCGTACCCGAGTATCCGCTCATCGCGGCAGGTGCAGCCCGAGCTTGTTGGGCAGGGCGCCGATACCGCGCGCGACTGGACCGGCGCGATGGCCTGCTTGGTCGGCGTCGTCGATCCTGATCAGAGCAGACCGGATCGCGGTGCCCGCCAGGTATTTGAACGGCTCTGGCGGGAACAGCGTGGGCGGCATGCCGCCAACGTTCGGCAGCGCCGTGTGTTCGGTATTGAGATCGAGCGCGAGGTCGGCGAGCACGTGTCCGCCGAGCGATGTCGGCCCGACGCCGTTGCCGGTGAACCCGCAGCCCCAGTGCAGCCGCCCGATCGACCCGAACCAGGGCAGGTGCACGGGCGACACGTCGATCGGGCCGCCCCACGCGTATTCGACCTTGCGGCCGGCGAGCTGCGGGATCATCTGGAAGAGATGGCGCACCACGGTGTCCTGCACCTCGGCGTCGACGTCCAGAGCGCCGCGGCGGCGTGTGCCGAAGCCCATCCGTCCCCCGCCCCAGCCGAACACGATGCGGTGATCTTGGGTCGTGCGCAGGTAGTGGAGCATCGTGCGGCAGTCGGCGATCCCCTCGCCGCCGGTCCAGCCGATCTCCTCGAGCACGTCTGGAACGGGCTCTGTTGCGACGGCGTGACTCGACCCGGACACGACAGCCCGTCGCAGCGGCTTCAGGGCGCCGCTCGCATGGTTGATGGCAAGCACCGCGGCATCCGCGGTGATCGACGCGTTGCGATCAGAACGCAGCCGGATGCCGCCCGGACGCTCCTCGAAGTCGATGATGCGCGTGCCCTCGAACAAGCGCACTCTGTCGTGCTCGATCAGCGCCTGCCGGAGCCCTCGAGCCAGCCTCGCCGGATGGAGCGTCGCGCTCGTGTTCCACAGCACGCCGGCTTCGAAGAGCGGGCTCGCGCAGAGCGCTCTGGCGGCGCGCCCATCGATCTCGTGCACCTCCTGCTCACGGCCGAGCGCCTGACAGGCGGCCACAGCGCCCCGCCAGCTTCCGACCTGCGACGGAGCGCTCGCGACCTCGAGCATCGGGGCTCGGCGCAGGTGTATGTCGACGCCCTGATCGGTAGCCCAGCGATCGATGTCGTCGATCGCCTGCTCGCTGGCGTGAGCTAGGCGCTTTGCCCCGTCATCGCCGAACAGCTCTCGCAGCTCCTCTGAGCGATCCCACAGCGGGTTGACGAAACCTCCGTTACGCCCACTGGGGCCCTCGCCGCAGATGCCCGACTCGCAGAGCACCACGTCGGCGCCTCGTTCAGCGAGTCGCCACGCGGTCCACATGCCGAGATAGCCGCCGCCGATGACCGCGACATCGGCGCTGTGAGCTCCAGGTGGCAGCGCAGCTTCGGCTGTGACAGGTCCGACGTCAGCGAGCCAGTAACCGTGTGCCGAGCGCTCCATCAGTCGCGCAGCCTACGCCTGAGCGCACCCGGCGCCCACCAGTTTGCGCGTCCCAGCAGCGCCATCAGCGCCGGGACAAGGAGCGCGCGGACCAGCGTCACGTCGATGACTACAGCCGCCGCGGTGCCGATCCCGATCTCCTTGATGAGGGTGAGCCGTACGAGTGCGAAGGCCAGGAACGCGACACAGAAGAGCGCCGCGGACGCCGAGACGACGCGCCCGGTGCGATCGAGACCGAGTGCGATCGCCTCTCGGTCGTCGCCTCCCGTCTCCGCGCGGCTCTCGCGAATCCGGGCGAGCAGGATGATGCTGTAGTCGATCGATAGCGCCGCCCCGAACGCCCCGACCAGTACCGGGACGGTCAGATCGAAGGTGCCGGTGCTCGTGTAGTTGAGCGCGCCCTCGAACCAGCCGTTCTGGAAGATCGCGACCATCACCCCGAGGGCGCCAATCACCGTGAGGCCGGTCATCACGAGCGCCTTCAGAGGGAGGATCGCGGAGCCGGTCACGAAGAACAGGAGCACGAGCACGACCAGGGCGATGACCGCAGCTACGAGCGGGGCCCGGTCTGCGATTGCGCTGCGCTGGTCGGCAAAGCTCACGGAGATGCCGCCGACAGATGTCTCGCCTGGCAGCGAAAGCGCGCGTGCGCGGGACGTGAACTGCCCCACGTCGGCGCCTCGTTTGAGCATGACGTCGATCCGGTACGAGCCGCCAGCCAGCTGGGTCGGCCGTGCCACGGCCGCTACTCCCGGCACATTGCCCAGGCGCTGCGCGCTGCCAGCGATCTGCGTGCCCGACTGGCCCTTTATGAGCACCACCGCCGGCTGCTCGACATCGACTGGGAAGTTGTCTGCGAACAGGTGGGCGACCTTTGACACCTCGCTGCCGTTTGGCACGTCAGCACTACCCAGGCCGCCCAGCTGCATCGTGGACGCGGGCCAAGCGAGCAACACGAGCACCGCAGAGGTCAGTACGACGGTCAGGACGGGCCGCGCCACCGAGCGGTGGGCGACCCGGTACCAGAAGCCTGTCGTGCTGCGGTCTGCCCGCAGGCTCGTCCCCGCCCGCCACCGCGCAGGCGTCAGCGCGTCGACGCGCCCACCGAGCAGTGTGAGCAGCACCGGGATGAGAAGTACCGCGACGACCCCGGCCACCATCGCCGTCAAAGCGCCGGTGATCCCGATCGAGCGCAGGAACGGAATTGGGAACAGCGCCAGACACGCGAGCACGCCGGCAACGGTGAGAGCCGACTGCACAACCGTGCGTCCACTGCGGCGAAGCATCAGCGAGCGGGCAAGCGCGCCGTGCCCGTGCTGCTCGACCTCCTCGCGGTAGCGCCACAACATGAGCAGCGCGTAGTCGATCGACAAACCGAGGCTGAGGCCGGTAACGACGTTCAGCGAGTAGTGCGAGAGCTCGGTTTGAGTTGCTGCAGCTCGCAGCCCGAACAGCACGATCGCGATGGTGCTCGCGCCGACAACGAGCGGCAGCAGCGCTCCGATCGGGCTGCGGAACAGCACGAGCGAGAGCAAGAACAGGAGCGGGAATGCGATCAGCTCGGCACGCACGAGATCCGGGCCGACCGAGTCGGCGCGCTCGGCCGACGCGAGCTCAGACCCGCCGACCTGCACTCCAGCGATCGTGCGCAGCGCAGCAGCCATCTCTTGGGCCGGGATGCTGCTCGCACCGCGGTACACAGCAACGCCGGCGACCTGCCCGTCGGCCGAGCGCAACGGGCTCGTAAGCGACGGCGCGCGTGCGACGGTGCCGAGGTTGAACGCAGCCTGATCGAGCACGACCAGCGCGCCCATCGCCTCGAGATCGGAGCGGACCTGACCCATCCGCGCGGCCGTCGGGTCTTGCACCGCGACGAGCAAGCTGGGCAGCAATGCGGGTCCGCCCTCAGCGTCGTTGTCCTGCGCGACCTGCCAAGACTCAGAGCGGTGGTCGAAGAACTGGTCACCGGACGAGCTGAGCTTGCCGGCCACGCCGATCGATCCCGCTCCCGCGGCAGCCACCAGGACGGCGAGCACAATCGCCACCGGCAATGCGGCGCGTTCTACAACCGATGCCCAGCGAGCCAGCACGCCGGGATGAGGGCTACTTCATCCGGTAAACGATGCGGCCACGAGTGAGGTCGTACGGGCTGACCTCGACGCGCACCCGGTCGCCCGGGAGTACGCGAATGCGGTTGCGGCGCATCTTGCCTGCCAGGTGCGCGAGCACCTCGTGGTCGTCCATGTCGAGCTTGATCCGGAACAGGAGGTTCGGCAGCGACTCGACGACCTCGCCCTCAAGGGCGACTTTGTCTTCTGAAGCCATCGATCGACAGTCTAGCTGTGGCTACTGGGCGAGCGCGCGCAGGGCGTCGGCCTTTCCTTGGAGGTCCACCAGCCCGGAGACTGATCCAGCTGCCGTCCCGACCTGTGCAGCGGCGCTCATCACGTCGGTCGAGCCGACCCGGTCGTCGCCCGGGAGCCCTCCCCCCATGCCGCCGGTGTCGGAGGTGAGCACGTAGCGGATCCGCCCACTCTCGACGGCGTCCGCGAGCCAAGCGATGGTGACTTGGCTCTCGCGACCAGAGAATCCCCCGAGGGCGACAACGTCGCGTGCGCCCGCGGCCACCAGTTGAGAAGCGGCGCCGTTCTGCCCTGACACGGCGACGGTGCCGCCTCCGTTTGCGCGCACGTAGGTGAGTGCTTCGGTCAGTGAACTGTCCGAGCCGCCGCCCATCCCGCCGGGACCACCGCCCATCGCACCGGTAGAACCGCCACCGAACCCGGAAGGCGGCGCCATCATGCCCGCGTTGCCCGCACCGCCGGGCTGCATGCGCCCGCCGCCGCCAGGTCCGCCACCGAACCCGCCGGTGCCTGCCGATGCTGGCCCGCCTGCCGGGAAGGTGCTGCTGGTCGGGTGCCCGAGGGTCTCGATCGACCACACGGCCGGACCGACCAACATCACCGCGCCCGCGATACCGACCGCCAACGTGCGGGAGAGCCGATCGACTCCAGCGACGAGCAGATACGTGGCTGCGATGGCCACGATCAGTACGGGCCACTGCAGCCATCCGAGTTCTGTGGCGCTGGCGTCGATGACCGCGACCGTGCTCATCGCCGACGCCCAGAGGACCGCGAGCCCGAGCGCGGTGTGCTCGACGCGAGGCGTGTCCTCGCCGCCGGTCACGACACCCACGACCGCGCCGATCAGCAGTGCCACGAACGGAGCGAAGAGCGCGACGTAGTACGGATGGAAGATCCCTTCGGCCATGCTGAAGGACAGCGCAATCGTGACTAGTGAGCCCCCGGCAGCGAGCACGAATCCGGTGCGCTTGTCGTCACGGCGTAGCCGGGTTACGAGCGCCAGCCCGAGCCCTGCAACCAGCGCGCCGCCGAGCAGCCACGACGCTTGCCCGCCCAGTGCCTCGTTCCACAGCCGGGCGAGGCCAGGGTCGCCGCCGAAGACGCCGCCGCCACCGCCGCCGCCTGGGCCGCCCCCGCCGCCGGGGCCGCCGCTCTGGCCGAAGAGGCGTCCGAGCCCGTTGTAGCCGAAGATCAGCGACCAAATCGAGTTGTCTGAGGTGCCGGAGATCCACGGTCGAGAGCTAGCCGGTGTCAGCCAGACCGCTACCGGCCAGGCCAGCGCAGACGCCGCGAGCGTTGCTCCCCAGGCGGCGAGGCCGCGCACCGCGTTCCTCGTACCACCTGGACGGACCCAGACCCAGGCCGCCGCGATAGCGGGTGCGACCAGCAGCGCTGCTGCCATTTTGGTCGTGAATCCGAGGCCGATCAGCAGTCCACTGAGCACCATCCATCGGGTACGTCCGTCCTCGAGCCCGCGCAGCACTGCCCACACGGCCCCGACACTAAGCAGCGTCAGCGCGGCCTCGGGATTGTTGTGCCGAGCCATCGCGACGCTTATCGGAGTGAGCGCGAGGATCAGTCCGCCGCTGAAGCCAGCGACCCGGCCAAAGTGCCGGCGCAGCATGTCGTAGGTGAGCCACACCGAGCCGGCGCTCATCAGCACCTGCGGCACGAGCATCGACCAGGTCGAGAACCCGAACACCTTCACGCTGGCCGCCTGCACCCAGAGCGCAAGCGGCGGCTTGTCGACCGTCATTACCCCGGCGGCGTCAAAAGAGCCGAAGAAGAAGTTGCTCCAGCTCGTCGTCATCGACCTGACTGCGGCGCTGTAGTACTCGTTGGCGAGTCCGTTGGTGCCCAGCGACCAGAGGCCAAGGCCAAGCGACAATGCGAGTAGGAACAGCAGCTCTGGATTCGGCAGCGCGATGCTGATCCGGCCGGTAGCGCGCGAAGGCCGCTGAATGGTTGGGGATGCGGTGGACATTGCTGTGTCGGTCCTTGTCTCTAATTGGCCGGGTTGGCGGGTGAGGGTGCGAGAGCTCTGACTCGCCTGCCGAAGCCGAGGGCGCGGTGAGCGAACACCCAGCTGCGCAGGAGCGCGAAGCGTGTTGCTGTGGCGCACACCGAGGCTGCGATCAGCACGCTCAGCTCGAGCCAGCGGGCGGGCGTGGTGTCGGCCAGGTGGAGCAGGCTGAGTGCGCCCGCCGTCAGCCCGAGCGTCAGCACGTAGACGCCGGCGCCCATTGTGTGTTGGCGCAGTAGCCCTCGCCGTCCACGGATTCCGAACGTGAGAGCGCGGTTAGCCTGGGTGTTCGCCACTGCGGTGATCGCGAGCGCGGCCGCGTTGGCGCCGCCGGCGCCGAGACCGGGCCGCATGAGCAGGTACAGGACGGCGTACGCGATCGTCGAAATGACCCCGATTGCCAGAAAGCGCGTGAGTCGTGCCGAGGCGAGCAGCCTCGCGATCCCGCGCAGGTCGCCTACCGCCGTCGGCACGATCTGCACGCGCGTGTCCTTGTCGTCGATCCAGTCGACCGGCACCTCGTGGATGCGCATGCCGGTGCGCTGCGCCGCCATCAGCAGCTCGGTGTCGAAGAACCAGCCGTTGTCTTGCACGGCGGGCAAGAGGCTCTGGGCGGCATCTCGGGTGATGGCCTTGAACCCACACTGGGCGTCGCTGAAGCGTGCCGCCAGCGTCACCTTGAGCAGCTTGTTGTACGCACGCGAGATCAGCTCGCGTTTCGCCCCACGCTCGATCCGCGACCCTCCGGCGAGCCTCGTACCGATCGCCAGGTCGCTGTGTCCGCTCAGCAGCGGTGCGATCAGCGGCGGGAGCGCGCGCAGGTCGGTGGAAAGGTCCACGTCCATGTAACACAGCACGTCCGCTTCGCTCTGCGACCAGGCGGTGCGCAGCGCCAGGCCTCGCCCGCGCTGGGTGAGTGACAGCAACCGCACGCCCGGGAGGTCGCTCGCAAGCGCCTGCGCGATCTGCGGAGTGCTGTCGGTCGAGCCGTTGTCGACGATCGTGATCTGCCACTCCTCAGCGGCGAACGTGGCCGTCAGGTACTCGTGTAGGCGCCTCAGCGACTGCGCAAGAGCGCCCTGCTCGTTGAGTACCGGGATGACGACTTCGATGCTGCGCGATGCGGGTTGTGGCATGCGCTGCAACATCGACCACTCGCCCCAGCGACAAGTGGGTCTACGCTGAGAGGCGCCTGAGAGCAGCGCACTCAGGTAATTCCCAGCTTTTCCTCAGCCGCCCTAAGACAGCCGCGCCGACGATTGCACCCATGAGCGCCGAACGCATCCTCGTTGTCGACGACGAACCCAACATCGTCGAGGTGATCAAGATGGCCCTCGACTTCGAGGGTTTCGACGTCGAGAGCGCCGGGACGGGCACCGAAGCGCTCGACAAGGTCAAGAGCTTCAGGCCGCACCTGATGGTGCTCGACGTGATGCTCCCCGACATGGAGGGCTTCGACGTCGCCTCCAAACTGGGCGCTCAGCGCAGCGATACGCCGATCATCTTCCTGACCGCCCGCGACGAGACCGCGGACAAGGTCCGGGGTCTGTCCGAAGGTGGCGACGACTACGTAACCAAGCCGTTCAGCCTCGAAGAGCTGATCGCGCGCGTCAGGACAATCCTGCGGCGCAGCGGCCAGGCTGAACCGGAGGACCGCCGACTCGCCTTCGAAGATCTTGAGATGGACGACGAGACACGCGAGGTCTCGCGCGGCGGAGTTGGTATCGAGCTGACCGATACCGAGTACCGGCTGCTGCGCTACTTCATGCGGAACCCCCGACGCGTGTTGTCACGCAGTCAGCTGCTCGAGCACGTGTGGCAGTACGACTTCGGTGGTGACGCGCGTGTGCTCGAGACATACGTCAGCTACCTGCGCAAGAAGCTCGACCCGCACGGCGAGCCGCTGATCCAGACCGTGCGCGGGGTCGGCTACGCGCTCCGCACCAGTCGATGACCGAAGGCGCCTCCAACTCGAAGGGCTGGTGGCGCCTGCGATCGCTGCGGGCACGGCTGCTTGCCGGCGTGCTCGTGCTCTCCGC